>CANQPB010000005.1 GCA_947625615.1 uncultured Clostridia bacterium | reverse complement strand
AAAACGAGATTGGCTTGTCCATCATCGCGTCGGCGAATTTTAAATACTCCTCTTTCGTCCAGAAAAGCATTTCCCGCCGTTCCTCACTGCCCATGTTGCCCGCTCTCTGCGCCGGATTCACCTGCAAACCGTAATATTTCACGGCATGATTGAAAATCGCCGAAAGCTGATTGTGGACTGTTTTGAGATAGGTCGTCGAATACGGCTTGCCCTTTGAATCGGTCAGCTTTCTGATCTCGTTCTGCCAGTCAATAATGTCCGTCGCCTTAATTTCCGAAAGCTTTCGGTTCTTGAAATACGGCAGTATTTTCTTCTGAATTATGCTCTCTTTCGTCAGCCAAGTGTTGAGCTTCAGCTTCGGCTTGACGTCCTTTTCATAGAGTGCCGCAAAGCTCTCAAATGTCATATTGACGTCTGCTTGCTTTTGCATTAGAAACTGCCGTTCCCATTCTTGCGCCTCTCTTTTTGTCGCAAATCCCCGCTTGAATTTCTGCTGTTTCTCCCCGCGCCAGTCGGTGTAGCGGAATTGCACGAACCAACTGCCGTTGTCCTTGTTGCGGAATGCCGCCATTTACTCACTCCCCTTTCCCATGCCGTACAGCCGCTCCTCGAAGTACTGACGGTTGACGCGACCCGCAATCGTCACATAGCCCTTCTCCTTGAGTTCGTCGTTAAGCCGTTTAATCAGCTTATACGCGAACGGTTTGGACACCGCAAGCTCCTTTGCCACCTCGTCGGCGCGAATGAATTGATTGTTCATAGAATCTTCCTTTCTATTATTTATTTCTAAGCATAATAGCTTAGCTTGATTCTATTATATCAAACATTTTTGTTTAAGTCAAGAGATTTTCAGAAAAAATATTATACAAAATTGTTTTGTATATCTTGACAATTCTAAACAAAAATGCTATAATGCAGACAAGAAAGCGAGGTAAAAATTATGGCGATTGGCGAAAGAATACACTTTTTCAGAAATCTTAGGGGTATGACCCAGAAGTTTTTGGGCATGGCAGTCGGATTTCCCGAAAAATCCGCTGATGTACGGTTGGCGCAGTATGAAACCGGGACGAGAACTCCAAAGGCTGACTTGACAGCAGCTCTTGCAAAAGAACTTGATGTGTCGCCGAGAGCATTGAACGTGCCTGACATTGACAGCGACGTAGGAATTATGCACACGCTGTTCACGCTTGAAGATACCAGCGGACTTGTTCCGATCGTCGAGGAGGGGTCGTATAGGCTGATTGTCCGACCGAACGGCGAGCATGGATCATTCGTGTGCCGAGCGGTTCAAGCATGGGCGACCGAGAGGGAAAAGCTGCGTGCGGGAGAAATCACCCGCGAGGAGTACGATAGATGGCGATATAATTATCCCTCGTTTGATACATCGGGGCAGTGGCACAAAGTGCCGCCGCAGGAGCTGATGGACTACTTGCTTGACGTTCCCGAGCCGACGAAAGTGAAGAAAAAGCGCGACAAGAAGATTAGATACAAAGAATAATGACATAAAAAATCCCTGCTGAATATTCAACAGGGATAATTTTTTCGTATACCCGCAAGCCTCATGCCACCAAAAATAAAATAAATAAATCGGCATGAAAGTCTGCTATCATTTTGCTATCAAATCGGGGTGTCTAAGCCCGCAAAGTGGCTTAAATAGGGCATTTGCGGGGAGCTTTAGTTATTCCCACTCAATCGTTGCGGGGGGCTTGGTGGTGATGTCGTACACCACGCGGTTGATGCCCGAGACTTCGCCGACGATGCGGCCGGCGGCGCGTTCGAGGATATCATAGGGGATCTTCGCAAAGTCGGCGGTCATGAAGTCGCTGGTGGTGACGGCGCGGAGCGCGGCCGTGTAGTCATACGTCCGAAAATCGCCCATGACGCCGACCGAGCGCATATTTGTCAGCACCGCGAAGTACTGGTTTATTCCGCGGGCGACGCCGCTGCGCTCAAGCTCCTCGCGGAAAATTGCGTCTGCCTCGCGCAGAATTTCAAGCTTTTCCTTGGTTATCTCGCCGATTATCCTTATCGCAAGGCCGGGGCCCGGGAATGGCGGGCGCCAGACTATGTTTTCGGGCAGGCCGAGGGTGGTGCCGAGCGCGCGCACTTCGTCCTTGAAGAGCAGCCGCAGCGGCTCGATGATCTCCTTGAAATCGACATGGTCGGGCAGGCCGCCGACATTGTGGTGGCTTTTTATGACCGCGGCGTCCCCCGCGCCCGATTCGATTATATCGGGGTAGATCGTCCCCTGCGCCAGAAAATCGACCTTGCCGATCTTTTTGGCCTCGTCTTCAAATACCTTTATGAACTCCTCGCCGATGCGCTTGCGCTTTGTTTCGGGATCGGATACGCCCTCAAGCTTTAAAAGGAACCTGTCCGCCGCGTTTACCCTGACAAAGTTGATGTCCCAGTCCTTAAACGCCGCTTCGACCTCGTCGCCCTCGTTTTTGCGCATGAAGCCGTGATCTACAAATATAGCCGTCAGCTGGTTTCCGACCGCCTTCGCCAAAAGCGCCGCCAGCACCGAGCTGTCCACGCCGCCCGAAAGCGCCAAAAGCACCTTTCCGCCGCCGACCTTTTCCCTGATGTCTCTTACAGCCGTCTCGGCGTAACTCTCCATAGTCCAGTCGCAGCCGCAGCCGCATGCCTTTGTCAGAAAGCGCTTTATCATGTCGGCGCCGCCCTCGGTGTGGTTTACCTCGGGGTGGAACTGCGTGGCGAAAAGCCCCTTTTCGACGTTCTGCATCGCCGCGACGGGGCATATCGGGGTGTGCGCGACAATCTCAAATCCCTCGGGGACTTCGGAGATATAATCGGTATGGCTCATCCAGGTGACTGATCTTTCGGGGTGGCCCTCAAACATAAGGCCGCCGTCGAAATCGGTCTCGGTCTTTCCGTATTCGCTCTTCGGGGCGGTGGCCACCTTTCCGCCAAGGGTATACGCCATAAGCTGGGCGCCGTAGCAGATGCCGAGGACGGGTATGCCGAGCTCGAAAATCTCTCTGTCGATATGGGGCGAATTTTCAAGGTAGACGCTGTTGGGGCCGCCGGTGAAGATTATCCCGGCGGGGCGCTCTTTTTTTATGCCCTCGACGGTTATCTTTCTGAACGGCACCACCTCGCAGTATACGCCGCACTCGCGGACGCGCCGCGCTATAAGCTGGTTATACTGCCCTCCGAAATCGATGATAACAACCTTCTGGTATGCCATAAAGTCCTCCTTATAGATATAAAAAGTATGCCGGATTATCTTGATTCAATTTGCGTTCACTCGCCGTCCTCCGCCCGAGACTGCGCTTCGGCCTCCGCTTCACGTTCGATGCGCCGCTGCTCGAGTATTTCCTCGGGAATACCCTGCAAAAGCGTTCCCTCGCCGTCGAACCAGATGTCGTAGGGCTCGCAGAGATCATTCATCAGCTTGAGTATCTGCGCATACCTCGTCGGATAGCTGCCCTCGCCGTCCTTAAGGTAATAAACCTTATAGTTTTTGATAAACAGCGGGTGGAGTTTTAAAGAAACAAAGCCGTTTTTGTCGACGGTGATATCAAACAGCGCGGTCAGGCCGTCGAGGTCGTCGTCGATATGCCAGAAGATGAGGTTTCCTATGCTGTAGATTATCGGCTTGCCGTTATAAAATTCTATGGGCTGCAGGGTGTGCGAATGTCCCCCGACGACAATGTCGGCGCCGGCGTCGATAAAAGCGCGGGTCATCTCTTTTTGGTAGGAGGTCACGTCGAAGACCTCCTCGGTGCCGGCGTGCAAAAATACTATCAGCACGTCGCACATGGCGTCGTATTCCTTGATTTTTTCTATGTACGCAAGGGCGGATTCGCTGTCCGCGTCGCCTATCTGGTTTACGCCCGCGTGGCCCTCGGCTGCGGCGCAGTCGCCCTTTAAAGATACCCTGTTGGCGCCCGTCAGGCCTACGCGCACCCCGTTCGCCTCGATTATTCTCAGCCCCGAGGCGTCGTCAAGGTCTCTCCCCGCGCCGAAGTAGGATATCCCCCTGCTTTCAAGATTCGAAAACGTATCCAAAAGTGCGTCGTAGCCGAAATCGCGGGTGTGATTGTTCGCAAGGTTCACGGCGGTGATGCCGGCGTTGGCAAAGCCCTCGAGCATTTCGGGCGGCGTGCGGAAGCCGTAGCCTTCCCGCTTTTCGGAAACTCCCTGCTCGCTGACGCAGGTTTCAAGATTGACTATTGAGATATCCGCGGAATTTGTAATTTCCGAGATCTCCGCCCAGGGGTAATCGACCCCCTTCGCGGCGGCAAAGTCCGCGAATTCGCCGTCTATCGAGGTGTCCCCGCCTATGCAGATCCTGACGGTGCCGGATTCCGGCTCCGAAGGCAGGGGCGGCTCGGTCTCAACCGGCTCGGTCTGCGGCGGGATCGTCTCGGCCGGAACCGGGGGCTCGGCAGACGTCTCGGAGGGGATCGTATTTATCGGCGGCTCGGTGACCGTGGGGGCGTCGGCAGTCGGCAGGGTTGCCGGGGGCTGCTCCTCCGCAGGTATTTCATGGGGAGCCATCGCAAACCTAAGTCCCACGCCGAGCGCCACCGCCGCCGCAAAGGCAATTGCGAACACGGCGATTATCCATTTATGCTTCAATTCTGTCACTCCTGTTCAAAAACACTTCTTTGGGTATATTGTAGCATTTCGGGAGATTGAAGTCAAGGAAAGAATGAAGGTTTGTGGCGTGTTGAGGAATTTTTTCGGGGAAAATGTGCACGAGCAAGAGAAAAAAGGCAAGCCGCCTCGGGTCTGCTTAGCAAAATACCGGCTTTTCAGGACATTTTTGCTTTGCTCCCGAAAGGCGTTATATAAGCGCGGGCTGTCATAAAACGGCAACCGCCGCACCGAAAGTGCCTCGTAGGCTTCGATTTTGTGAGATACGTTTGGGAACACACCCCTCCCCTTGAGGGGAGGGGTCGCGCCGTTCGCCGCAAGGTGAACGGCCGGGTGACGGGGTGGAGACCCCCTCTCCCTTCGCGAGGGAGAGGGGGCAGGGGGTGAGGAAGATTAAAAAGCCTTTTGAAAAAGGACGGCGAAAACTTTTATTTTTCCTCCGCCGGGGGATTTTCTTTTTCGGGGGCGCCGAGGGTCAGATTCCTCACCCAGGTGCGGCGCTTGACGAGTATATACCCGACAACGCAGCGCACAAGCCCCGACATCTGCTCGGCCAGAACTATCATCTCGACCGGGACGGCGGGCGCAAAGCGGGTCATCAGAAACACGACGGGATAGTTTACCGCCCAGACCGCTCCGCTGTCGAAGAAGAAGGTTATAACCGTCCTGCCGCCCGAGCGCAGCGTGAAGTAGCAGGCGTTCAGAAACGCCTGGATAGGCATTCCCGCCGCGACGGCTATGATTATCTTCGAGGCAAGAGCCTTGATCTCCGGCTCGGTGTTGTAAAGCTCGGGGAAAACCGGCGCTATAGCGGCAAGGGCAAGCCCGGTGATCGCGCTGAACACGACCGAAATGAATATCAGCTTTCTGTCAATGTCAACGGCTTCCTCCGTCTTCCCTGAGCCGAGGGCGTTGCCCACGATTATCGAAACCGAGCTGCCGAGGGATAAAAACACCACATTGAACATATTTGAAATAATGGTGGAGATGTTCTGCGCGCTGACAACCTCAAGCCCGCGCACCGAATAGCACTGCGCCACCGCCGCTATGCCGAAGCTCCAGAGCGCCTCGTTCATCAGAAGCGGCGTGCCCTTTATGATTATAGATCTTGCTATCCTCCAAGGGATCCTCGCGCTGCGGTAAAGCCCCCTTGCAAAGGGGTTTCGCTCGGCGTGGGTGTGCGTCCATGTGATGACTATAGCCGCCTCGACATAGCGCGAGATAACCGTTGCTATCGCCGCGCCGACCGAGCCCATCGCCTTAAATCCGAAATGCCCGAATATCAGCACCCAGTTCAAGGAGAGATTCACCGCGACGGCGGCCGTTCCCGCTATCATCGGCAGAACCGTTTCGCCTGTCTCGCGAAGGGTACCGGAATACGCCTGCGTTATCGCAAAGGGCAGAAGCCCGAGCATTATCACATTAAGATAATCCCAGCCGAATTTTAATGTGGCCGCGGGGTCGCCGACGGCGGCGCTGTCCGAAATGAACAGCGATATAAGCTCACGCCCGCAGAGACCGAAGACGGCTATGCCCACGGCGGTAGTCGCCGCGCAGATGATGAGCTTGAAGCGCATGGTAAACCTGACGCCGTCGCTGTCGCGGCTGCCGTGATACTGCGAGGTGAATATACCCGCGCCGGCCACCGCGCCGAATATCATTATGTTGAAGACAAAAATAAGCTGGTTCGCTATGGAAACGCCGGTCATGGGATCGGTGCCGGTCTTTCCCACCATTATGTTGTCGAGCATGCTGACAAAATTCGTTATCAGATTCTGAATTATTATCGGCAGCACTACCTTTAAAAGAGTGCGGTAAAAATTCCTGTCGCCTATATATTTTCTGTGAAAAGATTCAACTGACATGGCTCCTCCTGAAAATTTTTATTATTATACATTATTTATGAAAAATTCATCTGTTTTTCATGATTTTATCACATTGGAACGTTTCCTTCAAAGGTCTGAATCCTGATGATTATACATCATATTTATAAAAAATTCAACTGTTTTTCATGTCTTTATCACATTAGTATAAAACGTAGAAAAATTGCGTTAAATTCATAGGAATTTTTACATATTTGCTTCTTGACAAAGCGCGAAAAACACGCTATTATTAACCCGTTAAAAGTTAACAGGCTAATAATGCTTGGCCTTTAACATGACCCGCGACACCTCATACATCTACAACCCGGCCAAATTAAATCAACGAAAGGAAGTAACCGAAATGAAAAAAGAAACCGCAAGGCAGAAATCCGTAGCAGAGATCATTCACCTTTTCCTGCACGTAAACAGACTTCACCGCATTATGGCTGAAGAGCAGATCTCGAAGCTCGGAATCCACTGCAGCCAGCACCAGATGCTCCTTCTCATTGCCACCAACAAGAACATCTGCCAGAAGGACATCGCCCAGAAGCTTGAGATCTCCTCGGCGGCGGTTGCCGTCACCCTTAACAAGCTCGAATCGGCCGAGCTTATCACCCGTTCGCAGTCCTTCGACGACGCGAGAATGAATCACATCGCCATCACCGAAAAGGGCTCGAAGCTTTTAAAGACCACCCGCGAAATGTTCGCCGACATCGACGAGCAGTTCTTCAAGGACATCACCGACGAAGAGATGGAGACCCTTAAGGATCTTCTTGCCAGAATGGCGGAAAACGTAAAGTCCCGCGGCTGATTCCGAGGGAAAAGGAGGCCCTCACGTTTTGACAGAAAAAGTAAACTGGTTTAAGTATATCAAACCTTATTTCCCGTTTTTCATTCTCGGCCCCTTATGCATGATCATCGAGGTTATCGGCGAAGTTGTCATGCCGATGTTCCTTGAGAGGATTATAAACAGGGCTAACGACAGCACCCTTACCGTTCCGGGAAGTCTGCTTTTAATGCTGGGAATGATAGGCATGGCCGTTCTTATGATGGCCGGCGGCGTGGGAGGCTCGTATTTCGGGGCGAAGGCGGCGGTGAATTTTGCCGGCGACCTTCGCCGCGATATATTTACAAAGGTTCAGGGATTTTCTTTCGCCAACATTGACAAATTCTCAACCGGCTCGCTTGTCACAAGAATGACGAACGACGTTACACAGCTTCAGAATTTCATCAACATGGTTTTAAGAATGGCCATACGCGCGCCGGGCATGCTTGTTGCCGCGCTGTTTATGGCTATCTCCATGAATCCGAGCCTCTCTGTAGTATTCGCCGTATCAATACCCGTTTTGGTCATAGGAATTATGACGATAATTTTATCGAGCTTCTCAAAATTCTCGATGGTTCAGAAAAAGGTCGACGGCCTTAACTCGGCGGTGCAGGAAAACGTCACCAACGTGCGCGTTGTGAAATCCTTCACCCGCGAGGAGCTTGAAATTGAAAAGTTCGGCAACGCAAACCAAGACCTTAAGGATACCGCCATGGGCGCCATGAAAATAGTCATCTTCATGTCGCCGATAATGACGCTCGTCATGAACGTGACGGTTATGTGCATAATCTTCTTTGGCGGAAGGATAGTTCTTTCGGGCGGAATGGAGGTAGGAAGCCTTTCAAGGTTCATCACCTACGCCACCCAGATACTTTCCTCTCTTATGATGGTGTCCATGCTGTTCATGGTCACCTCCCGCGCGATGGCTTCGGGCAAGAGAATCCGCGAGGTTTTGTGCGAAGTCCCCGACATCTCCGACGCCGACGCGCAGCGCTACCGCCTTGGCGCCGACGGCAAGCCCGTCACCGACGAAAACGGCAAGCCCGTCGAGCTGACCGTAGACCGCGGCGAAATTGAATTTAAAAACGTCACGTTCAGATATTACAAAAACAGCGAGCAGGCGGTTCTTGACAACATAAACCTTAAGATCCCGGCAAAATCGGTGGTCGGAATAGTCGGCTCCACCGGCTGCGGAAAGACTACCCTTGTTTCGCTCATCTCCCGCCTATATGACCCCGACGAGGGCGAGGTGCTTGTCGACGGCGTGAACGTCCGCGACTACTCTATCTACAATCTCCGCGAGGGCGTAGGCATGGTTTTGCAGAACAACACGCTGTTCAGCGGCTCTATCGCCGAAAACCTGCGCTGGGGCGACGAAAACGCCAGCGACGAGGATATCCGCGCGGCGGCGGAAAGCGCCCAGGCCGACAAGTTCGTAAGCTCCTTCAAGGACGGCTACGACACGCAGATCGAGCAGGGCGGCACCAACGTCTCGGGCGGACAGAAGCAGCGCCTCTGCATTGCGCGCGCTCTGCTTAAAAAGCCGAAGGTTCTCATACTTGACGACTCTACCTCCGCCGTTGACACCGCGACCGAGGCCCAGATAAGAAAGGCTTTCAGAAACGAGCTCGCCGATTCCACAAAGATAATTATTGCCCAGAGGATATCTTCGGTTAAGGACGCCGACATGATAGTCGTCATGAACGAAGGCAGGATAGCCGGCGTAGGCACCCACGAGGAGCTCCTCAGCAGCAACGAGCCATATCAGGAGATTTACTATTCTCAGAACGACTCCGAAAGAAAGGAGGCGGGCAAGTAATGGCAAGGTCTCTGGAACAGCTGCAAAAGCAGTACAATAAAAAAGCCGTCGCCATGAAGATGGGCGGAGGCCCCCGCGGCCCGAGAATAGCCGGCGGCGGAAAGATGAAAAATTCCCGCGCGACGATAAGCCGAATGCTGAGCTATTTAAGCCCCTATAAATTCAGGCTTCTGGCGGTGCTCGTCTGCATGCTCTGCTCGACGGTAACGGCGTTATTCGGCTCCTATCTTTTGGGCCCGATAATCAACAAGCTCACCCAGTTCGTCTCGCCCGACAAGGCCTATGAGATGTCCGCCATGGAAAAGCTCGCCGAAAAAATAATTTCGGTATTCACCGGGCCTGTCGGCGAAAACGCCACGCAGTCTGATCTTATGGGCTATATAGTCTCGGTCATATCGATACTCGCGGTGGTTTACGCCGTGGGAATCATCTCAAACTACCTTCAGGCAAGGCTGATGCTCTCGATTTCGCAGGGCTCTATCCAGACTATAAGAAACGACCTGTTCACTAAGCTTCAGCGGCTTCCCGTCAGGTATTTCGACCAGAACCCCACCGGCGAGATAATGTCCCGCTTCACAAACGATATCGACAACATCGACGTGATGATAAACAACTCGCTCACCTCGCTCTTCTCCGGCGCGGTACAGCTCATCGGCACGTTTGTGTTCATGATAACCACCAACTGGGTTCTGACGATGATCACCGTTGTGTTTATCCCGATATTCGCGCTCGGCGGCGGCGCCATTGCAAGAATGTCCTCTAAATACTACAGCGGCCAGCAGGCGGCGCTCGGCGCCATTAACGGCTATACCGAGGAGACCGTCACCGGCCAGAAGGTAATCAAGGTATTCAATCACGAGGGCACCTGCATTGAGGAATTCGACAGCCTGAACGACGACATGCGCGACAAGCAATTCAAGGCGCAGTTCTGGGGCGGAATCATGGGCCCGATAATGGGCAACACCTCACAGATATCCTTCGGCGTGACTATGGGCATCGGCGGAATACTTATGGTGTTCAGCAGGCTTTCGCCCGGCGCTCTGACCCTGTTCGCCAACTATTCGCGGCAGTTCTCGATGCCGATAAACACGCTCTCGCAGCAGACGTCTACCCTGTTTGCCGCCCTCGCGGGCGCGGAACGCGTGTTTGAGGTGATGGACACCGCCCCCGAAGCTCCCGACAAGCCGGACGCCTCAGACGAGCCGATCAAGGGCGACGTCGTATTAAACGACGTTTCATTCGGCTATGTTCCCGAAAAGACGGTCTTAAAGCATATCACCCTCTACGCTCACCCCGGCCAGAAGATCGCCTTTGTAGGCTCCACCGGCGCGGGCAAGACGACGGTGACAAACCTTCTCAACCGCTTCTACGACATCGAAGACGGCGAAATAACCGTCGACGGCAGGGACATCAAGGACTATAAGCGCGACTTTTTGCGCGAGAACATCGCTATGGTTCTTCAGGACACCCACCTGTTCACCGGAACGGTCAAGGAGAATATCCGCTACGGCCGTCTTGACGCCACCGACGAGGAGATAGTCGCCGCGGCAAAGACCGCCAGCGCCCACAGCTTCATAATGAGGCTTTCTGACGGCTATGACACCGTTTTGGAGGGCGACGGCGCAAACCTCTCGCAGGGACAGCGGCAGCTTCTGAACATAGCGCGGGCCGCGGTGTCAAAGGCGCCTATACTCGTCCTCGACGAGGCGACGTCTTCGGTCGACACGAGAACCGAGCGGCACATCGAGCACGGCATGGATCGCCTGATGAAAAACCGCACGACCTTCGTTATTGCGCACCGCCTCTCGACGGTAAGAAACTCGAACGCCATAATGGTTCTGGAAAACGGCGAGATCATCGAGCGGGGCGATCACGATCAGCTTCTGGCGATGAAGGGCCGCTACTACGAGCTCTACACCGGCGTGAAGGAATTAGACTGATAAAAAATTTCTCCCTTGCCTTAGGCAGGGGAGATTTTTTTTGCTTTAAAAGAGGCGCTCAGTCCGCCGCGCGGTCGGCGGGAATGTCCTCGCCAGACCAGATTTTTTGCGACGTGAATTTTGCGTCGCCGCCGGACCAGTAGCGGTGGCCGTCCGGCAGGCCGAGCGGCAAAAACGCCGTCTCGCAAAGGTAAAGGCTTCCCGTCGAGATGTAGCACTCGCCTATCGAGGGCTGGCGGCCGCTTATGCCGATCTTCAAAAAGCCGTTTTCGTCGAAAATGTCGCAGGACATTGTTTTTGAGATCGCCGCCGAGAGCGCGCACCTTACCTGCTCGGGCAAAAGCTCCTCGGGGAGATTTTCTATTAACGCGGCGTGCGAAAGCGCGTGAAACGCCCCGAAACGGTATGCCGCCGATCTCCCGACTATCGGATATGTGCCGTCGGGGGCGATAAGACGCTCCAAAACGGCGGCGTCTCTTCTTTCGCGCCGAAGCGCCTTTTCCGGCAGTCCCTCAAGCACGGCAAGATCGCGAAACGCCTTTAAAACGTCGATATAAAGCGGCTGGATCACGAAGCTGTTGTAGTAATCGTTTCGCAGCAGCTCGCCGTCGCCGTATACCCCGTCGCCGAGATACCACTTTTCAAGCCTGTCGGCAGCCTTTAGCACCGGCTCGGTGAGGTATTCCCCGCCGAGGGTTCTGATTCCCGCCTCGACCGCCGCCGGGAAAAGCACCCAGTTCGAGCCGTCCGCCGGAAATTTTCTTGTGGACATCAGCGCGGCAGCAAGCCGCTTTCGGGTTTCGGCGTCAAGCTTTTCGGCGAGTTCCTTGGGCGCGCGAACAACGGCGTCCGCCAAAAAAGCGGCGTCTACAAGCGACTGGCCGTAGCCCTCCGAAAAATTCATCGAATCGGGCGAATCGGGGTCTACGGCGACCGAAATGCAGTCCCGCACAAGCTGTCGGTATTTTTCCCTCAGGGCCGCCTCCTCGGCCGAACCGCCGTCAAGCTCGAGCCACGGCGCCATGCCCATAAGCGTTCTGCCGAGCACCTCAAGGCAGGTGTAAAGCTCCCTGCCCTCTTTGCAGACCGGCATTTTCTCGCAAAGCTTTTCATCGCGAAGATTTAAAAGGATAGGGTCGGCTATTTTAAGCATAGCGTCAAGCCAAGCGGAGCGCTCATTCACCACAAAAACGTCTCCTTCCCGCAGAGCTTCAGCACGGCTTCGGTCAAAAAATAGTCGCCGTAAATTATCGCGCCCTCGTGCCGGGAATCGTGATAGGCGGCGGTGCATTTTTCGAGAATGTTGTCGCAGCCGAGGTCGAACCGGCAGCGGTGCTCAATGAGATTTTTAAGGAGCCTTTCCGCAGCCTCGAGGTACTTCTCCCCCGCGAGCTTTGAAAGCTCGATAAGCCCGCAGGCGGCTATCGCGGCGGCGGTGGAGTCCTCATACCGGGGCTCGGGCGGCTGGTCGAAATCGACGGGAATGAAGCCGCTTTCGGGGATCCTTTCTATAAACCTGTCGGCGATTTTTTCGGCGGTTTCGAGGTACTCATGCTTTTTCGTGTGAATATATGAGAGCGTGAAGCCGTAGAGGCCCCAGGCCTGTCCGCGCGTCCAGGAGGAGCCGTGGGCATACCCCTGCCCGCCGTAGCTTCTTAAGCGCTCGCCCGTCGCGGGGTCGAACTCAACGATGTGACATACCGAGCCGTCCGGCCGCACAAATGCCTTCATAGCGGTGTCGGCGTGGGCGGCTGCGATCTGCGAAAAGCGCGGGTCGTTAATAATCTCAGAAACTAAATATAACAGCGGAAGGTTCATCATGCAATCGATGATCGCCCAGCCCGAGCGGGAGCCGTCGCCCGAATCGTTCCAGGCGCGAATGAATCTCCCCGCAAGATTGAACCGCCCGGCGAGGTCGTTTGCCGCGACGATAAGGCGGTTTTTTGAGGCCTCCGAGCCGGTCAGCCGCCAGTCGGCGCCCGCCGTCATCAGCCAGCGAAAGCCGCTGTCGTGATCCATGCCCCAGTGCAGCAAAAACACGCGGTCAAGCTTTTTTTCGATCCCTTCGGCGATAAGCCGCAGGATTTCGCCGCCGAACGCGCCCCGGAGCTGCCAAAGCTGCCCCGCCCAGAAGCCGTTCGTCCACCAGGCGATGTTGTCGGTCTGGTCGTCGAACCGCCCGCCGACCGTCGAATAGGGGATCTTCCCGGCGCTCTCAAGCGCGACCGCAGATGTTTTTTGATAGATCCTCTCGGCAATTTCCTGCCAGTATTTTCCTTCCATGAGCTGCTCCTCCCGAACCGTTTTTAAAATTTTAACATAATTCTACGGCATTTTCAATAGATTTTCTTGATTTTTTATGCGAAAATGTGCTATCATTGGTATCAGATCGGAGGGCAGGAAAATGAGTTATAATCAACAAAAAATTCGTGAATTTTTGTCGGATATGCCGAAAGAAAGACTGCCGCAAGGGCTCACAAAAGCCCTTGAAGAAAAGCGGCGGGAGATCCTTTCGGGCGAGATTTATGCGGATTATCTCGCGCAGATCCGGGACGGGGCGCGGGAGTACCGAGGCAGGCCGGTCGAGGCGCTGAAATTTTCGGAGTTTCGGCTTTTTTCCGAGACCGGCGACCGGGAGACCTACCAGAAGAGCTACTTTGCACGGCGCGGGCGGCTCGCGTGCCTGGCGCTGGCGGCCTGGCTTTGGCAGAATCAGGAAGATGTTTCGGCGCTTGAGGACGCAATTTGGGCGATCTGCGACGAATACAGCTGGGCTTTGCCGGCGCACATCTGGGGCGAATTTGACGAAGAGCACCGCCCCACGGTTGATTTATTCTCAGCCGAAACGGCCTCCGCCCTCGCCGAAATATGCGCGCTGAACGGGGATCTGCTCGCCCCGGCGGTGGTAAAGCGGGCAAGGGATAATATCCGCAAAAGGGTTATTGATCGCTATCTTTCCGACAAATTCGGCTGGGAGCACGCGCAGAACAACTGGGCGGCGGTCTGCGGCGGAGCGGTCGGCATCGCGGCAATGTACCTCTGTGAGATTGACGAATTGTCAGAAATCATTTTCAGACTTCAGACCGCCGTGGAGAGCTACATCTCCGGCTTTCCCGCCGACGGCGCCGGCACCGAGGGCGCGTCCTACTGGTCATACGGCTTCACGTTTTTCGCGGCCTACGCGGAGATGCTGCACAGATTGAGCGGCGGCAAAATTGATTTATTTGCAGATCCGCGTGTCAAAAACATCGCGCTGTTCCAACAGAAGGCGTACTTTAATTTCGGAGGAATGGTCAAATTTGGCGACTGCTCCGACGGCGACGTTTCGCGCTGGTGGGGGCTGACGTCGTACATAAAATCCCGCTTTGACGAGGCAGAATTTTTGCCGAGGCCTCCCCTGCCCGACTTTGACAGCGACACCTGTTACCGCTGGGTCGGGATCCTGCGCGACCTTGTGTGGAGCACGGACTACAGAGCCGACAAAAATAGTTATCATACATACATTTTTCCCTACGCGCAGTGGTATGTCTCAAGCGGGGCGAACAGATCGGGGATCGCGATAAAAGCCGGTCACAACGGCGAAAGCCACAACCACAACGACGTCGGGCAGGTTGAATTTTACCTGAACGGCGACGAGGTGCTAATCGACTACGGCGGCGGAGTTTACGACCGCGACTACTTCGGCGAGGGGCGATATGAGCGTTTTGAGTGCGGCTCGCAGGGGCACAATCTGCCGATTGTCGGCGGGCAATTCCAGAGGGCGGGCAGGGAGTTTCAAGCTCGCGACGTTGAGATCACCGACAGCGGAATGACGATGGATATTGCCCCGGCGTATGGATTGGAGTGTCTCAGGAGCCTCAAAAGAGAGGTGAGGTTTAATCAATCCGCGGGAAGCATGACGCTCAGAGATGAGTTTGATTTATCGTCGGATTCCGTTAGCATCATCGAACGGTTTGTAAGCTATTCCGTGCCGGAGATTTCGGGCGGGAAAATCATTCTTCACGGCAAAAACGGCGACGCGGTGATGCGCTATCCCGATAAAGAATATGACGTCGCCGTTTCGGAGCGCGACGCCCCGAAGCCGGAAGATCCTAAAAAGATTTATCTGATTGATTTTTCGGCGAATAAGAGGGCGAACAATCTGAAATTTGAATTGGAAATTAAGCCGATTTCATAATTTATACACTTAAATGTAATCCCGCCCTGCCACTCGGCAAAGCGGGATTTTTTTATTCCGTCCTCAGCGCAACAACCGGGTCTTTCTTTGCTGCGCTCCTCGACGGTATGATTCCCGCGATAAGCGTCAGCACCATGCTTATCGCAATCAGAATCAGCGCAGCGGGGATAGGCAGGAATGCGCTCAGGGTTTTGATACCCGTCAGGTGGTGCAGAATGAGGTTGATCGGTATGCACAAAAGATAGGTCATCAGCACGCCCAGCAGCCCCGAAGCGAAGCCGATTATCACCGTTTCGGCGTTGAACATTCCCGAGACGTTGCGCTTTGACGCGCCTATCGCGCGCAGGATTCCGATTTCCTTTGTGCGCTCCTGAACCGAGATCAGCGTGATCACGCCGATCATTATCGACGAAACAACCAGCGAGATCGCGACGAATGCAATCAGCACATAAGTAATCGCATTGATTATCGTGTTGACCGAGGCCATCATAATCCCGACATAGTCGGTGTAATGTATCTGCGACAGCTCCTCGACGGTGTCGTTGTAAGCCGTGATCGCGTCCTCGATGACCTCTTTGTTCTCGAAAGTCGAGGCAAAAATGTTTATGCTCGCGGGGCTGTCGATGTCAACGCAGCCGAGCGCCGAGAGGTTGTCGTCGTAGGTAGAATCGGAAAATTCGGTTATCTCGTCATAGTAGACCGCGCACTGCTCGGCGGTGTAGCCTTGCATTGCCATATCAAGAGCCGCTGCGAGCTGCGCGGGCTCCATTCCCGACATCTGCTCCTTAACCTGCGCGGCGTACTGCGCTTTGACCTGCTCGGCAGCCATCTGCGAAAACAGCTCGGTCATCTCCTCGTCGCTCATGTTGCTGACATATTCGGTGATCCGCGCCTCGTCCATGCCCATCTGCTCGACAAGCCCCGTGATCATCGCGGTTTCCATATCCTCACGGGTCATCGTTGACATAGTTTGCGAAACGGTCGCTTCAAGCTGCTCATCGCTCGGAATGCTCATAATGTCAATATATGCCGCAGCTTTTTCGGATTCATTTAGACCCGCGATATACTCCCTGAAAGCCGCCTCTTTTTCTTCATCTGAGAGGCTTCCCGTGTTTTCGTTGAACGGAAGACCCGTGAAAATATCGGTCTCGGGGTCGGCCTGCTGAGCCTTAATAGCGGCGGATTCTTTTGAATGCTCGATAACATATTCCGTCAGCCTGCTTGTGTAGCCGATAGAGCCTGAAAGCATCGTCGAAACGGCGTTTTCCTTCGGGCGGATAATTCCCGAAACTTTAAGAGGAATCGCGTTGTCATAGAGATACTGAAGCCCTGCGTCGGTCGTGCGCAGGTCGCGGTACGTCCCGGTCGCGCTGTCAAAGGTGTAGCAGTCGGAGTTGAGGATAGTACGGTATTCCATGTTGCATATTTCCTCATAGCTCCACTTTCTCTCGGTCGGGGGAAGCTCCGTCTTGTTGATCGCCGCATTCATAGCTTTGTCAACGTTCTCTTTCGGCGAAAGACCCAAGGCGTAGAGAGACAGATCGTTAAGCTCGTTATTTTCATCAAGCACCAAAACTATC
The DNA here is from genome assembly GCA_947625615.1 of uncultured Clostridia bacterium. Classification (GTDB taxonomy): domain Bacteria; phylum Bacillota; class Clostridia; order Oscillospirales; family Ruminococcaceae; genus Faeciplasma. The sequence continues at coordinate 78,225 of CANQPB010000005.1, read as the reverse complement.
TCGTTATATTCGGTCGGCCATGAGCCGTAAACGACGTCGTACTGCTTCTCCAAAAGCGGGCTGATAAGTTTTCCGTTGTCGCCGGGGAGCATTTCCTGCCAGAGCTGCGACGACATTCCGCCCGGCATCATCAGCGTCTGCGCGGGCGAATCGGTAATGCCGTACTGCTCGCCGAGGGATAAAAGCGAGGTGATGTCGGTGTTGAGATATTCCACCAGAAAATCTTTCATCAGCTCCTCCATGTCGGAGCGGATAATGTCGCCGTCGATGTTTTTCGTGTAGACCAAAAGGTCGAGGTCGTAGGTGTACTGAATGCCGTTGATTGCCTCGCCGAGCGCGGGGTCATCGACCCGCTTTTGCTCAAGATATTTCTTGAACGCGGCGAGGTCGTTTTCGTTCGCCTCCATTTCGCTAAGCGAGTTGACCATATCGTAGATCATTCCCTTTGCGTAAACCGCGTCCTTATCGTGGGTATTGGTGGAACGCGCTGCCCCGATAAAGGTCTCCATAAGGGCGGAGATGTCCATATTCTGGGCTTCAAGCGTCAGCGGGTAGGACGACAGGGTGTCCTCCTCCACGGTGTTAATGTATGTGGTCATGCCCTGCGAAACCGCGAAAATAAGGGCTATGCCGATGATTCCGATGCTCCCCGCGAATGAGGTCAGCGCCGTCCTGCCCTTTTTCGTGAACAGGTTTTTGAGCGACAGCCCGAACGACGTCGCAAACGACATAGACAGCAGTTTTTTGCTGACTTTTTTTGTTTTGTCCTTTTCGCGCTCGCTTTCGATTTCCCCGTCGCTAAGCGGGGCGGAATCGTCGGTAATTTCGCCGTCGAGCATGCGGATAATCCGGGTCGAATACTTCTCCGCAAGGTCGGGGTTATGTGTCACCATCACGACAAGCCGGTCTTTGGCGATTTCTTTTAAGATATCCATGACCTGAATGCTCGTCTCGGTGTCAAGCGCTCCCGTAGGCTCGTCTGCGAGGATTATGTCGGGGTTATTGACGATCGCTCGGGCAATAGCGACCCTCTGCATCTGCCCGCCCGACATCTCGGCAGGGCGTTTATTGAGCTGTGAACCCAATCCGACCCGCTCCAAAGCCTCCTTAGCGCGCTTTCTGCGCTCGGATTTTGATACTCCCGAGAGGGTGAGCGCGAGCTCGACGTTTCTAAGAACCGACTGGTGCGGTATAAGGTTGTAGCTCTGAAAAACAAAACCTATCGAGTGATTGCGGTAGGCGTCCCAATCGCGGTCTTTAAAATCCTTTGTCGAGCGGCCGTTGATGATGAGGTCGCCCTCGGTGTACTGGTCGAGACCGCCGATGATATTTAACATAGTCGTCTTTCCGCAGCCAGACGGGCCTAAAATCGAGACAAAATCGTTGTCCCGAAATTTCAGGGAAATCCCCTTCAGCGCGTGAACGACGCCGTCGCCCGCGGGGTAGTCCTTTTTGATGTTTTGAAGTTCAAGCATAGTTAAGCACTCCTTTCGTTCAAATTATATCACCTTAAATTATCAAAGTCATTTTACAAAAACAGGCGTGTGTCAAAAAATGCGACACGCGTCAAAAAATGATAAATAAAACAGCTGCAAGGCAGCAGCGCATAAAACGGCAAAAGCAGACGATACCGCCTGCTTTTTGCATAGATACGCGTATTAAAGCGATATGGCAGATAAATTAAAATTTGCATACATCTACCGTACTGTAAACTCTGTCCATTCAATATGGTTGTATTGCATTACATCATCTGCTTTCTTCATGCCAAGCTTTTCGTAAAAGGGAACGGCGTTTTCGTTTGCAATCAGATATAAAGCGATATCCTTTTCGCCACCTGCTATTCTGTGTGCGGTTTTCATAAGCTGTTTTCCTATGCCTTGTCTTTCGTAGGCTCTATCAACACCCAAATCCGTAACATAAAGCCAATAAGCAAAATCCGTTAAACCGAACAGTACTCCTACAACCGTGTTATTTTCATTTCTTGCAATAAGGCTTATTGAAACATTATCAACAAGCTTTTCGATTCGCTCCCTAAATCGTTCTTTTGGGTATTGTGAACCCAAATCGGTTCTTTTCAAAAATTCAATATATTCATCAGCAGATATATGTTCTTCTCTGATTATCACATTACTATTCATAAGCATACTCCTTCATAAATTCCGATTTATCGCATTTATTCCATATCCGCCCGGGCATGACCGTTTATTATTCGCCCTCGATCATTTCCCGGCATATCTCGACCGCGCCGCTTTGGATTATGCGCTTGATCTTTGCAACAAACTCCTCGGGCGGCATGCAGTGTTTATCCAAAAGCCACCGCTCGATGGCGCTCAGCACCGCGTCGGCAAAGAAGTTAGTCGTGAATTCGTCGGCTACGTCCTCCCCGACGATCTTTGCGATGCGCGTTTTGATCAGCGGCGACAAGTGCTCGCGAAGATGATCCGAAAGCGAATTCTGCCCCCTGACGGCGAGCGCCTTGCGGTAAAAGCCGCGGTTTTCGTAAAAATGCTCGCATGCGCGCTCGATGAGCCCCCAGCGGTCGTCGGCGGGCAGGTCTTTTGTCCACGCCACCGCAAACGTGATAAATTCGGTGTCGAAGATCCAGTTTACAAGGTCGTATTTATCCTTAAAATGGTAATAAAAGCTCTGCCGGTTCATTCCGCACCGCTCGCATATCTGAGCGATCTGGATTTTCTCGAACGGCTGCTCTTCCATAAGCTCCCGCAACGCCCTTGCCAAAGCTGTTTTTGTGATGTTTGAATCTGCCATGTGAACGCCTCCTGAGGATTATTATAGAATAAAGCCGAAGGCTTTGTGCTATAATTAGCCATCTTTTGCGGTTCCCGACGAAGTCGGGGAGCAAAAGGGCGACTTAAAATAAATTATAATAATCGCATCGCGATTATTATAGCGTATATTTCGTGAAAATGCAAGACGAGTTATATACGAGATGCAGCGCCACATAAAGAAGATAGATGTTAGAGTTTCAACGGGCACACCATATGTGGATAAAAATGTTGACTTTTCCCGTCAAATATGTTAAAATAATGTCGTTATACAATCTTTGCACCCGCAGGGAGCCGTTGCTTTCGGCATAATTCCCCTGCCTCAATTATACAACAGCGTCTTTTAATGAATGAACACTTTTTCGCGTGAATTCCGAGCCGTATTTTTTCGCGCTCTTCTTAGCGTTTGGCTAAGAACATGATGCTAAAAATCCAGCGGGAATATATGGATTATACGATTGAAAGGAAATATTATGGACATTAACAATTCAAGTTTAGCATATAAAATCGAAGTCGGCGAAAACGGCAACGGTTCCTTCGGCGGCGAACCGTATGCGATCGAATATGAAATAATAAATCTCGACAGTCTTAACGATGAGATATCAAAAGGGCTTGCAGAGGTAGATGAAAGGCTCGACACCGTTGAGGCAAAAATAGATTATCTCAACGATAAAATCTATAATCTCACCAATCACGCCGACGCACTTGATTATTCTGCGGCGGTCATAAGCGGAATCATTGCGGGAATGATCGATTCGTTCTTTGTAGGGGAATTTTCGCTTGAGCAGGCCAGAGAGTGGGGCACGGAAAAAGTCAACGGGTTTGTCACCAAAGCGGCAAAAGTGACGGGCTATAAAGGCGACGACCTTGGCGGAGCAATAAAGCATCTTGAAAAATACGGTGCTCCGAGCGACTCTTTGATGAATGTCTTTGGCGGCGCTGCTCAGCATCATCTTCGCGACTTTGCTCACCACCCTACCCCCGTCGGTTTATTTTTCTCTATGCTTACTCAGTTTACGGAAAAAGCATACGGAACAAATACCGCAGGAAGCTTTTGCATAGCGGATATAACGGATAAAACTTTTATCGGCAGCGATCTTCCGCATAAAATACTGTTCGGCTTTATATATTGGCTGCTCCATATGGCAAGCGATATGGCAGGTTCGAGCGGCGCCATAGGCAGAAACAGCGGAGGGACAGGCCTTCCCGGCCCGCTTCTTTCGCTGGCGAAAGAGCTCTCTGCATTGCCTATATTTGGAAAAGGAAATGAAGAAAATGCCCAGGGACTGAGGCTGTACATATCAAGGCTTTTCAACGGCACAGCACTCGGAAAAAGAGACGCAAGCGGCAAACTCATTGAGCCGCTCAGGTTTGATCTGAGAGCGGAGCTCGGCGTTATTCAGCAAATAGGCAAGCAGGCTGTTCCCGTAATCATAAACGAGGTTCTTGTGAGGGGATTTTACTTTATTCGCAGACTGATTGAAGAGTTGCGGAAAAAGCCCTCATCGGTTGATGACATCGACTGGAAGAAAACTCTGCCCTTTAAAAACCGCACCATTGTGAGAATGCTCACTATATCAATGGGCACTTTTACCGCTGTCGATCTGGCAGACGCAGCCATTCGGTCGGTTGCCACGGCCGGAGCCACCCCTGCCGCTCTCGGCAAATTTGCTCTCAGAGTAAATTATGTGGGCGTGGGAAGATTCGTGGTAGCCGTCGGGACAGATATAAGCATGGGCATAAAAAAGCAGAGTGCGGAAAGAGAACGTATGGCGGCGCGAAGCGAGCAGCTTATGCTTTTGGACGCAAAAGTATATTACAAACAGGCCGGAATGTGGATCGCGGCAAAGGACGCCGGACAGGCTATCGACAAGCTTTGCGAAATGGCGCCGAAAGTTGCAAAGTTCTGGCTTGATTCCGCCAAAGATATCCGCGAAAAGATGGATAATATAACTCCCCAGACGATAGAAAACGCGGAGAAGAAAAATCCGGGGCTCATAAACGATATTCTGTCTATACTTGAGGACTGAGCGCCTCATAAAAATAAGGAGGAAAAAACAATGGCTTATCAATCTTTTGATCTCGCAACCTACAACAGCGATCTTTTGGAGCAGGCAAAAAACATTCAGCCGGAACAGCTTCCCAACATAATCGGAGAACAGTTTACCGACCTGAAAAAACTGGAAGACAAGGTTGTTGATTCTGTCAGCAAGGCATCAAAAGCAAAAAGCGCAGCTTCGAATGCAGCAGATAAAAGCGCAAAATTGGGTCATAAAAAGGAAGCCATAATCAGCCTCCAGAACGCCGTATTAGATGCTGCACACGCACAGGTCGATATAGCCGACGCTCAGCAGCTTTTCTTTGATTATATGTCAAAAATGACTGCCATAACAAAATTTCTGTTTATGCTCGGCGCAAGCAATATCGCCAATACGAGGACGGTTATAACTCAGCTTGAAATGAAGCTGAGGGGCGCTTCAGAAGACGAGCTTTCCGAGCTTGCCCGCCAGGAGCTTACGAGCGTTGTCATTCAGCTGAAAATGCAGGAAGACATTATGAAAAGGCAGGACGAGCTCGGGCAGAAATTCAAGGAAAAAGACGGCGAGTACAACGAAAAGTTCAACGAGCTTGAAAGCGAGGCTCAAAAGGGCAGAGATAAGGATTCGGAGCAGGATAAGGAGCTTACCGCGCAGCGCCATAAAGACGAAGAGCACGACGAACGCCTGAATATCCACAGCGAAAAACTGGCAGAGCAGCAGGACAAAGACGCGGAACACGACAGAAAGCTCTCCGCTCTTGAAAGCGAGGCTCAAAAAGGCAGAGAAAAGGATTCGGAGCAGGACAAAGAGCTGACCGCACAGCGCCTTAAAGACGAAGAGCATGACAAAAACATATCCGAAAACCGCAACAGAATAATTTTGTTGGAAAATAATGTCGTGATGTTAAGCAAGTCAAGCGATTTGCTTTCATCGAGGATAGACGGTCTCAAAACTCTTACCGAAACATATAAAGCCGATCTTTCAGAAGATATCAGCGGAAAATTCGAAGAAGCCTCGGAAAATATAAACTCCGGCGTTTCGGAACTGAAAACCGATATCAGCTCAAAGCACACAGAACTTACCGGAAGAATAGACTCCGTTGAGGCATTTGCAAAGCGCATAGGCTGGAAAATCGCCGTTTCGGTAGCTGCCGGAGCAGCTTTGCTGATTGATATTCTCCAGCTGCTGAAAATACTCTGATATATAACTATCCATGTCCATAAATCCGCGCCCTGTCACCCACGGCAGGGCGATTTTTTGCGCCCCCCTGCGGGGATTGACTTTTTTGAATGCGGCCGTTATAATCATAATATAAATCGGGATTTAACGAGGTATGATATGAAACTATTTATTTCTTTCTCAGCAAGAAAAATTGGTAATTGCGCTCAGATTATTGATTTTATAAAGACACCGCAAGATAAAGTGATTTATTATAAGGATTTGAACACACACGGGTGCAGTAATTGCGGTTATGAGTGTTTCAAAACACAATGCCGATATCGAGACGATGATGTTTATCGCCTATATAGCAGTTTTGAGAGCTACGAAAAAGTAATTCTACTCGTTCCGATGTATTGCGGAAATCCTTCCTCCTTATATTTTAGCTTTAATGAAAGAGGCCAAGACTTTTTCATGCACCATGAAAATGAAAATGAATATATATCTTTTGTGGAGAGACTTTTTATCATCGGCGTCTATGGGAGCAAAAAAGAATCACCGGATTTCATAAGGTGTTTTGAAAAATGGTTTGAGGGGACTTCTTATCAACATCATGTTCTGGGAATCGAACGCCACTTGTACCAGCAAACAATGAAAGATAGCGTAATGGATATTGAGCCAGTTAAAATGGCACTACATGGGTTTATTCGATAAATTCCGATTTTTTAGGAGGCGCCGGCATGGTCGACCGAACCGAGCTTATTGAAATCTTAAAGCGGCACGCCGAAAAATACCCGAAGATGCGGCCCTGCGACGCCGTGAAACTTATCTACCAGGGCGAATTTTTGGGCGGGCATATGATAAAAAGCCCGGAGCAAAGCCTTTTGCGGCTTGCCGAGGAATTTGAGGGCGTTGAAAAGACGCCCGGCGCGGAGCTTTTTGAGTACATCGGAAACGGGGTTTCGAGGGTGAATCTCTCGGCGCTCGACGTCGAAATATATCCCCTGTCACGGCTGAACCGCGACTTCTGCGAATCGGCAAACCTGCAGCGGGGCAGCATGGCTGATTTTTTAAATAAGCTGGACATTTTAACGTCGGAATTTTCGCGGCTCGGGTTCGGGTTCTCGGCGAGTGAGCTCGACTGCTATCTGAAAAAATACCGCGAGGCGGGCTGCCCGGCGGTATCGCACAGTGAAGAATACCGGCTGGCGTATCGGCCGGCTTATAGGGTGATACTCAAAACGCCCTGAAAAATTGCAGACTTTCGGCACTTCAGGCCTTTGCGAGCCTTGAAGCGCTGTTTTTTTCGGGAGCAGATTGTTCCGTCCAAAGCTTGTCAAACCGTCAATTATGTGCTATGATATAATCAAAGCCGAAAGGGAGGAGCAGTCATAATGATTGATGAAAAATTAACACTCACAAAAACCGGATTCATCTACGGCGGGCGCGAATACACGCTCGGCGGCCGCGCGATATTGCTGAAAATGCCGACCTCGGGCGAGAGCCCCGCACCCCATGTTTACTGTGACGTCTGTAAAGCTTTTGACTGTTACGAGCTTAAAAATGCCGACGAAGACAGCCCTGTGACGGTCTACATAGCCCCCGGCGTTTACTGGCTTCACGACCCATTTGACGAAAAAACCGTCAGAAAATCCGACGGCTTAGATCTGCCCTACGGCGTTCACGTTAAGTGTAAAGCATTAAAGCTTGTCGGGCTGAGTGGCGACCCGCGCGACGCGGTCATCGCCGCAAACCGCGGACAGTCCCACGGAAGCGACGGAAACTACACGATGTTTCGCTTCGACGTCGAAAAATTGACGGTTTCTAATCTGACTGTCGGCAACTATTGCTGCGTAGATCTCGTCTATCCGCGCGATCCGTCCGAAAACCGCGCCCGCCGCACCGAAGCGGTCACCCAGGCTCAGCTCGCCATACAGAGCGGCCAAAGCCTTTTTGCCGAAAACTGCCGCTTTGTCAGCCGGCTGAATCTCTGCCCGATATGCGGCGCGAAAAAGGCGCTCTACCGCTCCTGCCACTTTGAATGCACCGACGATTCGCTGAACGGCGACGCCGTCCACGTCGGCTGCGATTTCGACCTCTACGGAGGCAGGCCGATCTACCAAACCGGCCGCTCCGGCGCCGTTTTTATCGACTGCGATTTCAGGATACATAACGGCGGCGGGCAGTATCTTACCAAAGAGGGCGGCCCCGCCGCGATGATAAACTGCCGTTTCGAGGGCAGCCCCCGCGAGCTCGGCTGGACGAAATATCCCTCCGCCTCGCTTAAATGCTATCAGAGCGGCGTCACCCTGAACAAAAGCCCCGTAACCCTCGGCAAAGACGGCGCCCCCGAATCGGTAGACATAGCCGCGCGCCCCGCCCTCGGCGCGTATATCCTGCCTGACGGCAATCCTAATCTTGAAAATCTTTTAGGGGAGCCCAAACTCCCGACCCTTTTGGAACTCGCGCCGAGCCGCGCCGAGATTGTTTCGGGCAGCGAAGGGGTATTTCTTGACTCCGGGAGCCGTTTCTTTAACGGCGAACCCTGCCCCGAAAAGGTGAGCTTTTCGGTTTGCAAAGATGATGAAGACTGCGTTGCGCTTCGCGACGACGGAGGCAGAGTTTACGTTTCAGGCAAAAATTCCGGCCCCGATATTCGCCGCGTTGTTGTCACCGCCGTTTCTCAAAGCGGCCTCGAGGCTGCGGCGGAAATTTTTGTCGCGCCCTATCCCGTTTCCGCGCCGACGGTTAAGGATCTTAAACTTCGGCAAAGCGGCGGCGCGCTGACTCTCGAATATAATCTTTCGGAAAAATGCCGCAGGGATATTTCCGAGATAAGCTGGTATCGCGGCGACGGCGGCGGCCGGAAGCTCTGCGCCGTTTCAAAGGAAGTGCCGCTTAAAGTTTACCGCCCGACCGAGGCCGACGCCGGGCGGAGGATCGGGGCGGTGATCGTCCCGAAAGTGATCGGAAGCGAGGCGGGAGAGCCCGAAGAAGTTGTGTCGGAGCCTATTGAAAACGCCCCGCTCTACCAAATTTTCACCGATTTTTCGGATATCCCAGAAAAGACGTTTCCAAACGAGCCCGGCCGCTGGATCATAGACAGCGCGAAGCCGGAGGACGTAATCCCACATTCCGAGAGCTTCGGCGACTGGTACTTCGACGCCGCCCCGCCTTATAAATACGGCGCAACCGGCAACGGAAGCGTTGGCAAAGGCTTTTATCAGAACGTCCAGGGCGCGCGCCTGCGCTATACGCCTGTTCACCGCCCAAACGGCAATAAAATGCGGCTGACGGTGGTCTGCGACCCCGCGAAGACCGCCGGCCAGGGTCTTGGCAGCGCGGGCCAGTATATCGACTTCGGCCTGAATTTCGACAACGAAACCCTTAGCGGCCCGGCGCTGAGGGTGATAAGGCTTAAGGACGCCTCCGACGCGGTCTCGATGGCGCTTGTCAACTATGACCGCGGGAGGGCGGAATATCTGACCGAGCTTGTCAGAACCTCCTGCTTTATCACCGGCTGCAGGGTGAGGCTGTCCTTCGACGGAAAGAATCTGACCGCGGACGTCGGGACGTCTTCGCCGATCCCCGCAGAGAAGACAAAAAAGGGCTACGCCGAGCGGGTGCATTTAGAGGCGGAGCCGCCGTGCGCCCCCGGCTGCGGGATAATGATCTGGCATACCGGCTCGCCCGGCTCAGGCGGCTGGCAGAACACCGTTATGCTCCACAGCGTCGAGGCAGAGTGGGGGTGAGAAGGGCTTCAAAACAGCGGCCTCTCCCCTTTCAACACGCTATATATAGCAACAGTACCCGCCCCAAAAAGGGTGGGTACTTTAATGTCTACATAATTGCGCCGTTACGCCGTCAGTCTCTCCTCTGCCGGCTGCATGTTATACACGCCGGTAAACCTCGCCTTTCGCTCGGGGCTGAGGTGGTGGCTGACGAGGATCAGCGTGAGATCGGGGTTATCAAGCAGGCTGTCTTCGACGATCCCCGCGTTCTTTTGGTCAAGCGCGCTGGTGCCCTCGTCAACGAGGAGGATAGAGCGGTTATAGATAAGCGCCCGGGCGATCGCGACGCGCTGCTTCTGGCCGCCGGAAAGGCTGCTTCCGTTCTCGCCGACGGGGGTGTCCAATCCCTCCGGCATGCCGGCGAGGTCGCCTATAAGCGCGCTGCCGCGCAGAGCTTTTTCGAGCTGCCCGTCCGTGAAATTCTCGCCGAGGGTGATGTTGTCCCGAATCGTAGTGTTGAACAAAAATACGTTCTGCTCGATGTAGCTCATCTGCCGCGAAAGCTGCTCGGGGGTGAAATCACGGGCGTTTTCGCCGTCGAATTCAATGCTGCCGCCATAGCCGGGCAGCCAGCCCAAAATCAGCTTTAAAAGCGTTGATTTGCCGCAGCCCGACGGGCCGGTCAGCGCATATTTTCCGCCCTTTTTGAATGTGAGGGACAGATCGCGCAATATAGGTTTTTCGCCGTAATTAAAGCTCAGGCCGTTCAGGGTGATCGAATTTTTGATCTTTTTGATCTCGCCGCGTTCCTCGTCTTGAATATCTTCGCCACGAACGGTGATCTTTTCAAAATAGGGCTTTGTGGAGGAGAAGGAGAGCAAGATCTGCGCCACCGTGCCGATGCCGTTTGAAAGGCTGCCGCAGAGATTGCCGCCGCCCATGAGAGCGCTCTGGATAATCACGCCGCTGATCGAAAGCACGCCTATAAGAACGTCGATCATCAGCTGCATGGTCACGTTCACGCACTCGAATCCCGCGCCGATAAAGCCCTTGACATAGGTGAGCCTGAATTTCGGCTTTTCGATTTGCTCGCTCGCCTCCTCGGCGCCTTTGCGGAAGCGCTCCACCCTGCCGAAGGAGCGCAGGACGTCGTAGCCGGAGAGAATATCCTTTAATTTTCCCGTCGCCTTTGACTGCCCCTCCTCGCAGTCTTTGCCGAGCTTCTCCATGCGCTTTGAAAAGAGCCGCGGGACAATCATCATGACTGCGACGTTTACAAGCGCGGCTGCAAGAAGCGACCAGTGGAGCGTTAAAAGGGCAACGGCGCTGAATACTGCGTTGGCCGCGCAGGCGACGCACTGATAAAAGGGCTTCCACGCCAGCTCCTCAATGCGGCTGACGTCGTTTGTAAACCACGAGAGATATTCCCCGGTGTCCGTTTCGTGATATTCGCTGTGGGATTTTTTCAGGAGCGTCGCCGTCATGTCCCGCCGAACGGCGTTGTTCATCATCTTCACCGCGCGGCCCTGCAAAAATTCTTCGAAACCGTTCAGCCACAAAAGAATTACCCATGAGCACACAAGTATAAGTGTCCAAAAGATAAAGCTTCTCATGTTAAGCTCAATTATGCTCTGAAACGTCTGCATCAAAAGAAGATTGTTTCCGATTTGCAGGGCGCAGACGGCAAGCGTTGTAAGTATCGCCGCCAAGTTCGCCGGCCAATATTTTTTGAGATAATAACTCATTATAAATTCTCCTCTCCGAAAATTGCGTTTTTGCGGTATCTATTTGTCTTTCCACGTCTCGTCGGGCTGCAGAATGGACGAAGCGTCTCCGAACCGCATGATGTTTGAATCGTACTGCATAAGCGTTCTGCCGAGCATTAAAAAGGGTATCAGCTTTATGGGCTCGATCACCTTGTACGCCTCCACCTTGCCGCTTTCCAGCTCAAGCTCCATGGAAAGAAGAATGTTTCGCTCGACAAGGCCGTTTAACAGATCCTCCACGTCTTCCTGCGGCATGTTTAGCTGCTTAAGCACGACTCCCGCCGTAAACCAGCTTTTATTCTGAATGTACAGATATCCGAGAAGCTCGAGGCAGCCCGGCTTTGCAAGAATCGAAAAGAGCTTTCTGTATTCCTCCTTGGGGGCGAGCCACTGAGCCCAGCCGCCCTTCGGCTTCGGCCACATCGTCACAAAGGACATGTCCTCGGCGTGGACGTCTAAAAGCATTCCGCCCTCATACGAAACCTGCGACAGAAACATCTGAAAGTCCCCGCCGGCGGCGTTAAGCATGCAGGATTCGGGATAGCCCATGTCAGGCAGGCTTATATCGCCCGGAACGAAGTATTCCACGGACTGCCATATCAGCCGGCAAAAGCGGTCGAGCCGTTCCTTTTCTGGGATCCCCCGCAGCCATCGGCCGACGGCGTCGGCGGGGTCTTCCTGCTCGCCGCCCTCCATTCCGAAGAGCGCGTCGATGGTCACCCCAAGCTGCCTTGAAAGCACAGGCAGCAGCTCGACGTCGGGCGCGCCGCCCTTTTCCCATTTGCTTACCGCCTGGTAGGACACTCCCACCATTTTTCCGAGCTGCTCCTGGGTGAGCCCCCGCTCCTTTCTTAAAGCCGCAATGCGCTCGCTGAGTTCGTTTGTCATTTAAATGTCCTCCTTTTGAGATCTCGGTTGAATTATAACATAAACAACGGTTGAGTTCAATAGCGGCATTTTTGAGAAAATTCTACTGTTGTTTGAGACGTATCTCGGCAAACGGGAGCGACCGTTCCATGTGCAGTATTTAAATATGTCGCCGCAAGCGACACCTTAAACTCTAAATTCTAATTTCTAACTTCTATCTTCTTGATGTGGCCGCTTCGGCCACATCAGCCACATCAGCCGCATCTCGGCGTCTTGCAATTTTTTGAAGCGCATGATATAATCTTCCTATCAACGAAAAGGAGACCCGGCAAAATGCAAATCTTTATATGCGACGACAGCGCCGACGAGCGCAAATATATAAAATCCATCGTCTGCGAATGGTCGGCCGAGTGCGGGGCGGGCGCGAGCATTCGCGAATACCCCTCCGCCGAGGCGCTTTTGTTCGACTATTCCGAAAACCCGCCGGATATCCTGCTTTTGGACATTGAAATGCCGGGGCTTTCGGGGGTAGAGCTTGCAAAGCGGCTTCGAAGCCGCGGCAACAGACTTTTGCAGATTATTTTCATAACGGCGTATTCCGACTACATCGCCGAGGGGTACGACGTTGCGGCGCTGCATTACCTTTTAAAGCCGGTGGATCGCGAGAAGCTTATTTCGGTGCTGTCGCGGGCAGCGGAAAGGCTTGAGGAGGACGGCAAAAAGATCGTCCTGGAGCTTACCGACGAGACCGCGCTTGTGCCGATATGCGAGATAAAATATATCGAAGTAATAAAAAACTACGTCACCGTTCACGCGGAGCGGGACTACACCCTGAAAATGCCTCTTAAAGAAATCGAGCGTGATCTTGACGGAAGATTTTTGCGGGTAGGCCGGTCGCACATAGTCAATCTGCGGTTTATCACCCGCGTGACGCGCACCGAGATCTTTCTCAAAGGCTGCGGGACGGTTTCGCTGCCGAGGGGCGGATATGAAAAAGTGAACCGCGCGATAATAAACATGAAGGGTTAGGTGAAAAATATGCTCGGAAGACGCGCAAACAGACGGGTCGAGGCTTACCAGCGGGAGCTTTTGAAAACGCATTTTTTAGAGGTCGATAATATGTACCGCAAAATGCGGGGCTGGCGCCACGACTACAGAAATCACATTCAGGTGTTAAAATCATATACCGACAGGGGCGACCTTGAGGCGATATCAAAATATCTTGACGACCTTGAGGCCGACCTTTGCACCGTGGACACCGTTATAAAAACCGGCAACCCGATGACCGACGCCATTTTAAACTCAAAAATAGCGCTTGCAAACGACAAAAAGATCAGGGTTGAGGCGGACGCGCATATTCCCGTGCTGCTGTCGGTTTCGGCGGTGGATCTCTGCACGGTTATAGGAAACCTCTTTGACAACGCCATTGAGGCGAGCGAAAACCTGCCCGAAGACATGCGCGTTATCCGCGTTTATATCGATTTAAAGGGAAATCAGCTTTATATATCGTTTTTGAATTTCACCTCGGGCGGGAAGCTTAAAAAGATGGGAAATATCTTTAAAAGCACTAAGGGCGGCGAGCACGGCTTCGGCCTCGGAAGGATAGACGACGTGGTAAAGCGCCTCGGGGGATATGTCTCCCGAAATTCGGAGGAGGGCGCGTTTACAACAGAAGTTCTGCTTCCCATGGCGGAGGAAGGATTTAAAGAAGTCGCGCCGTCGGAATGATTTTCTGCAATTTATCCCCTGTAGAGTACAATTCGTCCCCGAAATGCACCGTTCGGGGATTTTTGTGATAGACTTAAGTCATCACAAAAAAAGGAGTGATAAAATGTCAAAGAAAAAAGAAAACAGCGATAAGCCGCAGTACGGCATGTTCAAATGCCTCGGATATTTCTTCTCGAGGGCGGCAAAATACCGCCCCGAGACGATAGTGCTGCTGTTTTTCCAGATCTTATTCAACGTTTCAAGCGCGGTCTTCGGGTTCTACATGTCCCCGATGATACTTTCAAAGCTTGAAAACCGCAGCACCGCGCAGGAGCTTATTCTGACCGCGGCGTTCTTCATAGGCGGGTGCTTTGTCTCCGACGCGCTTGTAAACTACATAGGCAGCTTCAAATCCGCCTATCAGATAGAGCTGCGCTCGAGGATTTTGCAGGAGCTTTCGGACAAGCTTGCGACGACCTCCTACTGCCACTGCCTCGACAACAAGTATCTCAGGGCGGCAGAGCGCGCGACGGGCGCCTGCGGCGACAACCCCTCCGCAGCCGAGGCAACGTGGCACACACTGCAAAATTTGTGCGTGAACATCTCCATGTTCGTATTCTTCACGGCGATGCTGACCCATGTCCACCCGATCGTCTTTGCGGTGACGGTAGTTTTAGGCGTCGCGGACTTTGCGATATCGAGCTATGTCTACAAATATAACTACCGCCACCGCGAGGAGCTTGCGCACATCGACAGGCAGGCTTGGTATTTGCAGGGGCTTCCGAGACAGCTTTCTGTTGCAAAGGATATAAGGCTCTTCGGCCTCGCAAGCTGGATAAACCGCCTGACCGACAAGGCCTTTGCCGCCAAGGCGGCCTACGCCAAAAAGGAGCACAGATTCTATCTTATAGGCACATTTTCAAGCATGGCGATAGAATTTTTGCGCAGCGGCGCGGTGATATTCATTCTGCTGAAAATATGCATTGATAACGGCATGAGCGCGGCGGAATTCATGCTGTATTTCTCGGCGGTGAATTCCTTTAACGGGCAGTTCAGCGGGGTTCTCAATAACTTCTTAGACCTTAAGAACAAATGCCTCGATTTTTCCTGCATGCTCGAATTCTTAAACTACCCCGAGCCTTATAACTTCGGCGAGGGCGAGAAGATCCCGGAAAGCTATACCTACGAAATAAAGCTTGAAAACGTAAGCTATACCTATCCCGAATCGGACAAAAAGATCATCGACGGAATGGATCTTAAAATTAAGCAGGGCGAAAAGGTGGCGATAGTCGGCCTGAACGGAGCCGGCAAAACGACGCTTATAAAGCTTATCACCGGGCTTTTAGACCCCGACGAGGGCAGGATTCTTTTGAACGGCAAAGACATTAAAACCTTTAACAGAAACGAATATTACAAGCTGTTTTCGGCGGTGTTCCAGCATTTTAACATGTACGACATCACCGTGGCCGAGACGGTGGCGCAGTCGGCGAAGAATATCGACGCTTCACGGGTGCGCAGCTGCATTGAAAAGGCGGGACTGACTAAGGCCGTAAGCGAGCTTCCCGACGGGATTAACACCCACCTCGGAAGAGAGGTATACCTCGACGGCGTGGTGCTCTCGGGAGGGCAGACGCAGCGGCTTATGCTCGCGCGGGCGCTCTACAAAAACGGCTCTGTGCTGGTTTTGGACGAGCCGACGGCGGCTTTAGACCCCTTGGCCGAGCGGGACATGTATGAAAAATATAACGCCATGGCCGAGGGAAAGACTTCGCTGTTTATCTCACACCGCTTGGCCTCGACGCAGTTCTGCGACAGGATTTTATACCTTAAGGACGGAAAGATCGCCGAGGAGGGCACCCACGAGGCGCTTTTGAAGCGCGGCGGGGAATATGCCAACCTCTTTAACATTCAGGCGAGATATTATAAGGAAAACTATAAAAAAGAGGAGGCGGTCTGAAATGGCAAATAAATCTGATAAAATGTCCTGGAAAGAGGCGTTTGAGATAAACGTGAGGGCGATAAAGCTTCTCAATTCAAAAAACAGGCTGATGTTCCCCTACGTCGTCATAAAGGTGCTCTTTGAGACCGTGTTTTCATACGCCTCGCTGTTTGTGACGGCAAGGCTTATAGGCGAGCTTGCCGGCGATCGGCGCCCCGAAAAGCTTATCTTCTGGGCGGTGTTCCAGCTTGTTTCAACGGCGGTGTTCGCCATTATAAACGGCGTTATGGATCACGCCTACGAGGTAAAAGCCGTAAACTTCTGGAACAACATGAACCGCATCGAGGACGAAAAATTCATGTCGATGGACTACGGCGACGTTGAGGATCAGCGGGTGCGGGACTTAAGGGATCAGATAGCGCAGAACAGAAACTGGACGGGCTGGGGCTTTTCGCGGATACAGTGGTGCTTCGAAAGCCTTGTTTCAAACCTGTTCAGCGTTTTCGGCGCGGTGGCGCTGTCGGTAGGGCTTATAGTAAACAAAGTTCCCGAGGAAAGCCCCCTTGCGTTTTTGAACAGCCCCCTTGCAGTTCTGGGATTTTTAGTGCTGATGATTTTATGCGCGTCCATATCGCCCTTTTTTACTAACAAGAGGAACGAAAAATACGCCTCCCTTTCGGACAAGGCGAGATTCGGAAACAGGCTGTTTTCCCACTTCGGCTTTATACGCGTAAACCCCGACGCGATGGTCGACTACAGAATGTATAACCAGAACGAGGGCTTTATAAAGCACTATAACTGGCTTAAAAGCGCGAATCCGTGGTACAGCGGAGGGATTTTTGACAAATACTATAAAGGGCTCGGCGGGCTTATGAACATAGCCGGCGAATTTGGCAGCAAGCTTTTAATGTGCGTTATATACCTGTTTGTATGCTTAAAAGCGCTCGGCGGGGCGTTCGGATTGGGCGAGGTTACACAGTATGTCGGCGCGGTGACAAAATTTGTCAGAGCGTTCACCTACAGCATCATCATGCTGAACACGCTTAAGGTAAACTCGAAGTTTTTGAAGGACATCTTTGAATTTTTGGATATCCCGAACAAGATGTATCAGGGCACCCTGACGACGGAAAAGCGCCGCGACAGAAAATACAACATAGAATTTAAGGACGTGAGCTTTAAATACCCGAATTCGGACAGATGGGCTCTAAGACACGTTTCGGTGAAATTCGAGGTTGGGACAAAGCTTGCGGTGGTCGGCGAAAACGGCTCGGGAAAATCGACATTCATTAAGCTTTTGTGCCGCCTCTACGATCCGCAGGAGGGGCAGATCCTTCTTAACGGCGTGGATATCAAAAAATACCGCTATGACGAATACATAGCGATATTCTCGGTGGTGTTCCAGGACTTCTGGCTGATGTCGCATCAGCTCGGGCAGAACGTAGCGGGCTCCTGCGACGTTGACGAAGCGCGCGCGATAAAATGCCTTGAGGACGCCGGCTTCGGCGAGAGGCTCCGTGAGCTTAACGACGGCCTTGAAACCTGGCTCGGCAAGGATTTTGACGAGGACGGGATCATAGTTTCGGGCGGCGAGCAGCAAAAGATCGCGATAGCGAGGGCGCTATATAAGGACGCGCCGTTTATAGTCCTCGACGAGCCGACGGCGAGCTTAGACCCGATTGCCGAGGCGGAGATCTATAAAAACTTCGACGAGATAGTCGGCGACCGCACCGCGATCTATATAAGCCACAGGCTTTCAAGCTGCCGCTTCTGCCGGGATATACTCGTCTTTGAGGACGGCGGGGTCATCGAGCAGGGCGACCACGACAGCCTCATTGAGGCGGGCGGAAGATATAAGGAGCTCTGGGACGCGCAGGCAAAATATTACGACAAGGAAAACATTCCGCCAATGGAGATTTTTTAGAAGTGTAAATATAATTTCCCCGCCCGGGTTTTGGCCCGAGCGGGGTTTTTACGACGCCTTTTAACCGCTCTATTCGTTCCAGACGACATATTCTTCCTCTATGGCGGGGACGAGGTAGGTGCCGTATCCGCCGTCGAGCGGGACGTAGAATTTGTAATAGGGCAGGCCGTCTATGCCGTAGATGAGCTCGGTGTAAACGACGTCCTCCGAACGCATTTCGGCTCCGCCGTAGGCCTGAATGCCGTCGTAATAACCGTCGTCCATAAGCCGTAGGGCGTCCTGCAGAGGGAGCATTCTGTAGTCGCCCACCTTTTCGTACTCCGCCTCAAACGCGCCGGGAATGCCGTAGCAGTAAATGGCGCCGTCCGCCATAAAATCTACGCTGCAAAGGCTGCGGTTCAAAACGGTGCGCAAAATGTCGGCATTGCTCTCCTCGGGAATGCTGCCGTCCTCCTCGGGAACATACTCAAATCCCGCAAGCGGGTGATACATCGAGACATAGCAGTTGTCGCCCATGTCGATCACCTCGGTTCTGCCGGCGTCGTTATAACCTAAAAGCCATTCGTAACGCATTAAAAGCGCGGGCGCGGCGTTTTCGGCCTCCTCGCGGGTGGCGCCGAAATAGAAGTCCACCTTGGCGCCCTCTGGCAGATCAAAGCCGCTGTCAATAATAATGTCCGCGCGGTAGGTCATGCCGTCGGTGACATAGATTTCCGCCTTTACGCCGCCCTCCTCAAACCACATTCTCGTCGGCTCGCCGTATTCGGGGGGCAGGTCTAAATGGGTGAGTTCGGACATTTTTTCGATCTCCTCCGCAGTCAGTCTGTCCTCCTGAATCTCTATGCCGTCGGGGTTGAGGCCGAAGCCGACGGCGTAAAACCTGAGCAGCTCGCGCATGAAGCTGCGGTCGACGTTTTCTATCATGCCGTTTAAGGGGAGATTTCTGTACATCTTTCTTGCGTATACGGGGATTTTTGTTTCGCCGTCGGGGTTTAACATGTCAAGAAGATTTTGTCCCGTCGGGAGATTTTCCGCAAAGCCTGAGGCATTGCCCGCCGCGTAGACCTGCGGCTCGGCAACCACCTGCGGCAATCTGACAGCGAGCGCGTCTGCGGGCTCCCAGAGGCCGTAATTGTAAAGCATGTTCTTAAGATATCCCGTAAGGCTGGCAAGGGTGGATTTTTGGGTGAAGACTATCGGGTTGTTCGAGGTCGTCGTGATCACCCGCTTTTCGCTCTCGGAAAGCTCAAGGTCGAGGTTCGGGTAGGACGGGCTTTCAAATCTGTACTGCCCGCCGCCGATGTGGTAGGCAAGCTTTACGTCCTCGACGGTCGCCCGGCCGCCGTGGCCGGCTATGCTGCAATCTGAGGTGAAAAGCATGAATTCAAGCCCGCTCAGGGCGATCTCGTAGCCGTCCGAGGCCTCGCCGCCGAAGAAGGAAAGCAGCCTGTCGCCCTCGGCATAGGGGGGCCGGCCCTCCTCCTGGATTTCCGCGCTCCCCCACCCCGCGACGTCGAAATAGTAGTCGAGGGGGCAGCCGTTTAGGGCGTCGTAAAACGCATGGGCGCGGTAGAGCGTTCTTTGCGGGTAAAATTCGCCGTAGAGGTTCACGGCCTCCTCATAGGTGTAAACATAGGTTATCCGATATTCAACGCCGTGGACGGTTTTTCCCATATCCTGCCACGATTTCAAAAGCTCGCTCAGGCTCTGCGGCTCGCCCGTCGCCGCTATGGGTTCGGATATCTCGGCGGCGGAATACTGCGGCCTGCTCTCAAACTCTAAAGGCTCCGCCTCCATGGCGCTCTCGGGATCTTCGACGCCGTGGGCTAACGCGCCGGGGCCGTTGGTATTTTCAACCAGTTCCTCAAGAGGCAGCTTCTTTGCGCCGTCGACGATCTCCTTAAGCTTTTTTGAAAGCTCGGCGGGGTCGTATGCGCCGTGGTAGACCGCAGGGTTTGCCGTCGTCGAGGTGACGACCGAGGCAGTTTCGTCGGTCAGATAGTCGGTAAGGCCGCTTTCAAGCTCGGGGACGCTTCGGCCGCGCGCCAAAAGATATTCCGCGCCGTCTATACTTTCGACGTCGTAAACAAACTCATAGCATTTGAACTCGCGGTTAAAGTCGCTGTACTCGGAATCCCGGTAGAGAAGCAGCGCGACGGTGTCGGACGCCGTGAACGGCGGCGAGCCGCTGTTTTGAATCTGCGCGCTTCCCGTCATTCTGAAAATAATGTTTTTGTTCATCGGCTTTTCGGCGAAGTAGTCGTATAAAACCGTAGCTTCGTAAAACATCGCGCTGCCGTCGCCGGAAAGAACATCGTAGCCGTTGAGCCACACTCTGTCCTCGTCGGAGACAATTCCGTTCACCCTTACCTTATAGAAGGAGCCGATGAAGGAATTTTCATAGCTGTCGGCGAAAATTTCCTCTAAGGTCTCGTCGGCGGCGGTCACGGGTTTGAAGTCGCTCACCACGCTGTCGTAACAGCCCAGATTCCGGTATGTTGGGAGCTCGGAGGCCGAAAACGGCTTCAGCGGCTTTGCCTCGGCGGAGGTGGAGCTTTGGCTCTCAAGATATTTCGGCTCGACGGCGGGGACGTAATAGCAGTCGTAGCATTTCATGTCCATCACCTGCTCGATAGAGGCGTCGGGATCGTATACCCAAAGGCGGTAGCAGGGCAGGATATATTCCGCCGTATCCAAGAAGAAGTAGCATAGCTCGGTTTCAAGGACGTTTTCGGGGTAGACGACGTCGTCTTCTTCCGCGCCGATATAATTTCCGCGGGAATATTCCTCAATGGCTTCCTCGGGGGTGATGAGCGGGTAGAGGCCGACGGTGCTTTCGGTTTCGCCGAGACCGTATGATATTGAGCTCAGCCTGCCTTCGCCGTCGATGTCGAGGGTGACGCTTTCAAATTCGCGGCTGCGGATCTCCTCGGCCGGCGTTTTCCCGCGGGAGCAGAGTTTTGCGCCGTATTCCCGCTTGCCGTAGACGTCTCTCGTGCCGTCGGTGAGAATGATTTCGGGGTCGTCAAAATTTATCTTATCGGCGTAGGCGGACATGAAATATTCCGCGGCGGCGTAAACGCTGTCGGGGTCGGAGCCGTCGTAGTCCGGGGCGGTATCGCCGTCATCAAGAAAAACGCATACCTCGTTCCGCCCCGCCCTGACGGTTATGCCGTTCTGCGAAGCCTCAAGGGTCTGAGGGAACTTCATGCCCTCCGGCGCGGGGGAGCCGGTTTCTTTTTCGTAATTTTCGATGTCGCTCTCCGTAAAGGAGTTTTCGCCCTTTATCTCAAGGCTGTCGGCGTCGAGCCCCCAGAGGGCTGCGTATTCCTTTAAAACCGCGGTCATGCCCTCGACGTCGGCGGTCTCGGGAACCGCTCCCCAGCTGACGGGCAGCCACCTTGAACCGTTTTTATACACCGAAAGCTCTCCGGGAAGATCATCGTCTTCGTCGAGGCCGGTAAATGCGATCTCGCTTATGTCGCGGGCAAATACGCCGCGGCTTCCCCCGCCGAAGTAGTTTATCTCCGGTAGTTTAAGAAGCATAAGTCCGTCGTCGGCAACCGGAGCGACGGCGCCGTCGTTATCCGAAACTGAGCTGTCGGTTACATCGGCGTCGGGATCGCTCCTCTCTATGTGAACATTTCTTGCGATCCCCGCGGCGGCAAGAATTACGAGCGCCGCGCAGGCGGCAATCGCGCCGTATTTAAGCCGGGGGCGGATATTTCTTTTCGGGGGATTATTTTCGCGCGCGTCGGCGGCCTCGGCGATCGTCCCGTCCGAAAGGCTGTTCAGCGCAGCCATAAAATCAAGCTTTTTCATAGACTGAAGCCCTCCTTTTCAAGATAAGCTCTCAGACCCTGCCTGGTGCGGTAGAGCATGCTTTTTACCTTCGATTCGGTGCAGCCCTGGCGGGCGGCTATCTCGCGCAGGGTGTCGGCAAAATAGTAGCGCTGCACAAAGGCGGTGCGCGCCTCATATGAGACGCCCTTTAAATAGGCGTCCACAGCCTCGCCCAAAAGCCTTGAATCGAATATGTCGCCCCCGCTGTCCGAGACAAGGTCGTCAAGCTCGTCCAGCGAAACCGTGAATTCCGAGGCTATCCGCTTTTGCCGGTGGGAGGCTCTGTATCTGTCCAGCGAAAGCTCCCTCGCGATTTTTCCGAGATATGTCCTTAAGATGTCGGGGCGCTGCGGCGGAATGGAATTCCACGCGCGAAAAAGCGTCTCATTGACGACCTCTTTGGCGTCCTCAAGGTTTGCGATGATGTTCATCGCTATTCGCTTAAGATACCCCGAATACTTCGCCTCGCTCTCCGAAAGGGCGCTTTCGTCCCGCTTCCAGAACAGCTCGACTATCATGTCGTCCTGCATTGCCGTCACTCCTTTACTGTTTCTATTATATATCCCGACAAAAAGGTTATCAAGGTTTTATAAAAAATAAAATTTTTAAAAAGTCAAACCGCAAAAGCCCGGACGCAGCCGAAGCCGCGCCCGGGCAATTTATAACGCTGAAATTTTAAAGGTTACTCCGCAAAATCCTCGGAATAGACATAGTTGTCTATCTGAGCGTTGAGGTCGTCGAGGTAATATTCAAGGGTATCCCGGTTCTGCTCTCTTATCTGGGTGAAGGTGTTCGAGCCGCCGGTGCGCATTACGCCCCAGTCGAACTGGTTGTAAAGCTGCTCCACCCTGTCGGTGAGATTGCCGGTGTAGTAAAGCCTTACGTTTGCCCTGACAAGATCCATGCACTCGTCCCAGGCCCTCAACATCTCCTCGCTCCAGAAGTATTTTTCCTTGAGCTGCTTGCGGTCGATGTTGACGACGGTGGGATCCATAATCTTGAAGCGGGTGCACATCGCCAGAAGCACTGCGCCCTCGGGATTTTCCGCGCCCTTGATGAGGTTATAGGCGTCCGGCATTGCGTTGAGGTAGTATATGCCGTCGCCGTCGGGGTCTCTCGGCAGCGGACAGATCATGAACTCGCCGTCGGTGACGTCGCCGAAGGTGTTTTTAAGCTCCTCGACGGGCCTTATGAAGCCCTCGTCGTCGCAGGGCCAGAACAGGGTGAGGCCGTCCTTGACGCGGTAGCCGTAGTTGCTGGCCGAGCCGCCGTAGGAATTTATGCCCCAGTAGTCGTTGCCAACGCGGAACATGCAGTCGTTCTTTGCGAGCTCGTAGACAAGGTTGTGCGCGCGCTCGATGACGGGATCGTCAAGATTGGCGAAGTAATGCCCCTCGTCGTCCCGCTCGATTATGTAGTGGCCGGTCGATTCCTCGACAAGGCTGCAGGTGACATACCAGCCGTCGACAGCGAAGCGGTTGTCGTCGGGATCGTTGAAATCAAGGCACATCTCCTTGAAGACGTCCCAAGTCCACATGTCGTTGAGGTAAAGCTCCCAGGGATCGTCGTAACCGTATTCGTTCATCACCCGGCGGTTATAGGGTATGACGTCCTTGAAGGTGAGATCGTAGACGATCGCGAAATGCTTTCCGCCCAAAATGTAATAGGCTCCGGCGTCCTTCATGTCCTTCCAAAGGGGATCGTTTTCGTAATCGATCCACTGATCGACCGGCTGATACATTCCCTTTACGACGTTCATCGGGAAGGTGGCATGCATGGCGGTGCCGGCGTTCGTCATATCGGGGGAGGAATCGGACATCAGAAGATTGGCAAGGTCTGTGTTGCGGGTGTCGTAGGTGGTCTCCACCCATTCTATGGAGCCGCCGTATTTCTGCTGGAAGGTGTAGTAACCTGTCTGGATAATTTCGTCCTCGCTGTAGTTCTGGAACATGTCTATCCAGCTGAACCATTTCACGACCGAATGTGCGCCGGGGGCGACCTCGGCGTCGGGCAGGCGGATACCCGCCGCGCGCATGATGGCCTCGGAGTCTTCGGTGGAGAGGGTGAGCTGGATCGGCTTGCGCTTTTCCTTGCCGCAGCCGGTGGCGGCCATCAGCAGTATGGCCGCAAGAAGTAACGCTATGATTCTTTTCATTTTATGCAACCTTTCCAAGTAAATTGCGGATTCCGAGCGCCCGCGCGGGCGCGCTCCGCATATATATTATATCATTTAAAAAATCGGTTTACAATTGATATGATTTACAAGTTATCGAAGAGTTTATTGTAAATTTTGCCGGTTTTTGAGCGTATAGGGCAAAAAAATAAGGCCTCCGGGGCTAAGGGAGGCTTGGGGTGAGGGAGGATTTTTATCAGGCATCTCAGTGACGGCTGACTGTCGCTGAGCAAGGGGACGCCCCACTTGCAGTTGCAGAGGCACAACGTAAAAATTTAGCGCTTTCGATATGCACCGCGCCGAAAGTGCCGAGCCCGATTGCGACTTTGCAGCAAACCTTTGGGAATTGTGCGAGACGCCTGTGGCGTCTCGCCGGGGAGACCCCCGGCGAGGGTCTCCCCGCGAAAAAACTGTCCACCGGACAGATTTTTTCTCCCCGTCCTGCGCTTCGCTTCGCATTATCCGGAGTACGCCTGCTCGGCGTACTCCGGGAGGTTCCGCGCTCTGCGGAGCGCAACGCGAAAGAATTCTGCAAAATCGCACTTTAGTTTTGCGTTGCGCTGCAAAGCCGCTTCGGCTCTTCGCGAAGCGTTAAAACTTTCTTTTCGCACTTCGCAGTCAAAAACGACAGACTGCTCGTGCTCAAAGAGTTTTAATCGCGTCGCCTGCCTCAGGTTTGCTAACGCAAACACCGGCTTTGCCGAACTTTCCTGCGTTATGCTTTACACGGCCTTGCACAACTTTTAGAAAAGACCGGCGAAAACTTTTCTAATCTTTTGGGGATTTAAGATCTTTCCTGCGGGCGTGCTTTGCGTTTTCTGCCGCGGCATAGTCGAGGCAGACCTCGTAAAATTCGATCTGCCAGAACAGGCTTTTAAGCTGCTCCCGGCTGAGGCTTAAGACGAAGCCCCGCTGCTCGTCTGGGGTGTAAAGCCCGTCGCAGCGGGCCGAGGTAAGCTTTTTCAGCTCATTTATCCGGCGGACTATCGCGCCGGCGGCTATCGGCGAGGAGGGATCGAAGCCGGGATCGGAAAAGATTCTCTCAAGAGAGCGGCGCAAAAACACCGCCTCATAGGAGCGCGAATATCTGCGGCGAGGCGCCCTTCCCCCGCCGAGATGGACGTATATCTGTCCGCGGGGGTCGGGGATCTCGTAGCAAAGCGTGGGCAGGCTCATCAGCCTGTTGAAGATTCCGTCAGCGTCAGGCGATGCCATGGCTTAACACCCGGCTACGCCGCTTCGTCGACGGCCTCGGCGGGCTCGGCGACGCTGTCGGGTAAAACGCCCTTTACGGCGGCGGTGGCGCTGTCAAGGTAAAAATCGGCGGTGCCGCTTGAGGTCTCGACATATAAAAGCAGGCTCCAGGAATTTTCGGGAATGGTGTATTCGCCGTTGCTGAGCGTAACCCATTCGCCCTTTGAGCCGTTCGCCTCGGCAATGCAATCGTAGTTGGTTCCGCTCGGGGTGTTGTATTGCAGGGTGAGCTTGAAGTCCTCGCTGTCCTTTGAATCCTGCATGACCGCCGCGCTGAAGCTGAACGTCTCGCCGGGCAGATATGTGTTGCCGTCAAGCTCTATCGAGGCGCCCTGCCAGGCGTCGCGGCGCCCGGTGATCTTAAGGCATTTTTCGCCCTCGAAGGCGGCGTCGCCCACGGACGAGATGTGCGTGTCCCCTCTCGGCGACCAACCGTCTGCGCCGGTCTCGAAGGAGGATATGAAGTAGTAGCCGTTTTCGTCGGGCTCCTGCGGGGGCGGAGGCGGGGGAAGATTAGGCTCGGTTATCTCTCCGCCGAGGGTGAGCTCGTTTTTGCGCACCTCGGCCTTGCCGGCGCTCTGATACCCCTCAACGGTGAGGGCAGCCTCGTAGAGCTTGCCCATCTTCATGCCGAGAGCCTCCCAAGCGGCAAAATGGGTGGCCGCGTTCACGGTGCCGGAGGTGCGCTTTTCGGTGCGGACGCTCCAGTACTGCTCGAACGTGGTGTTGCCGTCTATAGAGGGCTGGTTTACACGCAGGGTGCGGTAGACCTCGTAGGTGCCGCCGTCAACTTCAATGGTGGCAATGGGCAGGCCTCCCGGGGGTCTCCAGCTCCCCCAGCTTTCAACGACGTAATACTCCACCAGCGGCTCGCGAGTCCAGCCGTAGAGGCAGAGGTAAGAATTTCCGTCCGGCTGATAGTCGACGTCATATTCAACGGCGATGTTTCCTATATCGCGGTAGGTTTGGGTGCAGTCGAATTTTTTGCCGGTGCGGAAGAGGCAGTTGTTAATGTTCTGCCATTCGCAGGTGAATTTCCCGTCACCCGTTAGGGTCATGACGGTGTCTCCGCTGTCCTTCCAGAGCTCATAGCTGTAGCCGTCCTCCTCGCCGATGGTGCTGTCGGTGAGGGTGATGCTCTTTCCGCCGGAGTTTTCCGCCCCGGGGACATCTGCCTGACAGGAAGCAAGCAGCGCGGCGATCAACGCCGCACAGGCAAACTTTTTGAGCAGAGATTTTAAATTCATCAGGTCATCTCCTTTCTTGATTTTCGGATAGGTATCCGCGGGATATTATATCACATTGCGGTTAATTTGTAAAGGAGCTATTTAAGCGTGATGTGGCCATCAGGCCACATCAAGAAGATAGAAGTTAGAAGTTAGAAGTTAGAGTTTCAAGGCGTAACTCCCCTCCCCGCCCGGCGGCGGGGATTTTTTTCTTTAAACATCTTCACAACATCGAAAAAATGTGCTATAATAATCGCAGGCGATTATTATAATTTATTTTAAGTCGCCCTTTTGCTCCCCGACTTCGTCGGGAACCGCAAAAGATAGCTAATTATAGCACAAAGCCTTCGGCTTTATGCTATAATAACATTATAAAAATTTTCACCCGAAAGGACGGTATCAAAATGAGAAAAACAAAAATCATCTGCACGATAGGCCCCGCCTGCTCCTCCGAGGATATCCTGCGCCAAATGATGCTCTCGGGCATGAACGTGGCGCGGCTCAATTTCTCCCACGGGACGCATGAGGATCACCTTGAAAAAATCAACCTCATTAAGCGCCTGCGCGCCGAGCTCGACCTGCCGGTCGCCATAATGCTCGACACGAAGGGGCCGGAATACCGCATAAGAAAATTCAAAAACGACAAGGTCTTTTTGAATCCCGGGGATAATTTCACCTTTACCACCGAGGACGTTGAGGGCGACGAGACGCGCGTTTCGGTGAGCTATAAGGGCCTCGCCGACGATCTTGAGGCGGGCGACACAATACTGCTGAACAACGGGCTTCTGAGCTTCGAGGTGCTTTCGATTTCTGGCGGGGAGATAAATACCGTCGTCCGCGACGGCGGCGAGCTTTCCAACAACAAATCCATGGCCTTCCCGGGGAAGGTTTTGAAGCAGGTCTATCTCTCCGAGCAGGACAAATCGGACATGCTCTTCGGCATCGAAAACGACGTCGATTTCATCGCGTGCTCCTTCGTCTCCTGCAGGCAGGATCTTATAGACGTCCACGAGTTTCTGAACGCCAACGGCGGGCAGGATATCGACCTCATCGCGAAAGTCGAGAACCAGACCGGCGTGGACAACATCGAGGAGATCTGCGAAGAATGCGGGGGGATCATGATAGGCCGCGGCGACATGGGCGTTGAGATCGCCTTTGAAAAGCTCCCGGCAATACAGAAAAACATCATCACAAAATGCCGGCTTTTGGGCAAGCGGGTTATCACCGCGACGGAAATGCTCGAGTCGATGATACATAATCCCCGGCCGACCCGCGCCGAAACCTCAGACGTCGCAAACGCCATATACGACGGCACTTCGGCGATAATGCTCTCGGGCGAGACCGCCGCCGGGCAGTATCCTCTGCTCGCGCTGCAGACAATGGCCAAAATTGCCGAGGAGACCGAGCGGGGCATCGACTACGCCTCGCTGTTCAGGATAAACGATTTCAGGATTCACAACACCGTTGACGCCATCTCCCACGCCACCTGCGGCATGGCTATCGACGTCGGCGCAAAGGCCATGGCGGTGTGCTCGCTCTCCGGCGCAACCGCAAGAATGGTCTCACGCTTCCGCTGCCCGGTGGACATCTTGGGTCTCACCACCAGCGAAAAGACCCGCCGCAAGCTTGCGCTCTCCTGGGGCGTGACGCCGAAGATCTGCGAAAAATTCGATTCGACCGACGTGCTTTTCTACGCCGCAAAACAGAACGCCCGCGAGACCTTCAACCTTAAGAAGGGAGACACCATCGTCACCACCGGCGGCATGACTAACGGCACCTCGGGCAACACCAACCTAATTAAAATAGACAGGATTTAGAAAGGGCGATCCCCTATGACCGGCCTGAGAAGGCTCTCCCCCGGCGACGGGCATGACGTTTACGACATGCTGCAAACTATCCCCAAAAACGAAAACGGGCTTATCAACAACGCAAACGGCCTGAGCTATGACGAGTTCAAGATCTGGCTTACAAAAAAGCAGCAAGAATCGGAGCAAACCGGGCTTGTCGACGGCTGGAAGGTGCCCTCGACGACCTACTGGCTATATGTCGACGGCGTGCCGGTGGGCTTCGGCAACCTGCGCAGCTTTCTCACCGACGCGCTTAAAAAGGCAGGCGGGAACATCGGCTACGGGATATCGCCGGAGCACCGCGGAAAGGGCTACGGAAATCTTATCCTCAAGCTTCTTTTGCAAAAGGCCCGCGAGGCAGGCATTGAAAAGGCTTTGCTGACCGTTCACGCCGACAACGCGGCCTCGATAGCCGTGGCGCTGGCAAACGGCGGGGTGATAACCGAAAGAAACGACGAGCGGGTGTGGATTTGGATAGACACCCGGCCAAAAGACTGACGACGCATAAAGCGGCGCGGAGTACTCCGCGCCGCTTTAATTTGACACTTCTTGGGGGGATTTACAGAGATGATCGGCCTGCCCGGCCGCCGCGCTTATAGGGGACGCACTCTCCCTTGCAGTTGCAGAGGCACAGCATATAAAATCAGCACTTTCGATATGCACAGCACCGAAAGTGCCGAACCCGGCGACGATTTTGCGCAAGCCTTTGGGAACACACCCCTCCCCTCGAGGGGAGGGGTCGCGCCGTTCGCCGCAAGGTGAACGGCCGGGTGACGGGGTGGAGACCCCCACGCTTCGCGAGGGAGAGGGGGCAGGGGGGGTGAGACAGGTTAAAAAAACCTTTTGAAAAAGGTTTGATCGAAAACTTTTTTATTTGTCTTCTTTTTCGCTCTCGCCGCCGGGTTTTTCGCCGGATCTGCCATACCGCTTCTTTACGGCCTCTGTCAGTAGATATTCAACCAGCCCGTTCATTGATCTCAGTTCTTCGGCCGACCATCTCATCAGCTCGGCGTAAAGCTTTTCGTTGACCCTAAGCCGCAGATCGCGCTTATTCGTCATCTCAGTAAAGCGTCCCGGAATTCACTACGGGCTGTGCGTCGTGATTTCCGCAGAGCACCACCAGAAGATTCGAAACCATGGCGGCCTTGCGCTCGTCGTCAAGCGAGACCATTCCGCCCTTTTCAAGCCTGTCAAGCGCCATCTCCACCATTCCGACCGCGCCGTCGACTATCATCTTTCTGGCGTCGATTATCGCCCTCGCCTGCTGGCGCTGGAGCATTACCGCCGCGATCTCGGGGGCGTATGCGAGATATGTTATCCTCGCCTCGATGATCTCAAGGCCGGCGTCTACGACCTTCTGCTGGATCTCCTGCCTAATTCTTTCGGCGACTATCTCGCTTGAGCCGCGAAGCGAACCCTCGTCGGCCATGCCGTCGCCGGTGGTGTCGACATTCTCCGCGACGTCGTAGGGATAGATCCTGACAATGTTTCTCACCGCGCTGTCGCACTGCAAACTGAGATATTCCTTATAGTTGTCTACGTTGAAGACCGCCTTTGCGGTGTCGACGACCTTCCACATAACCGCGATTCCTATCTCGACGGGATTTCCGAGGCAGTCGTTTATCTTCTGCCGGGAGTTGTTGAGGGTCATGATCTTCAGGGAGATCTTGTTGTTAGGCACGGTCATGCCCTCGCCCGCGACTGCGCCGTTTGCTCCGAAAACAACCGCAGGAGGAGTTTTGCCGCCGTTCACGTCGCCCGACTGGTTGAGCTTAGTCTTCGCGGCGGGGTTAAAGGACGTGCAGAACGGATTGACCCAGTAAAAGCCGTCGTTTTTAAGCGTGCCGACATATTTGCCGAAGAGGGTGAGAACGAGCGCCTCCTGCGGCTTTAAAACCTTAAGACCCAAAAACGGTATCCAGCCGAGGAGCATTCCCACAAAGCCGACCGCGACAAAAACCCATCCGAGCGCGGGAACGCCGCCTTCGGTCATGCCGACCCCGAGGACAAAGATCACCACAAATGCGACGAGCATAAGGATCGTGAGGAACAGCGCCTTAAAGCCGTTCTTTTTTACCGACAGTACCTTTTCTTCCATTGTAATTACCTCTCTTTTTGTCAATATTTTTCGTGATATCCGTCAAGGCGGTACCACTATGGTACCACTATGGTACCACAATTTTTTCCGACTGTCAAGGGGGGTCGGGAAAATTTTTTGAAAAAATAGGAGGTGCGGGATTTTTAAGGGAGATTTGGGGGAAGCAAAAGGCGCCCCCTCCCCGGGCGGGGAGGGGGCGGCAGGAGGCCATTTATTTTTGCGGAGCCGGGCGGGGGTGGGGCGAATTCAATCCGCCGCCGAAGGCGGCCACCTTTTGGCAGCCCGAAGTAAGCCGCAAGGGCGGAAATTCCGCGCAAGCCGCAAAAAGCGCGCTAAGCCGGGTGCGCAGGGTGCATTTTTTGCACATAGTCCTCAAGGGTGACTACCCGGCTGTCGTGATAGACGCCGTTCAGCAGCTCGGGGCTGTTGTCCTCGATGAGGTATTTTGTATGCCAATTCATGAACCAGCTCCAAAGGCAGCCGTCGGCAACATAGTCGTCCACCGGCCGCAAAACGCCCGTCTCGTGAAACGCGAGCGGCTTTTCGGTGATCTCTTTTAAAAGCTTCCATGCCCTGAGATTGGTGGTGCCGTCATAGTTGTCCGAGCCGACGATATCGCAGCAGTCGTCGCCGGCATACCACCCCGGCTTGACCTCTCCCGAATAGCCGTATACCCACAAAAGGTTGTTCAGCTTATAGTAATCGGTGAAGCGCTCGAACATCATTCTCCAGAGCCTTATAAAGACGTCCTTTCCGCCCTTGCCCCACCAGAACCACTGGCCGTCGAATTCGTGAAAGGGCCGCCACAGAACGGGTATTCCGGCGTCGCCGAGCTCTTTTAAAGCGGCGGCGGCTCTGTCCCAACGCGAAAACATAAGCTGCCTCAGCGGGGAATCCTCAAACAAAAGCTCAAAGTCGGGGAGCTCTTTTTGCGAAGCGGGATATGAGTTTCCCTCAATGCCGGTGTGCCAGCATATAGTGACTATCCCTCCGCGGGAATGCCATTCCCTGGCGCGCCTGACTACGCCGTCGTAGTCGTCGTGGATAAAATCGAGGCCCCTCATGGCGGGCAGCCTGCCGGTGGTCTTATAGATATAGTCGGTTTCAAGCGAATGGTGCCGGTGCCCGGGGCATTCCTGCACGGCGGAAATAATTTTCTTTCCGAAGTTTTCGCAGATATAGCCGTAAAGCTCGTCCGCCTGCGATATAAGATTCGGGGTTACAGGTTTTGAAGTCATGGCAGATCCTCCCGTTAAAGATGAGTATAGTATAGCGAAGGCATTATAAAATGTCAAGATAATTTTTCGGAAGATAAAGATTTTTTCACGGATAAGAATTATCGCGGCCTTTTGATTGAGCTTTTTGAAAAAATATGATATACTTGTCCCGAATTTCTGTAACCTTTCGGTTTTTTCTGCGTGATATTAAGTGGACGTCCAAAAAAACGGAAAGTGCCCGACGCCCTGCCGGCGCCGACCGTTTTCAAAAGGTGGTGTGAGATGCAGGACGCAAAAATCATCGCACTTTTATTTAAGCGTGACGAAGAGGCGATATCGGCGCTTAGGGAAAAGTACGGGAAATATCTTTCAAAAATCGCCTATAACATATTAAGAGATACTCTTGACGCGGAGGAGGCTTTAAACGACGCCGTTTTCAAGGCGTGGAACGCCATACCTCCGAACAGGCCCTCAGACCTTCGCAGCTACCTCGTAAAGCTTACGCGCCACAGCGCAATCGACATTTTAAGAAAGCGAAGCGGCGGCAAAAGGGGAAATCCCGAGCTTGACGTTTCGATAGACGAGTTCTGCGAGGCGGTCTCAGACCTCGGCAACCCCGAAGACGAGCTTGACGTTAAGCTTTTGGGCGAGGAGCTGAACAACTGGCTCGGTTCTTTGAACAGGGAGCGCAGAAACATCTTTATAATGCGCTACTTCTATGCCGACAGGATATCCGACATCGCAAGGGCAACCGGCTATACCGAGGCGAACGTAAAGACCCTGCTTTGCAGAATGAGGGGCGAGCTTAAAGAGTATCTTATCGGAAAAAACCTTTTTTACTGAATTTAAAAGGAGTGCAGAAAATGAATAAATACAGCGTTTACGAATCTATGGAGCAGATAGACGACCGCTATCTAAGCGACGCCCAAAAGGCAAGGGAGCGCGAGCATAAAAGCTATTCCAGAGGAAAAATTGCGGCTATAGCCGCCTGCGCGGCGGTTTTGGTCTGCGGGACTGTTGCGGCTGCCGCCGGAATTGGCGGGCTTGAAAAGATCTCCGGCTTCTTCTCTAACCGCTCTGCAAATCTTTCGGGATACGATCAGCTTCCCGCGCTTGTGAACCCCGCCGATTACGCCACCGGCCTTGAAAGCGACGTTCACCCGCTCACCGGCACCGCGGCGTTCGTCAGCGCCTCGGTCTCCGATCACTTTGTCTACGCGATGGTCGAGTACGCGGTTGAGGACGACGTTCTTGCCGCCCTCCCCGAGGGCAGGACGCTCGGCTTCGACTGGAAAAAGTGCCACACCAACCTCAGCGGCACCACTGCAGGCGTCAGCCCCATTTCTCTTGACGGCGGCATTCTCACCGTCATGGTGTATGAGGGCGGCGCGGAGAAGATCCCCGACGTGATGGAATTCACGCTTCGCGACCTCGGCTACACCGACGAAAACTACAACTTCGTCACCCTCAAGGAATGCCGCATCGACATGACACTCAACAAATCCGAGGTTGCGGTTATGGAGGCGACGCCCGCCCTCAATGTCTCTTACTTCGACGGCATCGAGTTCAAGGCGGAGATCTCGCCGCTCGGCGTGCTTCTCTCCTGCGACTACGAGCAGTGGCAGGCAAAGTACGGCGATCCCAAGACTTCGAGGGGTTCAAAGGAGATAGGCTATAACTACATGCAGTTCTACCTCACCGACGGCACCGTTATCGGCGACGGCGAAAGCTATGAATCCGTCTACGGAATATGCGGCTCGCAGGGCGGCTGGACTGAATTCGACACCCCCGAGAATGTTTCCGGCACCGAATACTTCTACTACGGCTTTGAAGTTCCCGTCGACGTGAACACCGTTGACAAGATCACATTAAGAGGAATGGAATTCGACTTTTAAGAGGTCGAACGTCCGCCGAAAATGCTCATGACAGCGCCCGCGCCCGGAGGCTTACCCCCGGGCGCCGCGCCGCTTAAAAGCTCGGCGGGCAAAACGGAGACAGACTATGAAACGTATTTTTATTCTTGCGGCTGCCGCGGCGGCGCTGCTTACGGGCTGCGCGAGGCAGGGCCCCAAGGTGCCGAAAACCACCTTTCGAGCGGTGACGGATATTGAAACGTCGGCGGCGGCCGAATGGACTACCCCTGCGCCGGAGCCCCTGCCGGAAATTGAGGATTCGGAATCGGGCGGGCTGGAATATGTCCGCAGCCGTCTTGAAGACGACCTTAAAACAGAATACCCAAACTTTAAAATAGTCGGCGCAAGGGTGCCGGACAGCGATGGAATGCCGGTGACGGATATAGACGTCGGGCTGAACCCGAGCTACGATGTAAAATCCCTCGCCGAGAGATTTTTCGCCGAAAGATTTGACACCGAAAACGAAGATCTTTACATAGAGCGCTTCCCCGACGACCCCAGAGACAGCTCCCGCCCGGCGGGAGAAAACAACCGCACAGGGATCTATATAAAATGCTTTCAGCCGGACGAAGAGGATCTTAACATGCAGGCGCTTATGCATTCTACGGGGCTTCTATGCGGCTCCGAGACCGGCGCGCTCGACAACCTTAACGCCTACAGCGGCAACTATGAAACCGTCGCGACGTTTGACCTATTATACGAGACCCTGCCGGAAGACCTGAGCTATGATATGTCGCGCGGCGGCGAATGGAACGCCGGCGAGGCCGTCGCCTTTATGGAGGAATTCTGGAACGGCTACGTTGCGCCGTCAGACCCCGAAGAATGCAGCTACCGCGTCAGAAACTTCACGGTGCGCGATCTCGGTGACGGAAGCTTCGGATATCTCTTTGACATGGAAAAAACAGACCGAAACGGCAACCATATAGATATGGATCCGTTCGAAACAGGCGACCCCGAGGCGCTTATGAACGGCGAGGCTTTTGCAAAGGGCTGCGGGCTGACCGCGTGGTGCGCCGAAAAGGAGAAGATAACCCGATTTTCAAAGGAGTGGTCTTTTTCGGAGAGGGAGCCCGAGGAGAGCGACGTAAAGCTTCTCACGCTTGCCAAGGCCGGCGAGATACTTTCGCAGTCGCTGCCGCCCGAGGGGCTGGGGCACGACTACACCGCCGAGCTCAACTATCTTCCGTTCTGCAAGGGATACCCCTATAACAAGGACAGCGGGGTTTACAGCGTTATAAACTCGGTGCTGCTCGGGCAGTGCGAATACGAGCTGCGGCCGTTTTGGTGCATAAGGCCGGTGGGCTATAACAGCGACGACAGCTATAAATTCGAAAAAGCGTATATCGACGCGATCACCGGAGAATTCACCCTAAAGATTTCAGGCATGCATTACACCGCCTCCGAGGCTAAGGCGGTCATCGAGACGCTTGAACGCGCAGCCGCCATGAAAGAATGATAAAAATCCCCGTCCCGGGGAACGGGGCGGGGGTTTTTGATGCGGCTTAAAGGCCGCATCAAGAAAACAGATGTCAGAGGTCAGATATCGGAATTTCAAACGGAACTGACGCTCATGAATTTTTATTTACTTTAAAGAATCTCTACCTCTTTGGCGTCGGTGATCTCGACTTTTGCGACGGCCTCGCGAACCTCGGCGACAAGCTTTTCAACCTGCGCGGCGCAGCGGCCGGTATAGAGCCTCGGCTCCAAAACCGCCTCCATCTCGGCCTCGGTCATGGAAAATTCCGGGTGGGAGGCGAGCCTTGAAAGCAGGTCGCAGCTCTCGCCCTCCTTCATTCTTGCGGTGGCTTCCATAGAGCATTGGCGAATTATCTCGTGGAGCTTCTGGCGGTCGCCGCCCCGCTTCACGGCCTCCATCATGAGGTTTTCGGTCGCGATGAAGGGCAGATATTCCCTGACGGCCTTTTCCACCATTTTTTCGTTCACGTGCATGCCGTCGGTGACGTTCTGGGCGAGCCTTAAAACGGCGTCGGCGCAAAGATAGCCCTCGGGCAGGGAGATGCGGCGGTTCGCCGAATCGTCGAGGGTGCGTTCAAGCCACTGGGTCGAGGCGGTCATCGGGGCGTTCATGGCGTCGGCCATGAGATATCTTGAAAGCGAACAGATCCTCTCGCATCTCATCGGGTTGCGCTTATAGGCCATCGCCGACGAGCCTATCTGATTCTTCTCAAACGGCTCCTCAACCTGGCGGTCGTGCTGCAAAAGCCTTAAATCGTTCGCCATTCTGTAGCAGCTCTGGGCGATGGACGACAGCACGTTGAGAATTTTGGAATCGAACTTTCTCGGGTAGGTCTGCCCCGAAACGGTGAAGAGCTTCTCGAAGCCGAATTCCACCGAGATCATTCTGTTCATCTTGTCTATCTTCTCGCCGTCCCCCTCAAACAGATCCATAAAACTGGCCTCTGTGCCGGTGGTGCCGCGGCAGCCGAGGAACCGAAAGCTTTCGATCACGAAGTCGAGCTCCTCAAGATCCGCCAAAAAATCCTGCGCCCACAGCGCGGCGCGCTTGCCGACGGTGACAAGCTGGGCGGGCTGATAGTGGGTGTAGCCGAGGGTGGGGGTGTCCTTATACTTTTCGGCGAAATCGGCAAGATTTTTCAGCACCTTCGCCACCTCCCCGCGGAGGTATTTAAGGCCGTCGCGGTAGATAATAAGGTCGGCGTTGTCGGTGACATAGCAGCTTGTGGCGCCGAGGTGGATTATCCCGGCGGCGGAGGGCGCCACCTTGCCGTAGGCGTAGATATGCGCCATTACATCGTGGCGGACTTCCTTTTCGCGGGCGCGCTCGACCTCGTAGTCGATATCGGCGATGTGCTCCTCAAGCTCGGCGACCTGCTCTTCGGTTATAGGCAGACCGAGCTTCGATTCCGCCCTCGCGAGAGCGACCCAAAGTCTGCGCCAGGTCTGGATCCTTCTGTCCATGGAAAATAGCTCGAGCATAAAGGGGGAAGCGTAGCGCGAGCTGAGCGGGGATTCGTAAATGTTTGTAGGCATTTTTATTCTCCTTTTTTATGTAATCAGTCGAACCGGGAAAGATAGTCCGAAATCGGGCGGCGCGGATTCTGCGAGAGATTTTCGGGGAGGCTTTGTTTGTTGAACCAGCCGACCTCGGACACCTCGCCGTCGGAAAAATTGATCTCGCCGTGAAATTTGTGGCAGACATACACTATGTCTATACAGGAGACCTCGTCGCCGTTGGGATAGACATGGTGATATTCCGGGCCGGAATATACCCCGAAAAGCTCAAGCCCGTCGGGAATTATCCCGAGCTCCTCTTGTACTTCCCTTAAAACGGCGTCCTCGGCGGATTCGTCGATCTCTACGGCTCCGCCGTGATATCCCCATTTGCCGTCGTCCGTTCTTTTCTGAAGCAGGATATTACCCTTGCCGTCGCCTATTATCAGGCAGGCGCAGGGCATCATAAGTGTTTTATGCCCGACGGTTTTTCTCAGGTCTGAAATATATCCCATAAGCCCGAAGCCCCCGTATGCGTCTATCTTAATATAATGCTTTCGCGCTCGGGGCCCACGGAAACATAGCCTATGCGGCAGCCTATCTCGCGCTCGACGTATTCGACGTAGTTTCTCGCCTCTATGGGCAGCTCCTCCCAGCTGCGGCATTTCGATATGTCGCACTTCCAGCCGGGCATATGGGTGACTATCGGCTTTGCGTCCGCAAGAACGGCGGGGAAGGGGAAGCGGTCGGTCTTTTCGCCGAAAAGCTCATACTGCGAGCATATCGGTATCTCGTCCATATAACTTAGGACGTCAAGCTTTGTCAGCGCTATGACGGTGGCCCCCTGGGTCTCGACGCCGTAGCGGGTGGCGACTATGTCAATAGGGCCGACGCGGCGGGGGCGGCCTGTCTTGGCGCCGTATTCGTCCCCTGCCTCCCTGAGCTTTTCGGCCTCCTCGCCGAACCACTCGCATGTGAACGGGCCCTCGCCGACGCAGGAGGAATAGGCCTTGACCACGCCGACGATCTTATCGATTTTAACGCCGGGAAGCCCCGAGCCGACGGGCGCGAACGCCGCTATCGTGTTCGAAGACGTGGTGTATGGCACGATTCCGTAGTCGAGATCTCTTAAAGCGCCGAGCTGGGCTTCAAACAAAACGCTCTTGCCGGCGGCGACGGCCTTTTTGAGATATTCGCCGGTGTCGCAGACAAAGGGCTTTATCTTCTCGCCGAAATCGCGCACCCATTCCGCGAGCTGCTCCATGGTATACCCCTCGGCGCCGTAGACGTTTTTGAGGGTGAGATTTTTCCACTCCGCCAAGTCCTCAAGGTGGGCCTTTAAGTGTTCGGGGTAATTGAGCTCGCCGGCGAGGACGGTCTTTTTGGAGTATTTGTCGGAGTAAAACGGGGCGATGCCCTGCTTTGTAGAGCCGTATTTTTTATCCGCAAGGCGTGCCTCCTCAAGAGAATCGAGCTCGCGGTGCCATGGCATAAGCAGCGAAGCGCGGTCGCTTATTTTGAGATTTTCGGGGGTGATCTTCACCCCGCGCGCCCTTACCTCCTCTATCTCCTTCCAGAGGTTTTCGGGATCGAGCGCCACGCCGTTGCCGAGAATGTTCACCACCCCGTCGGTGAAGATGCCGGAGGGCAGAAGATGCAGGGCAAACTTTCCGTATTCGTTGATGATGGTGTGGCCGGCGTTTCCCCCGCCCTGATATCTCACGACGATGTCGTGGTCGCGGGTGATGAGGTCTACCATGCGGCCCTTGCCCTCGTCGCCCCAGTTGATGCCGACTATTGCGCAGTTAGACATATAAAAGTTCCTTTCCGTATTTAAAGTCGAAATGACCTGTGTCCATGTTTACACATACGCATATATAATAACAGATTTCTCTTTAAGATACAATAGTTTTTTCAAAAAAATTTCGGAGGGATCTCCTCCCTCCGACGCCGGGCCGCCCCGGCAGGGCTATTCCATGAGCTTTCTCAGCTCCGAAAGCACCTTTTTTTCTCTTCGCGACACCTGCACCTGGGTCATTCCCAGCCGCTGGGCGGTCTTCTGCTGGGTGAGGTTTGCGAAAAACCTCATGTAGATAAGCGCGCGGTCGCGCTCCTCAAGACTCTCGAGCGCCTGCGAAAGCGCTATCGAATCGGTTATCCTTATATCCGGCGCCTCGACGGGAATGTCTGCGGTCTCGGCGCCGTCGTCGGTCTCCCTCGTCAGGCTCACAACCGGGTTCATCACGCAGATCGCCTCGGCGACGTCTTCGGGCGGAATGCCGGTGGAATCGCTTATTTCCGATATTCTCGGCTCGCGGCCGAGCTCGTGCTCGAGCCGTTGCGCCTCGCGGGAGATCTTCACGGCGCGCTCCTTTAGGCTCCGCGACACCTTCACCGCCCCGCCGTCGCGGAAAAGCCGCCTTATCTCGCCGAGTATCACCGGCACCGCGTAGGTGGAAAATCTCACCCCGCGGGATTTGTCAAAGGCCTTTACCGCCTTTACAAGCCCCATGCAGCCGGCGCTGTAAAGCTCCTCATATTCAATTCCCCTGCCCCGAAAGCGCCCCGCGCACAGCCTTACAAGCCCCAAATTCCCTTCGACCGTCGTTTCGGCGGCCTCGGCGTAGGCTTCGTTTGTTGTATACATAGCTCACCTATAACTTGGTTCTGAGCCTCTTTGTAAGCACCACCGACGTCCCCGAGCCGGGTTTGCTCTTTACCGTCACGCTGTCGCAGAGGCTCTGCATTACAGAAAAACCGAGACCCGAGCGCTCCTCGTCCGCAAGTGTTGTGTAAAGCGGCTCCATAGCCTTCTTTACGTCCTCTATTCCGCAGCCGCGGTCTCTGATTTTTATGTAAACGCCCTCCTCGGTCAGCTTTGCCGTCAGCTCGATTACGCCGACGCTGTCGCGGTAGGCATGGACTATGCAGTTCGTCACCGCCTCGCTCACCGCCGTCTTGATGTCGTTAAGCTCGTCAAGGCGGGGATTTTTTATGCTCACAAACCCGCCGACCGCCGCCCTTGCAAAGCGCTCGTTTTCGGAAAGACCCGGAAAGCTGAGCTTCATTTCGTTCAAAACCTTTTTCATTTAATCCTCCTTGCCGCTCAGAAGCCTGTCCATTCCGGCAAGCCTCATCACCTTTTCAATATATTCCGGCATGTTCACAAGCGAAACCGTTCCGCCCCTGCCCGCCATGTTTTTGTATCTCCCCATAACAAGCCCCACTCCCGAGCTGTCCATAAAGCTGACGCCGGAAAAGTCTATCAAAAGCCTTTTCGGGTTTTTGTCCTGTATGGCCGTGTCTATGTCGGCCCTCAGCCACCTTGCGGCGTGGTGATCTATCTCGCCGGTGATCTTCGCGATTATCTCGCCATTTTTGCCCTCGCTGATATATACCGCCATCTTTTCACTTCCTTTCGCGCTTTCTGTGATAAGGTTATACCAGACGCCGCGGGAAATTTTTGTCGGAACATGTTCCCGAACGCGCTGATTTTCCCCGAAAAACGGCCCGAATTTCGGCCGGAATATTTTTTCTTAAAAAATTTCAAAAAAATTTTAAAAACCCCTTGACATCTTCGGAAAAAAGGGTATACTATATTTTAGCACTCGGAAAATATGAGTGCTAACAATCGGCACTTCAAACTGCCAACCCGCAAAAAGGAGGTCTGGGCATGGACGACAGAAAGCTTAGGATTCTTGCCGCGGTGGTGGACGAATACATCGTCACCGGCGAGCCTGTGGGTTCGAAGTCTATAATGAAGTATGTCGGCGCCTCGAGCGCCACCATAAGAAACGAGATGGCCGAGCTTGAAAAGCAGGGATATCTCGAGCAGCCCCACACCTCTGCCGGGAGGATTCCGACATATAACGGCTACCGGCTTTATGTCGACCGCCTGCTTAAGACAAATCCCCTGTCGACCGAGGAAAAGCTCCTTTTAGACAGCATGATGGACACCGACGAATATTCCGAGGAGGGAATTGTGCGCTCGGCGCAAAACGCTTTGGCAGAGCTTACGCAGTACGCCACCTTCGCCTCGAGCGAGAATCCGAAGTTCTCGGTGATCTCGAAGGTTGAGGTTATTCCCACCGGCAAGCGGCTGTATGTTCTTTTGCTCATCGCCTCGAACGGCAAGATAAAAAACCGCACCTGCCGAGTTGAGATAGACCTCACGCAGGAGCAGCTCGACTACTTCGCGGAATTTCTGAAGCAGAACATCGAGGGCGTTCCGCTTGAGGTGCTGAGCGACGAGATGCTTTCAAGGCTCGAGACCGCGATGGGAACGTATCTTTTGACGCTTTCGCCGCTTATGCGGGGGGTGTTCGACATGACCCGCGAGCTTGTGGAGCGTGAGATAAACGTGAGCGGCGTAGGAAATCTTTTGCAGTGCGAGGAATTCGACCGCAACGAGATCGTGAATTTTTTGGAGCACCGCGACGATCTCAGAAAGCTTGTAGACGACAGCTTAAGCGGCATTCACGTTATGTTCTCCGACGAGGACGAATCCTTTGTCATCGGAAATTCAAGCCTTATAAGCTCGAATTTTTCGAAAAACGGCAGGGTTGCAGGACATCTCGGGCTTATCGGCCCGATGAGGATAAACTATAAAAAGGTGATCCCCTATGTGGAGTATTTCGCGGATAAGATATCCGAGATGCTCTCCACCGACGAGGGCGCCGGCACGCCGGAGCTCACGAACGGCGAGCATGCGGGCGATGAAGATTGAGAGGAATAATTTATGAGCGACAAGAGTAAAGAAAAAAAGAACGCCGAAAACGGCGCCGAAACCAAAACCGCTCCCAAGGAGCCCGCGGCCGAGGAAAAAGCCGAAAAGGCGGCGGAAGCGGCCTCCGAGAAGACGGAGGATGTCAAAGAGGAGCCCAAAGAGGAAAAAGCCCCGGAGGAGGCAAAGGCCGAGCCCACCGAGGAGGAAAAGCTGAGAGCCGAAAACGCGGAGCTCAGGGACAAATACCTGAGGCTGCTCGCCGAATTTGACAATTTCCGCAAGAGAAGCGCCAAGGAGCGCCAGGAGATATATCCCGAGGCGACGGCGAACGCCGTAGAGGCGTTTTTGCCGCTGGCCGACAACTTCGAGCGCGCCGCCATGGCCGAGACCGCCGACGAAAAGTACAAGGCCGGGGTCATGATGATATACGATCAGCTTTCGAAGGCTTTTCAGAAGCTCGGGGTTGAGGAGATAAACCGCGTGGGCGAGGTTTTCGATCCGGCGCTTGAAAACGCGGTGAGCCAGGTGAGCGACGAAAACTTGGGCGAGAACACCGTGGCGCAGGTATATCAGAAGGGCTATAAGCTCGGGAACAAAGTTATAAGGCACGCAATGGTTGCGGTTGCGAATTAAATATGCTGATCGCGCGTTAGCGTTATCATATAAAAAAACAAGTAACATTTTATAAAAAGGAGTAATTTTACATGTCTAAAATCATAGGTATCGATCTCGGCACCACCAATTCCTGCGTGGCCGTCATGGAGGGCGGCGAGGCAGTAGTCATCACCAACAGCGAGGGCGCAAGAACCACCCCGTCGGTCGTCGGCGTTTCCAAAAACGGTGACAGGCTTGTCGGCCAGGTTGCAAAGCGCCAGGCGGTAGTCAACTTTGACAACACCGTCATATCAATCAAGCGTCACATGGGTTCCGATTACAAGGCCCAGATGGGCGGCAAGAGCTATACCCCGCAGGAGATCTCCGCGATGATCCTGCAAAAGCTAAAGACCGACGCCGAAGCCTACCTCGGCGAAAAGGTG
The DNA here is from genome assembly GCA_947625615.1 of uncultured Clostridia bacterium. Classification (GTDB taxonomy): domain Bacteria; phylum Bacillota; class Clostridia; order Oscillospirales; family Ruminococcaceae; genus Faeciplasma. The sequence continues at coordinate 36,004 of CANQPB010000005.1, read as the reverse complement.
ACCGAGGCGGTTATCACCGTTCCGGCGTACTTCACCGACTCGCAGCGCCAGGCCACCAAGGACGCCGGACAGATTGCCGGCCTCAACGTCCGCAGAATCATTAACGAGCCGACTGCGGCAGCCCTCTCCTACGGAATCGACAAGGAAGAGGATCAGAAGGTTATGGTTTATGACCTCGGCGGCGGCACCTTCGACGTATCCATCATTGAGATGGGCGACGGCGTGACCGAGGTTCTGGCCACCGCCGGCAACAACCACCTCGGCGGCGACGACTTCGATCAGAGGATCATCGACCTTTTGGTCTCGGAATTCAAGAAGACCGACGGAATTGACCTCTCCACCGACAAGATGGCCATGCAGAGGCTTAAGGAGGCCGCCGAAAAGGCGAAGATCGAGCTCTCCAACGTGCCCACCTCTAACATCAACCTGCCGTTCATTACCGCCGACGCCACCGGCGCAAAGCATCTCGATTACACCCTCACCCAGGCCAAATTCAACGAGATCACCGCAGACCTCGTAGAGGCCACCATGGGCCCCGTCCGCCAGGCTCTTTCCGATTCGGGTCTCACCGCCTCGCAGCTCAACAAAGTCCTCATGGTCGGCGGATCGTCGAGAATTCCCGCCGTTCTGGACGCCGTAAGGAAGATCACCGGCAAGGAGCCCTTCAAGGGCATCAACCCCGACGAATGCGTCGCCCTCGGCGCGGCCATTCAGGGCGGCATTCTGAACCGCGATATAGATTCCAGCCTCGTTCTCAACGACGTCACCCCGCTCTCCCTCGGCCTTGAGACCTTGGGCGGCGTGTGCACCAAGATAATCGAGAGAAACACCACCATACCCTGCTCGCGCAAGCAGGTCTTCTCGACCGCTGCCGACAACCAGACCGCCGTCGACATCAACATCTTGCAGGGCGAGCGCGAAATGGCCAAGGACAACAAGCAGCTCGGCATGTTCAAGCTTGACGGAATCGCCCCCGCGCCGAGAGGCATTCCTCAGATAGAGGTCACTTTCGACATCGACACCAACGGCATCGTTCATGTCACCGCGAAGGATCTCGGCACCGGTAAGGAGCAGAACATCACGATAACCTCCTCCTCGAACATGTCCAAAGAGGACATCGACAAGGCCGTAAAGGACGCCGAACGCTTTGCCGCCGAGGATAAGCGCAAGCGCGAGGAGGTAGATTCCCGCAACCAGGCCGATCAGATGGTGTTCCAGTGCCGCAAGTCGCTCGACGATTTCGGCGACAAGGTGACGCTTCAGGATCGCCAGGACGTCGAGGCAAAGATCTCGGCCCTCGAAGACGCTCTCAAGGGCAGCGACATCGAGCTAATCAACAGCCGCCGCAAGGATCTTGAGACCGCTTTCGGCGCCGTCGCCACAAAGGTTTACCAGCAGGCCTCGCAGAACGGCCAGGTAAATCCCGAGGATTTCAATAACGGCGGCCAGAACGCCAACTGATCCCGAATGTAACCTAAGCACGGCCCGCGCAGCTGCGGGCCGCGCATTCATTAAATAACGGAGAAAAAATATGGCAGAAAAGAGAGATTATTACGAAGTCCTCGGCGTTTCGAAAAGCGCCACCGACGCGGAAATAAAAAAAGCCTACCACGCGATGGTCAAAAAATACCACCCCGACCTCCACCCCGACGACAAGGAAGCGGAGGAAAAGATGAAAGAGGTAAACGAGGCCTATGACGTTCTCTCCGACAAAGACAAGCGCGCGAAATATGACCGCGCGGGCTTTGCGGGCGTCGACCCGAGCTACGGCGCGGGTTCCGGCGCGGGAGCGGGCGGCTTCGGAGGCTTCGGCGGAATGGGCGGCTTCGGGGATATCGGAGATATCTTCGGGGATATATTCAGCGGCTTCGGCGGCTTTGGCGGAATGGGCGGCTTCGGACAGTCGAGACAGAATCCAAACGCGCCCCGCCGCGGTCAGGATATACGCACCGACGTGCAGATTTCCTTCATGGACGCCTGCAAGGGCGTTGACGTCACCGTGAGGGTGAACCGCAACGAAAAATGCCCTCAGTGCCACGGAAGCGGCGCGAGGCCGGGCACCTCGCCCGAGACCTGCCCCGACTGCCGGGGAACCGGCTCGGTGCGCACGGCGCAAAGATTCGGCGGCGCGGTCATACAGTCGACTTCGGTCTGCCCAAGGTGCCGCGGCACCGGAAGGATAATCCGGGAGGTATGCCCGGGCTGCTCGGGACAGGGCGTGGTAAGGCGGCCGTTCACAAAGACGGTGAGCATTCCGCGCGGAGTTGACAACGGCAACACCGACAGGATAACCGGCGAGGGCGATTGCGGCATAAACGGCGGCGAAAACGGCGATATCATCATAAGGATCAACGTAAAGCCGGACGAAATGTTTGAGCGCGAGGGCTCGGATATCTACTCGGAGGTGCCGATAAGCTATCTTCAGGCGGCTCTCGGCGACGAGATAACCGTGCCCACCATAGACGGCGGCGAGAAATTCAGGATCCCCCCGGGAACCCAGAACGGCACGGTGTTCGTGCTCAGAAACAAGGGCGTATATAAGCTTTACCGCCCGACGAGGGGAGATCACCACTTCGCCGTAAGGGTGGACGTTCCGAAGAACCTCAACCGCAGGCAGGCCGAGCTTTTAAAGGCGTTCGACGACTCGCTCGAGGAGCGCAACAAGTCGGACAGAAAGAACATATTCGACCGCATGACAGGAAAATTCGGAAAATAAAACAAGCCCTCTCCCAAACGGGAGGGGGCTCGGTTTATATATCAGTTTCTTTCCCCGGCGATGCGCTCGCAGAGATCGGCGATCTCCTCGGCGCCGCGGCCTGAGATGTATTTTTCCTGCTGGCGCCTCATCTTTGAAACCGCCGAATCGCTCTCAAGGCGCTTTATCGCGGGAATGAGGCGGTGGCGTATGCTTCTTACCGTGAGGGCCATTCCCCTGCCGGCAAAGAAGCGGCTGTTCTGGGTCTCGCAGCCGGGTATCGGGGAGATAAATATTGTCGGCACGCGGGCGCTGGCGCATTCCGTCGAGGAAAGGCCGCCCGGCTTGCCTATGAAGATGTCGCAGGCGTGAAGATATGTCGGCATGTCGCCGGTGCTCGGCAAAACGGTAATGCGCGGGTTGTCGGCGTAATGCTCGCTGAGCGAGCCGAAAAGGCCGCTGTTGTTTCCGCAAAGAACGATCAGCCGCTTGTCCTCCGGCTCGAGGGTGGGCTCCAAAACCCTTATCGCCGTACGAAGCTTGCCGGCGCCGATGCTTCCGCCCGAAAGTATGATATACCTTGACTTGGGGTCGAGCCCCAGATTCCGCCTGGCTGCCTGCTTCGGCATATCCTCCCTAAAGCCCTTTTTGACGGGTATCCCGGTGTGGACGAGCTTTTCTTCCGGCACGCCGCAGCGGATATATTCGTCGTTGAGATCCGGCGAGGGGGTGGCGTAATAGTCGCAGTTGGTCTCCTCGGTAAAGGGAATGCAGGTGTAGTCGGTGGCGATGAAAACTATCTTCGGGACATTCATGCCGCTGTTTTTCATATAGGACAGCATCTCGGCGGGGAAGACGTGGGTGCATAAAACGACGTCAGTCTTGTTTTCGGCGAAATACCTCGCAAGGCGCTTTGCCATGTGGCGGTTCACCGCGTAGACCGGCGATTTTATAGGCAGCTTGCGGTAGGTGTCGCCGAGTTTATATACCACGCCGAAAAGCGTGGGCGATATCTGCACCATTCTGACATACGTTCCGCCGACGGCGTTTGCGACATGCTTTCCGACGAGTGTATAGGGGTCTAAGACCCTGACGTTATGCCCGCGAAGATTCAGAGCCTCGGCCGCGGCGTTGGCTGCGGCGTTGTGGCCTCCTCCCGTCGAGCAGGATAAAATCAGTGCTTCCATGCAAGTTTAACCTCTAATTCTTCTTTTTGCTCGGTGCTTCGCAGCATCTTAACGATTATTATGACCGCGGAGCACAAAAATCCCACCGAAACCGCCAAGGGACATCTTCCGATGACAAGAACGAGAATGCCGGCGGTGACGTAGGTGACGAGGGTGCGGTAATAGTGGGGGGATATCACCACGATGACCGAGAAGAAGATGAACACCGCGGCCAGGATAAGCCCCGGCATCATTATATAGGGGAACAGCCCCAGCAGGGAGCCGAAAAATACGGCGATGCCCTTTCCGCCCCTGAATTTGAAGAACACGGGCAGAACGTGGCCCAAAACCGGCGCGGCGATGACAAGCGCGAGCGCTATGCCGTAGTCGTCCTCGTCGAGACCGCGGATATAAAAGTGAACGGGCAGAATTCCCTTGGCAAGGTCTAAGATCAGCGTGAGCACTCCGCAGAAAAATCCCCCGCACTTAAAGGCGTTGGCGGTTCCGGGATTCTGGTCGGGGCCGTCGTCGGTGACGTCGCGCCTATATAGAAGCTGGCTGACAAGCCGCGCAAAGAGCATCGACCCGCAAAGGTAGCCGCCCAATATGTATAAGATATCTCTTGTCTGCAAAATACTTCCTCCCCGCTATGTAACGGTTTAACTGTATGATACAACAAAGCGGGGCAAATGTCAAGCATTCGCGGGCATAAATCGGACTGCGATATCAAAAAAGCGAGGCGGCGGTTAAAACCTCACCTGCCACCTCTCGCTGTAATCGCCGTGTGTCTGCGGGGAGCCGCCCTCCTTAGGGGCGCTCGCCGAGCGGCGGCTTTCAAGAAGCCTGTCAAACTCGCCGCAGTCAAAGGGTATCTTAACGCTCTTTCCCGTCCAGGAGGAAAGATACGCCGCGTTGGATATGCTGAGCTCGTTTATCCCCTCGGCGCCGGGGGCCAAAAGCTCCTCGCCGTAAAGAATTGCGTTTGCAAAATTCTGGAGTATTCCCGCGTGCGCCGCCCCGGAATCCTTAGGGGCATACACCTTTATCTCGGGGGCAACGCTCGGCCAGCTCTCCTTCGATTCCCGGCGGATCGTCGGCTCATCGGTTTTAAGGAGCTTTTCAATAAGCCTTCCCTGCTCGACGACTACGCTGCCGCGGCTGCCGGTGATCTCAAGGCGGTTGGTGCCGGGGAGCTCACCGGTCGAGGTGATAAACGTGCCGGTGGCGCCGCCGGGATATCTTGCGAAGATGGTGACGTCGTCCTCGACCTCGATGTCATGCCACTTGCCGACGTCGCAGAAGGCGGTTATCTCGGAGGGCATGCCGCATATCCACTGCCAGAGATCGAGATTGTGGGGCGCCTGATTTAAAAGCACTCCCCCGCCCTCGCCCGACCACGTTGCGCGCCATTCGCCGGAATCGTAGTAGTACTGCGTGCGGTACCAGTTGGTGATTATCCACACCGAGCGCTTTAGCTCGCCGATTTCGCCGGATCTCACTATCTCGCGGCATCTGCGGTAAATCGGGTTAGTCCTCTGGTTGAACATTATCCCGAAGACCCTGCCCGAGGCCTCGGCGGCCTCGTTGAGCCTTTTAGCCGCCGAGACGGTTATGTCTTCCGTCTTTTCGGTGAGAACGTGAAGACCCGCCGAAAGCGCCTTTATTGCGATTTTTGCATGCAAAGGGTGGGGCACCGCTATCAGCAGGGCGTCGATAAGGCCGCTCGATATCATCTTATCGACGTCGTCGAAGCGGGGAACATCGGGGTAAACTCCCTTGCAGTAATCGAGCCTCTCGGGCTTTATGTCGCAGACGGCGGCAAGGGTCATGCCGTTAATTTTTCCCGAGCCGACGCAGTTGAAATGCGCCGAGCCTATGCCGCCTATTCCGACTATGCCGAGCCTTAACGCGCCGCTCATCTGTTTCCGGCGTAGGTGTCGGAGGTGTCGGCCACCTGCTCGACTATGTTTGTCTTTCTGCGGCTTGTCGCGACGCGCTTCTGAAGCTCGCTATAGAACAGATCCTCGTCGAATTCGTCAAGGTCTATGTCGCGGCCGAGCCACGCCGAAAGATGTATGGCGTTTGAAAGCTTGAGCCCGCGGATACCCTCGCTGCCGTCGGCCACAAGGGGCTCGCCCCTTAAAATGGCGCCGCCCCACGCCCGCAGCACTCCGTCGTGCTGGGGATTTTCGCCGTCAAGCTCGATATCCGCCTTGTGGGCGCTTAAATTTCCGAAGGGAACGGTGTTCGTGCGGGAGAATTCCGGCTCCGAAACGTCGAATTCAAGGACGGTGAGGCCGCTGTAGTCGGCGACAAGCTTTGCGCCGTCAAGCTGAATCTCGAAGCGGTTGGTGCCCTTGGCGTCGCCGGTGGTGGTTACAAAAACGCCCGTCGCGCCGTTGGGATATTCGCAGTAGACCGAAACGTCGTCCTCAACCTCGATGTCGTGCCACTTGCCGAACTGCATGTGGGCGGATACCTTTTTCGGCATGCCGCAGATCCACTGCCATAAATCAAGATTGTGGGGGCACTGGTTCAAAAGCACTCCGCCGCCCTCGCCCGACCATGTCGCGCGCCAGCTGCCCGAATTGTAATAGGCCTGCGGGCGGTACCAGTCGGTGATTATCCAGTTAGTACGCCTGATCTGGCCGTATTTTCCCGACTGAACAAGCTCGCGCATCTTTCTGTAGACGCAGTTTGTGCGCTGGTTGAACATCATTCCGAAGACGACGTCGGGGTGCTTTTTCGCCTCCTCGTTCATCTCGCGAACCTGTTTTGTGTATACGCCGGCGGGCTTTTCGCACATGACGTGTATGCCCTTTTTAAGGCATTCGATGACATATTTCGGGTGATCGTAATGGGGCACCGCAACTATACAGGCGTCGATGAGCCCCGAGGAAAGCATATCTTCGGCGCTGTCGAACCTTTTTACCCCGTCGCCGAGCTCCCTTTCGGCCCATTCCAGTCTCTTGGGATTTATATCCGCGACCGCCGTCAAAACGAAGTCGGGGCAATTGCCGGCCTTAATTCTTGTGGCGTGGCCGGAACCCATGTTGCCGATGCCTATGATTCCCAGTCTGATTTTTTCCATAATTATCCTCCTTATTCAAAGCCTTCGGATCTGAGATATTTATAGCTTCGCGCGAGGCAGTCGAACGGGTCTTCGCCGTAGCAGTCGTCCTGCTCGACGAGCATATATTTCGTGCCCGCGTCCTCGGCCGCCGCAAAAATCGCCCCGAAGTTCATGTTCCCCTCGCCCACAACGGCAAACCTGCGCCCGTAGGCGAAGTCTTTAAGATGTATGCAGTCCACCCGGCCGGAGAGATTTCTAAGCCACCAAGCGGGATCTCCGCCGCCGGCCTGCACCCAGAAGGTGTCGAGCGTAAAGCCCATAAGCTCCTTCGGGAAAGCCTCGGCGAGGATCTCAAGGATAAGCCTGCCGCCCGGGCGCTTGAATTCCTGGTCGTGGTTGTGATACATAAGCTTCACGCCGCACTCAAAAAGCCCCACGGCGACCGGCATGTATTTTTTTATGAATTCCTCGGGGGTGTCGCCGTTTTCGAGGGTAAAGGCGTTCCAGCCGAGACCGGCATAGCGGCAGCCGAAAATTTTATGCTCTTCGGCGACCTTTTTTGTCTCGTTTAAAAGCCTCTCGGGCGGCGTGTGCGTAAGGGCGCATTCAAGGCCGTTTTTTTCGAGCTGCTCTTTAAGCCACTTCGCCTCGAACGGGCAGCTGCCCGAAACCTGAACGGTCTTATAACCTATGTCCGCCACACGCTTTAGCGCCTCGGCAAAGCCGTCGAGGGTTTGGGTGAAGCCGCGGACGGTGTAAAGCTGAGCACCGATCTTCATGCAGATATCACCTCTATTACCTCTTTTATCGCGTCGCAGGCGGCGTCAAAGGCGGCGTCGGCGCTGGGGTATGTATATACCTCCCCCACCTGGGAGCGCTCGCCCTCGCGCTCGAGCCCCGCAAGCCCGTCGAACACCTTAAGGTGCGGCTCTACGGTCATCGCACGGCCGCCCATGGAAATAAATTCCTTTACTATTTTTGTGAGATTTCCCACGCCGCAGCCCGCCGGCACCACTCGGCCGTCAGAAAGGGCGTCCTTTATGTGCAGATATCTCGTCCTGTCCTTTAACATATCCCAGGCGGCCGCGGTATCCACCGAGCACTGGACGAAGTTTGCGGGATCGAATATGCCGAAAACGCCGGTGCTCTTTAAGATGTCGAGGCAGCGCTCGGCGCTGTCGCCGTATATTCCCTTTTCGTTCTCGTGGCATAGGGTTACCCCGGTGTGAAGCGCGTCGGCGATTTCCGCCATTTTGCCGAGGCGGTCTATAACCTCGGAGCGGTATTTCTCCGGCTGCTCCCCTCTTGGCAGGTAAAAGGAGAATATCCTTATGTTCTGCGCGCCGAGTATTTCGGCGGTCTCAAGGGTTCTTTTGAGCTTTTCGAGCACCGGGCCGAACGGCTCCGTAATATTCGTCTTGCCGAGCGGGGAGCCTAAAGACCACACCCGAAGCCCCTCGGCCTGAAGGCGGGAATTTATATCCTTTGCCTGCTCGGGCCTAAGATCCGACACGTTGCCGTATTCGGTGCCCCTGAGCTCGACCCCCATGAGGCCGTTTCGCTTCATGGCCGCAATCTGTTTTGAAAGCTCGCCGCCCGCCTCGTCGGCAAAGGCGAAAAGCATCGGTTTTCTGTCTGACATATGATAACCTCCGTATATCTCAGAAAAATTATATTACATTTCGATTATTATAGCATAGCGCCAGAATTTTTCAATAGAATTTTTAAGAATATTTTTGCAAAAAGTCCGCATTTTGCGGCCGCGGCGTGGCAATTTTGAGAATATCCGGAAAATTTCCGGCATTTTGCCGCAAAAAAGCCCGCCAAAAAGACGGGCTTTGAATATCTGACGGAGTTGATACGGAATCGGTTTTATGGTATCATCTCATCGGGCGGGATCACTGCCCGAGCGCCTCTTTTATGACCTTTGCGGCCGCTTCGCCCATAAGACGGTGGCCGGCGGCGCTCGGGTGGAGGCCGTCGCCAGAATCGTTCTCGGATTTGAGTATTGTCGGATCGGACGGATCGCAGACCGCCGAGGCGAAATCGACACAGCCGTCGAAGCCGCTGTCGGGGCTCATCAGCCACTCGTTCACCTTCGAGCGAATGCCCTCGTGAAGGTCTGACTTCCACCATTCGTTTGTGCCGAAGGGGGTTATCGTTCCGGCGAAGATCTTTATCCCGCGCTTGTGGCAGGCGTCTATCATCGCCTTGTATTCTTTTATCATGTCCTCCGAAGTGTCGGTCTGCGCGCCGGGAATGTCGTTCGTGCCGATGAGGATTATGACCGTTCTCACGCCGGGAATGTCAAGGGCGTCCCGCTCGAATCTGTCCTTTGCGGGGATCCCCGAGCCGCCCCAGATTGCGTTGCCGCCTATTCCCGAATTGACGACCGAAATATAAGACGTGGCGGGATCGGCTTGCAGCTCGTTGGCAAGGATATCCGGCCAGGCGTCGAAGCCGTTCCAGGTGGAGATAGAGCCGTCGGTTATGGAATCGCCGAAGCAGACGAGCGCCTGCGAGCCCTCGTTATATCCGTCGGCGCGGCAGAAGGAGAAGTAGCTCCACATATATTCGGACGGGCTGAAGTTTTCGCTCACATGGTTGCCCTCGGCCACCCAGCTTCCGCAGTCGCCCTCCTGGTGGACGGTTGGATAGGCGGGAACGGTGCCGAATTTCGTCGAGACGGCTATGAATTCAAGGGCCGAGTAGGAAAAATCTATCTCGTCGGAGGTGACTGTTTCCCCCGCGGGTATCGTCACGCTCTCGGAGCCGCCGAAGGTGACAACGGTGTCGGTATCGAGGTCGATATTCGGCTCGCCGGGCTTTAAAAGCTTCGCGACGTGCACCGATTCTATGGTCAGGGGCTTGTCGGGGGGATTTAGGGTGTCGGAATGCTCGTTAGAAAACGTCAGGCGGATCTTCGAGCCGGACATCGACGTCTGAAACTGATGGCGGCAGGTGGAATCGGAAAGATGCGGGTTTTTAGGAAGCATGTCGAGCTGAGAGGGCTGAGTTGAGACCGCAAAGATGCAGCTCCAGCCGTCGGAGGGCTCGGGCTCGGCGAGCTTTGCGGGCTTCTTGCCGGTTTGGCAGGAGCAGCAGCCGAGGCAGAGGGAAAATCCGAAAGCAAGGGAAAGAATTTTTTTGATCATGATTATACCTCCCGATATTTTATTTTGTCAACGATATCATACCATTTTCACGAGAATATGTCAATTGCAAAAATTGAATCCGCCCGAGAAAAAATTTTTCGGTTTTAAGGCGATTTTGAAAATTTCGCAGTCTAATATATGTAAGCTTACAAAAAAGAGGTGACCCAAGTGTCCGAAAGATCCGATTATAGGGAGCGCTTTGCCGAGCTGTTCGAGCCGGTGGAAAAAGACCTTTACCGCATGGCGTTTATCTATCTCGGCAACCGCGAGGACGCCCTCGACTGCGTTCAGGAGGCGGCGTGGCGCTGCTGCCGGAGCTTTAAAAAGCTGCGCGAACAGGAATATTTTCGGACATGGGCCATAAGGGTCACGATAAACTGCGCCAAGGACATTCTTAAAAGCAGGCGGCCCGACGTCGGCCTTGAAGAGCTTTCGGAGCCCGAGGAACCCTCGGAGGACGTTGAAAACAGGGTGCTCGACAGGCTGACATTAAACGAGCTTCTTGACGGACTTACGCCTGAGGAGCGCTCGGCCGTGGTTTTAAGACATGCACTCGGCTGCGGATTCAAAGAAATCGCAAAAATACTCGGCGTTCCGCCCGGCACGGCCAAGACGTTCTGTTACCGTGCGATAGAAAAACTTCGTAGGAGGTATTCTGAATGAACGGCAATATACGCAGAATATTTGAAGATCTTGAGATACCCCCCTGCCTTCACGAAAGGGCGGAAAAGGGTATCATGACGACAAGGAGTGTTGACATGAATAAAAAAATTAACAAAAAGGTACTCATACCCCTCGTGGCGGTTCTCTGCGCGGCGCTTCTTTGCGCGGCCGGCTGGCCGTTTTTAAGGGAGGGCATCTGGGGAGAATCGGCTGAGGTGGAGTTCAACGAGGACGGCAATGCAGTCGCAATAGAGCAGTCGGTTTTCGACCCGGCAAGCTACCGCCCCCAGGGAATGAAAAACATGGTTTATATGCCCGCCGACAACTTAGGCGATCCCGAGGCGGAGATCATGACCGTATTTGAAGAGCTTCAAAAGCTTGAGACGAGCCCGTTCGTCTTCACCGACAAAGACGGCAACGAGATCGAGAACATCGGCGACTACAGGCTTGAGATCGGCGGAAGCATAAACATGGCGGGGCCCTGGTCGGAATTCACCCTGACAAGGGAGGACGAAAACAAATTCGTCATGCTCGATTCGGAGGGCTGCGGCTTTAACTACTACATCTACCCGCTTACCGGCGACACGCATATAAATCTTGACTACACCCCCACGGGAATGATTGTTACTCCCGAAGGAGACGTCAGAGTGATTGAAAACGGCGCCGAAAACTTCACCGTAGAGCCAGGTGAGACAGTCGCCATAGGCGAGAACACCGCAACCTATAAAAAGGGCGACAGGGTGAGATTCACGGTAAAGTTCAAAAACGTACCCGAGGAGGCGCTCGGCTCAAGCGTATATCTCGGCTACTACCTCAATCCCTCCGACCCCGCCGGCGAGACCGAGGGCCCGGCATACCGCCCCGGCGACGGCTGGTTCTATCCTCAGCACATTACGCTCGACGAGTATGAGACGGTTTTGGAATATCCGCTCAAGTTGAGCGGCGAATACCGCTTCACGCTTGCGAATCTTTACTCGGAATATCCGCTTGAGGTGGAGAGCTTCAGCGCGGAGGTTATCGGCTAAAAAGATATTTTAAACGCCGCCGCCGAAAATGCGGCGGTGTTTTTTGCGCCAAATGATAAAAGTTTTCGCCGGCCTTTTTCAAAAGGCCGCGGGGTCGAGGGGCGGTGCCCCTTGTCGCACTCCGCAGAGCGCGAAATCTCCCCGGAGCGAGCCGAACAGGCGCGCTCCGGGTAATGCGAAGCGAAGCGCAGGACGGGGAGAAAAAACTGTCCGGTTGACAGTTTTTTCGCGGGGAGACCCTCGCCGGGGGTCTCCCCGGCGAGGCGCCCGAGGCGCCTCGCAGCACGGAAAAGGGTGCGGGAAAAACCCCGCAGGGGATTGTCCCCGCTTTGCCGAGCGTAAGCGAGGCAAACAAAAAGAGCCGCCGCAATAACGGGTTCCACCCTCTAAAAAAGCCATGACCTGCCATTTTCTGCATCTGAACATTCGCTTTAAAATTTTCATATTGACATTAAGAAATTAAAATGTTATCATATATAATAACATTCGAAGGGTCGGTGCTTAACGTGAAAAAAACTTTGGCATTCATAATTTCCGCCGCAATGATGCTGGGCGGCTGTACAGGAGGCAGCTATATGAAAAAGGCAGAAAAACTTATGACCGAGCTCCCGCCAGAGGAGATCTACGAGGCCCGCGAGGGCGTGGAATACCCTAAATTTGAAAAGCACACCTACTATTCCTCAACCGCCGAGCGGAACACCAACGTAAACGTACTGCTGCCGCTCGACTATGACGAAACCAAGGAATACCCCGTTCTTTATATCCTCCACGGATATTGGGACAGCGAGGACTGGATGGCGAGGGATATCGTTCACATTCCGACTATGCTTACAAACCTTGTCGCCGACGGCGAGGCCGAGGAGATGATAGTAGTCTGCCCTTACATCTTCTGCTCGAAAGATCTCGCCTACTGCACCGGCATGGACACCCAGAACACCCTTGCCTACGACAACTTCATCAACGACTTTATGACCGACCTCAAGCCCTTTATAGAGGAGAATTTCTCCGTCTCGACCGACCGCGAAAAGACCGCCATCACCGGATTTTCGATGGGCGGGCGCGAATCCTTGTTCATCGGCGTGAGCCACCCCGAGCTGTTCGGATATATCGCCGCATGCTGCCCCGCCCCGGGACTTGTCGAGAGCACCGGCTGGCCCTATAACCTTAAGGACGACGAGCTGAAATTCGAGGACGAAAAACCGCTCCTTTTGATGATAAGCTGCTCGGAATCGGACGGAGTTGTCGGCGGCAACCCGATGACCTATGACCGCATTCTCACCGAGCATGACGAGCCGCACCTCATGCATGTGATGAAATCTACCGGCCACGATCACACGAGCGTCAGCCCGCACCTTTACAACCTTTTCAGAATGATCTTCAAAAAATAACATTTAAAACCTCCGCTCGGTTTTTTTCGGGCGGAGGTTTTTAGCGACGCCGTGCAAAGGACGCCGGTGAATATTTATTCGGGATTTTCAGTATCGTCGGGCGCCGAGGCCTCGCCCCCGGCGGTTTCATCTTCGGCCGTCCCGTCTTCAGCAATCTCCCCTTCGCCGATCCCGTCTTCGGCCGTCCCGTCTTCGGAGGATTCCTCCTCAACGGTTTCCTCCTCGGGAGTTTCCTCTTCGGCGGTTTCGTCTTCCGAGTTTTCCTCTTCGGGAGGATTTTCCGAAAGATATCTTCCGCTGACAAAGCCGGGCTGCGAGCGGAATTCTATGACGTACCAGCCGTCGGCCTCGCCTATTGCGGTTACCTTCTGCCCCTCGGCGATGGTTCCGCGGGATTCGTAGTCGGTGGAGGGCCCGTAACGCACGTTCAGGGAAATCTCCGCCCACATGTCGATCGGCTCGATCTCGTCGTAATCGGCAATCACCGGCTCGGACTCCGCATCGTCCTCCGCCGGGACGGTGTCTTCATCGGCTTCGACGGGCTCGGTGCCGGTTTCTTCTTCGGCATTCCAGCCGGGGTTTTGCGCGGTCTGCAGGTTTTCGGGCGGTAAGACCGGAACCGGCTCGGTAGCGTATGTTTCATCTGGAGCATCGGGCTCCGCCCCGGTTATCTCGGCCTCGGTGCTTAACGTGTCGGGCGGGATATTTTCGGGGCCGGCGGGGTAATCCTCACGCGGGCCCACCCTGCAGGACGAAAGGCAAAGCGCCAGCGCAGAAGCGAGCGCCGCCAAAAGAATCGGGCGTAAATTTTTCATTGAAGCCTCCAAAAATCAAAAATGTTCAGCGAAAGCGCTCGGCGAAGATATCCGGCCACATAAGAGCGTCGGCGTTTTTGTTTATCTCCTCGGGTGTCCATTCCCACCACTTCGTTTTCATCAGGGTGCGCACAAGATCGGGCGGGTAGCGGTATTTTATCACGTTTGCCGGCACCCCGACCACCATAGCGTAGGGCGGAACGTCCTTGGTGACGACGGCGCCCGCGCCGATTATAGCGCCGTCGCCTATCGAGACGACTTTCGAGCAGTTTATGAAGCTGTGCGCGCCTATCCAGACGTCGCTGCCTATGGTGACGCGGGGCTTTCCTATGGCGTAGGGGTGCTTCGGGTCGAGGGCGCAGAGCTTTTTGAATTTTGCCTTGTTCTCGCCGTAGAAGAAATCGGTCACCTCGTCGGAAACAAAGGCCATGTTCGAATGGTGGTCGCAGTGAATGACAGCGGTAGAATTTATAGAGGTATACCGGCCGATGGATTCGACGTAGCCGTTTTTGCAGGCGTTCACAACGCCCTCGCCGAAATATGTCTGCCTGCCTATTTTCACGCCGTAAAGCTCCCAGTCGAAGGGAAGCTCCTGCCCGACGTCGTCGGCAAGAATGTAATCCTCGACATTTTTAAATTTATCGCCGTGATCCAATAAAAAGTCGGCGAGGTCGTCCTCGGTGACGGCGACGACGTAATGGCGCTTGGGGTCGACGTTTTCGGTGAAGGCGTAGCCGTAGGGCTTTAATATCCGCCTAAGGAGCCGGTTGGGCTCCCCCCAGACAACTATGACCCTGCCCCTGAGACAGTGGCTGAATATCTGCGAAAGCCGGGTCGTCATTTATATCAACTCCTATTTTATTATGCCGATGATGTTTCGCTCGGATACGTCGGGGAAAACCTTTTTTAGGTGATCCGCGATTTTTTGCATCGAATCCTTGGGCTCGCGGGAATAGGCCGAGGTGGCGAATTCGTAGCCGAAGAGATTTTCGGGGGTGGAATATCTCGCCACGCCCCAGCCGTATTGGCGGCCGTATTTGTCCACCATGTATTCAAAGTCGGCTATGCAGATGTAGGTCTGCATCTGAAGCCGGGTTATCGCGCCGTCGAAGCCCTTTTCGCCGCCCGCCTTGGTGAAGCCGCAAAGGCTCTTTAATTTTTTCGAGAGAAGCGTGCCGTATCTGTCGACGGTGCCGTAGATGTTCATGTCCTTATGGCTCGCCATGCCGCAGTCGTAGCGGGAATCGAAATCGAAGCCGTCGCGGCGGTAGTTGGCGAAATCCGCAAACCACTCGGTGCTGACAAAGCCCGCGCGGCCGCCGAAAAATTTTCCGTAAAGGCACCTTTGCGAGCGCGCGCAGGGGCCTTTCCACTCCCAGGGGCCGTCAATATCGGTGAACCAGAGCTCGGCGGGGGTGTGCTCCTCGACGGAAAAGCCGGGGATTTTATTTCTGAACAGGGGCAGAAAGCCCCATTTTTCGGTGAGCAGGATCATGTCCTCAGCGCAGCGTATAGTCATGTCGGCGCTCCTTTTAAAGTTGATAGGGATATTATACTACGCCGCGAGGAAAAATGCAAGGGCAGATGTGGCCCATGATGTGGCCTAACGGCCACATCAAGAAGATAGAAGTCAGATATTAGAAGTTAGAGTTTCGAGGTGTCGTCTGCGGCGGCATATCTGAATATTACCGATAATGTGTGCGGAACGAATACGCCTCCCGCTTTGGCGTAAATGTGCAAAAACGCAGGCGTATTTGAAAAATCTCGTGAAAAACGCTGATTGACAAACCGGCGCCAAATCTGTATAATTTAAAGCACAATTAAAAGGCTGTGACGAAGAAGAATCAGGCTGTGCCGACAAAGAGAGCCGGCGGTTGGTGAAAGACCGGCGAAAGCGCACCGAAATTCCCTCACTTCCGAGCCGAAAACCTGAGAGCTTTGGCTTTAGGGTTTTCCGTGACTGCTGCGTTAACGCATAGGAATTGTTGGATTCCAAGAGAGGCGGAAATCTTTCCGCAATTTGAGTGGTACCGCGAGTGCGTAGAATCGTGATTCATGCACCCGTCTCAAAGAAAACTTTGGGGCGGGTTATTTTT
Source organism: uncultured Clostridia bacterium (assembly GCA_947625615.1). Classification (GTDB taxonomy): domain Bacteria; phylum Bacillota; class Clostridia; order Oscillospirales; family Ruminococcaceae; genus Faeciplasma. The sequence continues at coordinate 19,928 of CANQPB010000005.1, read as the reverse complement.
ATAGCTCCGGGTTTTCAAGGGAAGCCCCCGATTCCGCAAAAATCACTTTTATAACAGGAGAGATTCACCATGATGAACCACAAAAAGTATTCCCCCGGCTATTACATGCCGCCCGAACCGTGCTATGAATGGGTAAAGAAGGAGCGCATCGAAAAGGCGCCGCTTTGGTGCTCGGTCGATCTTCGCGACGGCAACCAGTCGCTCGTCATTCCCATGAGTTTCGATCAGAAGATGGTCTTTTACAAGATGCTCGTAAAGCTCGGCTTCAAGGAGATCGAGGTGGGCTTCCCTGCGGCCTCCGAGACGGAATACGACTTTCTTAGGGCGCTTATCGAAAGGGATATGATACCCGAGGACGTGACCGTGCAGGTGCTCACCCAGTGCCGCGAGCACATCATAAGAAAGACCTTCGAGGCCGTCAAGGGCGCGCCCTCGGCGATAGTTCACTTCTACAATTCCGTCAGCGTTGCCCAGCGGGAGCAGGTCTTCAAAAAATCGAAAGAGGAGATCAAGAAGATCGCCACCGACGGCGCGAAGCTTGTAAAGCAGCTTGCCTCGGAATACGAGGGCAACTTCCGCTTCGAATACTCCCCCGAGAGCTTTACCGGCGCCGAGCCGGAATACTCGCTCGAGGTGTGCAACGCCGTTCTCGACATTTTGGAGCCCGGCCCCGACAACAACGTCATCATAAATCTGCCCGTCACCGTTGAGATGAGCCTGCCCCACGTTTACGCCTCGCAGATTGAATACATGAGCAAAAATCTCAAATACCGCGAATATGTCACCCTTTCGCTTCACCCCCACAACGACCGCGGCACAGGCGTCGCCGACACCGAGCTCGCGCTTTTGGCGGGCGCCGACAGGGTGGAGGGCACCCTTTTCGGCAACGGCGAGAGAACCGGCAACGTAGACATCATCACCCTTGCCATGAACATGTATTCCCACGGGGTTGACCCGAAGCTCGACTTTTCGGATATGCCGGCAATCGCCGACACCTACTCGAAATGCACCGGCATGAGAATTTACGAGCGCACCCCCTACGCCGGAGCCCTCGTCTTCGCGGCGTTCTCGGGAAGCCACCAGGACGCTATAGCAAAGGGCATGAAATGGCGTGAGGAAAAGAATCTTGAGCAGTGGACTACCCCCTATATACCCATCGACCCGACGGACATCAACCGCACCTACGACGCCGACGTTATCCGCGTGAATTCCCAGAGCGGCAAGGGCGGCATAGGATACCTTTTGGAGCACACCTACGGCTACAACCTCCCCGCAAAGATGCGCGAGCACTTCTCCTACATCTGCAAGGGGATTTCCGACCGCGAGCACCGCGAGCTTAAGCCAGATGAGATCCTTGATATCTTCCGCCGCAACTACTTCAGGATAGTCGAGCCGGTATGCATTCAGGGAATGAAATTCACCGAGCACCCCGAGGGAGTTGACCTTGACATTCTCTTCGACTTCAAGGGCGAGCGTGTGAACATGCATTCGCAGGGCAACGGCTCTATCGACGCCGTTTCAAACGCCCTCAAAAAGCTCACCGGCGACAGCTACTCCTTAGAGGTATATACCGAGCACAGCCTTATGAACCAGGCCTCGCAGTCCGAGGCGATAGCCTATATAGGAATTAGAACCCCCGACGGCGAAATGAGCTGGGGCGCGGGATATCACACCGACATTATTAGGGCTTCGGCTTATGCTCTGGTGAGCGCCTATAACAATTCAAAGAAAAAGTGAAGGGAGAATATAACATGGGAATGACAATGACACAGAAGATCCTTGCCAAGCACGCCGGGCTTGACAGCGTAGAGGCGGGACAGCTTATCTCCGCCAAGCTCGATCTCGTTTTGGGAAACGACATCACCACCCCGGTGGCGGTGAACGAATTCAACAAGGCGGGCTTCGACGGCGTTTTCGACAAGGACAGGATAGCGATAGTTTTAGATCACTTCGTCCCGAACAAGGACATTAAGGCGGCGGAGCAGTCGAAGCAGTGCCGCGAATTTGCCTGCGCCCACTGCGTGAGCCATTTTTATGACGTCGGCAAGATGGGCATTGAACACGCGCTTTTGCCGGAACAGGGCGTTGTCACCGCCGGCGACTGCATTATCGGCGCGGACAGCCACACCTGCACCTACGGCGCTCTCGGCGCGTTCTCGACAGGCGTCGGCTCGACCGACATGGCCGCCGGAATGGCGACCGGCACGGCGTGGTTCAAGGTGCCGGCGGCGATTAAATTCGAGCTTAAGGGAAAACTCCCGAAAAACTGCTCCGGCAAGGACGTCATTTTAACTATCATCGGCATGATAGGCGTCGACGGCGCGCTTTATAAGAGCATGGAATTCACCGGCGAGGGCGTGGCCTCGCTCTCTATGGACGACCGCCTTTGCATCTGCAACATGGCTATAGAGGCCGGCGCCAAGAACGGCATCTTCCCGGTGGACGACATCACCCGCGCCTATATGAGCGGCCGCACCGAGCGCGAGCCCCGCGAATTTTCCGCCGACCCCGACGCGGTATATGAAAAGGTGATAGAGATCGACCTTTCAAAGATAGTCCCCACCGTCGCCTGCCCTCATCTTCCCGAGAACACGAAACCCGCGAGCGAGCTTTCCGACATAAAGGTTGATCAGGTAGTAATCGGCAGCTGCACCAACGGCAGAATGGAGGACATGGAGGCCGCGTATAACACCCTTAAGGGCAAAAAGGTTGCCGACGGCCTCAGATGCATAATTATTCCCGCGACGATGGCAATTTACCGCGAATGCGTTGAGCGCGGCTACGTCACCGCATTTATAGACGCCGGAGCGGTAGTGTCTACCCCGACCTGCGGCCCCTGCCTCGGCGGATATATGGGAATTTTGGCCGAGGGCGAAAGATGCATAGCCACGACAAACCGCAATTTTGTAGGCAGAATGGGACACGTTAAGAGCGAGGTTTACCTTGCAAGCCCTAAGACCGCCGCCGCAAGCGCCCTTACGGGCCGTATAACCGCACCGAAGGAGGACTGAAAATGAACACCGAAGGAAAAGTTTTTAAATATCCCGACAACGTAGACACCGACGTTATAATCCCCGCAAGATATCTCAACACCTCAGACGCGCAGGAGCTTTCGAAGCACTGCATGGAGGACATTGACGCGGAATTCGTGAAGAAAGTCAATAATGGCGACATAATGGTGGCAGGGTGGAATTTCGGCTGCGGGTCTTCCCGCGAGCACGCGCCGCTCGTCATAAAGACATGCGGCACCGGCTGCGTTATCGCAAAGAGCTTCGCAAGGATCTTTTACCGCAACGCGATAAACATAGGCCTGCCTATTCTCGAATGCCCCGAGGCCGCCGACGGAATTTCGGCGGGCGACGAGGTGACCGTGGATTTCGACACGGGAATTATTACCGATCTCACCACGAAAAAGACCTATCAGGCGCAGCCCTTCCCCGAATTTATCCAGAATATAATTAAAGCCGGCGGACTTCTCAAGTCCCTGAAAGCGAGGTAAAATAATGAAAAAGAATATTGCCGTTATCCGCGGCGACGGCATAGGCCCCGAGATTGTGAACGAGGCAATAAAGGTTCTCGACGTCATAGCCGAAAAATACGGGCACACCTTCGTTTATACCGACGCCGACATGGGCGGCTGCGCCATAGACAAATACGGCGACCCCCTGCCCCAAAGCGAGCTTGACAAGTGCCTTGCCGCCGACAGCGTTCTTTTGGGAGCCGTGGGCGGCCCGAAGTGGGATTCGGTGCCCGGAAACATGCGCCCCGAAAAGGGACTTCTTCGGATACGCGCCGGCATGGGGGTATATTCAAACAACCGCCCCGCAAAGATCTGGCCGCAGCTGGCCTCGGCATCTCCTTTGAAGCCCGAGATCGTCGAAAAAGGGATCGACTTCATCATCGTGCGCGAGCTGATAGGCGGCATCTACTTCGGCGACCACAAGACATACGAGCAGGGTGAGAAGATCTCGGAGGACGTGATGAAATATTCCGAGAGCGAAATTGAGCGCATCGGCCGCATAGGCTTTGAGACCGCCAAAAAGCGCAGAGGAAAGCTCTGCTCGGTGGAAAAATCCAACGTGCTCGACACCTCCCGCCTCTGGAAGAGCGTTATGCACCGCCTTGCCGAGGAATATCCCGAGGTGGAGCTTTCGGACATGCTCGTAGACAACTGCGCCATGCAGATAGTCAAAAATCCCGCGCAGTTCGACGTTATAGTCACCGAAAACATGTTCGGCGACATTCTTTCCGACGAAGCATCGATGATAACCGGCTCGATAGGAATGATACCCTCCTCCTCTTTGGGAGCCACCTCGAACGGCCTTTACGAGCCTATACACGGCTCGGCGCCCGACATAGCCGGAATGGACGTCGCGAACCCGATAGGCACTGTTCTCTCGGCGGCGATGATGTTAAGGTACAGCTTCGACATGCCCGCCGAGGCGGACGACATTGAGGACTGCGTAGGCAGGGTGCTCTCTAAAGGATACCGCACCGGCGATATCATGAGCGGCGGCGAGGGTCTTAAGCGCGTAGGCTGCTCAAAAATGGGAGATCTTATTTCCGCGGAAATAAAAGCAAAAAAGTAAAGGAATGAATCAGATGAAACTTTCAGGCGCCGATATTATTGTCAGGACGCTTATAGAGCAGGGCGTGGACGTCGTCTTCGGCTATCCGGGAGGACAGATTTTGAACGTCTACGATTCTCTGTATAAATATCAGGACGAGATTACGCATATTCTCACCGCCCACGAGCAGGGCGCGGCGCACGCCGCCGACGGCTATGCGAGGGCCTCGGGCAGGCCGGGCGTGGTTATAGCCACCTCAGGCCCGGGCGCGACAAACCTTGTCACCGGCATAGCCACCGCCTATCTCGATTCGGTGCCGATGGTGGCGATAACCGGCAACGTGCCCACCACCCAGCTCGGCACCGACAGCTTCCAGGAGATAGACATCACGGGCATCACCCTGCCGATAACAAAGCACAACTACGTCGTCGGCTCGGTAGATGACCTTGCCGACACCATTCGCGAGGCGTTTCGGCTTGCGGTGTCCGGTCGGCCCGGGCCGGTTCTCATTGACGTGCCGAAGGACATTCAGACCGCCGTCTGCGAATATACCCCGCAGGAGCCGGTTTCGGCCGAGCCGCGCCAGCCCGCCAAGGAGATGAGGATCCGCGACGCCGCGGAATGCATAAATCTTTCCCAGAGGCCGTTTATATACTTCGGCGGCGGAATGATAAATTCCGAGGCGCAAAAGGAGCTTTTGGAGCTTGCGGAGCTGCTTGACGCGCCGATGGGCTGCTCGCTGATGGGAATTTCGGCGATCCCTACGGATCACCCAAGATTTTTGGGCATGCAGGGCATGCACGGCCACTACGCCTGCTCGATGGCGATGCACCGCGCCGACTGCATTATAGCGCTCGGCGTTCGCTTTAACGACAGGGTGACCGGCAACCGCGCAAAATTCGCCACCCATGCGCAGATAGTGCATATAGACGTAGACGGAGCGGAGCTTGACAAGACCGTCTCGGCGGCACACGCCATGCGCGGCGACCTTAAGCTGACGCTTTCAAAGCTCATTCCCCTGCTGACGCAAAAAAAGCTCCCCGAATGGAGAAAGACGATAGAGGGCTTAAAGGCCGAGGAGCGCCGCACCCTTGACAACCGCGACGGACTTACCCCCCGCGCGGCAATCCTTACGCTTAATAAATATCTCGGCGAGAACACACCCGTCGCCACCGACGTCGGGCAGCACCAGATGTGGGCGGCGCAGTCGCTTGTATTCAAAAACGTGCGCAGGTTCATATCCTCCGGCGGCCTCGGCACCATGGGCTTCGGAATGGGAGCCGCGATGGGCGCGGCGATAGCCACCCGCGAAAGGGCGGTTCTGGTCACCGGCGACGGCGGCTTCGGTATGTGCCTAAACGAGCTCGCTACCGCGGTCACCTATAACATTCCGCTCGTCGTGCTGATAATGAATAACGGCGTTTTGGGAATGGTGCGCCAGTGGCAGACGCTATTCTTCGACAAGCACTACTCGAACACCGTTTTAAACAGAAAGACGGATTTTGTCGCGCTGGCAAAGGCCTTCGGGGCGGACGGCGAAAAGGCCGAAACCCTTGAGGAGCTCGACATGGCGCTGAAAAAGGCGTTTGAAAGCGGCGGCCCCTTCGTTGTGGAATGCATGATAGACAAGGACGAGTTCGTCCTGCCGATGCTGCCGCCGGGCGGATCGATGGACGACATAATCACAAAGGTCGATATAAAGGCGGGTGAGCAGAATGAGTAACTTCACTATAGCGGTTCTCGTAAAGAACGAATTCGGCGTTTTAAACCGCGTGACGAGCATGTTCCGCCGTCGCCGCTTCAACATCAACAGCCTCACCGTCTCGGAGACGGAATCGCCGGGGCTTTCAAGAATCACGGTGAGCTCCTCGGGCCTTGAGACCGACAAGAAGCAGCTTATAAACCAGCTTTACAAGCTGCCCGACGTCTGCTCGATAAAGGAGCTCGACATAGTGGAATCGGTGACCTGCGAGCTTATGCTCATAAAGGTGAAAAACGATCCCGAATGCCGGGCCGACGTCCGCGACGCCGCGCAGGCCTTCGGCGCAAAGACCGTCGACTATACCCGCGAGAGCGTGACGATGCGCCTGACCGGCACCTCGCGCGAGCTTGACGCGTTTACCGACCTGATGCGCGATTTCACGATTTTAGAGATCTGCCGCACCGGCATAGTTTCTCTGGAGCGCGGCTCGACTACCATTCGAAAGATGGAGATTTAACCTTAGGATCCCACGCGCAAAAAGCGCGTCTGATAAAACAATCAATATTATTTATAAAGGAGAAATAGTCATGAACAGAATTTTCTATCAGCAGGACTGCGACCTTCAGAAGCTTGCGGGCAAAACCGTCGCCATAATCGGCTACGGCTCGCAGGGACACGCCCACGCCCTTAACCTTAAGGATTCCGGCGTAAACGTAGTCGTAGGACTTTACGAGGGCTCAAAGTCCTGGGAAAAGGCCGAAAGACAGGGTCTTAAGGTTATGACCTCGGCCGAGGCCGCAAAAGCTGCCGACATCATCATGATACTCATCAACGACGAAAAGCAGGCAAAGCTTTACAAGGAATCCATTGAGCCCAACCTCACCGAGGGCAAGACCCTTGCCTTTGCACACGGCTTTAACATTCACTTCGGCTGCATCAAGCCCCCGAAGAACGTCAACGTCATTATGATCGCCCCGAAAGGCCCCGGCCACACCGTGAGAAGCGAGTATCAAGCCGGCAAGGGAGTTCCCTGCCTTATCGCCGTCGAGCAGGACGCCACCGGCGACGCCTGGGATATCGGCCTTGCCTATGCCCTCGGAATCGGCGGCGCGAGAGCCGGCGTTCTGGAAACCACCTTCCGCACCGAGACCGAGACCGACCTCTTCGGCGAGCAGGCCGTTCTCTGCGGCGGCGTCTGCGCCCTTATGCAGGCCGGCTACGAGACCCTCGTCGAGGCGGGATACGACCCGAGAAACGCCTACTTCGAGTGCATTCACGAGATGAAGCTTATAGTCGACCTCATCTATCAGTCCGGCTTTGCGGGAATGAGATATTCGATTTCCAACACCGCCGAGTACGGCGACTATGTCACCGGCCCGAAGATCATCACCGAAGAAACCAAGAAGACCATGAAGAAGATCCTCAAGGACATTCAGGACGGCACCTTTGCCAAGGAATTCCTGCTTGACATGTCCGAGGCGGGCGGCCAGGTACACTTCCAGGCGATGAGAAAGCTCGCCTCCGAGCACCCCTCCGAGATAGTCGGCGAGGAGATCCGCAAGCTTTACAGCTGGAACGGCGAGGACAAACTCATCAACAACTGATTCAAAAGCATAAAGCCGGGGGCCGGAACGGAAGGTTCCCGGCCTCTCGGCATATTTTATAAAAAAATCAGGTGATAATTATGAAAAGCGACAACATTAAATTCGGGCCGCAGAACGCGCCCCACCGCGCCCTTTACCACGCCCTCGGCTTTACCGAGGAGGAGATAAGCCGCCCCATGGTGGGCATCGTAAGCTCCTATAACGAGATAGTCCCGGGGCACATGAATATAGACAAAATTGTCGACGCGGTAAAGCTGGGCGTCGCCATGGCGGGCGGCACCCCAGTGGTGTTCCCCGCGATAGCCGTCTGCGACGGCATTGCCATGGGTCACACCGGAATGAAATATTCCCTCGTCACCCGCGACCTTATCGCCGATTCCACCGAGGCTATGGCCCTTGCCCACGGCTTTGACGCTTTGGTCATGGTGCCCAACTGCGACAAGAACGTCCCCGGGCTTTTGATGGCGGCGGCAAGGCTTAACCTGCCGACGGTCTTCGTCTCGGGCGGGCCTATGCTCGCAGGGCATGTCGACGGCCACAAGACGAGCTTTTCCTCGATCTCGGAGGCGGTGGGAGAATTCAACGCCGGCAAAATAGACCTTGAAAAGCTTCACGAATACGAATGCAAGACCTGCCCTACCTGCGGCTCCTGCTCGGGAATGTACACCGCAAACTCGATGAACTGCCTGACCGAGGCCCTGGGCATGGGCCTAAGGGGCAACGGAACCATACCGGCGGTGTATTCTCAGAGAATAGAGCTTGCAAAGCGCGCCGGCATGGCGGTAATGGAGCTTATAAAAAAGGATATCCGCCCCCGCGACATCATGACGGAGGCTGCCTTCATGAACGCGCTGACCGTAGATATGGCACTCGGCTGCTCGACTAACTCGATGCTTCACCTGCCTGCGATAGCTCACGAATGCGGAATTGAGATAAACCTCGACATCGCGAACTCGATAAGCTCGAAGACGCCTAACCTCTGCCACCTTGCCCCCGCGGGCAGAACCTATGTCGAGGAGCTTGACGAGGCGGGCGGCGTCTGGGCGATAATGAACGAGCTCTCGAAAAAGGGCCTCTTGAATCTTGACTGCATGACCGTAACCGGGCATACCGTCGGAGAAAACATCAAAGATGCAGTCAACCTGAACCACGACGTCATACGGCCGGTTGAGAACCCCTTCAGCGAGACGGGCGGCATAGCCGTTCTGCGCGGAAACCTTGCGCCGGAGGGCTGCGTGGTCAAGCGCTCGGCTGTTTCGCCGAAGATGCTTAAATATTCCGGCCGCGCGAGAGTGTTCGAATGCGAGGAGGACGCCCAGGCGGCGATAAATTCCGGCAAAATAGTTCCCGGCGACGTGGTGGTGATTCGCTATGAGGGCCCGAAGGGCGGCCCCGGAATGAGAGAAATGCTCAATCCGACCTCCGCCATTATGGGAATGGGCCTCGGCGAAAGCGTCGCGCTTATAACCGACGGCCGATTCAGCGGCGCCACCCGCGGAGCCTGTGTGGGGCACATCTCGCCCGAGGCGGCTTCGGGCGGGCCGATAGGCATCGTCAAAGAGGGCGACACCATTGAGATCGACATTCCCGAAAACAAAATAAATCTCAAGATAAGCGACGAGGAATTCAACGAGAGAATGGCTTCGTTCGTCCCGAAGACAAAGGAGCTTTCCGGCTATCTTAAGCGCTATGCTTCGCTCGTTTCGAGCGGTGCCAAGGGCGCCGTCCTTAACTGAGGCGAGCCATGCCCACAAAGACCGAAAATCTTCTCACATCGTTAAAATCCCTCTGCGTTTTCCGGAGCATTCTTGATGACCCCGTGATTTCGGCGCTGTGCAGCTTTCTTGAATACGACGGCGACGACGCCGGGGCAGTCAGCCTTTACTGCGGCTTTGTTTCGGAGCTTTACAAGACCGGCTCGTCTGATCTTTCAAAATATGTAGGCGAGCTGCTGAGATGCTGCGACAACCCGCTTGCAAGGCGCATAGGCGAGGGAAAGACCCCCTCGGAATCCATGAAAGCGAGCGCCGACCGCGAGATCGCGATAATGCAAAAAATCGCGGGGCTCACCCCGAAGGATCTTCGTGAAAATCTCGATTATTCCGGCGCGCTGCCCGAATGGGAAAATTCCGTGGCGGATCTTATAGGGGACATGCACGAGCAGCTCTCGGACATTTCAAAGCACGGCTACGGGATCTATGCGAAATACCGGGCGTTTTACTACGACGGCGACGGCATCAGGCCGGTAAAGAGCCCCGACGGAATAAGGCTCGGCCAGCTTGTCGGTTACAAGCGCGAAAAGGAGATCATCATAGAAAACACCCGCGCGCTTTTGGCCTCGAAGCCGGCGGCGAACATTCTGCTGACGGGAGACGCCGGCACCGGCAAATCCTCGACGGTAAAGGCGGTAGTCAACGAGCTCGCGCCGGAGGGTCTGAGGATTCTCGAACTGAAAAAAGAGCAGCTTAAGCTTCTGCCCGAAATTTTAAGCGAGCTTAACCACAACCCGCTAAAGTTCATCATCTTTATAGACGACCTCTCCTTCGCCCAGAACGACGACAACTTTTCGGCTTTAAAGGCGATGCTTGAAGGCACCGTTTCGGCGAAAGCCGGCAACGTGGCCATTTACGCCACCTCGAACCGCAGGCACCTTGTCAAGGAAAAGTTTTCCGACCGCGAGGGCGACGACGTTCACCGCGCCGACACCATGCAGGAGATAGTCTCGCTTTCCGAGCGCTTCGGGCTGCACGTTACATTCAGCCGTCCCGACAAGGCCACCTATCTTGAGATAGTGCGGTATCTCTGCGACGAAAACGGCGTTAGCTACGACCCCGAAAAGCTTGACGCCGCCGCGGAAAAATACGCACTCGGCCGCGCAAGCCGCTCGGCAAGGGCGGCAAAGCAGTTTGTCGATCTGATACTTTCCGGCACGCAGACGGAGATAAAATAGCCGAGCAAAGGACGCCCTGCTGACAGGGCGTCTTTATTTTGCCGCGCTTGCGCTCGGCAAAGCGGGGACAACACGCTGCGCTCGGGCTTTGGCGGTTGTCGCACCGGCTGCGCGCAGCTGCTGCCGAGCCCAACGGGTCCGGCCAAACTTACAGTCTGTTTCTATAACATGGTTTTCCCCGCGCACCTTTCCGTGTGCGAGGCACCGGTGGCGCCTCGCCGGGGGAACCCCCGACGAGGGTTCCCCCGGCCCGAAACAGTCCACCGGACTGTTTCGGGCTCCCCCTCCTGCGTTTTTTTCGCATTATCCCGGAGCGTGCCTGCTCGGCCCGCTCCGGGGAGATTTCGCGCTCTGCGGAGCGCGACGAGGGGCTTCGCGCCCCTCGACCTGCGCGGCCTTTTGAAAAAGGCCGGCGAAAACTTTTATCATTATAAAAACCGGCCTGTCGCTTGACAGACCGGGTATTTTTTCAGCGCAGGGCGCCGGCTTTGGCGCACCTTGAATATTTTCCGGGGGACATGCCGACGCTTCTTGTGAAGCTGCGGATAAAATTGGTGTAGTCCAAAAATCCCGAATGGTAGCACGCCTCCGAGACGTTGCTCCCCTCGCGCAAAAGGCGCTTGGCAAGGCAGAGGCGCTGCTCGAGGATATAGGAGCGCAGGGTCATGCCGGTGTAGCGCTTGAACATGGCGCTTATGTACTTGCCGTTGAAGAAAAACTGCGCCGATAAATCGTCGAGGGTGATCTGCTCGGTGAGGTGGCGGAAGATGTAGTCCTTTACCTCTCTTACAAGCTCTGGCATGTTCTCGGAATCGTCCTGGCTGCGGTTTCCCTCAAGCTCGCGGCTTATAAGCACCAAAAGCTCGGTAAGGTAGGCGTCCACCAGCAGATCGTCGCAGGGCTTTCTCAAATACACCGCGGTGGAAAGCTTTTCGGCGACCGCGCAGTATTCCTCTATCCTTTCGGCGCCGAGGCGGATCTTCTTGACGGCGGCGGGATCGGAAAACTCAAAGCTCTCGGAGAGCTCGCTGCCGTCCCCCATGAATTTGTCCATCTTGTCCTTGCGCAGGTTTATGATAAATCTCTCGTATGTCTGCGGGCCGAGGCTTATGGCGCGGTGGGCCTGCTCGGGATTCATGATGATAAGATCTCCCCTGACGGGGGAAAAGACGGAATCCCCGATATAGGAATTTACGCTGCCGTCCAAAAAAAGATAGAATTCATAGCCGTCGTGGCGGTGAAACGGAACGGAGTCTTCGGTCTGTACGCCCGGAGCGGTGGTCTTTCTGTAGCACATGACGGGATATTGCATTGTTATCAATTCGCATTCTGACATTTTGCAACCCTCCAAAAATGATTCGGCGCAATATTCAGTTCCGACCTGTTTTCCTTTTTAGAGGATTATAGCACTGTTTTTTTCGTATGTCAACCTTTTTCGGCTTTTTCTCTTAACAATTTTTGACTTTTTCTCAAATATGCCCTCTGCCTTCGCGCAAAACGCCCGCCGGAAAAATTCCGGCGGGCGGCGGTGTTTAAGGCTTTATCCCAAGATCACCTTTATATCGTTCTGCTTTTTGAGAGACGACTGTTTTACAAGATTTCCCGAGATCTTCTCGCCGTTGAGGATAAGCGCTTTCACGCCGCTTTCAACGTGATCGGGATTCTCAACGCTAATATTAAGCTCGCAGCCGCGGAAGACCTTTTTAATCTTAAAGCCGTCCCAGGCGGAGGGTATAGCCGGGTCGATGACAAGGCCTTCGGCGTTGGGTCTCATGCCGCAGATTCCCTCCACGCAGCCTACCATTACCGTCGAGGCGGTGCCGGTGAGCCAGTGGACATGCGCCCTGCCCTCGTAGGGCGAGCGGGTGGATTCTACAAACTGCCCGTGAACGTAGGGCTCTATCACCCTCACCTCGGCCTCGGAATTCATGGACGCCGGCGAGCTTTCGGTGAAGTATTCAAACGCGCGGTTGCCGTGCCCCAAAAGCGATTCGGCGAGTATCGCCCAGCCCTGCGACTGGCTGAAAATGCCGCCGTTCTCCTTGGTGTCGGGATTGAATATGTGCATCACCGCGCCGTCGAAGATGTGATCGACATAGGGCGGTTCCAGAAGCTTGACGCCGTACTTCGTGTTGAGTATCCTGTGGACGCTCTCCATGGCGCCGTCGCCCTGCTGCTTGGTGGCGAAGCCGGAGATGACCGACCAGCTCTGAGGATTGAGCCACATGCTCGCCTCGGGGTCTTTGGCAGCACCGACGACAATGCCGTCCTCGCGGATACCGCGGATAAACCTGTCGCCGTCCCAGCACTTTTCAAGCGAAGCGCCGAGCCTGCCCTGAATTTCGTCCAGATATTTTATATAGCTTTCGTCGCCGCGCATCTTCGCCCAGTCTCTCATGAGGCTCATGGCATAGTAGAGCTGGAACGCCACGAAGGTGGATTCACCCTTGGCGCCCATTCTCAGGCAGTCGTTCCAGTCGGCGTGAAGGCCGGCGGGCATATCGTGCGCGCCGAGGCGCTCCATCGAGAAGTTAATGGCGCGCTTTAAGTGACCGTAAACGGTGTCCTCGCCGCCGTTGGCGTAAACAATCACCTCGTCGAGGAAGGCGGTGTTTCCGCTCTCGCCGATATACTTATACACCGTCGGGAAGAGCCAAAGGGCGTCGTCCGCGCGGTAGCTCGGGTGGCCGGTGGCCTGAACGTAGGAGGGCTGATCGGGGGTGTCCTCGTGGCCGGCGTTGTGATTGAATTTAACAAGCGGAAGTCCGCCTCCGTTGTCAACCTGCGCCGAGATCATGAAGCGGATCTTGTCGAGGGCCATATCGGGGTCGAGATGGATAATGCCCTGAATGTCCTGAACGGTGTCGCGGTAGCCGTAGCCGTTTCTGAGGCCGCAATAGATGAGCGACGCCGCGCGAGACCATGTGAACGTGATAAAGCACTGGTAGGCGTTCCAGACGTTTACCATGTTGTTGAATTCCTCCGAGGGGGTGTCCACTTCGAAATTCTCAAGCTTTTTGTGCCAGAAGCTCTTGAGCTCCTCCACCTCGGCGTCGACGACGGAGACGTCCCCGTATTTTTCGATGATCTTTGCCGCGGCGGCGCTGTCCCGCTGGCCGAGGATATAGACAAAGGTCTTCTCCTCTCCGGGGGCAAGGGAAATATCCGACTGCAGGGCGCCGCAGGCGTTGGAATTGTAGTTCATCGAGCCGTCGCAGCGGCCGGTCTCGACGGCTATCGGGTTGGAATATGTCCTGTAAGGGCCGATGAAGCTGTCAAGGTTTCCGCAGGCGGCGTCGGCCTTCTGGCCGGCAAGGCCAAAAAAGCGCTCGCGGTGGTTCGAGCCGGAGGCGTCGCGGCCGGAATTTTCGTTGATGTGCTGGACTACGCGGTTGCCCTCGAAAGATGTGCGAGTGATGAACAGGGTGTACTGTAGGTTTACCTGATCCTGCTCGTAGTTGTTGTCGTTGGTGAATTCGATGAATCCGAAGACGGAGAGATTGCGGGGCCTGTCGGAGACATTTTTCACCTTTGCGCGCCACACCTCGTAGGTGCAGCCGTTGGGGACGTAATATGTCACCTCGGAAGCAATGCCGGAATATTCGGCGCTCATCACCGAATAGCCGGTGCCGTGGCGAACCTCGGACTTGTAGCTTTCAAGGGGCTTGCCGACGGGCTGCCATGTTGCAGACCAGTAATCGGCGCTGTCGTTGTCGCGTATGTAGACGTAACGCCCCGGCAAAGCCATCGACGAATTGAAGCGGTAGCGCGAAATTCTGCCGTTGGCGCCGCTCTGCACAAAGCTGTAGCCGCCGGCGTTGTTTGAAATTATCGCGCCGTAGGCGGGCGAGCCGAGGTAGTTGCACCACGGGGCGGGGGTGTCCGGCCGGGTGATGACGTATTCCTTGTTCTTAAGATCGAAATGACCGTATTGCATGGTAATGCCTCCTTATTTTATTGTCACGAATATATTAACATTTTATAAGCGACTTGGCAAGGGGTTTGGGAAAATATTTTTATATTTTGGGGGATAATTTCACCCGCCGGGTGGGGCGCTTCGGCGGGTGGGGTAATTTATTTCAGGCTGCCGGCGGCTTCGAGCATGTTTTCGATAAATATGCCGTAGCCGTGGGAGGGATCGCCGACAAAAACGTGGGTGACGGCGCCGACAAGCTTGCCGTCCTGAATTATCGGGCTGCCGGACATTCCCTGCACGATCCCGCCGGTTACGTTCAAAAGGCGCGGGTCGGTCACCTTGATGACCATGTTACGGGTACCGCCGCCCCGGCCGAGCTTTTCTATCTCTATCTCATATTCCTCGGGGACGGAGCCGGAGACCGTAGTCAAAACAGTCGCGGGGCCCGTTTTCACCTCGGTGCTGAAGGCTATCGGAATGGCCTCGCGCCGGCTGCCGTAATATGTTATTCTGCCGAATATCCCCTGCTCGCAGTTTTTCTGTATAGATCCCGAGGCGAGGCCCGACAGAAACGTCCCGAAAAGCTCTCCCGGGCAGCCGGGCTGTCCGCGGTCGCAGCCGGTTATCGTCACGTCGACTATATCGCCGGTGCCTAAGGGGAGGATTTTCTGGGTCTGCGAATCGGAGATAGGGTGGCCGAGGGCGCCGAAGGTGGAATTCTTGGGGTCGATAAACGTCATGGTGCCCACCCCGGCCGAGCTGTCCTTTATCCAGAGACCGGCCTTATAGGCACCCTCCTCTTCGGAAAAAAGAGGGGTAAGCTGCGTATCGAATTCCCTGCCGTCCCGCCTTAAAGTCATGGAGATCTCCTCGCCGTGGGAGCCCATGATTATCTCGGCGAGCCTGTCGGAGGAATCGAGCCGTTCGCCGCCGGCGCTTAAAATGCAGTCGCCGGGTTTTATGCCGGCGTCCTCGGCGGGGCTGATTTTTCCCGCCACCTGCTGGGTGGATACCACCACGACGCCGTCCGTAAGAAGCTTTATTCCTATCGGCGAGCCGCCGGGTATAAGCACCGGCGCGTCGGTGCGCTTTATCTTCGCCTCTTTAATAGGTATCAGACCGAACAGCTTTACCGTCGCGCTTTCGGTGCGGGTCTGAGAGTCGCCGGAGGCCTCCAAAACGGTATCGGAGGGGGACATCTCCAAAAACGCGCCGATGTCGGGATAGCCCTCCCCCGAGACGTAATAGCTTTCGGGCAGCGCGCCGTTAAGATATCCCGCGGCGGCGGCCGTGACAAGGCAGATCGCGGCAAAAAGCCCGGCCGCACGCCTTAATAACCAATTCATATTTTATCAATCCTTTCAGTTGAAAAAGCGTTTGTGCGAATATTTTTTGCAGGGGCACAAAAAATACACCGGGCGAAAAGCAAGTATTATTTTCATTGTCAATTTTAGCGGAAGTTTGCGGATTTGCCCCTATTTTCCTTTTCCGCCGCATGCGGCGCCTTGAAATTCCGATATCCGGCTTCTGACATCTGTTTCGGTTTTGCCTATTGCATGTTCCGAAAAAATCTGCTATAATATATCATGCTCCGGGAAAATCAGTTTGCCGGTTCCAAACCAACGCGGGGAGATGCGCACTGTGAAAGAGATCGTCTTAATAGCCGTCTTTATTGTAATTGCCGGCGCCTTTTTATACGTTATGGTCGGCGCCGTACAGAGCCTTATCTCAAAGGACTACAAAACCGTCAGGGAATCGGCCGAGGTGACAAAAAAATTTGAGGAAGACGGCGCTTATAAGGCGGAATTTTCAACCTCCGACGGCGGGGCATTGGTATTTAACGTATCAAAGCGGGAATTCGAGGCGCTCGGCGTCGGGCAAAAGGGAATTCTCGGCTTCCGAAGGGACGTATTTTTGGGCTTTGACGAGGACAAGATAGCCGAGACCGCCGAGGAAGCCTCGGAAACCTCAGAAAATAAGGAAGAAGACAGATCATGACAAAATATCGCAGACCCATAGACAAAGCGCCGCACATAGTTGTAAAGCTGGCCATGACCGCCATATTTTTATGGTCGGGATTTTTCTGGTCGGGAGTTACGGTGCTGAATTTCTATATTAACGATCTTTCAAACGTCCGCCTTGCAAATCTGTTTCTGGCGGGAAGTGCAATTCTTTTGGCAGCGCTTTTGCTCTGCTGGTTCAGATTATATATCGTTCAGATGATCTTCACTGTAGCCGGGCTTGCGGTATATCTTATACCCTCGGCGGAGATGGTGAACCGCGCGGCAAGAACCGGCGTGCCCTTTAAGCCCACGTTCGAGCAGCGCTATCTGCCGGTGATAGGCTTTGCGATTCTGGCGCTCGTACTTTTTATAATAAGGATCTGGCAGCTTGCGGCGGCAAGGATTGAGCGTAGGCAGGAATTTGACAACCGCCCGACAGAAAGCGTCCTTGAAAAACACCGCGAGGAATAAACCGGGAATAGTTTTCCCGTTCGCGCATAGTTATATACATAACGACTTTACTGAAAGCTTTGGTGACACATATGGAACAGTCGAGCCGCCCTATCGGCGTATTCGATTCGGGTATCGGGGGCCTTACAGCGGTAAGCGAGCTGAAAAGGATCCTGCCGAACGAGGATATTGTTTATCTTGGCGACACCGCCCGCGTGCCCTACGGCACAAAAAGCCGCGAGACTATATTGAGATACGCCTCGCAGGATCTTGAATTTTTAAAGCGCTTCGACGTTAAATTCACCATCGCCGCCTGCGGCACCGTTTCAAGCGTTATGGCCGGCGAAAGCCTTTTCGGCGGGCTCTGCACCGGGGTCATACTCCCCGCGGTGGCAAAGGCCTGCTCGGCGACAAAAAACAAAAAAATCGGCGTTATCGCCACAGTGGCTTCGGTTCGCAGCGGAAGCTATGAGAGGCTTATAAAGCAGCGCTCCCCCGAGGTCAAGGTATATTCAAAGGCCTGCCCGATGTTCGTGCCGCTCGTCGAAAACGGCTACACCTATCCCGGCTGCGAGCCCACCGCCCTTATAGCGCGGGAATATCTTGAGCCGCTTCGGGACGAGGGAATAGACACCCTTATTCTCGGCTGCACGCACTATCCCCTGCTCTCGGAAATAATCTCGGAGGTTATGGGCGAGGGAGTGACGCTTATCTCATCGGGGGCGGAGGCCGCCGACTACGCGAAAAAATATCTTCAGGAAAATGATCTTCTTAAAAAAGAAGACGCCCCAGGCCGGCTCAGATTTTTCTGCACCGACAGCCCGGAGCTGTTCAGAGAAAACGCCGCCCGCTTCATAGACATCGGCGGGGCGACGGTAGAGCGTTGCGATCTTTAGCGGCGCCAAAAACGAAAGTTAAAAGCGAGGGATCTCAATGGGTAACGCACTTATAACGATAAAAAGCGTCATGCGCGAGGGCGAGGGCGTAAACGAGACCGAGGTGATCACCGCGGGGTCGTACAGAAAGATAAAATCGGGCTACGAGCTTAAATACGACGAGACCGACGCCACCGGCTTTGAGGGCTGCAAAACCACCCTCAAGATACTCGACGGCTCGAGGATTGAATTCGTGCGCACCGGCGCCTGCGGCAGCGAGCTTTGCATAGAGCGCGGCAAAAAGAATTTCTGCCTTTACGGCACCCCGTTCGGAGAGATGACCCTCGGCTGCCAGGCTAAAAACGTCGAGAGCAAGCTGACCGACCTCGGCGGAAAGGTGTCGGCGAGCTATGTTCTCGACATTAACTCCACCCTCATCGGCGACTACGACCTTGAAATAGAGGTCAAAAAATCATAAGACGTCTTCGCTTTTCCATAAAAATACCCGCCTTTGGGGATCTCCCGAAAGCGGGTATTTCATTTAAAGCTTTTTTATCATATCGACATGAGGACAGCCCTGCTCGAAAAAGCGGCGACCCGTCGGCTCAAAGCCGCAGCTGAGGTAAAACCCCGATTTGTCCTCCTGCGCGGAGACGCTCATCGCTTCGGCCCCGGCCTCCTTGGCCTTTTTGAAGGCGTATTCCATTAAATACCTGCCCAGGCCCTCGCCACGCCTTTGGCGCTTTACGGCCACCCGTCCGACATGCACCGAGCCTTCCCCCTCGTCAAAATATCTGAGGGTGGCAACAGGCTCATCGCCGTCGTACATCACAAAGTGAACGGATCTTTCGTCGGCCTCGTCGAATTCGTCTACAAAGCCCTGCTCGTCGACAAATACCTCCTGCCGAATGCGGGCGGCGTCGGCCGGAACGGAATGTTCGGTTATCTTAACTGTCATTTTTTCTTCCTGTTCTGGTAGGGATAGGGGCTCTTGTTGGCCTCGTATCTTAGGTTTTCAAGGTGTAATCCGTAGAGGAAAAGGACAAGTCCCACCGCCGCGGCTATTCCGAACGGAACCGCTATGAACCAGTAGCCCACGGTATCGGAACCCTTCGGAAGCTTGCCGACCTTAAGGGTGTAGCCCACCACCTGCTCGTTTGTGAGGCCGAGCATCTGCAGGCTCTCCTCGGTCATCTCCTTCTCCTGCGAGGTCATGTTCTTGAAGCGGCCGGTCATGTTCTCAAGCATCGAGCGCTGATATGTCGCCGAGGAATCGGAGGAATACTGCTGGACGTACTGCAAAAAATCGGCGATTACGGTCTGTATCTGGGCGTCGGCCTCCTTGGGGGCCTCAACCAGCGTGACATACTGATTGCCGTCGGCGGCGTCGGTATACATGAAGTAGTAGAAATGGGTGGCCGCGCGCTCGCTTTCGGCGATATGCCCGAGCTTCGCCAAAAACTTATAGGCGTTGCCCTGGACGTACTGGCCGTTTAAATCGCGGTTTACGTCGAGCCCGGTGAGATCGCAGATATTCTTGGCCTCCGAGCAGTTGTGGTAGATGCCTATTATCCCCGACATGGTCAGCAAAAAGACAAGCCCGCAGATGACCGCCACGGCGAGCTGGGAATATACCCTGCCGCCGGTGAGGAACCGTTTAAGCTTTGTGTCTTCGGTTTCGGAAAAAAGTTCGTCGTTATTCATGTTTCATGCTCCTTTAAAAATGCGGTAACTTAGAACAGTATACCACACTTTTAAGGATTAGTCAATCGTCTGGGGATTTTGGAAGTGTCCAAAGCAACCGCATTAAAGGAAATCGACCAAGCCGAAAGGCAGGTCGCCTTTAGGATAGCGTTCACG
>CANQPB010000004.1 GCA_947625615.1 uncultured Clostridia bacterium | reverse complement strand
CTACTTGGGTGCGGCTGGTATAATGGCCCTTATAGGGCCATTATTCAAACCCCACGTTTTACGTGGGGTTGTGATTTTTTGGAGGTATTTAAATGCAAAATCAGAATTATCTATCGGAAGAAAAAATCGGCAGGCTCATGGCGAAATACGCTCTGCCCTGCATAATTTCGCTGCTTGTCGGCGCGCTTTACAATATCGTCGACCAGATATTCATAGCGAACGCTTCATATCTCGGCTCGTTCGGCAACGCCGCAAACACCGTTGTCTTTCCGCTGACCGTAATAGCCCTTGCCATAGCCGTTATGATCGGCGACGGCTGCTGCGCGTTCGTCAGCTTAAGCCTCGGCAGAAACGAACCCGAAAACGCCGGCCGAAGCGTCGGGAGTGCGATAGTCATGACGGTGATGTCAAGCCTTGTTCTGACGGCGGTCTATCTTGTTTTCAGCGACGGCATAATCACCCTTTTCGGCGGCACCGTCAATGAAGAAACCTTCAGCTGCTCGAAAGAATATTTCTTCTGGATAACCCTCGGCATACCCTTTTATATGTTCGGCCAGGCGATGAATCCGGTTATCCGCGCCGACGGCAGCCCGAAATTTGCGATGATATCGACCGTCGCGGGCGCGGTCATAAATATAGTCTTAGACCCTTTGTTTATCTTTGTTTTCAGGTGGGGAATGACCGGCGCCGCAGCGGCAACCGTCATCGGCCAGATAGCGACTGCGGTTTTAGCGGTGATATATCTTGCTAACACAAGGACGGTAAAGCTTTCAAAGGAAGATTTCAGGCTGCGCGGCGGCATAGTCTGCAAGACGCTTACACTCGGTATCTGCAGCTTTTTGTCGCAGATATCTCTTGTCGCAGCTATGGCGGCTATAAACAATATGATCCGCAAATACGGCGCGCTCGACGATATTTTCGGCCTTGAGCAGTATGCGCAGATACCCATGGCGGTTGTCGGAATAGTCATGAAATTTTTCCAGATAGTCATTTCCGCCGTCGTCGGAATGGCTGCGGGCTGCATACCTATCGTCGGCTTCAACATGGGCTCCGGCAATAAGACCCGCGTTAAGAACCTGTTCACAAGGCTTCTGGCGGCGGAGGCATGCGTCGGCCTTTTGGCGCTTGCGGCCGCCGAGCTTCTGCCAAAGCAGCTTATCGGTATCTTCGGTGCCAAAAACGAGAGTGTCTATTACACCGATTTCGCGCTCAGGGCGTTCAGGATATACCTTTGCATGGTGGTGTTTGCCTGCGTGAACAAGGCGGCTTTCATCTTTTTGCAGGCCATGGGCAAGGCCGCGGAATCGACAATGCTTTCAATGGTGCGGGAAATTGTCTTCGGCGTCGGATTTGCACTTTTGCTCCCGCAGTTTTTCGGCCTCGACGGCGTGCTCTATTCAATGCCGGTGTCCGACATTCTCACGGCTCTCGTTTCGGCGGCCGTCATTTTAAGAACCTACAGGCAGCTTTCCGGGGAAAAGCCGCACATGCCTGCCGCCTTGCAAAACCCGGCGGAGTTAAGCCGATAACCGATAAAAACCCGCAGCCCGCGCTGCGGTTTTTTGCGCGACAGTATATTCTTCCCGATGTGGCCGAAACGGCCACATCAGAAAACAGAAATTAGATGTCAGAGGTCAGAATTTCGAGGTGTCGCCTTCCGGCGACGTTTTTTAAGCATAGGATAATGCGTGCGGAATGGACACTCCCTATTCTTCCTGTGTTGTTGCTTTTTTGCCGAAAAAATGATATAATATCCCAAACCCGGCTTTGCGGAATATTCTCCGAGCCGCGGGCAGGGGAGCGTAACTAAAATTCGGGAGGTGCGATATGAACAGGCTGAAATCCGTTATAAAGGTGATATTTTTCCCGCCGCCGCTTCTGACGGTGCTGCTTGCCGCTTTGGGCTATGCGGCCATGGCGGCGGTCTTTGCGTTTGAAATTGAAAATCCCGTCATTCGCTATCCCTCATTTCTCGCCTCGGCATACGCTCTTGCAATCACTGTAACCGGTTTCAGATACCTCCGCGAAAGCTTTAAAAAGTGCAAAACGAAGATCTCGGAGAGCGCCGTCGCCAAAAAGATCCGCTCGAGCAAACTCGGCGAAAAATATTTTTCCGACATTCACTTTCGCAACAGAATTTCGCTTTACATCGGGCTTGCGGTCAACCTTGCGTATATCGTCATGAAGCTCTCGGCGGGGATATACTACCGCTCGGAGTGGTTCGTGTCGCTCGCGGTCTACTACATGCTTCTTGCGGTGATGCGGCTGTTTCTGATACGCCCGGCAAGCGGCAGGGCGGAGGAATTCAAGCGCTACCGTTTCTGCGGTTTCGTTTTATTGATAATGAATCAGGCCCTCGCCGGGATAGTCATATTCATGGTGCACCAAAACGAGCATTTCACCTACCCGGGGTATTTGATTTACGCGATGGCGGCCTATTCGTTCTACGCGATCATTACGGCCTCGGTGAATGTCGTCAAGACCCGGCGGCATAACAGCCCCATCCTCTCGGCGACAAAGGCGGTAAACTTCGTCGCGGCGCTGGTGTCAATACTCTCGCTGACCACCGCCATGCTCGCGCAGTTCGGCGGCGACGACGCCCCAACTTTCCGCAGGGCCATGACCGCTTCGGTCGGCGGCGCGGTGTGCACAATTGTCATCGCCATGGCAGCGTATATGATTTGGCGGGCGAATAAAAGTCTGAGGAGAATAAAAATGTAGAGAGCGCAACGCGAAAGAAATCTGCAAAATCGTGGTTTTGTTTTGCGTTGCGCTGCAAAGCCGCCTCGGCACTTCGCGAAGCGTTAAAACTTACTTTTCGCACTTCGCAGTCAAAAACGACAGACTGCTCGTGCTCAAAGAGTTTTAATCGCGTCGCCTGCCTCAGGTTTGCTTACGCAAACGCCGGCTTTGCCGGACTTCCCTGCAAACTGTTTTACAGCCCTGCACAATCCTATTAAAAAGGCCGGAGAAAACTTTTTTATTTCCTCCCGCATTATCAATACCATTCAAATTTGTCGCCGCAGGCGACACATTGAATCTCTATCTTCTAATTTCTAACTTCTATCTTCTTGACGCGTCGCGTCTTGACAACTCCCCCGCGGCATGATAAAATGTCGGTATAATATTGCAAATTTTCAGTACCCTTACCTACACATCTACGCATCGCAAAGGAGAATTTCAATGAAATATTATATAGGTATAGACCTCGGCGGAACGAACATCGCCGCCGGAGTTGTCGACGAAAGCTGCAAAATAATCGCCAGGGCGTCCACCCCTACAAAGCGCCCGCGAAGCTGCGCCGACATAAGTGAGGATATGGCCCGCGTCGCCCGCGAGGCGGCTTCGGCGGCGGGAATTTCCCTTGAAGACGTCGAATATATCGGCGTGGGAGCCCCCGGCACCGTCAACAGCGAGACGGGCAGGGTCGAATACTCCAACAATCTCGATTTTTACGACGAACCGCTGGCCGAATACATCGAAAGCAAGACCGGCCGCAGGGTGTATATCGAAAACGACGCCAACGCCGCGGCCCTCGGCGAATTTATCGCCGGGGCGGCAAAGGGGCGCTCGAGCGCTGTATGCATAACCCTCGGCACAGGCGTGGGCGGGGGAATCATCATAGACGGAAAAATCTATTCCGGCTTCAATTTTGCGGGAGCAGAGATAGGCCACATGGTTATAGAGGTCGACGGTGCGCCCTGCACCTGCGGCCGCCGAGGCTGCTTCGAGGCCTACAGCTCGGCTACCGGGCTTATCCGCATGACCAAGGAGGCCATGGACGCCGATCCCGGCTCGAAGATGCATGAAATGGTGGGGGATCACGTCTCAGGCAGGCTTGCGTTCAACGCTATGCGCGCAGGCGACAAATCCGCCAAGGCGGTCGTCGATAAATACATAAAATATCTCGCCGCCGGAATTTCCAACGTCATAAATATCTTCCAGCCCGAGGTGCTTTGCATCGGCGGGGGAGTTTGCAACGAGGGCGACGCGCTTATGATCCCTCTGCGCGAGGCTGTCAGAGAGCAGGTATACTCTAAACGCTCTCAGAGAAACACCGAGATTTTAAGGGCTTCCCTCGGCAACGACGCCGGGATCATCGGCGCTGCGGTTTTGGGACTTCAGCGCGGAAGTGAAGTAAGCCTATGAGCCTGATTATTAAACAGCGGTTTTTCTCCCTCACCGACGCTTACGATATCTGCGATCACACCGGCAGGCCGCGCTATTCCGTATGGACTGAGTTTCTTACCCTCGGCCACCATATACATGTAGTCGACACCGAGACGGGCGGCGAGGTCGGGCAGATCAAAGAGCGGATCTTCACGCTTTTGCAGCGCGCCGACATTTACGCCAACGGCGTGCCGTTTGAGGTAAAGCGCGAGTTTACCTTCTTCCGCCCGAGGTACACCCTTTCAAACGGCTGGAAGATCAAGGGAGATTTTATGGGCTGGGACTACGAGATCACCGATTCATTCGGTCAGACCGTAGCAACGGTCTCAAAAGAGCTGCTTCATTTCACCGATACCTATTTGCTCGACGTCGCGTCGCCCGAATTTGAACTTTCGGCGCTTTTGGCGGCGATAACCATAGACATGATGAACTGCTCGAACTGAGGTGAAGCATGAAAATTCTCGCCATAGACTACGGCGACAGCCGCACCGGCCTCGCTTACTGCGATCAATACGAATCGATTGCCGCCCCTCTCGGGACGGTATTTGAAAAGAATCCCGAGCGCTGTTTTTTAAAGATCCTTGAGAAGATAAACGAGCTCGGCAGCGAGCTTGTCGTTGTCGGCCACCCTTTGAATATGAATGGCTCGGCCGGTCCGAGGGCGCAGATGTGCGAGGAGCTGGCCGAAAGGATAGAGCGCGAAAGCGGCGTGAAGACCGTTTTGTGGGACGAGCGCGTGACGACCGTCCAGGCGATAGGCATTCTGAACGACACGAACGTCAGGGGCAAAAAGCGCCGCAGCGTGATAGATTCCGTCGCCGCAACGCTTATTCTTGAAAGCTATCTCGATTATAGGAAAAAGCAGAAGGCCGAACAGTGATGCGAATTACTTTTTTATTTGCCGAGCAAAGCTCGGCAAAGCCGGGAAAACCCTGCGGGGTGTTCTCCACGCCCCTTTCCTCATGCGAGGCGCCGCTGGCGCCTCGCCGGGGGAACCCACGCTGCGCTCGGACTTTGGCGGTTATCGCACTGGCTGCGCGCAGCTGCTGCCGAGCCCATTGGGCTCGGCCAAACAGATATAAATTCCTATAATAGGTCTCCCCACGAAAAAACAGTCCACCGGACTGATTTCGGGCACCCCCTCCTGCGCTTCGCTTCGCATTATCCCGGAGCGTGCCTGCTCGGCCCGCTCCGGGGAGATTCCGCGATTGCGATCGCGGCCAGAGGCTACTCGCCTCTGGACTCTCGCGGCCTTTTGAAAAAGGCCGGCGAAAACTTTTTTATTTCCGTCAACAAAAATCCCTCCCGCAAAAACGAGAGGGAAGTTTAAAGCAAAATAAAATTCCGCCTTGCCGATGCTTGCGGACATAAAACCCGCACGAAGCAGGTTGGGTAAGACGCCCCTTGTGTTTCTCGCTCCCAGCGTCCGCAAAAGCGGGAGGTCTGCAATCCGCACCCGGAGGACGAATCCCTTATATTATGTGTTGGATTTATAAAACCGCAAACTGTCAAACAAAGCAGAATAATATTATTTTATGTTGTATCCCCGCAAATATTCGCGCCTATGAGTAATCCTCTTCGTCCTCATAGCCGTCGTCCGGCTCGTTCTCGTCTTCATCTTCGTCGGGATCGTAGTAGTCCTCAAGCCGCTCAAGGAAGATGTTCCCTATGCGGTCGTATTCGTCCTCGTCGTCGACGGTGACAAGCATCTCTTCGCCGTCCGTGTATTCCGACTTTAAAACCACAAGTTCGGCGTCGCCGGTTATCGAATCCTCCGGGCGGTCGTAAACCGGCACCATCGCGTAGTAAAGATTTCCGCCGTCCTCTAAGGTGTCCAAAAGCTCAAAGGTGTGCTCAACGCCGTTTTCGTCAGAAAGGGTGTATATTTCGGGATCGTAATTATGATCTGACATAGCTGCTCCTGATAAAAAATATAGTCGGCTCAGCGCCGCAACAGATATAGTATAACCTATATCCCGCCGAAAGTCAAGTATGTAATTGTAAACAAAATGTTAAATAAATTCTTTTGAAAAATTTTAAAAAAACTATTGACAATGACGAAAATGTATGTTATATTATAGACACAGAAAGAGAGAAGCAAGAATAAAGAAAGGCAGGGTCTTTCAACACACAGAAAAAGGGGACGATTCCAATGAAGAGGTATCATAACAGCTGACAAAAACTGTGAAAGTAGTGATGCTTTATGAAACTCGCAAGATCATGGATCTGAGACCAAAATCTATCAAAGGGGACGATTCCAATGAAGAGGCATCTTAACAGCTGACCGAATAACTGTGAAAGTAGTGATGCTTTATGAAACTTGCAAGGTCGTGGATTTAAACCCGAAATAAATTGAAAGAGGTGATTCCGGCATACAGTTTCGTCTGAAACCCCAATTCTTGAATTCATACAGTAAAGGTTTAAGAATAATCACACGGAGATGATTCCGATGAACATGAATAAACACAAAATTCTTTAAAATCCTTGAAAGGCGTGAATCCAATGAACAGGTGCATCACCGCATAGCGGAAATAATCTGAAAAATAAATATTTATATAAAAAGGAGCAGGTGATAAATCTGCTCCTTTAGAATATCCGCTTGCGGCATTATCAAAGAAAGGTGGTTACCATGGCGAAAAAGATTATAGTTTCCGTCAGCGCGGTGGTTTTAGCCGTCGTGATATTCTTTGCCGGCCGGCTTTCCACAGAAATAGGAATCAATAAATATCCTATACTTGTAACCGGCCTGATAAACGATATCACCGAAAGGGGCATTGTCATTGTCCCTACTGAAAACAATCTCGACAGGTATCGTGAAGCTATTTCTCAGAATATGAAATTTTTTATTTTATTTACCTATAAGACGGATTTCACCGACGTAGTAGGCCACCGTATATCACGCGACGATCTTAAGTTGGGCGACGAAGTGACGGTATGGGTCTATGATGTTAATACTAACGATCAGATCTTAAGAATTTATTCACTCGGAAAAGCGGCACGAATAACCACTAATAAGGTTAAAAGATAAAAGCACAAAGATACCAATCGGATATCAGTCGCCGGTTTTCGGCGTTCGGATAAATATTTTTTGCAGGAGGTGAAAATATGAAAAGAATATTCGCGGCAATTCTCGCGGCGGCCGCCGCGGCAATTTTAGCCGTCACTTCGGCGGCTTGGGTGGACGTTACGCACCCCTATGACCCCGACAACCCCGAAATGTATCCCGGCGGCTACGACGAGCGCGTTTACGGTTCGGATTCCGATTCGGCCTCGGAAAGCAGCAACGATTATGTAGACCCCGTGCCGACGCAAGTCATCGTTCAGTATTCGACCGCCGGCACAGCACAGGAAACAGACATATTTGATTAAGAGGTGATTTTATGACAAAAAAGATACTTATAGTAATTTGCGCTGTAGTTCTCGCCGTGGGTGTTTTCTTTGCAGGGGTTGCCGCCGAAAAAGCCTTTGCAAAGCCCGAACTCACAGAAAAGGCCGTGGCGGTCGTACGCAGAATAAACGGCAATACGATAGAGCTTGCCGGAACCGACTATAATTACTATCTGTACAGAGAAGGTAAATTCTTTTCCTTAAAAATAGGAAATAATGTCAAGCTTGATGATAGCATTGTCGGAAAAATGGTTACCGTTTGGTTTGCGCCCGATTACACCGCCATGGAGGGCGCGCAGATAAATTCTATAAACGGCGAGCCGTATTCAGATGTTGTCGGTGATCTTGTCAAGTTGAGTGTCTAAAAAATTAAATATAAAGGAGCGGTAATAATATGAAGAAAAAAGTTATAATTATAGTTTGCACTGTAGTTCTCGCCGTGGGTGTTTTCTTTGCGGGAAGGCTTTCCGTTAGGGCGCAGGCGCAGGAAAAACCCGCCGAAAATTACAATATAGGCGGAGAGCCGGCAGAAAATCTCACTGCCGAGGAAAATACGGCCGAAGCGCCGCCTAAAGAAGAGGAGCTCACCGAATACATGTGCGGCATTATCAGTGAAATCCGCGAGAACGCAATTGTTGTCGAGGGTGTTGAAGATAACTGGGTTCAATTCAGGGAGGGCAAATTCCTGCTCGACCTGAGAGAAAACGCTGGCTTTGACGACAGTTACGAAGTCGGTCAGAAAGTCTGGTTCTATTTTCTCCACACACATGAGGACGTAATTGATATCGGCCCTGTAATTGACCTCAGCGATCCGAACGCCGAGCCAGATCCGCATTATCTCGGAGAGATTGTTTTAATTTACAATTTGAAATAACCGCACTTATATTTATATATAGTCCCCCCCCCGCCCGGCCGCGCGCCGGGCTTTTTTTATGCAAAAAATTTTCCCCGCGCGGTTATTATCATGAGCCAAGCCGAATATATTCTAATTGAAGACAGGGGACAGCGCTCGTAAGTCGGAGGACAGATTCTGACCTCTGACTTCGGACACTATCATTTGAATATAGGAGGCAACATGGATTTTAAGCTTACAAGGGAAAACTTCACCGTTCAGAAAGTCCTTCTTGACACGGTGAACGAGCAGGCCGTCGAGCTGGATTATGTCCTGCCCGATTACTGCCCCGAAATTTTCAAGGTCTTAAGCTGCCGGATATACCCTTCGGCGGCAAAGCGCACCCACAGCGGCTCAAAGCTCGGCTTCGAGCTTACCGCGCTCGTCAGGGTAGTCTATCTTTCCGAGGACGGCGAGATATCCGCCGTCGAACAGGCTTTATGCTACGATAAATCCGTCGAGCTCGGGTTTGCGCCAAAGCTTCCGGCGGTTTACATCGAACCCACGGTCGAGACGAAAAGCTGCCGCGTCGTAAACAAGCGCCGCATAGATATCCGCGGAGTGATATCCGTCGCGATAAAGGTCATGTGCGACGATCAGGTCTCGGCGGTAACGTCTGCCAAGGGCGGGGGAGTTCAGCTTCGCACCTCAAAGATAAGCTGCCCCGCAAAGCGGCTTTTCATCACAAAGCGCGTTACCGTCATCGACGAGGTCGAGGTAATGCCCTCCAAAAAGCCGGTTGGGGTAGTTCTCTGGGCCGACGCCGTCGTCATGTCGGCCGAAAAGAAGGTGCTCTCCGACAAGCTTCTTACCAAGGGCGAGGCCTCGGTGAGCGTCATCTACATTCCCGAGGGCGGCGGGGATATCGAGCGCCTTAGCTTCGACCTGCCCTTTTCGCAGGTGTCCGACATTGAGGGCCTCGACGACCGCTTCGACGTCTACATAGACGCAAACGCCGCGAGCTGCACAATAAGGCCGTCGGCAAAAAGCGAGCCCGCAAAGATTGAGTGCGAGCTCGGCATCGACCTCAGCTGCCTCGCTTTAAGATTCGAGACCGCCTCCCTTTGCGACGACGTCTTCTCCACCGAATGCGAGACTGAGGCGGAGAGCGCCGAATGCTCGGTAGAATGCCTGCCCACGGTTATCAACGAGACCCACCGGGTTAAGGCCACGCTTACCTATTCCGAGGGGGAGATCAGGGCGGTGATGTGCGCCGCCGCAGAATCTGCGGGAGCGGTTACGGCGGTAAAAAAGCCGGGCGGAGAAACCGCCCTTGCGGGAAAGCTCTGCTTTACGGTGTTTGCCCGCAACGAAAGCCAGAAGCCCGTCTGTCTTGAGGCCGAGACCTCATTCGAGCATCTTCCCGAAACCCCTCTTTGCGACTGCGGTGCGTCGGGCGTCAGGGCAACCGTCGGCGCGGTCACATATAACCTTGTAAGCTCAAACGCCATAGAAATCAACGCCGAAGTAAAGCTTAGGGGCTATGTCTGCGAATCGAAAAAACATTGCTTTATAAGCGATATCCGCCTCGACGAGACAAAACCGGTCGAGCGGGACAGGGCGGCCTCACTGAAGCTTTATTACGCCGAGGCGGGGGAGACCCCCTGGGAGATCGCCAAGCGCTGCCGAGCTAACTTAAAGTCGGTGCTCGAGGAAAACGACATCGGCGCCGAGCCCATAGCCCAGAACGCCATGCTTTTGATACCTATAGAATAGGAGGTAAAATATGACATCAACAGATATCTATAAAAGCATCTCCGAGCGCACCGGCGGCGACGTCTACATCGGCGTAGTCGGCCCCGTGAGAAGCGGAAAGTCCACCTTTATCCGCCGTTTTATGGAGGATCTCGTGATCCCGAACATCTCGGAGCAGTACATGCGGGAGCGCGCCGTCGACGAGCTTCCTCAGGCCTCCGCCGGAAAGACCATCATGACCACCGAGCCGAAATTCATACCCGAGGAGGCGGTTGCGATAAGCCTCGACGGTTCCGTTTCGGTGAACATAAGAATGATCGACTGCGTGGGATATATAATCCCCTCCGCAGTGGGATATATAGAAAACGACGCCCCGCGCATGGTGCGCACCCCCTGGTTCGACGCTGAGGTGCCCTTTAACATGGCTGCTGAAATAGGCACCCAGAAGGTCATCACCGAACATTCCACGGTGGGCATTGTCGTCACCACCGACGGTTCGGTCTCGGGTCTCGACAGGGACGAATACGAGGAATGCGAGCAGCGTGTAATTAGCGAGCTGAGCGACCTCGGCAAGCCGTTCGTCGTTTTAATGAACACCGTTGACGAGACCTCGGAGCGCACCGAAGCTTTGTGCGAAAGCCTCAGGCAGAAATACGGCGTGGCGGTGCTACCGGTAAACTGCCTGACGATGACAAAAGAGGACATCGAGAAGATAATCACCTCGCTGCTTTATGCATTCCCCGTCAAGGAAATCGGCGTCAGCATGCCGAAGTGGGTGAATGTCCTTTCAAAGGGCCACTGGCTTAAAGAGGAGATCTTCGGCGGAATCCGCCGCTCGGCCGAAAAGGTGAAATATCTCAGGGATATAAAGGAACTCTGCCGCGAGATAACCGAGTGCGACGACGTCCGCTCCTCCGAGATCTCAAAGATAGACCTCGGCACCGGCGCCTGCCGTATAAACATCGTGCTCGACGGAGATCTTTTTTACCGAATCCTCAGCGAGGAATCGGGGCTTGAAATTTCGGGCGACGACGAGCTGATGCCGAAAATTTTAGAGCTTGTAAGGTTCAGGCGCCGCTTTGAGAAGTTTTCCGACGCCCTTGAGCAGGTTGAGCAAATGGGCTACGGGATCGTCATGCCCGACGAGGGGGAGCTCACGCTCGACGAGCCGGAAATTATCCGCCAGGGCGGGAAATACGGCGTCCGCCTAAAGGCCAACGCGCCGTCCATACACCTTATCCGCGCCGATATCTCCGCCGAGGTAGAGCCTATAGTCGGCTCGGAAAAGCAGTCGGAGGAGCTTATAAACTACCTAATGAACGACTTCGACCGCGATCCCGACAAGATTTGGGACACTAACATTTTCGGAAAAAGCCTTTCAGAACTCGTCAGCGAGGGGCTTCAGCAAAAGCTGAGCCGCCTGCCCGAGGACGCCCGCGAAAAGCTCCGCGAGGCCGTCGAGCGTATAATCAACGAGGGCTGCTCCGGCCTTATCTGCCTGCTGATATAGCTTTGACCCATAACATTTTCTCGCCGGTGCAGGGCCTATGCGCCGGCGTTTTCGCGTTCGGATATATTAAAATTTCGGCGTGAAAATTTTTGTTGCAATACCCGGTTCTTTGTGGTAAAATATATGTGACCCCTTTTATTCTTTGAGCATAGAATAAACAAAGGGGGCCGAAATATGACAGACGTCATCATCACGCTTTCGGTGCTGTTTTTCACGGCGGCGCTTATCTGTATAATCCGCCTTCTGACGGCGAATAAATACCGCGGCTGCCGCAGGCCGAGGGCAAAAATAACGGTCTACTACGACGTCGGCTGCGAGTGCCTTGAATATACCCTCGGCAGGATAATACGCGATCCCGCGTTCGGCGGCTTCAACACCGAAATAAAGGTAGTGGACAAAATCGGCACTTCGCAAAGCCGGGCGTGGCTTGAGCAGCTGAGAAAAAAGCTTAAAACGGATTTTGAAATAATTTCGGAGGATAAAAGTGACAGGGCAGGAAACGGTAACGATTAAGGGAACGGTCGACAGCGTTACATACCGAAACGACGACAACGGCTTCGGAGTAGTCGTTTTGGACTATCAGGGCGACCCGCTGAACGTAGTCGGCGAGCTTGGAAACGTCGAAGAGGGCGAGGATCTTGAGCTGACGGGCGTCTTTGTCAGACACCCCAAGTTCGGCGATCAGTTCCGCGCCGACGTCTGCGTGCGCTCCCTCCCGGCCGAGGCCTCGGCAATCCAGCGATATCTCGCCGGCGGCGTCGTCAAGGGTATAGGCCCCGTCATGGCAAAAAAGCTTGTCGCCTGTTTCGGCGACAAGACCCTTGAGATAATGGAAAATTCCTCCGACCGCCTCACCGAGGTCGAGGGGATCACTCCTGCCAAGGCGTCCTCCTTTGCCGAAGAGTTCAAAAAGGTCATGGGCTTCCGCACGCTTTTGATGTTTTTCACCAAGGCGCGCATACCTGCCCTCTACGGCATACGCGCATGGAAAAAATACGCCGAAAACGCCCTTGAACTCATAGAGAGAAACCCGTATATACTCTGCTCCGTGTCTATCGAGCTGCCGTTTTTAAAGGCCGAGGAGATAGCCCGCGAAAAGGGCGTGCCGGACGACTCGTCTTTTCGTCTTAGCGCCGGGATAAAATATATCCTTGAGGAAAACGCCGACGCGGGGCACACCTGCCTGCCGAAGGACAGGCTTTTGCAGCTTGCTTCGAAGCTTCTTTCCGTCGGGGAAGACGTAATATCCTCCGAAATAGAAAAGCAGGTAGAGGAGGAAAATCTTTATATCTACCTCAAAAAGGACAGGCCTTTCGTTATGCTTCGGGAATATTTTGTCGCCGAGGATTACATCGCCGGGCGTCTCGGAATAATGAACAGCCTTTCTTACGACACCGGGATAAACTACGACGAGGTAATTGACATCGCCGAGGAGGAAAACGGCATAGAATATGCCGAAAAACAGCGCGAGGCCATAAACACCGCGCTTTCAAAGGGCTTTATGGTGCTCACCGGCGGCCCCGGCACCGGTAAGACCACCACCCTCAACGCGATAATCTCCCTATTTACTCAGCAGGGCCTTAAGACGCTCATTTGCGCCCCCACGGGAAGGGCGGCAAAGCGCGTGTCCGATCTAACCGGCCGCGAGGCAAAGACGATTCACCGCTTGCTCGGGGTAAAGGCCGGCGGAGAGATAGCCGGCTTTGAGCACAACGAAAACAATCTTTTGGACTGCGACGTCGTGATAGTCGACGAGATGTCTATGGTGGATTCCCTTTTATTTGAGGCGCTTTTGCGGGCTCTGCCCATCGACTGCAAGCTGATAATGGTAGGGGACAGCGACCAGCTTCCCTCCGTCGGCGCGGGAAACGTCCTGCACGACATCATAGAATCGAAGACGGTGCCGGTAATCAGGCTGACCGAAATTTTCCGCCAGGCTCTCGAAAGCGCGATAGTCACAAACGCCCACCTTATAGTCCGCGGCGAGATGCCCGAGCTTGACAATTCAAAGGATTTCTTCTTTTTGCAGCGCCTCGAATTCGAGCCCGCCGCCGAGCTCACGGTTGATCTCTGCCTTGAGCGGCTGCCCAAAGCCTACGGCCTCGATCCCATATCCGACATACAGGTGCTCTCGCCTACAAGAAAAGGCCCTCTGGGCACCGTCGAGCTAAACAAACGCCTGCAGGAGGCGCTTAATCCGCCCTCGAGGCAGAAAAGCGAGATAAAGACCTTTTTATACACTTTTCGCACCGGCGACAAGGTTATGCAGACAAAAAACGATTACGAGATAGAGTGGAAAAAGGAGAGCGAAAAGGGCGCCGGGATCTTCAACGGGGATATCGGCATAATCACGCGGTTAAACCGCCTGCTCGGCGAAATCGAGATAAATTTCGACGGCAGGGTTGCGATCTACAACATTGAGATGCTCGAAAACGTCGAGCTCGCCTATGCGGCCACCGTCCACAAAAGCCAGGGCAGCGAATTCGACGCTGTTATCCTGCCTATCCTCGGCGGCTACGACAAGCTCTACTTCCGCAATCTTCTTTACACCGCCGTGACGAGGGCGAAAAAGCTGCTTGTAATCGTCGGTTCAAAGAACAGGCTTAAATTTATGGTGGAAAACAACCGCAGAATGAACCGCTATACCTGCCTGAAGCAGATGCTGACGGAGCAGGCCTACGGCTCCTTTGAAGACGAGGCCGAAAAATGAGCCGCATTGTTGACAACATCTCGGATTTCTTTTTCCCGAACCGCTGCGCTCTCTGCGACTGCTTTATCCCCTGGAACGCGCTGATTTGCGAAAAATGCCGGGGAAAGATTACCGAAACGCAGTTCTGCCCGAAATGCGGCAAAAGTCCCTGCACCTGCCGGGAAGGCCATAGCTACGACGGCTGCGCGGTCTTCTGGCCGTATGAGGGAGAAATCCGCAACGGAATACTTCTGTTTAAATATCACCGCGGTTTCAATATAGCAAAGCTTGCCGCGCCAAAGCTTTCGGACATGCTTTCAAAGGCCTGCGCGCTTAACGATGCAATTATCACCGCCGTGCCGATGTCGCGGCGTCGCCGCCTTGAAACCGGCTACAATCAGGCGGAATATATCGCCCGGCTGATATCCCGCATTACGGGAGCAGAGCGCGATTTTAACCTCCTTGAAAGGATCCCCGGCGGGAGCTTGCAGCACGATTTAAGCGCCCAAGAGCGCCGCAAAAACGCCGAGGAGGTTTATACCGCAAAAAAGCGCCGCCGCGATATAGCGGGGAAGAATATCGTCCTATGCGACGACATAATAACCACCGGCAGCACACTCGACGTCTGCGCCTCTTTGCTAAAAAACATGGGCGCGGCGAAGGTATACTGCGCGGTGCTGGCGAGCACGCCGCTCAATTCAGAATCAGGGAGTGAAACTAATGTCGGTACTTGATCTCGGAATAGATCTCGGAACAGCAAATATAATAATCACCACCGGCCGCGGGGGAGCAGTTCTCAACGAGCCCACCGTCATAGCCTTTGACAAAAACAGCGAAAGGGTTGTCGCCTTCGGCGAGGAGGCCTATAAGATGATAGGCCGCACGCCCGAGCACATCGCGGTCATAAAGCCGCTCAAGGACGGCGTAATCTCGAATAACGACATGGCGCAGGAGCTAATAAGGCTCTGCATATTAAAGGTTATCGGCAAGCGGCTTATCAATCCGCGCATAGTCATGTGCGTGCCGAGCGGCGTCACCGCCGTTGAGAGAAAGGCGGTTGTTGAAAGCGCGGTCTCGGCCGGCGCGAGGACGGTTTATTTGATAGAAGAGCCGGTCGCGGCGCTTCTCGGCGCGGGGGAGGACATCATGAGGCCGTTCGGCAGAATGGTTATAGACATCGGCGGCGGCACCTCCGACGTCGCGGTCACCTCTTTGGGCGGGATAGTCGCCGCGAATTCCGTAAAAAAGGCGGGAAACGCCTTTAACGCCTCTATCCAGCGCTATTTCGACGAAAACTACCGAATGCTCATCGGCGAGAGAATGGCCGAGGAGGCAAAGATAAATTGCGGAAACATCTTCTGGCCCTCCGGCGAGAAGACGGGCGTCATATCCGGCAGAAGCCTCATAACCGGCCTGCCCGCCCGGCTTGAGATAAGCGAGACCGACATCGCCGCCGCTATAAACGAAGACGTCGAGGCAATCGCCGAGGCCGTTCGCGCGGTTTTCGAGCGCACCCCGCCCGAGCTCGTCGGCGACATCTACGAGCACGGCGTTGTTCTTACGGGAGGCGGCGCGCTGCTTCGTGGGCTCGATATGTATATCACCCGCGAATTCGGCGTAAAATGCCGCGTCGCCGAGGATCCTTTGGGCTGCGTCGCCAGGGGCACGCATATGGCCTTCAGGGTGAGAGACAAGCTCCGCAACGGCTTCGAAAAGGTAAACGTCGCAAGAATGTGAATATCAAGCCAAATTTTGCCAATAATCCTTCCGAAAACATTTTTCGGGAGGATTTTTTATGAGACGACTTACTGCTGCAATTTTTACAGCCATAATTGTCTGCGCCGTTTGGACGGCAGTCAAGGGAGCCCAAGAGGTTCAGAACATGACCGAAAAGCTTGTCAGAATCCATGTTATAGCCAATTCCGATTCCGACAGCGACCAGCAGCTAAAATTCAAGGTGCGCGACGGCATTTTAAATACGGTCACAAAGACCGTCGGCGGCGCAAAGGATAAAGCCGAAGCAATGGAGCGCATATCCGAAAATCTCGGAAAAATAAATTTTGAGGCCGAAAAAATAGTAGCCGAAAGCGGCAAGGATTACCCTGTGACCGTAACCCTTAAGCCGGAGGAATTTTCCGAGCGCGTCTACGACGGCTTTACGCTGCCCGCCGGGGTTTACGATTCTCTCTGCGTGAGAATTGGCGAGGCCGCGGGACGCAACTGGTGGTGCGTCTGCTACCCGGGGCTGTGCCTCGGAAGCGCGGTTTCTGTCGACGACAGCGGGGTGTTCACCGAGGGCGAGCTGAAAATAATCAGGGAGCCCGCAAAGGTGCGCTACAAGCTCTGGTGCTTCGAGCTGATAAGGAAAATAAAAAAATTTATCTGAAAGTTTGACAGCCGGCCCCGCATATGGTAAAATCTAATCAAAAGGGGGAGACGGAAGATGCTCAGGCTTATTTTGGGATTAAACAGCTCTCAGAAGCTGAAATACTGCGCCGAAAAAATGAAAGGGGACATATCGGCGGGGAAAAATGTTTTAGCCGTGGTTCCCGATCAGTTTTCCTTTGCCTACGACAAAAGTCTTTACAAAGAGCTCGGCGCGCGCGATTTCAACACCGTCACCGTGCTCAGCTTCAAGCGGCTTTCCGAGATGCTTATAAGCCGCTGCGGCACCTCGGACGGCACCCTTGCCGGCCCCGGCGAGAGAATGATCCTTATAAGCCTTGCGCTTAAAAGAGTTAAGTCGGAAAAAAGCGTTTCGTTTCTCTCCCGCAGCCTCGACCGCCCCGGCTTCTGCGAAGAATTTGCCCGCATAGCCGATTCTTTTAGGCGTTCGGGCATCACCCCCGAAAACGTGAGCGAAGCCGCCGGCAGGGTTGGCGGCACCCTCAGGGACAAGCTCAATGACATCGCCGTTATTTACGGGGCATACACGGAAATTCTCAAAGAGCGCTCCCTTCGCGACGAAAGCTCAGTAATTTCTGAGGGCGCCGCGATAGCTTCGCAAAAGAGCGCGTTTAAGGGCGTCAGCGTTTATATAGACCGCTTCGACAGCTTCTCCCCCGACGAATTAAAGCTTTTGGGCTGTGCCGTCCGCGACGCAGATAGTGTGTCGGTCTGTTTACATATGCCGAAAAATTACCGCAAGTCGGCAATTTCTCCGTTTTCCCATTGCGAGGCCACCCAGAACGCCGTCATAGCCCTTGCCGAGCAGTTTCTAAAGAAGGTTGATTACGTCTTCTGCGATTCCGAAACAACCTCAGACCCCGCCATATCCGGCGCAGGGTTATGTCTTTTTGCGCCCGTAAAAAAGGTGCCCGAAAGCGGCGGGGTTAAAATAGTCCGTGCAGATACCGTTTACGAGGAGGCCGATTTCGTCGCCGCGCAGATAAGACGGCTCGTCACCCGCGAGGGCTTTTGCTTCAACGACATCGCCGTCATCACCCACGATATGGATTCCTACGGCCCGGTTTTGGAGGCCTCTTTTGCACGCTACAGCGTAGAGGCGTTTATTGACAGCCCGCAGTCCGCCTCGGAGATGTCCCTTGCGCTTTACGCCCTCGACGCCGTCGAGGCAGCGGCTACCCGCAAGCCCGACACCGAAAAGATAATGAAATATCTGCGCTCGCCTTTTTCTCCGCTCACTCAGGAGGAATTCTCCCTGCTGTGGGATTATTCCGTCAGGTGGAGCGTCGACGGCGAAATCTGGCTCAGCGATTTTACCGCCGGAGAGCCCGCCGAGCTCGAAGCGCTCAATCTTGCGAGGGTTAAGGCGATAGAGCCTCTTAAAAAGCTTCATGACGCCTTCACCTCGGCGACGGCCAAAGAGATCTCCTCTGCTTTCTGCGATTTTCTTCGCGAAACCGGCCTCGCCGACAGGGCTTATTCCGTCATAGAAGACTGCGAGGACGCCGCTCTTAAACTTGAGACCGCAAGGCTTTACAGGCAGCTTTGGAATGCCGTAATGTCGGCGGTAACGCAGATTTATCTCACCGCCGCCGACGAAAAGCTTACGCTTCGCGGCTTCGGCGAGCTTTTAAGGCTCACACTTTCGCAGTCGTCCGTATCCACCCCGCCTCAGAAGCTTGACAGCGTCACCGTCGCCGACGTCAGCCGCTCGGTGATAGATTCCCCGAGGGCGGTGTTCATTGTCGGCCTTGCCGACGGTCTTTTCCCCGCGGAGATAAGAACCACCGGGCTTTTCTCCGGCCGAGATATCGCTGCCCTTGAAGAAATAGGTTTAATGTTCGATATCACCCCCGAGGCGCGGCTGTCCTCCGAGCGGTTCGACTGCTACAAAGCTTTCGGCAGTCCCTCCGAGAGGCTTTATCTCAGCTGGTCTGGCAGCGATCTTCGGGGCCGCCAGCTAAGCCCCTCCAGATTTATCTCAAAGATACGCTCCTTCTGCGGCGCCGAGCCGGTCATGGCGCGCACCCTCGGCGCAGAGTTTTACTGTTCCACCCCCGAGGCCGCATACTACCGCCTCGCCGTCTCCAAAGACCTTTCCGGCCCGGAAAAGGCCTCCGTCGCGGCGGCACTGTGTGAAATTCCCGGCTACCGCGAAAAGCTCGGCCGCCTTGAAAACAGTGGCGGCGCGCACCGATTAAGCCCCGAGGCATCAAAAAAACTCTTTGCCTCAAACGGCATAAATATAACCGCCTCCCGTATAGACGTCTACAACAGGTGCCCCTATGAATATTTCTGCAAGTACGGTCTTAAGTTAGAGCCGGTTAAGCCGGTCATCATCGACCCCGCAAACCGCGGCACCGTAATGCATTACCTCTTTGAAAACGTCCTCAGACATTTCGGAGAGAGCTTTTCCGAGGCCTCCGATGAAGATATCGACGCGCTCGTTTCAAAGCTTTTAGACGGTTTTTCCGACGAGAATTTCGGCGGCGATTTTGCCAAAACCGCCAAATTTCGCGCCGACTACCGCCGTCTCGGCGGCGCCGCCATTGAGATCCTAAAAAACATGCGTGAGGAATTCAAGGTCTCGAAATTCCGGCCGGTCAGGTTTGAATACGATCTCTCGGACGAAAACGGCCGCAGCGCCCTGATAATCCCGCTCGGCGGCGGAGTGTCGCTGAACATCAGGGGAGTGGTAGACCGCGTCGACACCTACAGCGGCTCGGACGGCAAAAACTACATAAGGGTGATCGACTACAAAACCGGCAAAAAGGAATTCACCTTTGAGGATATCTATAACGGCCTTAATTTGCAGCTTCTGCTTTACATGCTCGCCCTCACCGAGGGCCGCGACGCCGGCTTCAAGGATTTTATCCCGAGCGGAATACTTTACATGCGCGCCGGCTTTTTGGAGTGCAAGGACGGCTTCGATCCACTCGGCCCCGACAACAAGACGCGGCTTCAAAAAACCGCCGAGCAGCTTAAGCGAAATGGTCTTATCGTCGGCCTCGACGAGCCGATGGAGGCCATGGACTGCACTTTCAGCGGCAGCTATGCGCCGGTTAAAAAGAATAAGAACGGCAGCCTTTCCGAATATTCCCGGACGGTTTCTCCGAAAAGCTTTTCTCTGCTTGAAGATTTTGCAAAGAGAAAGGCCGTCCGCTTCGGACATGATCTTTTGGAGGGCCGTATCGAGGCTTTGCCGACCGGCGACGACCCCGAGCATCTTCAATGCGCATTCTGCGATTACGGCTCCGTCTGCGACCGCAGAAAATACATGATGAAGCTCATAAAAAAGAGCGACGGCGAAAAGCTCGCCGACGAAATTATGGCAAAGGAGGCAGACGGCGATGTATAACTGGACGGACGAACAGCTTGAGGCTATAAACGCCTCTGGCAGCCCGATAATCGTCTCCGCCGCGGCGGGAAGCGGCAAGACCGCCGTTTTGGTAGAAAGAACTATCCGACTTCTGTGCGACCCCGAAAAGAAGATTCCCGCCGACAGGCTTTTAGCCGTCACCTTCACAAACGACGCCGCCTCGCAGATGCGCCAAAAGCTTTCCCGGGAAATAGACCTTCGCGCCGAGCTCGAGCCGGAAAACGCCTGGATAATGCGCCAGCAGGCTCTTATGCGCCTCGCCGAGATAACCACGATAAATTCTTT
Source organism: uncultured Clostridia bacterium (assembly GCA_947625615.1). Lineage (GTDB taxonomy): Bacteria > Bacillota > Clostridia > Oscillospirales > Ruminococcaceae > Faeciplasma. Next base: position 81,537 of record CANQPB010000004.1, on the reverse strand, counting down.
TTGCCTGAATCTTGTCAAGGACAACATCTCTGCCACCGACTTTCAGAGCGGCATAAGAATTATCGAGGAGAACGAGGCGGCGATGCTCACCGACCGCGCTCTCACCGCCGTTCTTGAAAGGGAGTATTCCGAAGACCCCGACGGCATGGAAGAGCTTATAAGCCTCTTTTGCCGCGAAAACGACGCCTCCCTGAGAAGACTTATTTTACAGCTTCATACATTTTTGCGCACTCTTCCTTTTTCCGAGATCTGGGCAAAAAACGCGACAGATTCCCTGTGCGGCGGGGCAGCTGCGGCCGCTATATCCGAGGATATAAAATCCGCCGCCGACGAGCGCGCCGATATGATAAGAAACGCCGTTAAAAGGCTTCGCACGCTTGCGGAATCTCTTGAATTTCACTCGTCGCAGAAAGCCGCGTTTTTGGAAAACTGCGCCCTCGCAGAGGCGGTTCTCGATTCATTAAAAAATTCGCCCCGAAGCGAGATCTTTTCGGCGTCGTCGGCGGTTCAGTGGAAAAATGTTTCCGGCGCCCGCAAAAAGGCCGAAAAGGAGGCCGAAACCGAAGCCGAGGCGAGGATATACGCCGCGGCAAGGGACTGCTTTAACGGCATTAAGGAGCGGTTTAAAGACCTCGCGGCGCTCACCTCTCCCTCAGACGCCGACATCACCTCGGACGGCGATAAATGCGCGAAATACTTTGAAAAGCTCTGCGTTTTATGCGAAAAGTTGGAGGCCGAGACCCACGCCATGAAGGTGGAGAGAAACGCCGTTGACTTTGCCGACACCGAGCTGATGAGCGTAAGGCTGCTCGCAAGCTGCGACGAAAACGGCGTCATCACACGCACGCCGCTCGCCGAAGAAATCGCCGCCTCGGGGCGGTATAGGGTCATACTCATAGACGAATTTCAGGACGTCAACGACCTGCAGGAGGTTATATTCAGGGCGGTGTCCGATTCCGAGGACATGCGCTCCATAGGAAAAAACGCCTTTGCGGTCGGCGACGTCAAGCAGGCGATATACCGCTTTAGGCGGGCCAACCCCAAAATCTTCATGCGCACCCGCGAACAGGGCCGCTCGACCGATTTTGACGTCAGGGAGCTTTTGCTGAGAAAAAATTTCAGGAGCCGCCAAAGCGTTCTCGGCTTTTGCAACTATGTCTTCGGCGCGCTGATGTCTATAAGGCTCGGCGAGACCGACTACACCTCAGATGAAGCTCTTGTTTTGGGAGCAGACTACTCTGGCGGCGATCCGCCCACCGAAATAATTGTCATAGACGGCGAGGACGAAGAGGACGTTTCGGCCGCGGAATTTTCCGCCGCGGCAAAAAAGATACGCGAGATGCTCGACCTTGGCGTCACCGTCAGCGACGGAGGCGAGACCCGCCCCTGCCGCCCCTCCGATTTTTGCATTCTCACCCGCAACAATATACAGGCCTCCGACGTATCCGGGATCTTTTCGGCGCAGGGGCTTAAGCTTCTGACAAACGACACCTCGGGCTATTTAAAATCGAGGGAGATATCGGTTCTGATAAATCTTTTAGCTGTCATCACCGATCCCATGCAGGATATCCGCCTCGCCTCCGTCATGCTCTCCCCGATAATGGGCTTTTCCGACGACGACATCGCTGCCCTTAGGCTTATAAACCGCGATGAAAAGCTTTATAAAACCGTCCTTTCCGTCTCGCTGGGAGAGTATCCCGCCGACGGGGCTTTAAGGGAAAAATGCGCCGCTGCGGTGTCAATGTTAAAGCGCCTCGGGATAATGGCCTCGGGGCTGTCGCTCACCCGGCTTGTTAGAAAGATCTACGACACCACCGACATCTTCGCCATGGCTGCTTCATATGAAGACGGCGAGCGCAAATGCGCAAATCTCAATCTTCTTTTAGAATACGCCCGCGCATACGAACAGTCCTCTCACGAGGGAGCCGCGGGATTCTTACGGTATATCGACTACATATCCAAAAGCGGCGGCGATTTTGAACAGGCGCTCACCGTCACGGAATCCTCCGACGCCGTAGTCATGAAAACCGTTCACCGCTCAAAGGGGCTGGAATATCCGTTCGTGTTCCTATGCCAGACCGGCAAGCGCTTTAACCTTACCGATTTAAACGGCGCGCTGCAGCTCAATCCCGACAGGGGAGTGGGTCTCAGTTTTTACGACTATTCCACCCTTACAAAGCGCCCCACCGTCTTCTGGGAGAGCGTGAGGCGGGCAAACCGCTCGGAGCTTTTGTCGGAGGAGTTGAGGCTTTTATACGTCGCCATGACCCGCGCCCGCGAGCAGCTGTTCATAGTTTTAGACATCGGCGAAAAGGCGATAAAGCGTGCAAAAGAGCTCTCTTACGAGGTGACGGGTTATAAGATATCTCCCGCCGTGGCCGAAAAGGCGCTTTGCTCCGCCGACTGGCTTATCCTCGCGCTTTTTAAGCACCCCGGATTTAATGCCCTGCGCTCACGCCTCGGATACGAGCCCTACGCCGACGGCCCCGACTGCCCCGGCGGCCTGCCCGAGATAGCCGTAAGCTTCCCCGCCGAGGGAGCCGCGCCCAAAGAGGACAAAGCTGAAGCATATGACGCCGATCCCGTTCTAAGCAGCACTTTGCGGGAAAGCTTTTTAATGTCTCCCGACAGCCGCCTGACGGAAAATGAGGCAAAGCTGACGGTCTCGGAGATAGTCAAGGACGACGCACTGAGCTTTTTCCCGAGGGTGCCGAGCCTCGACGGCTCGCTTGAGGAGCTTTCGGCCGCCCAGCGCGGAACCATCACCCACAGGTTCATGCAGTACTGCGATTTTGACGCCGCCGACCGCGACCTTGAGTGGGAAATCTCCCGCCTTGAAGCCGCGAATATTTTCACCCCCAAGGAGGCCGCGGCCATTTCCCGCCGCGGGGTTGCCGGCTTTTTCAAAAGCGGCATTTACAGCCGTCTGAGAAAGAGCGGCAGCGTTTTAAGGGAGAGGCAGTTTATCGTCAGGTTTGACGATATTGATCTTCCCGGCGGCCTTGCCGAAATATACCGCGGCACCGACGGAATGCTTCAGGGCATCGCCGACTGCCTCTTTGAAGAGGAGGGCGGCTACGTCCTTGTGGATTACAAGACCGACCGCGTAAAGACGGCGGACGAGCTTTTGGATAAATATTCTGCTCAGCTTGTTTTATACAAGGCGGCGTTCGACGCGCTTCTTTCAAAGCCGGTAAAATCGTGTTTTATCTATTCGTTCCACCTCGGAGAGGGCATTGAGATCAAAATTTAAAAAATTTTTTAAAAACACTTGACAAACGCTCTCTCAGGGGTTATAATACACGGGTAAAGAAAGCAGATACGTTCGCGTTCTCACCTTAAGCTTCGGCGAAAAGGTTGATATTTAAGGTTTCGCAGGGGCATTTTATGCCGCTTGCGGGATTTTTCGGGCGTGGCTTTCGGTCTGCGCTCTTTTTATTTTATTTTTTAACGGAGGTGTTGTGCCATAGCCAGCATGGAGCATCAGATCAACGAAGAAATTCGCGACCCACAGGTAAGAGTCATTGATTCGGACGGAACCCAGCTCGGGATCATTTCCTCAAAGGAAGCCTTGAATATCGCCGCTTCCAAGGATATGGATCTTGTAAAGATCGCCCCAGCGGCAAATCCGCCCGTCTGCAAGATCATGGACTACGCAAAATATTGCTTTGAACAGTCAAAGCGCGAAAAGGAAGCAAGAAAGAACCAGCGCACCGTCGATATCAAGGAAGTCAGAATTACCTCGAAGATTGACACGAACGATTTCAACACCAAGGTCAATCAGGCTGTAAAGTTCCTGAAAAGCGGGGACAAGGTGAAGGTATCTATAAAGCTTCAGTTCCGCAAGGGGGCCGCAATTCATTCAGAGCTGAGCAGTCAGCTTCTTGAACAGTTTAAAGATGCTGTTGCTGAATACGGCGTATTCGATAAGCCGAGCAAAGTTGAAGGCAGGAACATTGTTCTGTTCGTATCACCCAAAAAGCAGTAATAAATTTATAGGAGGACAACAAAAATGGCAAAGATCAAGGTAAAAACCCATTCCGGCTCGAAGAAGCGCTTCGATTTCACCGCCACGGGTAAGGTTAAATTCCAGCATGCATACAAAAGGCATCGCCTTGTCTCTAAAGACCACAAGGCAAAGAGACTTGCAAGAGGCACCGCATACGCTTCGAGCGCAAACATTGAGGCGCTCAGAAAAACTATCCCTTACAAATAAATCGCGGGTTGTAAGGAAAATCACATTTAAATTTACGGAGGTATAAGTTATGGCTCGTGTTAAGGGAGCAATGATGACTCGCAAGAGGAGAAACAAAACCTTAAAGCTCGCAAAGGGCTACTGGGGTTCAAAGTCGAAGCATTTCAAGATGGCCAAGCAGGCCGTCATGAAATCGGGCAACTACGCCTATATCGGCAGAAAGCAGAAAAAGCGCGAATTCCGTCAGCTTTGGATAGCGAGAATTTCCGCCGCCGCAAAGTCGAACGGCATCAACTATTCCACCCTGATGAACGGTCTTAAAAAGGCCGGCGTCGTCCTCAACAGAAAGATGCTTTCCGAAATCGCAATCAACGATCCTGCGGGGTTCACCGCAATCGTCGAGCAGGCAAAGGCCGCTCTTCATTAAAAAATCTGAAACACGCTCCTTAAGCGGGCGTGTTTTCAATTATGATGCGAAAGCCGTGAGCCCATATGCAAAACACGATAACAAGCCGGGATAATCCCAAAATAAAGGAATACGTCAGACTTCGCGATTCAAAATCGGCGCGTGCCGCCGAAAAAAAGTTCGTACTTGAAGGTCTCCGCATAGTCGAAGACGCCCTTAGGGAAAACGCGCCCCTCTCGGCGGCTTTCATGACCGAAGACGCCGCCGAAAAGCACGGCGACACCGCTCAAAGACTTCAAGAAAAGCTCGCCGACAACTTTTTTGTCATATCCGGCGAGGTATCTAAAAAGCTCGCCGAGACCCCGTCGCCGCAGGGCGTTTACGCCTGCGCCGGGATACTTGACAAAAAAATTTATTTGGATAAAATAGAATCAGACGGCAGGTTTTTAATTCTCAACCGGCTTCAGGATCCCGGCAACGTCGGAACTATACTTCGCACCGCCGACGCCGTCGGCGTTTCGGGGGTGTTTCTCTGCGGCTGCTGCGACATATATAATCCCAAGGTCGTCCGCTCGACGATGGGTTCGCTTTTCAGGCTCCCGATAGAGACGGATTTTCCGTATGAAAAGCTTATTCCTGCGCTTAAGCGGCGCGGAATAGAGACCTGCGCCGCGGTCGTGGACAAAAACGCCGCAAGCCTTAAAGAGCACGTCTTTTCGGGGGGAGCCGCAGTCGTCATCGGAAACGAGGGGAGCGGCCTCAGTGAAAGCGAGGCACTTTTGTGCGACAAAAGGCTCACGATAAAGATGAAAGGGACTATTGAATCGCTCAACGCGGCCACCGCCGCCGCGCTGTTTTTGTGGGAGCTCTGCAGCTGAGAAAGGAGCGACAGATGGAAGAATACACCGAAAGAGACTACTGGCTTTGGCTCACGCTCGCCTTCGGCTGCTCAAATTCAAGAAAATGGCCGGTTATATCCCATTACGGCTCCGTCAGGGAGGCCTGCGAAAAGATATCCTCCGGCGATTATTCCCATGTCCTTCCCGGGGATATAAGAACCGTCAAGTCCGCAAACATCGGTCAGGCCGCAAAGCTTGCCAAAATGTGCGACGACAGGGGAATATGCATATGCGTTTATTCCGACGGCCTTTTCCCGCAGAGGCTTAAGGAGATATACAATCCCCCGGCTGTGCTGTTCTATACGGGAGACATCTCGGGCATAGACGACAGCGTGGTGATATCCGCCGTCGGTACAAGGCACCCGAGCGAATATTCCGTTAAAGTCGGAGGAAAAATATGCGCCGAGCTCGCCGCGCGCGGGGTGATAATTGCAAGCGGCTTCGCCGTCGGGCTCGACAGCGTAGCCCACAACGCCGCGATGAAGGCAAACGGCAGGACTATAGCCGTTCTGCCCTGCGGGCATTTGTACGGCTACCCCAAGGAAAACGCCGGCGCCGCCGAAACGATAGTCGCAAAGGGCGGCGCGGTGATAAGCGAATATTTCCCCGATTCAAAGCCCTCGCCGCTTACTTTCCGCGCAAGAAACAGAATACTCTCCGGCATAAGCCTCGGCACCCTGATTATCCAGACCGCCGTCGGCGGAGGCTCTTTAAGCACGGCTTCATTCGCGCTCTCTCAGGGCAGGGATATATTCTGCATTCCTCCCCATGATATTTACGCCGACGAATACGCCGGAGTAATAGGCCTCATACGCGACGGCGCAAAGCCGGTCTTCGGCAGCGCCGACATAATAAGCGAATATGAAGGGCTTTATCAGCATAGGCTGAAATCGGATCCCGATTTAAAGCCGCAGATGCCCAAAGAGGCTCCTGCAAGGCAAAAAAGGCAGAAAGCTCCGCTAAATCCGCAGAGGCCTTCGGTCGATATCTCCGAGCTGCCCGAGTTTTCACCCGCCGCAATGAAATACGGAAATCCCGACGGATTATTCGGAACGAAAAAGGCGATATACGATCTCATCGCCGAGCGAAAGGAAGCCCACCTCGACGAGCTTTCCGTATGCATTGCAGATATATACGAGCTTGAAGCTTTTCTGACCGAGCTCGAGCTCGACGGGCTGATTGAATGTCTGCCCGGGAACCGCTTCAGAATCAGAAATTAGGTTATTATTCAGATAAAGAGGTAGAAAATGTCTGATTTGATAATTTTAGAATCCCCCTCGAAGATCCACACCGTGCAGAACACCCTCGGCAGCGGCTATAAAGTTGTCGCCTGCAAGGGGCATGTCAGGGATCTTCCCAAATCAAAGCTTTCCGTTGACATTGAACACGGCTTTCAGCCGACTTACGAGAACATCAGCGGCAAGGAAAAGGTGATCGACGAGATACGCGATCTCGCAAAAAAGTCGGATCACGTATATTTCGCCACCGACCCCGACCGCGAGGGCGAGGCCATTTCGTGGCATCTTGCAACGCTTCTCGGGCTTGACATGCAGGACAAAAACCGCGTCACCTTCAACGAGATCACACGCACCGGCGTTGAGGCCGGCATGGCTTCGCCCCGCTCCATCGACATGAACATTGTCAACGCCCAGCAGGCCCGCCGCATTCTCGACCGCATAGTCGGCTATAAGCTTTCTCCCTTTCTCTGGAAAAAGGTTCGCCGCGGGCTTTCCGCAGGCAGGGTGCAGTCGGCGGCCGTCAGAATGATCGTCGACCGCGAGAACGAGATAAAGGCGTTCGTCCCCGTCGAATACTGGACGGTTGAGGCAAAGCTGAACGCCCCCGGCAGCCGAAAGGCGTTTACGGCAAAGCTCTCGACGGTAAACGGCAAAAAGGCCGAGCTCGGCACCAAGGAGGAGACCGACGAGGTCTTGAAGCTTATGGAGGGCGCCGATTTTACCGTCGCCTCCGTCAAAAAGGGGACGCGCCAGCGATCGCCGGCGGCGCCGTTTTCCACATCGACCCTTTTGCAGGACGCCGCGCAGCGCCTCGGTTTTCAGTCCCGCAGGACGATGAACGTCGCGCAGGAGCTTTACGAGGGCGTCGACATTGAGGGCCTCGGCCCCACCGGACTTATCACCTATATGAGAACCGATTCGCTGAGGATATCCGACGAGGCAAAGGCCGCGGCAAAGTCGTTCATATCAAATTCCTACGGCCCGCAGTATCTTCCCAACACTCCGAGAAATTACCGTGCCGGCGGCTCTAACGTCCAGGACGCCCACGAGGCGATCCGCCCGACTATGCCTGATCTTATCCCCGACAAGGTAAAGGGTTCGCTCACTGCAGATCAGTATAAGCTCTACCGCCTGATATGGTCTCGCTTCATCGCGAGCCAGATGGCCGACTGCGTTTTGAACACCGTCGCCGCCAATATCGAGGCCAACGGCTGCGTATTCCGCACCTCCGGCTTCTCTGTAAAGTTTGACGGCTTTACAGTGCTGTACGAAGAACCCAACGACAGCGGGGACGAAAACAATTCCCTACCGCCGCTTGAAGCGGGGCAGCGCCTTAAGGTAAAATCGGTAGACGGTCTCCAGCATTTCACCCAGCCCCCGGCAAGATACACCGAGGCCACGCTGATAAAGGCGTTCAAGGAATACGGCATAGCCCGCCCGTCGACATATGCCTCTACCATAACAACGATAATTTCCCGCTCATACGTCGAGCGCGAGGGCAGACAGCTTAAGCCCACCCCGCTCGGAGAAGTCACCACCGCGCTTATGAAGGATCACTTTGAAGAGATAGTAGACCTCGGCTTCACCGCGGAGATGGAGAACGATCTCGACAAGATCGAGCTCGGCGAAAAGAACTGGGTTGACGTCCTCAGCGGCTTCTACAGCGGCTTTGACAACACCCTTAAAAAGGCGGAGAGCGACATGGAGGGCAAGCGGGTGAAAATTCCCGACGAGCCCACCGACGTCATCTGCGAGCAGTGCGGCCGGCCGATGGTAATAAAAATAGGCAAGTACGGAAAGTTTCTCGCCTGCACCGGCTTCCCCGAGTGCAAGAATACCCGAAAAATAGTCCAGGAGACCCCCGGCAGATGCCCCGTCTGCGGAAAGAAGATTTTGCAGAAAAAGACGCAGAAAGCGAAAAAATATTTCGGCTGCGAGGACAATCCCAAGTGCAGGTTCATGACCTGGGACGTTCCGACCGCCGAGAACTGCCCGCAGTGCGGCTCGACCCTATTTTTAAAGGGCGGAGCCCACGGAAAGCTCGTCTGCCACAAAGAGGGCTGCCAATATGAGAGGGACGCCAAGTGACCGCGGTAAAGGTCATCGGCGCGGGCCTTGCAGGCTGCGAGGCGGCGTGGCATCTTGCCAACCAGGGCATTTTGGTTGAGCTTTGGGAGATGAAGCCTCAAAAATACACCCCCGCGCATAAATATCCCGGATTTTCCGAGCTCGTCTGCTCGAATTCCCTCAAAGCGGAAAGGGTGGAATCGGCCGCAGGTCTTTTAAAAGAGGAGATGCGGCGGCTCGGCTCTATATCAATGGAGGCCGCCGAGCATTCAAGGGTTCCGGCGGGCGGCGCGCTTGCCGTCAACCGCGAGATTTTCTCCGACTATATCACCGAAAAAATCCGCTCCCACCCGCTTATAAAGGTGTGCGAGGGGGAAGTCACAGATATCCCCGAAGGAAATGTCATAATCGCCACCGGGCCGCTCACCTCCGACGCGCTTTCGGAGAGCATTCGCAGGCTTGTCGGCGAGGGGTATCTCTATTTTCACGACGCGGCTGCGCCGATAGTCACCGAGGAGAGCCTTGACCGCGAAAAGGTCTTCGGCGCTTCAAGATATTCCCGCGGCGGCGAGGACTACCTTAACTGCCCCATGGATAAGGACGAATATCTAAGCTTTTATAACGAGCTTATAAACGCCGAGACCGCACCGCTCCACGAATTCGAGACGGACGGATCCGCAGCGGGGTATAAGGTCTACGAGGGCTGCATGCCTATAGAAGCTCTTGCCAAGAGGGGAGTTGACTGCATGCGCTTCGGCCCGATGAAGCCGGTCGGCCTTACCGATCCAAAAACCGGCCGCAGACCCTATGCGGTCGTGCAGCTAAGGCTTGAAAACACTGCCGGAACGCTTTACAATTTGGTGGGATTTCAGACAAATCTCAAATTCGGCGAGCAAAAAAGGGTGTTCTCAATGATACCCGGGCTTGAAAACGCCGAGTTTGTACGGTACGGCGTAATGCACAGAAACACCTATCTCAATTCCCCGGCGATTCTTGACCGCCATTTCAGGCTTAAAAAGAATCCGAAAATCCTCTTTGCCGGCCAGATGACCGGCGTGGAGGGATATATAGAATCGGCCGCAAGCGGAATTTACGCCGCGCTGGGTCTTGCGCGAAGCTTAAAGGGTCTTCCCGAGATAACACTTCCAAAAGAGACCATGCTCGGCGCGCTGAGCGAATATGTCGAGACCGGCTCGCCCTCGGGCTTCCAGCCTATGGGCTCTAATATGGGAATCCTGCCGGTGCTCCCCGAAAAAATAAAAGGCAAACAGGAAAAATACGCGGCGCTTGCCGAGCGCTCGCTTAAGGCTCTTGAAAACGCTATAGGAGGCAGATATTATGAGAATAATCGTTGACGGCTTCGGCGGCGACAACGCCCCGCTCGAGGTGCTTAAGGGCTGCGTACGCGCAGTCGGCGAGCTTGGCGTGGATATCACCGTCGTCGGAAATGAAAGCGCTATCCGCGAGTGCGCCCAAACAAACGGCGTCGACATCTCCTGCCTTACTTTAAGGCATGCGGAGGCCGTTATGGACGTATGCACCGAGCCGACAAAAATATTAAAGGAATGCTCCGACACCTCTATGGCGGTCGGCCTTAAGCTGCTCGCAGACGGCGAGGGGGACGCGTTCTTGTCCGCAGGCTCCACCGGCGCGCTTGTCGTCGGCGCAACATTTATCGTAAAACGCATAAAGGGCGTTAAGCGCACCGCGCTCGCCACCCTTATCCCCACGCTCAAGGGAAACTGCCTCTTGCTCGACAGCGGCGCCAATTCCGATTGCCGCCCCGAAATGCTCTGCCAGTTCGGCATAATGGGCTCCGCCTATATGTCCCGCTTCATGAACATTTCCGAGCCCCGCGTAGGGCTTGCAAACATAGGCGCCGAGCCCTCAAAGGGCAGAGACCTTGAAATCGAGGCTTATAAGCTTTTAAGCGACGCGCCGATAAACTTTGTCGGCAACATTGAAGGGCGGGATATCCCGACCGGCGCCGCCGACGTCGCTGTCGCCGACGGTTTTACCGGGAACCTCATTCTGAAAACCGTCGAGGGCATGGGAAAATTTTTCTCGGCAAATCTCAAAGAGATGTTCTCCTACGGCGTCGGCTCGAAGATAGGCGCGCTGCTCCTCATGAAAAAAATAAAGGACTTCAGAAAGAAAACCGACTATACCGAACACGGCGGGGCGCCGCTTTTGGGCACCCAGAAGCCGGTCATTAAGGCGCACGGCTCGTCCGACGCAAAGGCGTTTTACAACGCCGTAAGGCAGGCAAAGATATGCGCTGAAAACGATCTCGTCGGCGGCATAACCGAAAGCATTCGCGAGCTTAAAAGCCGAACCGACGGGCAGGAGGAGGCCGAACAGCAAGATGGACAGGCTTGAAGAATTTGAAAACGTCATAGACTATAAATTCAATAACCGGGATCTTTTGTTTGAGGCGCTCTCGCATTCTTCCTTTGCAAACGAATCGAAGCACCGCTACCGCTCGAACGAACGCCTCGAATTTCTGGGCGATTCCGTTCTGTCGATAGTCGTTTCCGACTATCTCTTTGAGAATTTTACCGATATTCCCGAGGGGGAGCTTACAAAGACCCGCGCCACGCTCGTCTGCGAAAAGGCGCTCTATAACTTCGGCAGCCGGATAAATTTGGGCAGTTATATAATGCTCGGCAAGGGCGAGGAGATCGCCGGCGGGCGGGAGCGCCCCTCAATAATCGCCGACGCTTTCGAAGCCGTCATAGCCGCAATATATCTCGACGGGGGAATGGAGGCCGCAAAGCGCCACATAATGCGCTTTCTGCCCTCTGATGTTCTCGGTGCGGCCGCAGAGGCTTACGACGACTACAAGACCATTTTGCAGGAGATAATCCAGAGAAATCCCGAGGAGAGGGTGGAATACCGCCTTGTCAGCGAATCGGGCCCAGATCACAACAAAAGCTTCACCGTCAGGGTGATGCTCAATTCAAACATCATCGGCGAGGGCACCGCGCATTCCAAAAAATCCGCCGAGCAGCTTGCCGCCCGGGAAGCCCTCAGGCTTATGGGCTGGAAAAAACAATGAGCAAGCGTGCCGCCGTCGCGATATTCGTGCCTCACCTCGGCTGCCCTCACAGATGCAGCTTCTGCGACCAGAAAACCATCACCGGCTCGGTGAACCTGCCCCATGCCGACGACGTCAGACGCGCCGCCGAGCGGGCGCTTGAATGCGGAGCCTCGCCCGAAAACACCGAGATCGCCTTTTTCGGCGGGAGCTTCACCGCTATCCCGGAAAACTATATGACCGAGCTTCTTGAAGCCGCAAAGCCTTATGTCGGCGCCGGCTTCAGGGGGATCCGCCTCTCCACCCGCCCCGACGCCATAGACGAAAAAATTCTGGCTAATCTTAAATCTTACGGCGTCACCTCAATAGAGCTCGGCGCGCAGTCTATGTGCGACGATGTCCTTTTGGCAAACGAGCGTGGGCATACGGCGGCAGACGTCGAGAGAGCTGCAAGGCTTGTAAAGCAATTCGGCTTTACACTCGGTCTGCAAATGATGGTGGGGCTTTATAAGTCCACCCCAGAGAAAGATCTATACACCGCCGAGCAGCTTATTTCCCTTGCCCCGCAGGAGGCGAGGATATATCCCACCGTTATTTTAAAGGGCACCCGCCTCGGCGAGCTGTTTCTTTCGGGGGAATATCTCCCTTACAGCATGGAAACCGCGGTTTCTCTGTGCTCAAAAATGCTCGACATGTTTGAAAACGCCGGCATAAGCGTTATCAAGCTGGGTCTTCATTCCTCGCAGGAGGTCGAATCTGACATGCTCGGCGGGCTTTATCACCCCGCATTTCGTGAGCTCTGCGAATCAAGGCGCTACCGCGATAATATGGAGGAGCTCATAGGTGCTGACAAGTCAGCTGCCTTTACAGTGCCCAAAAGGAATCTTTCAAAGGCGCTCGGTCAAAAAAGAGAAAACATAAGCTATTTCGGCAAAAAGGGTGTGAGCGTTTCTGTGGCGCCCGCCCCTGAACAGCGTGAATATATAATCAGAACGGACAAAAATTAAACTGACGGAGGTCAAAAGTGTACCTTAAATCTCTCGAGCTTCACGGCTTCAAATCCTTCCCGGACAAGGTGACCCTTGAATTCGGCAAGGGTCTTACGGCGGTCGTGGGGCCTAACGGAAGCGGAAAATCAAATATAGGCGACGCGGTGCGCTGGGTTTTGGGAGAGCAGTCCTCCAAGACGCTTCGCGGCGGCAGAATGGAAGACGTCATTTTCGGCGGCACCCAGCAGAGAAAGGCCGTCGGGTTCGCCTCGGTCACCCTGAACATCGTCAACGACGACCGCGTTCTAAACGTCGACGCCGACGCCGTCAGCGTCACGCGAAAGCTCTACCGCAACGGCGACAGCGAATATCTCATCAACGGAAATCCCGTCAGATTAAAGGATATCGTCGAGCTTTTCATGGACACCGGCCTTGGCCGCGACGGCTATTCGATAATCGGGCAGGGCAGGGTTGCCGACATCGTCGGCAGCAAATCGGGCGAGCGCCGCGAGATCTTCGAGGAGGCCGCCGGAATCTCGAAATTCCGCTATAAAAAGGCGGAATCCGAAAGGCGTCTCGCAAGCGCCGAGGAAAATATCCTCCGCCTAAAGGATATAATTTCCGAACTTGAGGGCCGTGTGGAGCCTTTAAGGGTGCAGTCCGAAAAAGCAAAAAAATATCTCGTCCTTGCAGATTCAAGGCGCGCCCTTGAGATCGCCGTATGGACGCACAGGCTCGGCGAGCTCCGCGGAAACCTTGACGGCCTCGAGGACAAACTTCTGGCCGCAAACGCGGAATATGAACACCTTGACAACGAAATTTCAAAGTGCGACGGCGAAATTGCGGATCTCACGGCAAAGCGCCGCCAGTGCACCGCCGCCGCCGAGGAATACCGCGACAAGATCTCTCAGCTTGAGACCGAAAGCGCGACCGCTGCGGCCGACATAGCCGTATATAACAACAATATACTTCACTTCAACGAACAGATAGCCGAAACCGAAAAGCGCAAGGCGGATCTTTCCGCCGGCGAAGCGCAGCACAGGGAACGCATCGAAGAAAAGCGCCGTTTTATAGAGGAATTGGTGCAATCCAAACGGGGTGCCGAGGCAGAGATCGCGGAGCTTGAAAAGAAGCTCGCCGAGACGGACACCGAGGCCGACGCCGCCGAACGCTCTCTTGCGGGGACGAGCGAAAACCTCAACAAGCTTTACATCAGAAAATCGCAGCTAAGCTTTTCGGCCACGAATTCGGAAAACTCCGTTTCCGAGCTTGCAAAGGCCGTCGCCGACGGCGAAGCCCTGATAGCCGAGGGCAAATCGTCTGTCGAGGAGGCTGATAAAGAGCTTAAAAATATCGTTAAGGAGATATCCGAAACAGAGGACACCGTCCGCGAGCACAAAAACCGCCTCAACGGCTTCAACATGCTTTTCTCCAAAAAGGAGGGGCAGCGCAAGGCCCTTAGCGAGGAATATAACGACGACGAGCTGAACATAAGAAACTTAAGGCAGCGCCTGCAGATGCTCAACGACCTCGAAAACTCGATGGAGGGCTTTTCGGGGAGCGTCAGGCAGATAGTAAAGGCGGGCCGCTCGGGGCAGCTGAGGGGCGTCAGGGGCACCGTTGCGCAGCTCATTTCGGTGGAGCCGAAATACAGCCTTGCCATTGAGACCGCCCTCGGCGCTGCGCTGCAAAACATCGTCGTAGACAGCGAGGAGACCGCCAAGCGGGGCATAAGAATACTTAAGGAGACCAACGGCGGCCGTGCCACCTTCCTGCCGGTGACATCTGTAAAGGGGAATACCCTTACGGAAAAGAATCTCGACATGCAGGAGGGTTATATAGCCCTTGCAAGCGAGCTTGTCAGCTTCGAGCCGGAATACGGCGGGATAGTAAGCTCGCTGCTCGGCAGAATCGTCATCACCGAAAATCTCGATCTCGCCACGAACATCGCGAAAAAATACGGCTATAAATTCAGGATTATCACCCTCGACGGGCAGGTCATCAACGCGGGCGGCTCCTTCACCGGGGGAAGCTCGCAACGCTCGACCGGCGTTCTGTCCCGCAAAAACGAGATAAAATCCGTCTCGGCGCAGCTTGAAAAGCTCTCCGCGGGGCACGAGGCCAAAAAACAAAGGCTCGCCGCTATTACCGCAGAGGTCGAAAAGCTCGGCTTCGATCTTGACGCCGAGAGGGACATCATCTCCCGCGCCGAAACCGAAAAGGTTCGCCTTGAGGGAGAAAAGAAGCGTATAGTCCAGCTTTCCGAGCAGTATACCTTGAGAATCTCCGAACTTGAAAAGGCAAAAGAGGAGAACAAAGCGAAAATTTCCGCAGCAAACGAGCTTCGGAAAAAAAGCCTTATGGAGCTTTCGGACTGCGAGCTTGAGATATCTCAGCTTGAAGCCGAGCTTGCAAAAACCCAGGAAAAGAGCGGCGAAGCAAGGGAGGAGCGCGCGAATATTTCGGCGCTTATCTCAGAACGCCGCTTAGAGCTTGCCAAGCTTGACAAGGATAGGGAATCCGCCCTTGAAAGCATTTCGGAGATCGAGAAGAGCATCGAAAATTCCGAGGCGGAGGCCGAAAAGTTTGATCTGAAGATAAAAGAGCTCAACGGGGCTATCGAAAACGAAAAGCTCAGCCTTGAGGAGCGCCGCCGCGAGGCCGAGGAGGCCAAGGCGTCGGTTGAAAAGCTTAACCTCAGGATCAAAGAGGAAACCTCCAACGGCCTTGAATATGAAAGGCGGGAGCAGATACTTCACGATCTGCAGCGCTCAAAATCAAACGAAAAGGAAAGCGTTTCGGCGGAGATATCCCGCATAACCGAGCGTCGCGACAACATTCAAAAAGAATGCGACGGCATGATAAACCAGCTCTGGGAATCCTATTCGCTCACCGTCGCCGAGGCGGCCGAGCAGGCCGAGGAGATCGAGGACATCGCCGACGCCCAGAAGAGGCTCAACGAGATAAAGAACAAGATACGCGCCCTTGGCTCGGTGAATACCGACGCCATTGACGAATACCGCGAGGTCTCGGAGAGGTATAAATTCCTTTCGGAGCAGCTCGGCGACGTAACGCAGTCAAAAGAAGAGCTTGAAAAGCTCATCGCCGGCCTGACAAAGAGCATGAAGGAGATCTTCACCGAAAACTTCAACAAGATAAACGAGAACTTCAAGACCACCTTTGTCGAGCTGTTCGGCGGCGGCAGGGGAGAACTCACCCTCACCGACCCGGACAACGTCCTTGAATCGGGAATAGAAATAAATGTCGCCCCTCCCGGAAAGGTGATAAAAAATCTCTCGCTGCTCTCCGGCGGCGAACAGGCGTTTGTCGCTATAGCGATCTATTTTGCGATACTCAAGCTTCGGCCGTCGCCTTTTTGCATTCTTGACGAGATAGAAGCCGCGCTCGACGACGTAAACGTCACCCGTTACGCGCAGTATCTCAGAAATTTCACCGACACCACCCAGTTTATTCTCATTACCCACCGCCGCGGAACCATGGAGGAAGCGGATATCCTTTACGGCGTTACCATGCAGGAAAAGGGCGTCTCGAAGCTTTTGAGAATGGATATCAGCGAGGTTTCGTCGGATATAAGTAACTAATTGTAAGGAGACCATTTATGGGATTTTTTGAAAAGCTTAAGCAGGGTCTTAAAAAGACCAAGGAAAGCCTGTTCGGCGGGCTCGGAGCGCTGTTTTCCTCGTCTGAGATAAACGACGATTTTTACGACGAGCTTGAGGAGACGCTTATTCTTGCAGACATCGGCGCGAAGACCTCTTCCGACATCGTCGAGGGGCTTCGCAGGCGAGTAAAGGAGCAAAAGCTCACCGAAACCGCCGACGTCAGAAACGTGTTAAAGGAAATGATAGGCGAGATGCTCGGCGAGGACAGCCCGCTCGATCTGTCCACGGTGCCTTCGGTAATACTTGTCATCGGCGTAAACGGCGTTGGCAAGACAACCGCCATCGGAAAGCTTTCTCACCAGCTTAAGGAGGAGGGCAAGCGGGTCATAGTCGCGGCGGCGGACACCTTCCGCGCGGCTGCTATAGATCAGCTTAACGTCTGGACGGATAGAGCCGGCGTGGAAATTATCAAGCACAACGAGGGCTCAGACCCCGCAGCCGTCGTCTACGACGCGCTTGACGCCGCCAAGGCGAGAAAGGCGGACGTTGTGATCATCGACACGGCGGGAAGACTTCACAACAAGCAAAATCTCATGAACGAGCTTGCCAAGATATCGAGGATAGTTCACCAGAAGGCCGAGGGCTGCGCGCTTGAGGTGTTAATTGCGCTCGACGCCACCACCGGGCAGAACGCCGTAAATCAGGCCAGAGCCTTTAACGATGCCGCCGACATCACGGGGATAATCCTTACCAAGCTCGACAGCTCGGCCAAGGGCGGAATAGTCATTTCCATAGCCAACGAGCTTAAGGTGCCGGTAAAGCTTGTCTCGGTCGGCGAGAAGATAGACGATCTTCAGCCCTTTGTCGCCCGCGACTTTGTAGAGGCTCTCTTTGATACGGAGGAAGACCAATGAAAAAGATGATCCTTGCAAGCTCGAATCCTCATAAGCTCCGCGAATTCTGGGAGATTCTCGGCCCGCTCGGCTGCGAGGTGATATCCCAGCATGAGGCGGGAATTGATTTGGAGCCCGAGGAGACCGGCACAACCTTTGAGGAAAATTCCGCAATTAAGGCGAGGGAGATATATAAGCTTGCCGGGTGCCCTGTTATTGCCGACGACAGCGGCCTTGAAGTTGACGCCTTAGGCGGCGAGCCCGGGGTTTATTCCGCCCGCTACGGAGGCACCCGCGACGATAAAGCGCATAACGACCTCGTAATCTCAAAGCTTTCGGGCGTGCCTGACGAAAAGCGAACCGCGCGGTTTGTCTGCGCGATAACCTATATCGACGAAAATGGCGGGGAATTTCATTTCCTCGGCCGTTTTGAGGGCAGGATAGGATATCGCGAAGTTGGCCGAAACGGCTTCGGATACGACCCCATATTCATGGTGGGAGATATCAGCTCGGCCGAAATGACGCCTGACGAGAAAAACGCAGTCAGCCATCGCGGAAAGGCTCTGCGGCTGCTGGCAGAACATATAAAAAATACCGAATCGGAGGAAAACGATGCTTAATTCAAAGCAAAGAGCCTATCTTAAATCCGTGGCCTCAAAGCTTGAACCGGCGTTTCAGGTCGGCAAGGGCGGCGTTTCAAAGGAACAGGCCGAGGGCGTGGATAAATATCTTACCGCCCACGAGATCGTAAAGGTAAAGGTGCTTGAAAATTCGCTGATCACAGCCCGCGAGGCCGCCGAGCAGCTTGCCGAAATGACTGATTCCGAGGTGGTTACCGTAATAGGCTCAAAGGCGGTGCTTTTCAGGAAAAATCCCGAAAAGCCGTCGGTCAGCCAAAATCTATGAATAAAACAGTAATCTTCGGCGGGACGTTTAATCCCTTTCATTTGGGGCATCTTAAACTTATGGACGAGGTTATCCTGACGGTAAGCCCTGACAGGCTGATCGTCGTCCCCGCGCATATTCCGCCGCATAAGCAGTCGGAAGAGCTGATGAGCGATTCAGACCGCCTTGAAATGTGCCGCCTTGCGGTTTTTGGCCGCCCGGGGGTTGAGGTGAGCGATTTCGAGATCTTAAAGGGCGGAAAGAGCTACACCGTATACACGCTTGAACATTTTCACAAGATCAATCCCGAAGATGAGCTTTACCTTGCCATGGGGAGCGATATGTTCATATCCTTTCACAAATGGTACTGCTCCGAAAGAATTGCCGAGCTTGCTACAATAGTCTGCAACTGCCGCGACGAAGCCGACCGCAAGAGGATATCCGAGGCAAAATCGCGTATAGAGAATTCCGGCGGGCGGTGTCTTTTGACGGAATGCACGCCGCTTGTCTGCTCCTCTACGGATATCCGCCGAAGGCTTTCGGAAAACAAGCTCATAGACAGCCTTGTTCCGGCGGCAGTAGCCGAATATATCGAAAGAAAGGGACTTTACCGTGACTGACCCGAGGATTCCCGAAATGAGGGAATATTTAAAAAACAATCTCTCCGAAAAGAGATTCATACACAGCCTCAACGTCGCCGACGCGGCTAAAAAGCTCGCCGAGATAAACGGAGCGGATCCAGACAAGGCCTATCTTTCGGGGCTTTTGCACGACATCTGCAAGGAGATCCCGGCAGAGGAGCAGCTTAAGCTTTTAATGCGCTCGGGCTACGACATTCAACCCGTCGAATGGGGAGCAAAAAAGACCCACCACGCCATAGCCGGAGCACAGTTTGTGCGGGAAAAATACGGCATCACCGATCCCGACGTCACAGACCCCATACGCTGGCACACCGTAGGCAAGGGCGGAATGAGCATATATGAAAAGATAATTTTCATGGCAGATCTTATCTCCGACGAAAGAAGCTACCCCGACGCCGACAGGATAAGAGCGATTACATACCGCGACATCGACCGCGGGCTTTACGAGGCGTTCAAATTCCTCATTGTTGACAAAATCGGTCAAAAGCTTCTGCCCGCCTCGACCGTCGACGCCTACAACGAATACACCGAAAAAGAACTAAAAAAGAAGGACGCCATTTAGGAGACAGCGGATTCATCGCCCGAACGGGTAATATCCATGCTCAGAAAAACAGGCTTTGTACTTGCTCTCATAACGGCGTGCGCCGTTGCGGCGGCGGTAACGGTTTCGATTCTCAATTTTGCCGCGGGTGCCGCAAAAGCGCAGATATCCGCGCAGGAGCCGATACCCGACTATGTAAGATATATCTCCCAGGGCTACGGCTTTGACACGGTGAGCACAAAAAAATCATATCTTCTGACGGTCACAGACGGCGATCTTCCGGTGAGGATACACATTTTTACCGTAGACGAAACGAAGCACACGGTGGATATTCTTGAGCTTCCGCCCGACGCCCTTTTGGCGGCCGACGGCTTTGTCGGCACCGCTGCCGAGGCATACCCGACGGGCGCATACCGCGGAATAGTTTCGGCGTCGCTTTATCTTAAAATCGACGGCGAGGCGAGCATGTCGGCGGAGACCTTCGGCGACTGCGCGCTGCTGATTAAGGCGTGCGGTTCTGAGAAAGCAAAAAACATCGCCATTAAGGGTGACAGCTACTCGTTGGGGGATAAAAATGCGGTCGGGGAGTATAGGGAGCTTTTGGCCGAAATGCTGAGCGGTTTTTGCGGCCTCGGTCGGCTTAAAAGCTTTACGCTTCTTATGAATCTCATAGCCAACCGCGTTGACACGTCTATGACGGTTTCCGAGATAACATCGGCGTTCAGCTCGTGCAAGGGCGTCACCCCCGAGAAGATAAACATTCATATCTCCCCCGGCTTTGCGGCGAAATATGACGGCCGCAGGGTGTGGGCGCTCGACCGAAAGGGCGTTGCCGAGCTTTTGAACGAAAGCTTTCGCGTAAAGGGCAAAAGCGCCGACGCGGGCGCTCTCGGCATTCCCGAATTAAATTGCGAGGAGTTTCCTTACGGCGATCTGCCGGTTAAGGTTTCCGATATAACAGACTAACAGTGCAGGAGGATCAAAATGACAGAACTTGAAAAGCTATCGGTTATAGTAAAGGCTCTCGATTCCAAAAAGGCCGAAGACATCAGGGTGATCCGCATAGGCGATCTGACGATCATCGCCGACTACTTCGTCATCGCCAACGGCACGTCGACCACCCACACCCGCGGTCTTGTCGACGAGGTCGATTTCAGAATGGCGGAAAAGGGGATAAACGTAGGGCATGTCGAGGGTATAGACGGCGCAAGCTGGATAGCCATGGACTACGGTGACATCGTCGTACATGTATTTTACCGCGACGTAAGAGGCCAGTATAACCTTGAAAAGCTGTGGAGCGACGGCGAAGCGGTTGACATTCAGACGCTGTTGTGATAAAATAGCCGGTAAGCGTTTGCTTTATCTTTCAATTTAAAAAGGACTGATATAAATGAAATACGATTTTTCCGCCATCGAAGCGAAATGGCAGAAATACTGGGAGGACAACAAAACCTTCGAGGTAAAAATCGATCGCACCAAGCCGAAGTATTACGCCCTTGTCGAGTTTCCCTATCCCTCGGGCGCGGGGCTTCATGTCGGCCACATAAAGGCGTATACCGGCCTTGAGGCGCTTTCCCGCAAAAAGAGGCTTGAGGGCTACAACGTCCTCTTCCCGATGGGCTTCGACGCCTTCGGGCTTCCCGCCGAGAACTACGCTATAAAGACCGGCGTTCACCCGAGAGTTTCCACCGATAAGAACATCGCACATTTTTCCGATCAGATGAAAAAGGTGGGTTACAGCTTCGACTGGTCGCGCGTTATAGACACCTCGGACGAAAACTACTACAAATGGACGCAGTGGATATTCCTCAAGATGTTTGAAAACGGCCTCGCTTTCCGCGACACCGCCCTCGTCAACTACTGCCCGAGCTGCAAAGTCGTCCTTTCCAATGAGGATTCCCAGGGCGGCAAGTGCGACGTCTGCCACAGCGATATTATCCAGCTTCCCAAGGAGGTATGGTATTTAAGGATAACCGAATACTGCGAAAAGCTCCTTGAGGGCATAGCGCGTGTCGACTACCCGCCTTACGTCAAGGCGCAGCAGGAAAACTGGATAGGAAAATCCACCGGCGCGTTTGTGGATTTCGGGCTCATAGGCTCGGACGAAAAACTGAGAATATACACCACTCGTCCCGATACCCTTTACGGCGTCACCTTCATGGTTATCGCGCCGGAGCACCCCGTAATTGACCGCAGCAGCGGCGCTATCAAGAATATGGACGAAATAAAGGCATATAGGGCGGAATGCGCCAAAAAGACCGAATTCGAGCGCACCCAGCTTGTCAAGGACAAGACCGGCGTAAGGCTCGAGGGCTTAAGCGCGGTAAACCCCGTCAACGGCAAGGAAATCCCGATTTACATATCGGACTATGTAATGATGGGCTACGGCACCGGCGCCATAATGGCAGTTCCCGCGCACGATCAGCGCGACTGGGAATTCGCCAAAAAATTCGGAATAGATATAATCGAGGTCATCAAGGGCGGGGACATCTCAAAGGAAGCCTACACCGGCGACGGCGAGATGATAAATTCCGGCGTTCTCAACGGCATGACCAACAAAAAGGATTCTATAGCTAAAATGCTCGAATTTCTGACCGAAAAGGGGATCGGCGAGAAGGGCGTTCAGTACAGAATGAAGGATTGGGCTTTCAACCGCCAGCGCTACTGGGGCGAACCCATACCTATCGTCCACTGCCCGCATTGCGGCCTTGTCGGCGTGCCCTACGACGAGCTTCCGTTAAAGCTCCCGCCGGTCGAGAATTTCGAGCCCGGCACCGACGGCGAAAGCCCTCTTGCAAGGATAGAGGAATTTGTTCACTGCAAGTGCCCCAAGTGCGGCGGCGACGCCAGGCGCGAGACCGACACCATGCCTCAGTGGGCCGGCTCGAGCTGGTACTACTTAAGATATGCCGACCCGCACAACCGGAACGAGTTCGCCTCAAAAGAGGCTCTTGAATACTGGCTCCCCGTCGACTGGTACAACGGCGGCAACGAGCACGTCACCCGCCATATGATCTACTCGCAGTTCTGGCATCGCTTCCTCTACGACATCGGCGCGGTAAACACCCCCGAGCCTTACATGAAGCGCACCTGCATCGGCCTCGTTTTAGGCCCCGACGGCGAGAAGATGTCGAAGTCAAAGGGCAACGTCGTCGATCCTCTCAGCGTAATTAAGGTCTACGGCGCCGACACCTTAAGGACATACGTCCTCTTTATGGGCGACTACGAAAAGGCCGCGCCCTGGTCGGAAAGCGGCGTCACCGGCTGCAAGAGATTCCTCGACAGGGTTTGGGGACTTCAGGACATTTTAACCGGCGGTGACGGCTACCGCCCCGAGTTTGTATCAAAGATGCATAAGACGATCAAAAAGGTCACTTCCGATATAGACGCCACGAAGTACAACACCGCAGTAGCTGCGCTGATGACGCTTTTAAACGACTTCACGGCTTCCGGCTCGGTGACGCGCGCGGAGCTCAGGGATTTCTGCATACTTCTCTACCCGTTCGCCCCGCATATCACCGAGGAGATCTATGAGGCTCAGGGCTTCGGCGGATATATCCACGACGCCTCCTGGCCGAAATATGACGAAGCCCTCTGCCATGACGACGAGGTAGAGGTGGCCGTTCAGATAAACGGCAAGGTCAAGGACAGGCTCACCGTCAGCGTCGACGCGAGCGACGACGAGGTCATTACCGCCGCAAAGAGCCGCGAAAGAATCGCCTCCGAGCTTATAGGAAAGAACGTCTTAAAGGCCATTTATGTCAGAGGCAGACTTGTGAACATTGTCGCAAAATAAAAAACTTACAGTTTTTTGCCTTTTGGGTATTGACTTATTGGCGAATATGGTATATAATCAAAGGGTACATTGCGGTGAAATGTAAAATACCTTCGCCCCATGGCGGCTAAGGGAGGGAACAGTAAATGGCAGAAGTTCGTGTCGGCAAAAACGAATCTTTGGATACAGCTCTCAAACGCTTTAAGAGATCCTGCGCCAGAGACGGCGTTATTGCCGAAGTTCGCAAGCGCGAGCATTACGAAAAGCCTTCGGTTAAGCGCAAGAAAAAGTCTGAAGCTGCTCGTAAGCGCAAATATTAAGTGCATATAAAAACGAAGCGGGCAGTTTTCTGTTCGCTTTGCTTTTTAAGGAGCTGATCTTTTGCTTCATAGGCCGGACTACGTTTTCGGCTCGATCGCCGATATCCCTGCGGACTTTTTCCGTCGGGAGGGCATAGACGCCCTTATCTTAGATCTCGACAACACCCTGACCACCCACAACAATCCCGTACCCGATCCCGCAAGGCTTGAATGGTTCAGAAATATCCGAAAAACCGATCTTAAAATGATCATCGTTTCTAACAATCACGCCGAAAGGGTAAAGCCCTTTGCAGATTATCTCGGACTCGAATTTGTCCCGGACGGCCGCAAGCCGCTTCCGTCGGGATTTAACGAGGCCTGCCGCCGCCTCGGCACAGACAAGCGGCGCGTAGCCTCTGTCGGGGATCAGATTTTTACCGATGTTATAGGCTGCAAGCTTGCGGGCATACGCTCAATTTTCGTCTTTCCGATAGAATACGAGACCGGCTTCTGGTTTCGCGTAAAGAGATTTTTGGAGCGCCCGCTGCTTCCCAAAAAGGAGTGATAAAATGAGTGCAATATTCGGCCCCGCCGGAAGCTCGGAGGAATTTTCAAAGTCGCACAAGTCATCAACGGAAATGCCGGAATACTTAAGCGAAATGGGCCTCGACGCATTTGAATATCAGTGCGGGCAGGGGGTAAGGGTCTCCGATTCCGTCGCCGCCGCTTTAAAGGAAAAGGCGGAAAAATTCGGGATAACTCTTTCTCTGCATTCGCCCTATTTCATCTCGCTCTCCGGCATTGAGCCGGAAAAGCGCGACAAGTCGATAGACTACATACTCCAGAGCGCGGCCGCCGCCCAAAAAATGGGCGCGAAGAGAATAGTCATTCACTCCGGCTCCTGCTCGAAGATCTCCCGCGAGGAAGCGCTTTCGCTCGCCAAGGATACCTTGAAGCGCGCCCGAGAGGCCGCCGTCGCCGCGGGCTATGAAGACATTATCTTCTGCCCCGAGACTATGGGAAAATTCAATCAGCTCGGAAACCTTGAAGAGGTTTTGGAGCTTTGCCGCCTCGACGACAGCTTTTTACCGACGGTAGACTTCGGCCACCTTAACGCGAGAACCCTCGGCAAGGTCAATTCAAAAGAGGCTTTTGAGCATATCCTCGACGAAATCGAAAACCGCCTTGGCAGCGACAGGCTGAAAATATTCCATTCTCATTTTTCGAAGATAGAATATACCCCCGGCGGAGGCGAGAAAAAGCATCTCACCTTTGAAGACGAGCTTTACGGCCCCCGCTTCGAGCCGCTTATGGAGCTTATTGCCAAGAAAAATCTCTCGCCAACATTTATATGCGAAAGCGCCGGCACACAGGATTCCGACGCCCTTGCGATGAAAAAGCATTATCTTGAATTTATATAGGGAGGAATAACCATGACAAAATACGAAAGACTTATGCAGAATCTGCCGGACAGCGTTGACGCCGCGCTTATCACCGAAGACGTCAACCGCCGCTATATGACCGGCATGAAGTCGTCGGCCGGCACGGTGCTCGTCACCCGGGAAAAGGCTTACCTCATCATCGACTTTCGCTACATAGAAAAGGCGCAGAAGACCGTTCACGACGCCGAGGTGATCATGCAGGGCAAGCTTTCCGATCAGATCAACGAGATCCTCGCCCGCCACGGCGCAAAAACCGTCGCCATTGAGAGCCGCACCTTAACGGTCGCCCGTCTCAACGCCATGAGAAAGACGATAAAGGCCGAGATAGACGATTCCGACGCCCTCAGCGACGCTATAGACAGGCTGAGGATCGTCAAGACCCAGGACGAGATAGACAAGATCATCAAGGCGCAGAGAATAGCCGAGGCTGCCTTTGAGGACGTCCTCAATTTCATCAGGCCTGGCGTCACCGAAAAGGAGATAGGCCTTCACCTCGACTACTACATGCTCTCCCACGGGGCCGAGGCTCTTTCGTTCGACACGATAGCCGTCTCGGGGCCGAATACCTCTTTGTGCCACGGCGTCCCCACCGACCGCCCCGTTCAGCCCAACGAATTTGTACTAATGGACTACGGCGCGACCTACGAGGGTTACCACAGCGACATGACGAGAACCGTCTGCGTAGGAAAGCCCACCGAAAAAATGCAGAAGATCTACGACATCGTCCTTAAGGCTCAGCTTGCCGCCATTGACAGGATAAAGGCAGGGGAGCGCGGCGCCGATATCGACAAGGTTGCAAGGGATATCATCACCGAGGCGGGCTACGGCGAGGCCTTCGGCCATTCGCTCGGCCACGGCGTCGGAATGGAGATCCACGAGACCCCGAACGCCGCGCCGTCTTCAAAGCATGTCTTTGAGGAAAACATGATAGTCACCGTAGAGCCGGGCATATATCTTCCGGACGAATTCGGCGTAAGAATTGAAGATTTTGTCATAATTAAGCAGAACGGCTGCGAAAATATGACTTTGGCGAAGAAAAATTTAATTTCTTTGTAAAAATCACTTGCATTTATTCAAAAGATAGGTTACAATATACTGTAACCCAATGCAATGGAAACATAAAAGACAGAAATTGCGGGCAGCCCCCGCGGAAAGTGAGGACACCAAGCTATGATTACAGCAGGTGATTTCAGAAACGGAGTAACATTTGAAGAGGACGGCAACGTAATGCAGGTCATCGAGTTCCAGCACGTCAAACCCGGCAAGGGTGCGGCGTTCGTAAGAACCAAGACCAAGAACGTCCTCACCGGCGCGGTCGTTGAAAAATCCTACAACCCGACCGCCAAATTCCCCACCGCTTTCATCGAGAGAAAGGATATGGAATATTCCTACTCCGATGGCGAGCTCTACTACTTCATGGATCAGGAGACATACGAGCAGGTACCCGTAAGCCCCAGCGACGTTGGCGACAACTTCCGATTCGTCAAGGAAAATATGGTTTGCACCATTCTTTCCTACAAGGGCAAGGTGTTTGGCGTCGAGCCCCCGTTCTTTGTCGATCTCGTAGTCACCCAGACCGATCCCGGCTTTAAGGGCGACACCGCCACCAACGCCACCAAGCCCGCCACCCTTGAAACCGGCGCGGAGATAAAGGTGCCGCTGTTCATCAACGAAGGCGACGTTATCAGAATCGACACACGCACCGGTGAGTATATGCAAAGAGCGTAATTTCGGTAAAAATTCCGATTATATTCAGAAAGGAAGATTTATGATGCTTTCCGAAAAAGCGGCCTATCTTAAGGGCCTTATGGACGGCCTCACCGTTGACGATTCCACCAAGGAGGGCAAGATCCTTCTTGCGCTTTACGACGTCGTCAAGGAGATCTGCGAGACCGTAGACACCATCGACGCCGACGTCGACGATATCGTCGAATTCTGCTCGACCATAGACGAGGATCTTTCCGACGTAGAGGACGAGGTCTTCGGCGAAGATGACGGCGAGGGGTGCCACTGCCATTGTCACTGCGATGACGACGACGATGATGACTGCACCTACGAGGTCACCTGCCCCACCTGCGGCGACACGATAGAGCTCAACGATCTCATGCTTGAAGACGGCGCGCTCGACTGCCCCAACTGCGGCGAGCACCTTGAATTCGATCTTGACGATTTCGAGGAAGACGAAGACGACGGCGAGGAGCCGGACGAGGAGTAATTATCCTCACAACTGAATAAAATATATCTTCGGGGTTGGGTGAAATTCCCGACCGGCGGTTACAGTCCGCGAGCAATGGCATGAATCGGTGAAATTCCGATACCGACGGTAAAGTCCGGATAAGAGAAGATAACATTTTTATGAACCCGTGGATTTTTCCGCGGGTTATTTTTTAAGGAGATGTTTTTTATGGACAGAACAGAAGCAAATGTGACAAAAACAAAGGTTATCAGCATTAGAAAGCTGACCGTTACGGCCATGCTTTCGGCGATTTCCACCGTACTTATGTTTTTGGATTTCAGCCTTCCGATGTTGATACCCGGCTTTGTTAAAATGGACGTTTCGGAGCTGCCGGCGCTTATAGCCTCTTTTGCTATCGGCCCGACAAGCGGCGTTGTGGTATGTTTGGTCAAGAATCTTTTTAACCTCATATTCCACAGCAGCACGGGGGGAATAGGCGAGCTGTGCAACTTTATTCTCGGTGCAGCATTCGTTGCAACCGCGGGGCTTATCTATAAATACCGAAAGACTCGTAAAACGGCAATCATCGCCTCGCTGTGCGGTGCGGTTGTAATGGCGCTGATAAGCGTTCCGGTAAATTATTTTATCTCCTACCCTGTATATGCAAAGCTTTTTGGCGGTATTGACGCAATTATCGAGGCTTATCAGAGTATACGTGCGGGTGTAGACGGTCTGCTTGAATGTCTGGTGATCTTTAATCTGCCGTTTACTTTTGTAAAGGGCTTAATCGACGCGCTGATATGTCTGTTGATTTATAAGCCGCTGTCACCAATACTTAAAGGAAGAACATAACCGATCAGATTGCAATTAGCTATTGACAAAACATAAAAACTGATATATAATACTAAAAAATGAATAAGCCTTATCAAGAGCGGCGGAGGGAACAGGCCCCGTGAAGCCCGGCAACCTTATTTTAAAGGTGCTAAATCCTGCGGTTTTACCGAAAGATGAGGACTGACGTATTTTCGCGCGCTCCTTTCGGGGTGCGCTTTTTTGTAGATAAATCAGCGGAATTTTTAAACGGAGGAATATAAATGAAAAAGCTTTTTACGTCCGAATCGGTGACCGAGGGTCACCCCGACAAGCTCTGCGACCGCGTTTCTGAGGCTGTTTTGGACGAATGCCTCAGGCAGGATAAGATGTCCCGCGTGGCCTGCGAGGCTATCGCTGCCACCGGCATGATAACCGTCTGCGGCGAGATATCCTCAAAGGCGGTTTTGGATATCCCCGAGATCGTCCGCAAGGTCGTCCGCGAGGTCGGTTACGACCGCGCAAAATTCGGCTTCGACTGCGACACCTGCGCCGTTTTGAGCACCGTCAACCACCAGTCGCCCGACATAGCCATGGGCGTCGACAACGCCCTTGAAAGCCGCGGCTCGGGAAAATTCGACATCGGCGCCGGCGACCAGGGAATGATGTTCGGCTTTGCCTGCGACGAGACCCCCGAGCTCATGCCCATGCCGATATCCTACGCCCACAAGCTTGCAAAGCGGCTTTCAGACCTAAGAAAGAGCGGGGAGATAGGCTATCTCAGGCCGGACGGCAAGAGCCAGGTGACAGTTGAATACGACGGCGACAGGCCAGTGAGGATAGACAGCGTCGTTGTCTCCGCCCAGCACGATCCCGACGTCGCGCAGGAAACTATCCGCAGTGATATCATCGAAAAGGTTATCCGTGAGGTCATTCCTTCCGAGCTTTTGGACGGCGACACCGTCTACTACATAAATCCCACCGGGAGATTTGTAATCGGCGGCCCTCAGGGAGACTGCGGCCTCACCGGCAGAAAGATAATAGTCGACACCTACGGCGGCTATTCCCGCCACGGCGGCGGAGCGTTCAGCGGAAAGGATCCCACCAAGGTAGACCGCTCGGCCGCCTACGCCGCAAGGTATGCCGCAAAGAACATCGTCGCCGCGGGGCTTGCAAAAAAGTGCGAGCTTCAGCTTGCCTATGCAATCGGCGTCGCAAAGCCGGTCTCCCTTATGGTAGACACCTTCGGCACCGGCAAATTCAGCGACGACAAGCTTGCCGCCGCTGTCGGGCACGTCTTCGATTTCAGGCCCGCCGCGATAATCGATCTACTTGGCCTTCGGGAGCTTTCCTACACTCCGCTTTCGGCTTACGGCCACATGGGCAGAGAAGATCTTAATGTCCCGTGGGAGCGCACCGATAAGATCGGCGAGCTTTTAGACGCCGTAAGATGAAAACCTCCGAAAAGGTATTTATCGCCGTCTGTATTGCGGCGATAGTCATAGCCTCGGCGTCGGTTTACATGTCCGAGCATTTTCGCCGCGAGGGGATAAGGATCGTTCAGCCCGGCACCGAGGAATCGGACAGCGGTTATGACGTCTCGGTGATAAACTCCGCCTCAAAGGAAGACTTTATGAACGTAAGCGGCATCGGAGAGGTCAAGGCGGGGGATATTATAGCCTACCGTGACGCCATGGGCGGGTTTAAAAAAGTCTCCCAGCTAAAAGACGTCAGCGGCATAAGCGATACTATCTATTCGCGCATAATAGAGTATTTCTACTCCGATAAACCAGCAGAATCTTTGGCAACCGAAACGGCTGCCTCCGCAGAAACACCCGCGAGCGGACCGCCAAATACTACCTCCTCAACACAAACGATAGAACAGACCAAGCCTGCGTCGATGACCTCCCCGAAAACAACGGACGCTCCCGAAACTTCTCCGCCGCCGGAGACGGAGATCCTGTCCGAAAAGGCCGAGAGGCGCTGCGTCAACATAAATTCGGCGAGCGCCGAGGAGCTTGAGAGCGCGCTTCTTATAGATAGCGGGCTCGCCGGGGAAATTGTCGCGCTTCGGGATAAGATCCACTATTTCAGCCAGGTGCAGGAGCTTTACCTCTGCGATTCCATGGACGGCGAGACTTACCGCGCTATAAAAAATTACATACTTTTTGAGTAATTTTCGGGCAGTTTATCGAATCTGAAATTTTTTAAAATTTTTTTCCGAAACCCCTTGACAAACAGTCAAACATAGTCTATAATATCAAATTGTTGGCGCGCAAGTCGCGTCAAGGCGCTGATATAGCTCAGTCGGTAGAGCGCATCCTTGGTAAGGATGAGGTCTCCAGTTCGAATCTGGATATCAGCTCCAGAGAAAAGTACTCAAAAACGGGCGTTTTTGGGTGCTTTTTTCATACTTTCTGTGTTTTTACTGATATTACCATAAGCATCTCGTGGACAAAAGTAGTGGTTTTTGCAAAAATTCTGCAAATTTTCAGAAAATTTTCGCCTCTCAAACCCGCATCATCAGGGCGTTTGCGGGGTGTTGTGGTTTGCAAATTTTTTGCAAATTAACCCGCTGCTGGCTGGCAGTACACATTCTCAATAACACTCGCAGATTCCGACTGCGAGGTTCTCCCCTTGACATAATATTTCAATGTCATAGCGGAGGTGGTGTGACCAGCGGCAGCTTGAGCCTGTTTGATGTCATGCGTCTGATCGTAAATGTCGGTAAGCACCGTAGTCCTAAATCTGATAGGAGTAATGTTATCCTCAAATTCAGTATCCTTCTTTATGCGATTACACATTCTACGAACTTGCGAATATGAGAGAGGTCTATCCCCGCCAAACACGAATTCATCCCTATCGCCAGGTCTGAGATATTTAAGGACAATCTTTGACAGTCCAATATCCCTGGCACTTGCCTCCGTCTTAGTCGCTTTAATCTCAGGCTGATTCCTTGTGGGGTGTGTGACGGCGCGTCTAATATGTAGCAACATATTTTCAGTGTCAATGTCCGCCCACTTTAGCCCGAGGACTTCTTCAAGACGCAAGGGGTGTAAGGCTTGAATTGCCAGATACGTTCTGTCTGACGGCAGCTTTACCCTGTCAAGATTCTGAATCAGATACCGCATTTGCTCCACGCTGTATTCCCTTGTGGTTGTGCTTGTCTTACCCGTAATCTTAAGACGCTTAGAGCTGAGAGGATTCCTCTTGATAATATCGTCCTCAACAGCCGTGTTGAAAATCATATTCAACACCATCTTTGTCTTCGCCTTTGTCGCCTTTGCTCCAGACATATTGTTAAACAGTATCTGCACGTCTTCGGTAGCGATATCTTCTATATCCATATCTCCAAAGGCTGGAATAAGATACAGCGATATCTGCCTCATATACGTTTCAGCGGTGGCTGTTTCAATGTTGGGTTTGGCATAAACATTGTACCACATTAAAGCATATTCTCTGAAATTGTGCTTATCGGTTCTGCGCGACGCGGTTTCCTCGTCATAAAGCTTGATCAGCTTTTCAGCGTACTCCTGCTCATTTTCTGCATGAATCCACAATCGGCGTCCATTCAACATTATGGTTCGGTTGATTTTTGGCATATGGTCAACTCCTTCTTGAGGTGCGCCATATTCCTGATTTATGCATTTATTAAGGTATCCTAACGAGTCATATAATGACTGCCTTAATAATAACATATTTTCATCTACTTTGCAACTATTATTTCCTTGGTTCGTACAAACTACCTCACTTCCAAAATCATAAGGGCTGCCTATGCGGTAGCCCTTATTTTTTTTATATTATCCCTGCTCTTGCACTGTAATCTGAACGACGCTTTCGTCGGTCAATGTAGCGGAGCCGCCAGTAATCTTGCCCTCGGCGTCAACAATAAAAGTGATAGACTTGATACTGTTGCCGTCTTTACCAGCAGCACCAGTAGCACCGTCTTTACCAGCGGCTCCAGGGGTACCGTCCTTGCCTTTCAGTGAGGCAAGCCACTCCTCTTCAGAGCCGACATCGGGGTTCTTTTCCTTAGCGATTTCATAAGCGCTCTTGCCGTCTGCACCGTCTTTGCCGTCAGCGCCAGGGGCTCCAGTGGCTGGTACAGATGACCACTTGCCGTCCAGACCTCTCTGCTTGACTGTTCTATATCCAGAATTATAAATAATCATTCCAGCCCTCACATCTGGTATTGCAGCGTCAATTTCCGCGTCGCTCTTCTGAATAAGCTCGTCGGAAACCAGCACCTCGTCATACCCATATATTTTCTTATATTCTGCCATTTAATTGCCTCCCATTACAAATTCGCGTAGTGGGAGCTTCAGATATGCTCCCACTCGTTCATCATTTCTGTATAAAGCTCAGTGATATATGAGTTGCCCTCAAGCTCGTCATGATATACCGAATACGCACTCGTTATGCGTTTCAGTTCCAGAGGTGTAAGCTCCTTGATATTTTTCTTTTGAGTGTATGTACTCTCAATAATAAACGCCAAAGACTGCTTACTTGCATGCCCCTGCTTTTTCAACATGCTTAGAACGTCTGCCCTAAACTTGTCATCTTCCTCATTCTGAGCTTGCAGCATTTCCTCGATTCTGCTCAGTCGTTCATCAACGTCCTGAGCATTAGTTTCGCTTCGCACAAATCCGCCAGCCTTTTTACGGATATATTTCACAACCATAGTGACAACAGCACAAAAGGATACAATATATCCAAAAGAACAGCCGATAAGTTTAAACAGCTCAACTCCGTCCATAATACCTCCTTACTGCTGAACAATGAATGTGTTATACCCTTTATCTTTCAGCTTCTCCTGAAGTTTAACCGCATTGTCCTTGACCGCAAAGGCACCGACCTGAACCTTATAAAGACCATTGATTGATACTATATAGGCATCCGTGAATCCCTCTTTAATCAATCTGGTCTTTAGATTAGAGGCATTGGACTTTACCGAGAAAGCCCCGCACTGAACCTTATACAAGGTTTTTTTAGTCTCAGCCTCAGACGAATAATAATTATTGACATGCACCAAGAACTTATCCCAATGAGGAAGAATGTAAGTGGGGCAATTTTTCCTTGCGCCAGAAACATAAGCGTCCTTGCCATACATCCAATAGTTATGCGTATATACGTCATATTTGGGGTCAAGCCCATATTTCTTGCATAGATACGCAACAAGCTTCTCAACGGTAGTTTCGGTCTCGGTGTCTGCGCCAATAGTCTCAATCGCAATCGTGTCAAGGTTGCCGCCAGTCTGATTGCCTCTATGGTCTTTTCTGCGAGAAGAGCCGTCGGCGGCATGCCAGCCCCTCTCATCTTCGTTAAGGTTCTGCCAAATGTCGTTATGCCATACATAGAAGTGGACTACTACGCCGCTCATATTACCGTTGTATGTAGCACGAGTATACTGCTCAGCTGCATTAGTACCCGAAGATACTTTAATATCATTTGTGTTGTGAACGGTGATACCTTTCGGCTTACCCGTACCATTATTCAGCTTAGCACAGGGTTTCATCTTGTCACCTTTCTGGACATAGCTTGCAACGTTTTTAGTAGCGACCAAACTGTCAGGAATTATTTTCTGGTTGATAGTCAGCTCATACTGACCGATTTTGACCTTAACAACTTTATCGGGTTTCAAAAAGGTAGCCATAATTATGCCTCCTCGTCTTTTATCTCCTCACCCTCAAGGCTGACCTCAAGATTGGTGAGGTTATACACCGCAGCCTCAATCAAATTTCTGAGTGACATAGCGTCTATCTTAAAGCCCTTACTCGCAAGGAACTCCTCAACAAACGCAAGCTTTTCAGCACCTCTGCCAGAACCAGCAAAGAGCTGCTCAGCCGCCTGAACGGCAACGCCTACCCAGCGCTCAATCTCGGCATACTTTTCATCCCCAATCTTTTTCTTGATATAGGGAATAACGATAGCGGTCATAATTGTGATAACCAGAGTGATAACTGCTCCGAGAACGGGTGTTAAATCAAAAGTCATAATGAATCCTCCTCAATTTCATTGTCTGAATTTTGTTTGTCTTTTCGCGCCATAAAACGCTCTACGGTGTTTTCGGCGACCTTTATAATTGCAAGGAACCCGCCCTCTGCTTTAAAGAATCCAAACAGATTCTCCGTCAGAGTGACAGGTTCGCAATTCGTACATATGAATATGATCAGCACAGTAATAACGTATAGAATCAATAGTGAGAATATCGTTACCACTATGCCTTTTGAAAATTTGATGATATTAAACCGCTTTGGCTTGTCCGACTTTTGTCGTTTAAACTTAAATATGATACATATTACTAACGCAATATTTAAGATAACCAAACCGATAATTGCGGCTATGTAGATCGGCGTCATATGCTAATCCTCCCATAGACCAATATAATATTCTCTCATTGACTTGATAAGGTTGTAGCAGTTCCCGTGTTCAAGATGAGATATCCAGCTGCGAAAGCTGTCGTCAACCTCGCTTCGCGGAATCTTGCCCTCCCTTGATAGTCTAACAAGCTTTCTAAGTTTGCGCCGTTGTTTTGAAATCTTCTCTGGCAATACTCGCATAATTACTTTGCCAGTATCAGTGAGTCTGAATGAAAAACCTAATGCCTTGACAGGTTGAGATAACGGGGCAAGCTGTGATTTCTTCGCGTTAAGCCTAAGTCCAAGTTCAGATAACTTCCCCTCAATCTGTTTTCTGCACTCCTTCAGATATTCCTTGTCCTCATGAATTAGTATGAAATCGTCCATATATCGCACATAATATTTGATATGCAGTTTCTCTTTAATGAAATGGTCTAAGTCGTCCAGAACAGCAAGTTGAATAATCTGAGTGACCTGTGACCCCAAGCTTAAACCTACACCGAGTATATCTTCATAGTTATAACTTTGTATCATCTTCGAGATTAAAGACAAAGCCCACTCATCATCGACCCTCTCCGCAACAGTTTGATAAGCAATATCGTGACGTGTACTGCCGAAATAGTTGGCTATGTCAAACTTATAAACATATCCGAACGACCCGTGCTTGCGAAAGAATCTCTGCATATGAGCCTTGAGTCTGCGTCTAAAGAAATCAGTGCCTTTACCAATCTGACAGGCGGCATTGTCATACACAAATGACCGACTAAGTCGCTCGGTCAGATAATTATCACACAGACTCCTCTGAACCACCCTGTCTTTAAACGTATAGCTTGTTATTTTGCGAAGTTTAGGTTCTGTAATATAAAATGTGTGTTGCTTGCCAAGATTATATGTGTCGTTTTCAATTTGCTCACTAAGCTTTAAGCAATTTGCCAAACCGTCTGCGGTGAATCTGCAAGCCGAATCCTTATGCGACGCTCCAGACTTGCACTTTTTCATCGCCTCATATAGATTTTCAAAACTTCCGACGCAATCCTTAACATTAGATTTAGATTCCGTCATAATTCTTTCTGCCGTTTACAGCAATGCTTACTCCAAGAGTAAATTGCATCAGCATTCCTTGTTTCACCTTTAAGGTCGGGATAATAATTCCTTGCGTGAGTGCATTGATTTCGTCGAAATACCGATTACTTTAAGCGAGCATTTCTCACAATCTGGAGCGACGCCGTGACTGTACCACGCATAGTCGCAGTTCAGTTCACGCCACTTCGCCCAGCCGACCACTTCCGCATCGCGAGACCGCCCGACCGACTGGACATACAATTATTACCCCATAACAATTATTTATTGTCATATCTCTTTGCGTCAGACTCTCTCCAACCCTGGAGAGAGTTCTTGACATTCACAACAAGCTTTGTCCAATATCTTACCCTATCCATATCTATACCAAAGACCGACGCAGAAACTTCGATTAAAGACAAAAACGAAGATGCAGAAGCAATAGCTTCTGTCTGATAGCCTTTGCGTAAAGTGTAGTCTGCGCGGTCTTTAACAAATACAGAGTTAGCCATTTTAGTTTTGCTGCAAACTTCAATAGCGCTGTCAACGAGTTTAGAGGTTAGACACCACCTATATCTTTTGGGAAAGACTTTCTCATTTGAACAAATCTTGATAGTATATTCAGCCAGCTCTTTCGACTGCTCAATAACAGTCAGCTGACCGTCTGTTCTTTGAGACTTAGGCGTTGGCATTCATTTTCTCCAATTCTTTCTTGACTGCCTCGCGCCATTTCTCGGGAACTTCATCAATAGTGATATTCCCCATAAGTACCTGTAAAGCTAAAAACTTAACCATTATTCGGCACCTCCCATAATAAATTCCAGAATTGCAGCTTCGGTAGCAGCAACACGCTCTTCAAGCGTAATTTCAGGAATAGGCGGAACAGAGATATTCCCCTCAAAGAGATCCTCAAAGTGTTCTGAAACATACTCTTCGGATTCGTTAGTGTGGAAATAGACCTCGTCTGCCTGATACATTTCCGAGGGTTCGCCCATAGGATTTTCGACGCTGATTTGTTCTATATTTTTTCTGAGCCAAACATCGGCTCCGCCGTCAGGAAGCTTCATATACATAATTGCCAACGGCTTATTTGTAAATTCAACCTTCATTTGTGGCTCCTTTCATAGTTGCTTACAACTTTGGCGGCGATAGCAAACACTTCGGCTAAGTGCAGCTTTCGCTCAAGTTTTCTTGTATGTAAATTGAGATAGATATGTCGTCGTCGTGATTTCCTTGGATTCGGACAGAAATAACCTTTATAAGAGCATAACCTGCGCGCTCGCAAAATAGGCATTTTGCCAGTACGCAAATATCGAAGGATAGTTCTCCTTGCTCTTATAAATACTCTTGGCCTGATAGTGATACTCGCGTCCGAATGAATGACATAAGCCATTGTATCGAGTGGTGTTTGATCTATATCGCATATCTGCCAATTTTCTTTCATTTCAATACCAAGCTCATCCTTAGCGAATTTAATAATCTGTCTGACCGCCATCTTCAAATCCTTGCGGTTCGAACCGAAATATACTTGGTCGTCCATAAAATAAAGCGCGTGTGAAATAAGTTTGACTTGTTTGCCGCGCCTTTCTTTATGAAGTCCTGTCGCATACCGATACAGAAACGACAAAAGATATTGTGCCGCAGATTCAGACGGCAGCGCGCCGATCATAAATCCTTTATAATCTTGAACTCGGTGTGAAGATAACAGCCGCTCCCATAGCCAAAGTATAGCTTGGTTGCCGCAGTCTCTTCTGAAGAATTTCATAAACGTTTCCAGTCTCATTGACGGGAAACATTTCTTGATATCAAGCTTGACATAATACTTGCATTTGCGGTAGTATCGCTGGTTATTCTTCATAGCCCACCTAAGCGCGGAATTGTCTTTCTCAATCCAACGCTGAATCATATTCACGCCGAATGTTTGTCCTTTGCCTTTAATGCTTGATACCTGTTGCGGAGTGATTCTCCGCTGCCAAATGCTCTCGCAGGAAAACTTGGCAATATAATCGAATATCTGCTGCATAGCAGATTCCTTTCCGATTTGCCTTTTCTTGCCAGAGGACTTATCGACCATATCCCTGATTCTCACTAACGGAAGTCTCAGCCGCCTTGCCTTAATTCGTCTGGCCGCTTCTTTTGCGATGAGTACAGACGCTCGCTCAAAGGGTTCGATATTCTTGCTCCTTATCGCTTCGTAATACTCGCGCTTGTCCATTTTGCCGACACGGAATAACAGCTTTTTAAAATCTTTCTTCCGCTTGTGTCTTGAGATACAATCGCAAACCCAGGGAAATATCACATCTGGATTTTCAATATCTACTCTTTTACAATCTCGTTTCATTGCCACCTTTCTTTCTTTTCACCTAAAGTTCCAATACTTGTGAGTGCTTTCTGGAACAGTTTAGGGCTTTCGCTCAGTCATACAAATCTAACGCGAAAAGATACGCTTGCAGACCTCCTACTAACCCTAAGGCTTTTTCTGCTCAATTTTCCCCGCAGGGAGGGAATGTGCCTAAGCACATCTGTCACCCTTAAAATAGTGACCGCCGTATAATGCTGAAAATACATTTCCAGAATTCCGACCGACGATGTTCCAGTTCGCGTTCCCGACATCGTTGTTGCCGTTGCCCGCACCCGCAACGCCCGCGTTAGCAACCCCGTTGTTCAGGTTGCAACGGGCAAGCCACAGGCAAGCGCATTATACGACCCCTTTGTAGGCACACGGTTGTGTCATGCGCCTACTGATATAGTCGTGCCGTATACCACGGCATTGTTGTTTAAATAAAATTGTTTTTCTGTACTTCTGTCATTAGAGGGGAAGACCCCTCTGGGCGGCTACGCCACCCATTCACCCCTGTTGCCGTTAGGCGAAAGCCGACCGACGATGGTCCAGGACGCGCGCCCGACACCGTCGCCGCCGTTGCCCGCACCCGCAACGCCCGCGCGAGCAACCCCGATGTGCAGGAAGCAACGGGCAAGCCACTCTCGGATGCCCTCGGTGGCTGCTAACAGGTAGAAAGCGTCTCTGACGTATGTCGAGCTTGAAGCACCAGTGACATCAATCGGGAAGTAAACGCCTTTCTTGTAGCCCATACGTTTGATGTAATACCAGTTACTTGACGCGGGCTGAGGCAGTTTAATGCCGCTTGCCTGATAGTCGGCAGTGATCGAAGTAGCAAACTTAGCAGTCTGACGGCATACATAAGGCTCATACCAGTATGTACCGTCGTCTTCTTTATAGAGCTTGAGAATGACGTCCGCAAATGCCTCATATGCTCCCTGCATAAATTCAATACCTTGAATCTTGCCAGGATACTTACCGCTCGTATTGTCTTTCGGCGATCCGTCATTGCCAAGAACACAGTCGGTGCTTCCGTTTACCCAATGGAATGTAGATATTAACGTAGTATCGGCCGTGGTATCAAACACTGCGTCGGTATTGACATAAACGGCAATGTAATTCGTATCGGAAATGCTGACCTTTTCAACGCTCGTAACAACAGCGCCAGCCTGACCTGTAATGTTATAAGTGGTGGCTACGTTTCTGTCGGTGCTTGCGTTAGTGCCGATCAGAACACCCATACCGGGCTCGAAGTATGCGCCGTCAGCCTCGCTGAGAATAACGCGCTTAACATTAGTTTCGGAAACCTTAGCGACAGACTGCTTATTGCAGTTACAGCAGCCCTGAATAATTCCGTCGCCAGTGAGCGAGGCATATTTAATATGAAGCATAATCTTAAGGAACGCGTCGTCAGCAGTAGTGCCGCCGCTATATCCAGTTCCCGTTTGAGTTCCGAGAGTGTGCAGGGAGTTATGAGATATCCAAGCCGTCGGGATAACGCCCGCATACGAAGTCATCTTGTTGTTTACGGTGTGGTTGAAATACTTCGAGTGAACTACCCACGGACGAACGTTATTGCTGTTGGGTCTCACTGCTTCGTCAAGCGGCGCAATACCCTTAACAGGAACGTTCTCAGTCGAAGAATAATGTTCCTCATACCTATCGTCGTAATCGACCACGGCGTAGTATGCCGACATCTGTAAAACGCCCACAAAGTGATTAGGGCTGTATCTCTGGAAGTTGTCAGTAATACCCGAGATCGCTGTAATCTGCGGCTCCAGCGTCTCGGGATCAACCACAAAGTTACAGTCAACACACGCAAACAGCGGATTGCCCGCATAATCGTCCTTGCCAGCTACAGTATCGGTAGACGCGGCACAAGTCATATGCTCATTGTCGCCGCCCTTTGTACCCGTAGAAACAGCGGTTGATTTGGAGAACGATACCCAGCCGTGCCACGGAACACGGGTAATCGAATACCACCTGTCGCAGAGCTCGGTAAGCCCTGCGGGGGTCATAACGTTAACGCCCTGCGCGACGAACCATTCTCTCATAATCTTGTAGTAAGTAGCGGCAGTGCCGTCAAATTCCTGATACTTATTTCTCAAAACGTCCGCGATCTCGTGCAGTGTCGTATCGCGGGGAAAGTTTACCTGTTGTGCCATTTAAAAGCCCTCCTTTAAAATCCTTGCATTAAGTCCAAAATCTTTTTCATCAATAAAGAACGCTATGTCTTTTGCTTCGCTGATAACCGCTTGTGCGTCTTTAAGCGCCTGAACTGCCTCATCGGTCAGCGCCTTAGCCGCGTCCGCAGCTTGTCCTGCGTCAGCCGCTGCTTTATTCGCGGCGTCAGTGGCTGAAGTTGCCCTGTTTGCGGCAGTATTTGCACCCGCCGTAGCCTTTTCGGTTTCGGTTTTAGCAGTCTCCGCGCCTTCCGCAGCGGTGTTGGCTCTGTCTCTTGCTGCGTCAGCCTGAGTTTTTGCGGTGTTGGCAGCGCTCGCGGCTGTGTTTGCGTTGTTCTTTGCAGTGTTAGCGTCTTTTATCGCTTGTTTAGTTTCCTCTAAAAGGCTTGACGCTGTTTTATTGGCCGCCTGCGCCTCAGCAAGCGCTTGGTCGGCTTGCTTCTGAAGTTGTTTATACTCTTCCTTAAGCGATTCAACCTCAATATAGTCAGGGTCAGTACGCAGAATATAGTCTGTCGGTTGCGGTTTAGGAACCACGCCGATAACAAATCTGAAGTCACTTCGCCGTTCTACATCGCCGTCATTTCTCTGAACATAGCCGCAAACCGTATAAGGTTCTCTCAGCAGTACATCGGGTATCTTCGCCTTTAGCTTGCCACCCTCATATGTAGAAGTAACCACGAGTGCTTGCACACTGTTCTTATTAAAGAAGTGAACGGGATAAGCCGTAGCAATATCTGGATCTTCAATCGTGACAAAGATATCTCTGTCCCATTGCGCCACTCTGACCAGCCTATCGCCCGCAGCGTTATAAACAAGAATGTCCTTCAATAGCCATACCTCCTTTTTAAAATCGTCGTTTTATTCAAAATGCGGGGTAGTGAGCCCCGCATTTGAACTGTATTTAATTATTTTCCCGAAGCGTCTGCCTCGTGGGTCTCAGCCTTTTTCGCCTCGGCATCAGCTTGAGCCTTAACCGATTCCATATACTCAGCCTGTTCTGCCTGAGCTTGTTTAACCGCACCATTATGTATCTCATTAAGTAAATCCTTAAAGATATACTCAAGCACGAAATAAGATAGGTTGGATTCGTTAATTGCCGTAACAACTTTGTGTACTAATTCATCTCTGATAAGAGATGCGGGTTTATTTCTGATAAGAGACGCGGATTTATTTATCTGATTCATTTATAACTCCTTTTGTCGAGGCCATGATAGCCTCTGCCATTGCTTTTCTTTCCTTGTTAATATTTGTTATTTCAGTATCAATATCTTCTTTAGATATTTCAACTTCAACAGTCTTAAAGATTCTATATCCCATGTCTGAATATGTTTTAATCATATCTGGCTGAATATAAAAACCTACATTTCCATATTCTACTCTGTATGCAGTCATTTGTTTGCTCCTTGTCATCCTAATGCCGCGACCATAATCCCCTTATTAAAAACAAGCGTAATAACACGTTGCTGGGGAAGGCCACCGATATATACTATTTCATTTGTAACTATATTCACGCTGCCAGTCATACCCATATCAAACCTCGACACCGTTCCGCTACTGGTCTCTTCGTCTCTATTCCAGATATAGAGCGTGGGTGCCTTTAAGCAGATTGCATTATTGCTCTCTAATCCAAATGCATAATAATTGCGCACGCCACTTTCAGAGAACGGGAAATTAAATCGAATACTTGATTGGTTATTTGTGCTGTATCCATATGTCAAAAACGGCTCATCGTTAGAATACGTGTATCCATTGATTGCTCCAGCTGATAAATTCAAACCCATTATATAAGATTCGCCAATAGGATTAACTTGATTTAAAGTCCAGTTCATATAACCGTTCACGGTACTTGTGAATATAACACCGTCTATAGTTCCGCCCCTAATCAAGTCACCCGTTAGCGTTCCCGAATTGATATAAGTGGCATTGATATATAAAGAGTCACCCTCCATTTTAATGCCCTGAATCCTACCGTGATCGGTTAGGGCATTGAATACCTCTTCAGGGGTTAGGTCGGTAACGTCCTTACCATCTTTACCGTCAGTCAGCAAGGGTATAGTTTTAACGTCAAGCGCATCTTCAAGACCTTGCGGTTTGGCCTTATCTGATACAATAACCCTGACCGCAATAGCAGTCAGCAGCTTGATTGCAGCGTCAAGCCCCACGTCCAACATAGACAGCGAAACATCCTTCGAGCTTTCCTTGCTCGTAGATTCATAAAGAACCGTATCAAATGTAGTCCCGTCCTGACTACAAGTCACGGAGAAGTATGCAGGATAAGGGATTTTATCAGGCGTTCCGCCGTCCCTATAATATGAAGATACTGTAAAAACTTCAGGCATAACCGGCTGATTGCCGTCAACGTGCTTTAATACGTCAACACCGGTCTCGACAAAGTAAGTTCTGCCATCTACGCCGTCTATACCATGCTTTATTTTTGTCAAGCTGAATCTCTTTGTGATTGAATTACCTTGATACGTTGCCGTAATATCCACATATCCCTCAGGTGCAGATATTTCAGTAACTGTATATGTGAGACCGCTTAACTGTCCTTTAACATTACTTGGTACTGCCTTGAGAGATATATCGCTAACAGAGAGTTCCTGAGTTCCCAGAAGAACAGTAACCTTTGTAGATACATTGCACTTCACTGCGGAATTGTCAACCGCACTAACAGGTATCCCCTCGTATTCATTAGACAGAACCATAGTCAGATTACTTTTTCCGTCTACGCCGTCTTTACCGTCCACCATGATAGGCAGGGTTTGCACGTCAAATGCCGCGCTGTCACTGTTTGTCAGCGAAGCCTTGAATTGCAACGCAACGGTAGTGGACGTAATGTAGCTGCTGACATTTATTGTTCTGCTTGACTGAGCCGTGGGGCTATATGCCGTTTTTGTAAAAGCGACCCCGTCGGTTGAAGTATAAACAAACACATAAGCGTTGATCGGGTTTTGTACCGCGCTTGCTCCATCTGTTCTGTAAGTTTTAACATTAACTGTTTGCGGTGAGATTGTTCCTGCCTTATCTCTCTTGATAGCACCAGCCGATACTTCAATTCGATAAGTAGATCCGTTTACACCTACGTCGCCGTCCTTGCCGTATTTAACTTTCGACACACTGAATCTGCGAGTAACCGACGCACCGAGATAGGTTGCCGTAATATCTACATATCCAGTATCCGCAGTTAAACCTGTAATGACATATTCTCTACCCGAAGTCGTACTCCAATCGCCAACTACACCACTCTTAACTGCGCTGTATTCACAGCCAGCGTCGGCAGTCACGTCGGTCAGACCATAAGCTACAGACACTTTCGTTCTGACATTTGGAGTATTAAAGAATGAACCGTCACTCTTAACAGGTATCCCCTCGTATTCATTAGACAGAACCATAGTCAGATTACTTTTTCCGTCTACGCCGTCTTTGACTATCGGTATACACTGGTAATCAAAAATGTCATCCTCTTTATTTGTTTCTGAGGCAGA
Organism: uncultured Clostridia bacterium; assembly: GCA_947625615.1. Taxonomy (GTDB): domain Bacteria; phylum Bacillota; class Clostridia; order Oscillospirales; family Ruminococcaceae; genus Faeciplasma. The sequence goes on along the minus strand of CANQPB010000004.1, from coordinate 38,191 downwards.
GATTTTTAAGTGAGTTACATTCAAATAGGCTGACTGATTAAGGAAACTCAAGTTAGGAGTCCAAGTCGTAATGCCGCCCGAAGAAACGCTTTGTCTTGTATATATCTTCCCGTCTGTCGAATAATAAAGATAAAATGTAGATTGGACAGCCATTCTTGCGGAGCTGTCTCCGCTTGTTCGGTAAGCCGACGCAGTAAGAGTTGATACAGGAACATTTCCGTCCTGCCCTCTAATCATATAGCCATTAGACAAATCGAGCCTATATGAAGTGCCGTCTTTGCCCTGAATCCTTGTCCATTGATATGTATTCGGATCTGAGCTGTCGGTCTCAGTCTTATCTGTATACATTCCCAAATACTCTGCGGCTGTTTCCTGCATTTTGTCCCATGCTTTCGGCTTGCTTGCTGCAACCCACGCATCATAATTTGCGGCTGTCATATATTTGATATGCGTAAAGTTTCCGTCAGCTCCAGGAATACCCTCAGCTCCCTCAAACTGAGACCATCTATAGGAAACAGGATTGATTTTAGCTGCCGCCGATAAATCGACATCGCTTACATAAATACCTACAAATATAGGGTGTGATGTAATATCTGCGGGATCGTCATGTAAGGTTACATTCGCCGTCGCAGGGTGTTCCGTATATGAGTGATAATCGTCAGTGCTCATATATTTAACATAGAAGTAACTGCTATCGCCCTTGAATCTTGACCACTCATATTTTGTCGGGTCATTTGAATCGTCTTCATGATTTTCGCCGTCAACATATTTGTCTACATACTGTCCAAGATATTTAGCATCTTCGTCTTCCTCAGTCATTTCAACTGTATGCATTCTTGCATCGCCAGCTTTGATGTACTGCTGAAGTAAGTTATAATTCGCTTCAGTCATGTATTTAATATGCAGATAATAACCGTCGCCTTTAAGTCCTTTGTCGCCCTGGACACCTTTGATGTCATACCATTCATAATCGTTTGCAAGTTCTTCTATTGCATCATTAGCGCAAGAATTAGGGTCTTCAGTGACATTTGTACCGATATATTTTGCAGCAGTATTTTGCGCGACGAAAGTATATTCATGGTGTCCTGCCTTGTACTGAAGCATTTTATTGTAATTATCTTCAGTCATATATTTGACATGGAAGTAATTATTCTTGCCGTCATCGCCGGGAGGCCCCTGAATACCCTGATCACCCTGTTTGCCTTCTAACCCCTTCATGCTGACAGAATACGCAATATCGGTGGAACCATCGGTAAATTTAAAGGTCGTTCTCGTCCATAAGTATTCACCAGGGTCAGTGTCGGGGATATTCTTACTCCAAGCCCCCGTAGGTGCAACCGTACCAGAATCGCCAACCTGATATTCAATTACGGTCGAAGAAATTCCACGCCCGTCTTCTCCGTCTTCGCCAATCAAGCTAACAGAATAGCTGGTAGTAGGAGTGGAATTATCATTATAGCTTGTAACCGTTCTTGTCCATAAGTATAAGCCAGGAGTCAGTGGCGGCATTGTTTCCTGCCAGCCGCTTTGCGGCGGTGTGCCGCCCTGATTCGAGGTTGTATAAGAAACCGTTGCCGATGTGATTCCTCTGCCGTTCGTTCCCGCCTTAACCTTAGAAACGTTAAACTGTTTCTCGACGGTGAACTTCACTCCATCTGCATTGGTATATTCTGCGGTAATGGTGACATATCCTCTATTGGTATTGAGGTCAGTAATAGTATATTCGTGTTTAGCACTATCCCACGAACCAACAACGCCCTCTGAAGGAACTGCATTAAAATTGCAGTCGCCAGTTACCTCGGCTGTGCCAAAGTAGACTATAACGCCAGTCTTAATATTTAATTTGCCTTCGTAGTTGCCATTGGCGTCCGTCGGCACACCCTCATACTCATTCGTCAAAATGATCTGAAGATTTCTTGCCTTCTTCGCTTCGTCAATAGCGTCTTGCAGAGTTTCGCCTGTCGTAAGCTCAAATGAAGTCGGTCTGAGGTGCAGACCGCCCTCGTCGTCAACCCACATAACCTTGCTGCCCTCGCACTCAACTACTAAAAGATTAGACCCGTCAGGGCTTACCATAAATGAGTTATCGCCGTTAGTGATAGTCAGTCCGTTTCTGTCGAACGTGAGCGAGTTATTTGCATTGTATAATCCAAGCTCCTCGCCCAAAATAAGCTTACCTATCAAAAGTTCGGCATTGATACCGTAGCCGTGCTTAACTTCGCCGGTAACGGGATCTTTATAATCAAACCCGCCAACCGCAGTCTTTACTGTTTTCCAGTTATCGTCCGTCACCGCGATTGTAGAGTTAATAATTCTTAACTGTGTGGGCTCGTAAGATTCGGTAATATCGTCCCACTTGCGGAATAGCATACCGTTCTCGTCCCACGTGATATTCTGATTTACCGCGTCGCTCAAGAACCTGACCTTAGTAGCCTCAAGTCCTTCAGTGACCCAGTTGTTCATCTGCCTCTGAGAATTATCACCATGTCTTGCCTGTCTTGAAACCGCGCCGTAAGACGAGGCCATCGAACTTGCAGAGTTTAACACACTCTTTATGTCATTGGCGCTGCTCGGGGACATTACAACGTCGGAATACTCAACGGTTAAAGTGGCAAGATTATCAAAGTCTATCTCATAATCAATGAGCCTTAAGATATAAACCTCGTCATCAACTTTGATTCTCAGCCAGTTGCCAAGTTCAAAATTATCGGTCAGCCCCTTAAACTCCTCCATAACCAAGAGATTGCTCAGGTTCGCCGATATGGAGTGCTGCAAGGTCGCCGACCTTTCAATATCTTCCTGCGCCGTCTTTAAAAAGTCACGGGCGTTCTCAACAAGAGCAGCATTATCAAGACCGTCGGATATATAATTGTCGTTCTGATATGTATCCTCTCTCCGATATGCCGCAAACTCAAGCCAAAGCTCTTCTCCAACAAACTTCTCGAAGTCAAGCTTGTCCTGAGTAGTAGTGATAACTTTCTCAATCTCGGCCTGTGCCGCCTGAACCGTTCCGATTTCGGATTCCCTGAGTGTAATTTCCGATTGCAGATACCCAAGCTTTTCATAGTACGGCTCATAGAGGTCGTGATATATCTCCGCCCAAATAGATTCATTTGCCGAATTGTGTTCGACTAAAACGTTCAGACACGCCTGACAAGCGTCATAGAACGACTTGAGCATAGCAAGAGAATACTGCTTGATAGCCGAGGCAAACGCTGTTCCGCTTTTCTTAAACAGCTCAACAATATCCAAATCCTCAAACTCAGTAGTATTCAATACTCTCTCAATCTGTCTGCGGATATAATTCTCGTAGTTCTCATCAAGAACAACCGAAATTATCGCGCTCGTCACAGTATCTTCCTCGTCCGAATATCTTGTGATTGTAAATGAACCGTTCCATAAATTACCGTCCAGTGTTTCATCCTGTGTAGCAACAGAATATCTCGGGTCAATAATAGACCTTGCCGCCTGTGCGACATAGCTCGACGCGGTTGTAGAAGAAAGCGTCGAAAGAGTGCGAACCGAAACAGGCGAGAGGCTTGCAGTCAACTTTTGCAGTTCAGCAGCTGCGCTTGTCAAAGGCGGATTCACGTCGGGCAACAACCCGTGTTCAAGATATAGCTCAAAGTCTATAGTGTTATAATATGCGTCTAACACACCGGCAAATTTCTCAACAGTCCCTATCTGACTTTTACCGTATTTTGCCGCAAGTGTGTTATAATTTCTGATCGCCGCGCTCGTGAACGAGAACGTACTATCCTGAGTTGATTTATATAAATCGTCGTATTCCTTAAGCCTGTTCCTAAGCGCGGGACTCATATCTTCTCTGACCTTGTCGGAGATATACCATAAGTACCCCGTGCCGTTTGGGTTAGCCGCCGCCACAGCGGCAGTCATTAAATCGTCACCGGCAACAAGCCTGAAACAGTTCTTGACGGAATCCTTTTCGGTTTCATAGGTAATATCGTCAGCCAAGTTCTCAGTTGAAACAAAGATCCCCGTATCGTCGCCATAACCAAAAGACCAATCCGTTTTTCCGCACTCAGGACATTTGCCGTCAACCTGTTCGCCGCGATAACCGCAGTTATGGCAGTGTTCTTCAAGGTCATATATCGAATACGCCCTCTCTATCTTGCCGTTTGCGTCGGTGCCAGAATGGATAATGAGCAAGGCGTTGACCTCTTCGCATATTTCTAATAGCGCGTCTCTCAAAGACTTTCCGTCGAATGTAAATGTGCGCTGCAACTTGGCAATAGAAGAATCGACATGGCGGATTTTATAGTGGGGAGTTTTCTCCATGATCCTGTCAAGCAAACTATCCGTGTGGTCTTTCGGGTCATAAATGATAGTAGGCTTATAATCTTCTCTGGCTATATCGGTTTCGGTATTTATCTCAATGTTATAAAGCATAACCTGAGAAAGCTCCGCCTCGCCGATAGAAGTAGCTGTAATATTCTTGACTGTATCGTCCGACTCATTGGTGGTGATATCCAGTTCAAACCAAACGTCCCACTCAGGAGACCAAGCAAGTTTGAAATCCTCCAGCTTATCCCAGAGTTCAATCTTTTCCCAATTATCATACTTGCTGACCGAGCAGGAAAGCTCATAGCCGTTAGCAAGAGAGCCGTGGAATACAATGTGCTGCGCAGGAATACACCCTAATTTATGCCCAGAACGTGTAGCGAGGACAAGCGTGGGCGGCAGGGCGCGTTGTTCATTGTCAAACTTAATTTTGATTGCCATATCCGTCACGCTCCTTTATAGTGGCAAATCTCTTATGATAGGACTGTATGTGATCTGAATTGAACAGGGTACTGACGAAGTAAACGTATTCCTGCCCGTTTCAAGATGACTAACCAACTTAATGAAATTGTAGTTAAAGCAGTCATATATATCATGTGCTGAGAAGTTACTTTGCAATGTCTGTTTCTCGCCGTCCGTAACAATAACCTCTCCGTTGGAACAGTTGGTAATAACCATCTCTTCCTCGTCCATGCTGTTATGGATAGTCAGGTTTCCAGCGCCCATAAGGGCGATTCTGACCTTAGGATACATAAACCCGACTTCGTCAGAAACATAGTCAATGTAGTCCTGCCCGTCATATCCAGGCATTACCGTTTCAACTCTTTCTTCACCATGACCGAACGGGCTGTCGGTTTCCATAGTCAGCTCCGCGCCAATAATCTTGTCGCCAGCCGTAATCTTCTGAATATTGAACATGGCGTTATAATAACAAGGATCAGGTGAGGGCATAATCGTAGAAATAAATCTCAATGGTAGAAACCGTCTGCGGTTCAACCATTTCACCAGCTCCCTGTATTCCGTGGGTGACATAGTGATATCTTCGTATGCGCAAGGATTCTTACAAATATAAAAGGTAGATTTTATAAACTCAGAATATTTAGCACCGACAATACTTCTGCGAGTTCCGTTGTGCATAGTAACCGTAGTGAGAGCAATCTGAGCCCCAGTCCCTACCGTCTCCATTCCAGAGGAATTGCTGAAAGAACAAATCATACAACCATAATCGCTAAGCAGTCTGCCGTCATAAATAAAATCTTCTGCATACATTTATAAGCTCACCTCTCTATGTTGTCGTTTTACCTATCATCTTTTTCAGAGCCTCATGCTCCTGTGCCTGTCTATTCATAACAATTCTTGTTTCCTTAATAAGTGTGTTATATTTGTCCTGATAGTCTTTCAGCTTTATAACAGTATCTCTGAGTGTTGATACTGCCTTGTCTGCCTTTTGCGACAGATCGTCGATTTTGCTCTCAAGCTCAGTAACTCTTTTCTTCAAAGCATCGTTTTCATTTGTCAACTGCACTTTTGCTTTTCGACATTCTTCGCACTCTTTTTCAAGCTCCTTGCATCGTTCCTGATAATATTGCAATGCAAGTTCAGACTTCCTGTCTTTATATAATTTGTTCTTCATAAAAGCTCCTCTTATTCATTTGTGTGTGGCGGGTCAACCGTTTGATTGCCCGCCACTGATTTGCTATTTGATGAATTTATTAACCGACAGATTATTCTTACCGGCCACTGGATCAAGTGCTAATGCCCGAATAATACGTCTGCCGTTCTTATCTCTAACAAGCTGAGAAATAAAATCGTCATAGTCAAAGACGTGGTCGATCGGTATGGTGATCTGAACGTCTTGTGTGTATCCGCCATACGAACCGCCGATAGGAGTAATCTCAGCCCGACCGCCGATAAGCTTGCTGACTACACCAGCAGAAATTCCAGACCGCTCCGAGAAGTCAATACCGTTTTTTGCCAGCTTTTCCATCGCCTTAGTCAATCCGATAAATCTCTCAGTCTGTTCCGAATTCAAAACAGCCTCAGGATTCTGCTTTGTTCCGTCAAGCCACATTAAGCCTGTTTCGTCAACCAAGCCGCCGTGCTTATAAGCCCTGACGTCAGACATCCTGAACCAACCGGTGTTGCCGCTGCTCTGCGAGTGGTGTCTGACTAAGAGCATCATCTCGCCGTATTTGTTCTGCTGCTGGCTTAAAACAGTATAAATCGGGTCGCTGCCGAAGTATTGTGTCGTTCCGCCATCGCTTCTGTCTGAGCGCCGGTAAATCGTCGCGCCTGCCGCGTTTATTCGTCCGCCGACTGTGATCTGCTTGGGCACTGACGGAGCATATCCACTGTTGCCTCCGCCTGTATCTCCGTCGTCAACAATTTCAGTATCCCAATCATCATAACCGCCGCCAGTATTGCCACCTGTATATCCTCCAGGCGTCCAACCGCTGATATCGGGAGTATACGAATTATTGACTCCACCTATCCAGCTGTTCGCCCATGAGTTACTGTAGGCTTGCATATTTGCTACAAGACTTGCAATGTTATTGATAGCTTGATTAGTAGTGGTAAGCTGCGACAGGAATCCTTCTCCGTACATAGTTACAACATTCTGCAACGAATTAAATGAAGAACTCCAAACTGTCTGCATACTGTCAGTCAGCGTATATCCCACGCTGTCAGCAGTCATATGCAGAGTATCGCTGATTACATTTGCGTTTTGGTTCACCATTGCTATAATATCCGCCAAGAGTGCGTCTGTATTATCCATGCGCTGATTCAAGAGAAGTTCATATTCAGCATACAGATTATCGAGGAGTTTCTTTTGGTCGCTGATATACTTGTCATATTCAGTTTCCTCAAGCTCCTTCTGCGCCTTAACAAGCTGGTCTTTAAGCTGCTGAATAGTTGCGCGAGCCTCTTCGGAATTATCACCAGAATACGCGGATAGCTGTTTCTGTAGCGAAGCGATTTCGGAAGTCTCATCGGCGATTTTCTCTCTATATTGGTAGAGGTCTCGGGCGGCGTCAAGCGCGTCCTTGTAAGCTTCAATAAGTTCTTTCAGCGAGTCAAGTTCTTCTTCAATAGCCGTCTTGACCAAATCAAGAATTGCATCTTTTTCATCTTCGGCAGCCAAAATTGATTGACGCTGAAGCTCCAACAGTTCCTCTCTGCGGCCGAGCAGAGTCCTGTTGTTCGGGTCGTTTGCGAGCTGCTGTTCAATTTCGGCAATCTCCTGAGCATACTTATCTGCTTGAGCCATATAGACGTTATAATCCATAGCTCTCAGCCCAAGCGCCGATAATCCCTCAGCCGTAAGCTTGCCGTCCTTGAAGATATTGTCCTCTCCAAGCAAGTCGAGCAGAAACTCAGATTCGTCAGTAATGTTTGAGATACGCTCCTGAAGATAATCGAAGTACTCCCAATCAATCTCCTGCATTGTCTTCGCAAACTCAGCTAAAGAGAGATTGGCGTCGGCAATGGCTTCTTTAACTCCGTTCATTGTGGTTATATAGCCATACCAAGCCTCAGAATACATTTCAATTTCGCCAGAATCCAAAGCCGCCTGCAAAGCGCCCTCAAGACTGTCCAGCTCTTCCTTGAGCAACTCAATGTTATGTTCCGTGGCCTCAGTCAAGGATTCGTAGAACGCAGCGCTTGCCATATATCCTTCGGTCTCAAGCTGACTGATTCCCGTGTTATACATATTCGACAGATATTCTAAGAGAGAAATTCTGTTTTCAAAGTCTGTCTGAATACGGTTGAACTCATCGTCATACAGAGAGGCGAGGCTTTCGTGCAACTCGTCTACAGCCTCTTTAGTATCAAGCGCTGCCTCATACCATTCCTGATATTGAGAGACAAGCTCCGCGGTTTCCTCGTCGTAATCGCTGATATCAATCGCACCGTTCTCAATAGTCTTCTTGATTTCGTCAGACAGATTGATAGATTCACAAAGCTCAAAATATTTCTGATAAGCCTTTTCCTGAAGTTCAATTTCTTCAGTAATGGCTTCAATCTCTTTCTTAGCGGCCTCATTGCGGGTGGACAAAGATTTGAATTTTGAACCGACAACGCGACTGAACTCATTGACCTTGCGCTGGATTCTGTCGAGTATTGTGCTAATCCAGTCAAATGTTTTTCTCGTCTCTTCGTCAAGCTTTTCTTCACCACGAGCCACAGATTCAATATCTGAAGCCCAAGAATCATACATTGCCTTATATGCGTCTCTGCGCTTTTGAGTATCGGCAATTTCACTTTCCTTTGCCTTTTGCTCGCGCCACTTTTGACCATACTCATCATTACGCATACCAGGGTATATATTGTCTGGTAAATTACTCTTATTCCTAATGTTTGAGCCGCCAATATTTGCAAAAATGCCGAACGGATCGTTGGGATCCTTTTCAACAGTACCACTCATAAGTTTATTGCGGGTTTCCAAAAGTGATAACTGATTGATTAGCTCATCATTCTGCTGTTGCATAACAACCAGTTCTTCGTCCAAGGTTGCAATATTGTCTTCGAGCTTAGACAGGATTCTATCTTTCCATAATTCGGTATTCAGCTTGATTTGACCGTTTTCTATCTTAAGATACTGAAGCCAATCTTCGCCTTCGTCCATCATTTCGGCTATAGCCTGAACAGTATCGTTCGATATTTCGCCATTTTCCTTCATTTCTTCGGTTGCGTCAGCGAGAATGTCTTTGCCCTTTTTCATTTCGCTGAGCATATCTGAAGTGTCATGGAGATTATCATTCAGTTCTTTTATTTTTGAATCAAGAGAATCTAATTCACCTTCGACAGGAGCTACTCCCTCGGCGGTTTGTGCAAATGTATTATATGTTTCCTGACCAAGCTGAATCATTTGCTCCTTATCTTCTTCGGTCTTATCAGCTAATTCGGAAACAGCTTTTATATATGCGTCGAGATCCTCGGCACTCTTTATACTATCAGACCCTAAGAGCTGAGCGTCTAATTGATTTAGGTACTGCCTTTCATTCTGATACTTGGAAATTGATTCCTCAAGTGTTTCTAAATCTTTCTCTATTTGTTGCGTCAGAGTTAAACCAGTGATATCAACACCATTTTCAGATTGATATTGTAACAGTAAATCGTGTAAAGCCTTTATAGCATTATAATATTTGTTGATATCTTCTATTGAATCAGATAACGAACTAATCTCCAAAAATCCAGGCGCGCTATCGAAATTAAATAGCTTGTTCTTGTTTTCGTTTATATACCTGTTGATTATTCCACGAAGTTCGCTCGACATATCATATGGCATTTCAAAGTCTACAAACCTACTGGAATTGCCCTCGCTCTCAACAACCTTGCCAGCCTTTAACATGGCGTCATATGTGTCAGCGCGAGCCTTTTTGAGTTGCTCTTCGGTCACAGCTTCAATGGCTTCTTTTAGACCGTGATACTTGTCAACAAGCTTTTGAATCCCACGTTCCGTATATCCCATTGCCGTTAGCTGATCTCTAAAGGCTTGATATAATTCAGATAATGAACGTGTATTATTGTCAATCTCAACTTTTAACGCAGTTAAATTCTCAACATTACTGCGAGATTTTTCAGCAGTAGCCGAAGCTTGCTCATACGCATCTTTGAGTCCTTGAACATACTCCTGATGTAATTTAATGGCGAGCGAGACTGCACCTATTACAGCCAAAATACCCGCCATTGCAATTTGGGCAGTAGATATACTAACCGCCAAACCACTTGCGGCACTTGAAGTAAGAGTAAATGTGCGACTTAACCCCGTGCCAGTAACTGTGAGCGCTCTTCCGCTTGTATTAAATATCTCAAGCAATTTTATAATTGAGGTCAGTGGTGCAATCAGTTTGCCAAGAGATCCGAGTATTTTCTCAGCATTAAGCATTGCAATTAGAGCAATGGTGATATTTAATACTGTATTCAATCCTCCAACAGTATCAACAATTTTCATCAACGTCTCAAGTACCCCAATGAGTGTTGTACCCAGGTCAATGAATTCGTTTAAGAAATCCGCAGTGAATGTATCAGATGCAAGTTCCTGAAATGCTGCTTTGAATTGATTGATGTGTGCCGTAGTACTTTCCAAATAGGTATCGTATGACGCCTGAAGCTCTCCAGTACTATCGGCCATTGACTGCATTGCGCCCTCGGCTTCTTGGAACTGTTCAATAATTGAATAGAATACGGCTTGCTGTCTTGTGCCAGACATGGCTGTTGCAAGAGCCGCCCGCTCCATACTTGTCATTTTGCTCCATTGCTGAGCAATGTCATACATGATATCGTATGTACTTCTGTATTCGCCATTGGCAGTTGTTAGAGCTACATTGAAATCAGTTAATTGCTGAACAAGCTCCTCATAAGAAGCCTCTGACATTTCTTCGCCAAGGTCATCAAGCTCGGTCTTAGTATTACGGATACGAGCCGCAATGGTTCTCAAACCTGTTGAAGATTTTGCGGCATTCTGTCAATCTGTTACTTTCGGCGCAGCGCCTACTGACCATATAAATATGGCGGATAGGACTTTCATCCTACCTCTGCAATTTCAAATTATTATAGTTGCAGTTCAGACCATACCTTCATCCCCATAGCAGGGGAGGGTGGCATACATTCATAGTTGCCTATGATACTGTGGTCGTTACGGGATTTATTGTATCAAAACATTCTTTGATACAATAATCTTACCCTCGGTATTGCCCATTTCTGGGGTTCCACCGATTTGAGCCACCTGTTCAGCCGCATATTACTATGCGGCACGACAAGAATTTATCGTAGTATTTGCAGCCGTTAGCAACGCCACCGACTGTTCAAATGTATTTCCCGCCGCTGCGAGAGCTGATGAGGCATTGTTCATACCCTCTGCAATCTGTGCAACAGAAATCGGGAAGTTATTACCAGTAACGACCAGTTTGTCCATAATGGACTCAATGTCGTTTACGTCAACGTCAAACGCTTTAATAATTGCAGTAATAGCGTCCTGTGCTGCCGAAACGTCGATATCACCGACGTTCTGAAGCATGGCAGTATATTCAGCAAGTGCCGATGATTCGTCAAGCGAATATCCCAGTCTTGCGAACGTTGTAGTAGAACTAAGTAAGTCCGTTATAGACGAGCCGATCTTCTTGGCAGTATTGGCAATGTTATCGCCGAATCTTGCATATACGTCATCGGTATCCTTAGTAACTATCTTTAACTGTGTCATAGCGTCATCCAATTCGATAGACGCAGATATCATCTGCCGAATTGCACGATAAACCGCCATTATAACACGAGTTAAGCTGAACCACTCAGAGAACTTCTGCATTAGCCCGCCAATTCTATCAGACCAACTCTTAGTAGCCTCGCCGGCACCTTTAATAGCGGTTTCTGCAACATCCACATTCTGTCGAATTCTACTAAGTTCTCTGTTAAACTCCTCTTGCGTAAGTGTGCCTGTTTGGAGTCTTGATATCAAAGTTGTGATATCATTAGCATACGTCTCAAGCTGTGCATATGATTGACTTGAAGTTCCGTGCTGTGCTGCCGTCCATTTATTTTGATGATCCGTCACGCGGCTAAGTAAATCATTGAGAGTCTTAAGATTCTTTGTATATTCTTGAGTATCAACAGCTATAGTCGTCGGACTTGCCGCCGCTTGTGCAATCCCAAGCCGTTGCATTTCTTCGGCGGTACTTGCTGCCTCTCCGCGTATTAAAGCAAACTGCGTAGAAAATTCTTTAGAAGTTAGTTCACCCTGTTCCAGACGCGTTTTCAGAATTTCTAACTGAGCAATATAGTTGTTTAATGCGTCTCCCTGAGGAGTATTAACAGCAGCAGTCCAGCCAGATTGTTTTGTGCGAAGTTCCGTGAGAAGTTTACTGACTTGAGATAAGGCGGAGCCATAAGCTTGCATATCTTTGGTGAGCTTTTGAGCTTCTTTGCTCTGCGACCCGCCTCCGCCGCCGCCACCATTTTTGGGCGTGGCGACAGTATCACTCAGCGCAGCTTCTACTTGCTGCTTCAGATCAGCTGTGTTAACGATAACACCGACTTTAATTTTGAAGTTTTTAGCATTTAAATCAGTAATCAGCGAAGAGATGTCTGATTGCATTTCTTTTAAACTCAGTGACGGATTTAAACCAACAACGAGTTCAAAGTCTCTATTACCTTTCCCAGCCATTTCACCACCGTCCTTTGTGAATAAAAATAAGGATTGGCTTTAATCCAATCCTTTCTATGGTTAATTGTTAGTTGTATATTTCGTTAAGCTTAATGTCAACAATTCCGTAATCTTGTGCATAGCATTGGAAAAAATACCTGACTGCGTCCTCAATAAAGTGAGCCCCCTGACGCTCAGGCAAACTCTCTATGGGCTGTCCGTGCCACATACCAGAGATAGCGTGTCCTGCGTCGTAGCCCTTATTGAGAAGCGCGGCAATGTTACTTATACCTTCATATATCGCGGGCTGTAACGACTCGCGACCAAGCTCTCCATTAAAGTAAATCGAAATGGAATAACGATTTTTACCAAGTCTGATTGGTTCTGAATATGTGAGATTCTTTAACTCCGCAACAATCTCGCTGCCGAGTTGCCCGCTTGCAAACGAGTTTCCTTCAACATTGGAAAGAGAATCCTGCATAACTTCAATAAACCTTTCAGCCATATCGCGCATATTGGCGCGACCTATTTTCTTGCCGCCTCTACTAAGCATTTCCTGGTCTATGCGTTGCTCAATCCTCTTTTTCCATTCTCCACTCTTCAAACACTTGTTCGCCTTTGCCTGTATTGATCTCATATATATCATAATAAAATTACTCTTTTGTAGTCATCTCTATCGGGGGAGCAGCGTCCTGACTAACGCCGTTCGCACTCTCTCGCTTGCTATTAAGATAGGCTTGCATAATCTTACCCTCGTCAATCTTGCCGCCCGCCAGCGCCCCCATAATGCCGTTAAACGATTCGGGAGTTACGTTCTTAAACAACTCGCTCATTGTACTCTCAATGTTTTCAAGAGAGGAATATAATGCAGCAACCTGTTTGTTAGCACTCTCAATCTGAATCTGAGACATGTGGTCTAATGTAGCGTTTATTGCAGAACAAATTTCATTATATTGATCAATGTTGATATGACATAACACAGTTCCCACTGCGTCAGTGCGATATATCAAATCATACCTATGGCTCAAATTCTTAGGCAGTGTGAAATTAGCATATAATGCCAGCACACAGCCGTATATTGCAAAATACTTATTCTCGGGCGTATAACTGCCTGTTTCCTGATTGTAGCAGCTCTTCACAACACTGGTGACAAACTGAAGCATATCTTCAAGTGACAGCGTCGGAGTAATCACCAGCTCGTTGCCGTGCCAATCTATTGCTACCTGATTCACAGGGGATTCATGTAGAACCTTATCAAATGCGTTTACTGAAATTCTTTTAATCTTGTCTGCCATATAGCAAACCTCCTTTTATTCCGATTTAATTTTAATCAATATCTCTGTTCGCGGATGATCCATATCACGCTTACACAAAAGAGTAAGCTTTTCAATATGATTTGAATCATCGTCAACAATCATTCCGCTTTCAACAAGACCGTCCAAAATGAATTTTGGTACACTGTTGTCCGTGTCATGGCGGCGATTGTCGGGGTAATAAATGGTTTGACTTATTTCACAATGTTGAATGTGCAGGTTATCATAACCTTGTTCGATAACGAACCATTTAATAAAGTCTTTCCATTTTTGTTTCAAGGCGTTCATCGCATAGCGTTTAAGTATCATCCAAGCGTTTATACTTTCGTGATACGGACGCTTTATAGGGGGAATAGATGCGCGTGTATGAATGGAGAAGTAGTATTGATTATATCGCTGTAGTACGTCGTTATCTATTGTCAAACGTATCTGCTCCATAAATTTCTCCTATTAAATATAGCCCCACAGTTTAAGCACTGCTTAAAGACATGTGGGGCTTCGGTCGGAATTATACCACTTCTTCTGAAGGAACTTTCTTTTTCTTTTTTGAGACAGTCGTTTCTGCCTCTTCTTGCGCGGGCTCCGCCCCGTCGGCTTCAACCACGCCGTTATCTATCTCTGTGGCAATCGACTCTTGAGGCAAGTCGGGAGTGCTGTCAGCAGCTCTCAGCTCCTCCTCACGCTTGGCCATTACTTTGGAAACATAAGCTTGATAGCACTGAGGAGAGCAAGCAACATCCCTCCACCTCGGGATACCCAGAGGATTAGGAGTGCGGCAAGCTTCGTATTGCTTACCGCAGTTCCTACATGTTTTCATAATTTGTGCCATACTTAACCCTCAACGTCCTCGGCGTTGACACCGAAGACAGTATAAGTCCAGAAGTTATCCGATCCATCAGACGACGTACCGCCGCACAGACCAGAGGACGCGAGAGACTCCGCCTCGAAGTTATGTACGGCCTGATTGTCTCCAAACTCAATATTGAACGTGCCGCTGAAGTCAGCCTTAGGAATGAAGAACTGAATGTGATAAAGATTACTGCACTTGTCTTCGCCAGTGGCGTCAATATAAAGCATAGCCTTAGTGGAGTAGTGATCAGAAATGTTCTTAAGAACGCTGCCAGCAACATTACGAGTGTAGTAAACTACAACCTGGGTGCCGTCAGGATACGTTCCAGCATTGAAGGTAAGTTCCTTGCTCGTAGGATTGTAAGCAAACTGCTGTTCTCCAGCCTCAGTGTTCTGAGTAATAACTTCCTTAATTGTGCCGTTAGCAGCCTTGATATAAGCCTTGCCAATTTCGTTACCAACAGTGCCTACAGCCTTATAATTGGTAGTAGCCTTATTGGACTTAATGGTAAGATAATCCTCATACCTAACGGGAGTACTGTCTTTGGCTTCAAACTCGCTGCCAACCTGAGTAGCAAGCAGTCCGCCAGAGATAAGACCGTTAGCACCAGAAATGGTAACAGCCTTGTTTCTCTTGATAGAAGTGAGCTTACGACCGCCCTTACCCGTGATATCTAACTTATCTTCGGTATTCGCAATGGTGGCATTCTGCAACTCGTCAAGAGTAAAGAGCCACGAACCGTCGATAATATCAAAGGCGATAATGCTATCAAGAGTTGTAATAGTGAGGTCATTGATATTGAATCTCATATCTATTTCTCCTTCTTTTATTTGTCTGAATGTGCGAGCCAGTTGAAATCATCCTGGCTCAAATCTTTTGTGTTTATCGTACCAGAATATACGCCATGCATCCTGTTGTCATAATTGATTTTTCTGATAACTTGTTTCACGCTTTCGTTAAACTGGTATATGGTCAACTGCTTCGTGGATTCATAATTATACTTATACTGTTCGGTATTAACCATCGAAATAATTATCTGTTCCAGCTGCGATTCTTGGGAACGACGGTGTCGCTTCATCTTTCTGCGGGCAAGATCAAGCAAGTATATCTTTCCCTCCTCATTTCCTGGACGACGATCATTCTTTTCAAGATTATGAATCTTACGCAGTGTGTTGGCGATTTGATTTTGAATCAGTCTGTCAATGACAATATCATTTTGGCGGTCATACAAAACAACCTGATTCGTCTTGGAATTAACCATGATTTCAAATTTCGATATATCAAGATCCCCAAAGATCAAGTGGGTATCAAGCCCTTGTCTTTGGATATCCTTAAAAAGCATTAAAAAAAGCTCATACTCATCAATAGTCGTGAAATCAATTCCAGCGTCATCGAGCTGCACCATTAAGTCCATAGGCATAGCCGTCAACGCTGCAACCAATCCGTAATAAGAATCCTCATTGTCAAGAACTTCTTCTACAGTCGGAATACATATTCCGATATCGTCATTGATCGCATATCTGTTTTTAAACAAAATGTTTATAGTAGCCATTATGCACCAACCCTGCGATTGCTCGGCATAGCCTTATTAGGATCGTGCAAATGATTGTAGTCAGTAGCCGTAAAGGTCATTACTTTGCCCTGATAATCTGTCATGGGTGCATAGCGCTTGACGGAATAAAGATCTAATTCTCCAAGCCCATAAAACCTACTGCCGTTAATTGCCTCGGCAATCTCACTGCAAAGGTTGTCCACCCGAAGCCCGCCCTGCGGAAGCCTCAATTTGCTCTTATGTGCAAACACCCATATATAAAGCGTAGGTAGAAGGTATGTTTTGTTTAACGCCTTTTGAATATCAACCTCGCAACATATGTAGGTATATCCGTGTACTGCCGTTTCAGGCACATACTCATACGGAAATACCTGAGAATATTCAAGACTTAGCGCGTGTTCAAAAGGTAGCTCATCGTCAATCAATTTCACTATAGACTCGTTTGTCAATAAGTCCTTCATAAGCTGCGACTTGTAATTAAAAAATGGCTCAAGCTGTTTTTGATTTTGACTCACAGCCATACCTCCCTTCCAACATCGTTTTTGTTTTCGGGGTTAATAACCGCATCCGAATCGGGCAAGTTAGTAACATCTTTAGGATGGTATTTATAATAATCCGCAATTCCTAATTCGTGGTTATCATCATCGGTGGCAGTCACTTCCTGTAAAACAAAACTGAACACGCCATGATCATTATAAGTCCAGCCTACATGCAGCGGCTTCGTCAAAGCATAAGCAAGCTTATGTCTTGTAAGTGGATCGTCAATAAGAAAACGTGTCGTTCTGTCGAACAACAAGGTTTTCTCATTTCTTGCGATAGTCATTGCAATACGAGAGTCACCGCGAGTAACGACAAAGTTCCTATCCTCCAGCTCACCCGTAAGATATTTCGTGCCGTCCTCAATCACGCACCACTGCTGCTGTATCACGCCGTTACTGTCAATCCACTTTAATAAGTGGTTGCACTGAATCATCTTAGCCTTTGTATATACTTCGGTATTGGCGTCACGTTCGGTCACAAGCCATTTGTTATCCATCCAACTAACCAACCCGCCAAGAGTAATATCCTCTTTAGGTAAAGAGAAGATACTTTTTTCGTTAAGGTTGTCAGAATTGATAATGGCAACTTTCTGCTCAACACCGTCAATCAAGACCTGATGATAAGACAGGCTGTCCTTGAGCCTTCTTGTTAACATTCGCTCCTCACGAGCCAATACGGCCTCTCGTTTGCTGCTGCCCCGAACCTCGGATTGCTTATCATATAAATCCCATACACTCATTTCACAACCTCCGACGCAAACTTATCTTTTAGCTTGTTACAGATTGAGATTGCCTTAAAGACTTCGCGTCTCACCACTGCCACCTCGCACTTCGGATTGCTGATAAAATACTGCAAAATAGATATCAGAGTTAAAAAACGAGAGTCGGTATTAAATAAATCCACAAACTCTTTGCAGCCCACAAGCTCGGCTTGCAAGCTTTGCACATATGTTGAAAATGTCTTTTCCTCATCTTCTCGTATAGGGAGAATCTTAAAGAACTGATTCACGAGATACTGGAAATATTTCTCCAACAGTTCGGACTGAACGCTCAGCCCCGTTCTTGTTTCGTATATCATATGTGCAAATTCGTCAAGTCGCCGTGGTTATACGAATACTCCCTAATCATATTCGTATATTCCCTACGGGCTTTCTCATATGTATCTCTAACACGATACAAAAGTTCAGCAGGAGAGTAGGTAGTAAAGTCTCTTGTGTTGAGAATGTTTTCTAACAATTCCTGCTTATTCACATATGGCTTTAGCCACTGGACGACCATTCCCTCTGAAATAATTCCCACCAGTTCGTCAACGTCTTCTGGTTCTACTTCAACATCAAACTGTCTCGTTTCGTCGTTGCGTGTAGTCACAAAATCATATTGACAAACATGTCGAAAGTCAGCAATAGCCCGTTTCAGATATTCATCAACGATGGCAGTGCGATCTGGGATTTCCAGAGATAGAAGTTCGAATTCCGATATCTTCATAAGAAAGGCGTTTATAAACATATCAAAACTAATGTTCATATTGACCTCCCTTATCTCTCAATCAGTTCAATTTCCAAGCACTCTTCCAGTGTGTCTATAACCTTTAAAGAATCAATGAGACCATCTGCAATAAGCTGACGCGCCCTATAAGCCACAGAGTTACGCTGACCCTTAGAAAGCTTTGCAAGAATAGCCTTAACCTCAGACGGTTTCTTCTTAAAGAGTTCGTCAAAGGTTTCATAAGTAAGGGCGTTCTTGTAATACTGAGTAACGCCAAGATAATCAAGAACTTCGGGATCATCTATCAGGAACCAGTTGTTCTCAAAGAAAGCTCTCGCAGAATTGCGAGCGTTCTTAAGCTCCTGCAACTCCATATCCTGCTCGTCACCGAATCCTTCCCAGATAAAGGTCTCAGAGGTTTTCTTGCTCTTATAAACAAGCTGACCGTGGAAACCGTTTTTAACGGTTATAATGGTATTTGGGTCAAGATTTGACTTGACCTTATACTGCTTCTTAGGTTCCGCCGCATTTACGGCAGTCTCTTCAACTGTATTTTCAATTTTTGTATTAGCCATAATATCTCCTTTAATTCAATTTAGTTAAGGGGCGGTCAATGCCGCCCCTGCGTTATAAGCTTATTGATTAGGTAGTCTCGTATCTACCGATACCGGCGTTGCCGCCAGCAAGTACGATACCAAGACCGTATCTCTCACCATAGAGATACTCCTGAGTGAGATCCTTGCGATCGGCGGGATTGCCGAGAAGAATAGTAGACTGACCCTCATAGACACACTTGATGGGCTTGTCCTCGCCAGCAACGATAGTGAGAACATTATCCTCAAAGACGAAGTCGGTCGAGCCAACCTTGTGACGCTGAGGAGTTACAACAACAGGAGTACCATAGAACTTGCCATAGTAACCCAGGTTGTAAAGATCGTTCTTGGAATCGTTGCCCTCGATTTCGGGAGCAAGCACCCTGACAGCCTTCTTAGTGCCTATGATAGTAGCGGGCTTGCCACCAGCAGCGGCCTCAACATGGGCGATAGTGTCAAGAAGGGTATCTCTGTCATAGCTACCAGCAACGGGGAAGTATACCTCGCCACCGAGCTGATCGGCAGTTACACCATTCCAAAGAGCATAGATATCGTCCAGAAGAGCCTTGCGGAACGACTCACTTACTCTTCTGATAAAGACATTGAAGTCAACCTGACCAGAGAGAACCCTGTTCAGCTCTTCGTAAATCTTTATAACCTTGAACGAAGTAGGAATCGCGATAGTCTCAGAACCGCTGAGTCTCTGACGTCTGATACCCTGAGTACCCTCAGCAGCATCGGAAACGACAAACAGAGTGCTATCCTCGACGGTGAACTCATTCCTGTCGCCAAGAGCAACATTGCGGAAGTCAACAAGAGCATTGAAATACTCGTCGCCCTGGAAGCCCTCAACGATAACTTTGGAAAGGATGGTCTCAACGATAGTGAAGACGCCATTGCACTTACCATCGCGGATATCCTTATAATTCAGGGAAGTGCTGCCATTGTTAGCCTCAACAAGAGCCTGACGCAGCACATCCATAGACTGTTCAACAGAATACTTCTCAGGCTTGCCATGATAAGCATCTACAGCCAGTCTAACAATATCGGAATAATTAGCCATATTAAACCTCCTTACTGTATTAAGCTAACTGGATGACATAGTATGTATAGCGACCGGCGACTTCGATAGCGATACAAGTACCCCAGCCAGTAGAGCCAGTGTCAAGCTTGCCGCCCTCGCCAATACCTACTTTACCATCAACCGCGGGCGCAGTACCGCCAACGAAACCTTCCTTAGTAACGCTGTAGATATTTCTGCTGCGGGGGATATAACCTCTGCAAACAGCACCCTTTTCATTGATGAACTCGTCCAGATTTTTCTTGCGCTCGTCGTACATAGTTTCAACAGAAGCGACGATAGCGCACTTCGATACATCGCTCTCAGCAGTAGCGACCTTAGCCTGCCAAACTTCACGGTTATCCTTCTCAAGCTTCTCAAGCTCAACAATGGTACCGTTCTCAACCTCTACAGGCTCTTCAGACTTAAGGACGCGAAGAGAAACGAGATCGGCTCCGACATCAGTGCCGGATAAAAGATCAGTTCTAATAACTGTATAAGCCATATTAACCTCCTATATTAGTTATGGTCTGCGGCGAACTGTAAGAAAAGCCCGCCATAAGGTTCGTTGTCATTGCCTCCCTTATGTTGATCAATAGGGAGTCTGGTAGTTGATTTAGATTTATCAAGCGCAAAGTTAGCAACGTCTACATTGCGACCGCGAAGCTCATAGCACTTGCCTTCAATTTCCGCCAATGTCATTTCAGAGCAGTTATCCTTCAAAGCTTCAAATTCGGCAACGCCGCTTAAGTCGCTAAACTTCTCGAAGATAGAATCCTCATCGGCCTTTCTGGTTTCGCGATCTCTTGATTCCTTAAACTGACGAAGCGTCTTAAGCTCCTCCTGCGCCGACTGCAATTCGGAATCCTTCTTGGCCGTAACAGCCTTACCGAACGCATTGAATAACAGGGAATAATTTATATCCGCACTTCCTTCATCAAAGGACACGATTGCAAACTTTTTGCGCGTTTTACTATTGAAATCAATAACGACATTGTCGCCATTCATAGAATAGGCAAAGCCAAACAGCTTGTAATCTTCCGCGCAGTCATAGCAATAGACTTCGGACAGTTCAGCGTCATAATCAACATACCAATATCTGCACATTTCACCCCAATAGGGATCCGAATAAGTTACGATTCTAAGCTGGTCGAGCAACTCATTAAGGAACTGCTCGGCTAAAGCATAATGATTATCCGCATTTCCAGAATCGGGGTTCTCAGTTTGAGTACCAACGCCGCCCTCGGTTTGTGTACCCGCATCGGAACTGGCACTCGCACTTGCCTCTTTAGCACTCTTAACAGCCTCAAATTTTGTTCGAAGCTCATCAAGCTCATAGTCGTCGATATTGAAATCAAGCTCTTCAACAGTCAGACCATATTCTGCTAAAAGTTCTAATCTATTCAATGAAGTTCCTCCTTTCAAAAGAGAATCGTTGACACCCGCAGTGTCTATGTCATCCTCCGAAGAGGTATTGACCTGAGCAAACTGTTCCTTGAATTCGGCAATCATTTTCTCATACTCGCTACGGAACGTATCAAGCGAGAAGAGTTCTAAGCTCGCCGATTCAAAACAGGGTTCGGCACTTTCTAACAAACAAAATGCCGTAAATTCAAAAGAATCTATGTGATAACAGCCATCGACCATTTTGCCGCTCTTGACCGTTATTTCCATAGATTCGTCAGTAATCTTATTCGTCTTTATCTTTTCGTAAGCTTCTTGCCTTTTCCAGATGATTACATCTGTGCAAAGGTATTCGTGCGTCTGACCGTTTTCTTCTTCAACAGACCACCAGCATTTTGCGGATTCAGGCACCACGCCAACGGGCTGAGTGATATTTACTATCTTCATACCGCTGGACGTCTTAACCAGCTCCACATCATGCGATCCTATTGAATCAGTTTCACGTTGATAGTTACAAACAACTGGACAATTAAATATTGTCGGGATGCTTTGTTCAAACGCCTCTTTACTTATGTAAGAACCATTTCGATTCCTCCCGTGGTATGCCACCTTAAGCACACCTCTGTCAAAGGAAGAATTAACTTCGGTCAGCTTATCTACTCCAGATTCAAAGACGATACTCAAACGAATATCGTTAATAGCCATCACCGCCTCGTTAAAAATCAGAATGTGAGCGTGTCAGATACTACTGCCTCCATACCGTCAGAATCAAAATTCAGTTTGGCGTCGTTCGCAAAAATCCACAAATTATTTTTCTCATCTGCTTTAAGCAATTTAAATCCTTTTGCAACGAGTGTATCTGCGTCCTCACGTTTCATAACATAAATAAACATTTCAATCTCCCTTTAACACTTAATTACTGTCTCTTGTCTGTTCTCCTATCTCCGTCAAATCGTCGGTATCGGACTGAGGCCGCCCCGCGCTCTGGCTTGTAGCCGACTGCGTTGACGAACTTTGAAGGGGAATGAATCTGCCCTTGATTCCGAGAACATCGTCCTCTAAGAAGTTCATGCAATCCATTTCTTCCTGACCTAATCCCTGCGAGGCGCAATAATAGGAAACCATGGGTATACCTAATTGACACGCCCTGAGATATGCGTCACCGACTTCTTCTCTATTAAAAGGACTGCAATCCAAGAAAGTAACCTTAAAGTTTTTCCCGTATGACTGAGCGCGAATCAAACGATTCAGCACACTTTCAATACTCTTGACTATGCCGTATGTCATAGCTTGATCAACTTTAATAGAAAGTAGCAATGCACTTGCGGCCGCCTTTGCATTATTAAACAGCAAACTGGAAGCTCCAGCTGCCGAGTAAAGGTTCTGCTCGGCCTCTGCTACTCTGTCGGTGTCTCCAGTATTAGATTTCTCAAAGCTAATCTTCTCAATCGCCATCGGCGACAAGATCGTACCTACCTCTTCAGGCAATACTGCTTCAAGGTTTCGCCAGAACTGTTCAGCCTTTTTAAGATCCATTTCCCATTCGCCGTCTTTGTTGATACCGAGTTTCATAACAAGGATTGCATAATTCTCCAGCTCCGTTTTCGTAAGCTTAAGTTGCTTGTAATCTTCAATGTCATAAATTTCTCTGAGCAATCCAGCAAACGGGGGTATAGCATATGTCAGTACGTCATTATTGCACTTAATTGCAAACGAGGTAGGGGAATCCAGTTCCTGCCACCTCATATTACGGCTGTTCTGATAAAGCTTGTACTTGGTGGAAAACTCCACAGGGTACATATCAAGATACTCACGATTGGAATCAAAATAAGAAAAGTCAAACGAAACATTCGGTACATTATCTTCTATAACTGCAATCTTGCAATAATCAGACGGCAACTGCTGAATAATAACACTGTCGGCAGATATCCAGAGTGTACCGTAGAAAACGTCTTCTCTTAAGCAAACAGTCAGCACTTTTGCAAACTGATTCTTAATATCCATAGAAGTGAGAAGGTTTAGAACCTTCCTGTAGTTTCTCTTGATTGAATTCGGCTTGGCGGTTGAAGTATCTATTTTGGTAGGAGATACCACATATGCCAAATCCGATAGGCTCGCAAAATACTGAATCAATCTCCTAAAGTGCGAACTTGCACCATAGATGTATATAACTGCGTCTCTTAAGTTCTTCTCATTAGCGGCAGGATTCTGTAAAAACGCGTTAATCCTGTCTTTGTTATATAACGAAAAGGTGGGGGAGGCAGAGGACTGGTTCAAGTCTCTTAAAACAATTCTTGAAAGTTCGGCAAACCTTGCCGGTAGTTTCATCGTTTTAGCAAAATCAAACTCTGTTGCATTTACTTTCCGCGAGTTTGTCACTACTTCATCTTTTATTGTCTTAACTTTTCTGTTACCCACTTCTCATTACCGCCTCCTCTCAAACGGACTACTATTACCGTGTTTTATCTTGGGCGCTCTAAAGCAGAACGTGTTCGCGATTTCGTCTTCGTCTTCTGACTTTCGCCTTAAACCGCGTTCAAGCTTTGTTGACACCCAATAGTTATAGCTAAGACTTGAATATCTATCCTTACGCATACCGCTCTTCTCTGACAGCCTAATCAGTCCGCTGGATTCCTCCATTTTCAAACTGATCAGTTCCTTAATCAAAAGAGTGGTGTTTATATAGGGGAGCTTGAAACACATCTTCTCAGAAACAGGCAGGGCGTCATAACCAGTCAAATTCTTTAACTGCATTTCCCCCTCATACTCATTCTCTAAGAGCCGTATCTTGCCGCTCTTGAATCCCTCTCTGAGCAACACTGCGCAGTCAGAGTTGAACTTTGGTGATCCGTTAATACTCCATATGACTTTCGGTGCCTCTCTGTTTGTGCAACGCGCCGCAAGCTCAGGGTTGTTATAACAGGACAGGGCGGGATATATTTCACCCGTTTCAACATCCACAATGTCGGTCGCCAATGCGTCAAATACGCCTAAACCTACTCCGTTACAGTCCAAAACTATATAATCACACGCGTATTCTTCATATAATTTTCTGATACTCAACGCCTGTTCGTCCGTCCTCATACCCTCCATAGATTCTGTATAGATAATATTGTTAATATATCTTCCAGACTTCGTAGGCAAAAGCTGATTTACAAACAAAGCGGAGGCGTCGTTGTTATGCTTATTACTTGCCATAAGCGCAATATCCGCTGACAACAGCCTTTTTTCCCCAGGCTGTTTTGGCTGAATCCGCAACTGTGTAGCCTTAGGCAACTTTTGACAAATTGAATTAGGTAACATAGGCAGCTGTATCTTGCGCGTATTTGCAATAGGTTCATAATTAAAGAAAGAGCCCTCAGAGTCACCATAAAACTCTGCGAGCATTTCCATACTCCACTTGATTTCATTGAAATCTTCGTCGAGCATCATATCTGTTACGTCGTCAACATTAAAAAGTTTTTCCTTAATTGCAATCTGGTAGGGGAACGAACATATAAACCACGCCAGTTTGGGATTACGCATATTTTTCACAAACGACTGTACTTTCTTGTAAGACCAGTGTTCTTGGAAATACGCACTGGAAAGGTAAATCTGTCTGTTGCGTTCCTGTGAAGCCAAGTGCTTATATTCAGGTTTACTTAAATACCCAGGCTGTCTTGAATCGGTAAGGAACTTCGTCAGAACCGTATCAATCGTTTCTTGATCAATCAGCCTGAACTCATCAAGTATTAAGATATTCGCTCTGTTACCACGCGCTGAATCTCCCGCAGTAACGACTTTAATATATGAGCCGTTCTTGAACCAAGCAATCGCTTCTGCATTTGAGATTTTGATTTCACCATTGACCAGTTCCTTTTTCAGCTCAGCTGACCTCGGAAGTAAGTCAGTGCGAATCTTTTCAAGCACATTAACTGCCTGTCCTCTTGTACCCGAAGCGATACATATTTTAGTACCAGGGTATAAGATACATCTGACGCAGCAGAATATTGCAATAAGAAATGTCTTACCCAATCCGCGGCTTGCTATCATACAAAACGCTGGATTGAGATTCATGGCGTATATGACAATTTTCTGAAACCATCGTAAAGAAATGTGTAAAAAATCCGCAACGAACCTATGCGGATTTTCCCTATAAAATGCCGCCGCTCGCGCAACAGCTTGCTGGTGTGTATACTTAGCCATTAAAGATCACCAGCCGTTTCATCATCCGAATCCTCGGCGACCTCGTCGTCCTCATACTTAGGACGCTGCACAGTATACTTTTTCAGCTCCTCTTCAAAGAGGTCGCTATACATATTCTTAATGCCCGATGTTTTGCACAGAGGGCCTAAGAACCACGCCATAATATTATGGTGTATTCCGTCTACGTCCTCAAAATCGGGGTCGGGTTCTATCGGATAGTCATCTTCAAACTTTCCGATTTCAACGCCGAATGGTATGTAGTTATCATCCAAATCTCTCTGCTGAGACGGCTTGATATTCATACTACCCAAAAGATTATTGAGTGAATTGACACTCTTCTCAATCGGATTATCGGCAGCCATATCCTTATTGATTTTAATCTCAAGGTTGCAAATCTGTCGCAAAATAGCGTCTTCGCCCGTTGATAAAACCGTGCCCTCAGGATATAAGGACATCCAATATGCGCGTCGTGCCTCTAATGCACGGTACATTTCTGGCGGATATCCAAGACCCCAATACCTAATCACGCTCTCGTCAATCGGGGTTTTGTCCCTTTCGTTGCTGCCTTCTGCTGATTCCGAATCGGTCAGGCCAGAATCCACAAACGTGAGTTTCTCTTCGTCTAAAGTATCATCGTAAGTCTTACCGACATATTTAATCAGGTTAGTCTTACTGATATAGCCGCGGATTCTTGAAGCGTTCGTATACTCATTGCCGAGCATTGCGTATATTTCAGTATTCCAATATATATCAAACTTCATGCAAATACGCTTCATAGCGGCCTTTTCATTACCAAGTACCGATTTATAATGAGTCAGAAGCTCTTCCAAACATTCATTACAAATCGGTAGATACCCGCCGTTGCCTTTATATATAGGGCTTTGAGAGGCGGGAAAGTTATTCTTCTGGCGCTTGTAATGCTTCGAACATCTGCAACAGACATATACCAAGTTCTCGTTATCCGAGCGAGTAACCTCTTTGGGTCTTGAGGAAGTGGAATGTATCTTGCTTGTCTTAGGCATTACAAACCACCGCCTTATTCTCTAATGAACCCCTCGCGGACAGCTCTCTTAAGGAGCTTGCCAGGGGTAAACTTCGGAGACAGGTGCCTCGGCACGGTGACGGTTGTCTTGGTCTTCGGGTCAGTAACCTGTTTCGGTATATGTTCCTTGACCGAGAACTTGCCGAATCCGTGCAGCATAACCTCCTCGCCGTTCACAAGCGCGGAAGTAATAATACTGACGATATCGTCAATAACCACACCGGCGTCCTTCTTCGTATATCCCTTTTCGCAAAGTTTATCAATAATTTCTGCTCTTTGTAACATTTTCTATTTCCTCTCATTCAAAGTATTTTTTTAACAGAACGTCCCCAAGTGTGCATGCATAAGCAGAAGCCTGGGGGAGAAGTTATATTTCATTTATAGTTTTTCTTTGCGGAGCGCTTATGTCTCCGTCTTTAAAGTAATTTGCAAATTGCTCTTCGGCGTCACAGTCATTATACACCGCTACCATATCAAGGTTAGACCACTGTGCTAATTGCTGAACGACCGTTCCGGGTAATCCAGCTCTTATTAAGCCAGTTGTCCAACTATGCCGCAGTGAGTGCATATAAAAGTCAACGCCCAGAATTTTGCTAAAGCTGCTTGCCCAGCTATTCAGCGTACTGATTTTAATATGTTCGTCGGGATTCTCCTTTGTAGGAAACAGCCAAACACTCTCTATTCCATTTTTCTTGCGATAGTCCATCCATAAATCAAAATATGGCTTGAACCGTTTGGCAAGAGTATAGCAATAAATCTGCTTGCCGTTTATCCCGCGACCCTTTGTCTTAATCTTCTCGCTGGTCTTATATAAAGCACCGTCGCAAATAAGATTTGCGTCGTCAAAATATTCAACCTTAAATCTAAGCAATTCCGCCTTACGTCTGCCCGAACAAACAGCGAGAGCAACCAAACAAGCTTTATCAAACTGCTCATGCTCAACTAAGTGTTTCAGTAACTCGTCAATCTGCTCGTCTGAAAGAATCGTCTTCTCACGGACAGGCTGATTCACAGGATTCTTAATCTTGTTTATAATGTTGCGGAACTCAGGATATTCATCGTCCATAACCGATTCAATATAGTTTGAAAGACTGGACAACGTTGCTTTGATTCTTCTGACCCTTGCAGGACTGTTGCCGTTCTCGTTGACGAGCCAATTTTGAAAAGCAACAATGTCGCGTTTAGACCAGTTCACAAAAAACTTATTGTTATTGTGATTCAACGCCCACACAAATGCAATCTGCAAGTCGTTTGTGTAAACGTTTATCGTAGATTCGCTGTGCTGAATTGATTTAAGGTAATCCGTGTAGTCGTTGATAAGCCTCAGATTCTCAGGATTAACCTTTGCAAGCAAGTCTGCACTTGTTAAGCTATTCATCTTAGTTTTTCTCGACATATCGGATCGCCACCTCTTAACTAATTAAGGACGATAGTATGCTCGTCCACCTTGCCCTTGCCTTGTTCAAATATTAAAAATGTTGCCGAAGCGTCCGCAACTTGGCGAATCGACATTGAAAAATCATCACTGCCTATTATTGAGCCAACACCTATGCAACCCTTTCTGACCCCACATTCGCTAAACTCTCCGTGATGTTTATGACCAGCGATAAGGTAAGAAATTTTAGTGTCATAGATATTTTCAAACTCCATAATTGAACGTCTCAAGTCCTTAACCTCGCCGTGGATACCAAGAATGTTAAACCCACAAACCGTATCAAATATCAGCCCCGTCTTATTTTCAACAAGGCTGAAGTTCGGATTTGATTCATTCTTAATCGCTATGCAGTTCTTGATTATCTTGCCGACGGATTCGTTTAAATGTTGACCCTTCCTGCCGTCAAGAAGCCTCATCTCGTCGTGATTACCGTCCGACTGGTGATATACAACGCACACATGTTCTGAAAGACTGCGAAGCCAATCGCCCATATAATTGCCGTAAATCACTGCCGAATCAATAGCACCATACCTCAGGCTCCATAATTGAGAATGTCTTAAGAAACCGTCAATGCTGTCGCCGAGATTATACACATGAAGTTCTGTTAGACCTTCCTTTTCTATAAGGTCTATAACTTCCGAATACACCCGTGTCATTCTCTCATAGAAGATTTCAGGGCTGTATTCATTGATAACCTCGTTGAACAATCCATAAATTTTAAATTCTTTACCAAAGTGACAATCGGCGAGGCACAAGATACCCGCACGTTTGCCGTGACTGTTTTCAATTCTTACAGGAGGCTGACTCTTGGGCGCATATTTTTCAATGGCCTCACAGACCTTTTGCTCAAAGAGTTCGTCTCTTGCGTCTTCCCTAAGCCACCTATTATATTCCAGCTTTTCAGTCTGGAGCTTATAGCGTTCTTTTTGGAGTTCACGACGATGTGAAGTAATCTGATCTTGATATTCGTCCGAACGCATTTTAGAAAATACATTTTCATAGAACGCCTTTGCCTGTTGGAACTTCTTGCGATAAACGCTCTCATTCAGATATTTGCAATCGTCGTCAATCAGTTCCTTATTCAAGATATCAGCGACATCTTCCCACGTTGCATCGAGGACTCCAGAATCTTTGGCAAGACATATTCTCCAAATGTATTGAAGCTCATTTTCGCTTTCGGACTTTTTCAAGTCAATCTTGCTATTCACCGAATCACTCCTTAAAATTTAGTCTTATACTTTTCAGAAACTCCATTACTCTGCGCGTTTCCTCTACACAATACTTATGTACCGTGCGTCGGATATGAGCGTCTGGAAAACGCTTACGAATCAGAGCAGCTTCTGATCTTGTAATCTCAACCATAGCCATTTCCTTTCATTCTAAGATAAAGATAAAAGAGATACTTATCTCTCATTAAAAGACAAACTGACAGACCCCTCGAACGGTACGAAACTACGCGCCGTTCTGGGGGTCTCTAAATGCACTGTTTTTGAAAAATTACAGTATTAGCTACTTTTTGCTACAGCCCTGCCCGCTCTTTTAGCAGAACATTCAGAGCAATAAAGCTGCCTGTTACTGCGCTTTGCAATAACTTTCCCGCATATCTGGCACTCTATATAACTCTCTCCGCAGTAACGCAAATACTGATTGCCGAGATTCCTATAATCTAAAACCACCAAATCGACAGGGCTATCCTCGTCAACAATCTTAACGTTGAGATTTGTGTTGTCAACCATTTTGCTGTACCCGATATATCCCATGCTCCACAGGTCGTTTATCAATAAAGATTGGCGCTTGGTGGCAATAACTATATTTGCCAAACTGAATATGTCCTTGTCTTTGAAGTTGACCCAGTTGTTATTTGAGGGATTAACCGCATTGCAATACTTAGCCAAGCACAGGAGTGTGAACATAAGCTTGCGGAGCATTTTACTCCGCAGCTTACCGATCTTTTTCAATTCTGAGCGAGTTATCGGTACTCCCTGAATATCTATCAGGGGGTACTTGCTTGCACTCCCGACTACCATATCTATCGAAGTCTGCCACTTGACAAGGTTAAACGTCGGGTCACACTTAAGAAGATACTCTTCAAGAAGTTTATGTATCTCGTCTTTGGCATACCCCTCGCTATAGTAATAACGTGCAATGCGGCTCAACGATTCCATCGGCTTCGAACCAATCTTAGGACAGTTTAATATTTGTTCAACATATGCTCTTTCATTCGTTACTATTTCCTTCATATACACACCCCGTTTCGATTCTAAACCTCTTACCGCAGAATCCTATGTCGCCGTCCTCACACTCAGTAGGGTAGCAGTATCTGCCCTCATTTGCCTTGAGTAAATTATCTATGATTTGATTAGCACACAGATCCCACGCAAACTGTTTCGTTCCGTTTTTCTTATAACATATATCTAAGATGATATCAGTCAGCAGTGCCGAGTTTGAGCAAATCCTATCGCACTTCTCCTGAAACTCATCAATTAAAATCTTCTTCTTACACACACATTCGTCTTTGTCTAACCGCTGTCTTTTTGCAGCCTGAGAAAAATCTGCCAGCCGCTGTAAATACTGTTTGTAAAGTGAGTATACCGCATAGTACTGCGATTCCGTATACTCCTGACCGCTCTTAAGATACGAGTAGTCATATTCGCTGTCCGAACCAGTCTTGAGTATAAACCCGTCAAACTCTTCTTCAAACCTCTTGCATATCTTATTCATCACGCACTGGTGAACGCCCACTGGCATTCTTCTGAAATAATAAGAAATAAACACCGATTCATCTTCGGAAAGATTCTCGGTGTTTAGCAATTCGTCTATTGTTTTTCTGTATTTACGGATACACTTTTTATCCGTGTTCTTAAGGTAAGTCCTGTATTGCTCCATTAGGTCGGGATAGATATAGCGCATAAAGTACGGCTTCTTGTCCGCAAGCACCACTTGATTAAACCGTCTGCGGTCAAGCTCATCATCCGACAAAAATTCTTCATCTTCAGGTTTGATTCTGCACGAACCTCTATTATACCATTCCTTCGGCATTGGCTTAGCGACTATACCCTTTGCCTTATCAATCGAATTCTGCTGGAACAACTGTCCGCACTTAATCCGATAGTCAAGCGTCTGATATTCTTCGTTGTCAGGTTCAAACTGTGCCTGAACGTCATACATAGTAGTGACGCGATTTGTTATTTTGCCAATATCGTCTCCGAAACTGTCAATGTTTGCGCGAATCAGCTTTTCTTCGTCCACCAAAGTTTTCGCGGCATTTCTCTGTTCGCACATTATCGTAGGCAGCTGAACGTGATTTCTAATCAGCACCTCGTTGTCTGTCAGCAATACCAAGTCTCCGTCTTTATCCATGCCGTTAAGAGCGTGTGCCGACGTATCCCACGAGTTGAAGATAGAACAGGTATTCATATACCGATACCAATGCAACAGCTCTTCGCGCCTCGCTATCGTCATTAAGCGTATATTGTTATGACACGTCATAGGAGCCCTGAAGCACGCAACCTTGTCGGCACCCGAATCCACCCAATATCGGTTAAACAGCTCGCCCTTTTTAAGTAAGCCAGTGACGGGGAGTTCAAATATACTTTGGCATAAGGAATAAGGATCGCCAGATACGATAGAGTAGTTGCCGTGTACCTGTATTACCCCAATCTTAGCGTCGTCAATCTTCTTGCGTATAAGTTCAAATATCTTGCGCTTTACAAACGGATCATCAAATACTCGCTTGTCAGCCATAATCGCTCTCGCAAAGTCGTTCTCTGTCCGCATGGCGTTCTTGCCGTCGATATGAGTACCGGCCAAAAACAGTATAGCCTTTCTATAATCGTCGGAAAGAATGTCGTGGATTGTGCTGACCGTAGGTTTAATCAGCCTGTCAATATCCTCGTCCGAGAGTTTATAGCTTTGAATAAACTGGTAGTTCAAGTCGCGCTGATTCTCAAGGGCCTTAGGGCATACCTTAGTTACTCCGAAAGAGTAATGATTCTTCTCACACATGCTCAAGTAATGTTCTATACTGTCATAGCTGCTCCATAGCTTAAGCATTGAAGTTGTGAGAACAAGTTCAACCTGTGTGATATCCACCTCGTTGCCCCACGCATCTTTAACTATATGCTTGTGTGCAACTTGGTCGGCAAACTCAATAAAGTCAAAACAGAATACCATTCCCTTTTCCCAAGAAAAGCGCGTATTGAATCCGCTTGCCAGATAGTCAAGCCCTAATTCGTCCGACCACCTCTGAGCCAAAGAGGGCAGTATCAAACCATACCCGTCAGATTCGTTGAGCGTAATCTGAACATCCTTCTGGTACTTCATAACAGGCTCATTGCCTCTCTCGTCGCTCAGCGTGATAACGTCTTCCGTAAATGTAGTCTCACAATCTTTGACTACCAATATTCCCTTTGGCATTGATACGGGCGTAGACCCACTGCACGTTAAAGCACGATATGCTTCAAACTTAGCAGGTACAAGCTCAATATTCTCATTTCTGCCGTTATTGATTCGCTCCCTCAGTATCGGGGCGACCCGCTCGCTGACAAACACTATGGTCGAATTCTTAACGCCGCCGTTCGTTCCCAGCAGCCTTGTATACTTCACGCCGTTGATAGCGAACCCTTTGCAAGCTCTGTGGTAGTCGCCAACGGTATCCATGATTATACAAACATAGTCGGGCTTGTATTGAACACTGTCCAAACATTTATATAATGTCCTGATTTCCTTTCTGTTTGCGATAGAATTTGGTAATTTCTTTAACGATTTGATTTGTTTTTTAATGTTTTTCGCAGTAATATCAGCGTCTTTGATATCATTTATTTCGTCAATCCATCTAAGCTGCTGACTGTCTCCGATTGAAATAACTTCGTCATTACTTCTCGCTTCTGATAAAGGAAGAGTCAAATTCCATCTGGCTCTCTTTAATCTTGTACTGTGAAGCTTCAGAATGTACTTCTGAGCTGTTAGCTGTTTAGAAATACATACCACATCCTTTCATATTGTTAAACGGTTTCGGCTTATAAATTAAAAGAGTTGCCAGCAGATAATGCAGCAGCAACTCTCTTTCTGAACCTATTAACAATACGCGAGACGCCCTGTCGGGTTATCCCGAGTCTTGCGCCGATGGCATTATATTTCATACCTTTGCCTATGGCTAAGGCTATCACTTCCTTGTTTCTGGCAGACATTTTGTCATACGTTTTCTGAACAATCGACAATGTGTCTACATATTTAGTTACGTCGTCGTTATCGGGGATTATATCAAGCAAGAACATATCAGTGAAGGGAATAGGGGAGTCAAGGTAATATGTGGCTTGAATGTCCTTATTCTTGCTTCTCACGACCTCTCGCACCGACATCAGCATGGCTTGATAAGCATAAGTGCTGAACGCGCCCTTGTCGGAGTCATAAAGTACAGCCGCCCTGCACAGCCCAAGTGCCGCAGTGCCATACCAATCTTCCTCAGCGTCTAATGGTAAGTTGTGGCGCTGAAGAAACGAATAAATAAGCTTGTGGTTATCCTCCACAAGCTTTCTCTGGGTACTATTCATTTTTATCATTATGTTGATTCTCCTTGTAGTCTTTGTATCGTTGTTCCACGCTGCTAATCCAATCTGTCAATAATTCCCGCATCCTTCTGCTTGGAATGTATATCCAGATTTCTTTACCGTCGCGAATAGCCGATCGCCATATCCACTGTATCATAGTCGATAGCGCGGCTTCATCTTCGTGAACGTCCACCCCGCGAGACAGATAAAAATTCTTTTCGCAAGGTCGCATAAATATATTCACGCAGTAGGCGAGTACATAGCAGTTTCTATATTCGTTTGTTGCTCTACAGTTATAGGACAGGAAACGGCTGGCATAGCCGTTTGACACGACCTTTTCGCGGCCGCTTTTATATGTTGACCAGAGCTTATCTTCAGACGCAACGCCCTTGAAGTAGTTCTTAAAATAATTCGAGGTGTTCCGTCTGAGCTGATTCTGCTTAGCTTTATATTCAGAAGATTTGTTTGAGAGCCACGAGAAGGACAGTGCCGTCTTAGGCTTTCCGATGTCGTTAAGTTTGTCGTTGTCAAAAATGTGAATCATTGAAGATAATGATTCGGTATAAGGCGGGATATACATTTCAGTATCGCTGAAACGGTATACGCCGTCAGTTTTAGATATTCCTATCGTCTGATAGGATATGTTTTCAATGTCAAAGTAGTATTTCATTGACGAGGCTTCAAATAAATAGGTGAGTATGAACACGTCCTTGAACGCGTCCAGTATCTTTTTGGAGTATATACAGTAAAATACTTTTCCGTCGCCGTCCTGTATTCCGACGATTCGTTTACTTTCTGCAAGATGGGAGATTCTGTCTATTATGTCGAAACCGCAATGTCCTTTTCCGAATCTTTCCCTGTCCGACGTAATCGAAGAGGGAAGTGAGAGATTATATATATCAGTGTCCGTCTGGGTAATCCACCCAGCGTCCTTTAAAAGCGAAATGAAAACCTCAGGAACGTCCATGTCCTGAATGACGTTGACCGACTCATCTATTATGAGCGTATAACCATTCTTCTTGATAGCCTCAATCATTGTTTCCGAATATCTCAGAAACATGGCGTGTGTGGTGGCAATATTCTTGCCCTCGTTAATTAGTGATAGCGTGTGCTGATATTTTTGGTGTCCGAACTCAGCGTACTTGTTGCTTGGTTGCACAAACTCCAGTTCGGAACAGGCGTTGACAATCCGTTCTGCTTCGTTCAAGTACGGCGTTATATAAATGAATTTCAAATCCTTATGCTCGTTTATATACGTTATGGCAGCAGAAGATTTGCCAGAACCCATGATTGCATCGCAAACCTTGATCATAAATTGCTGTCTTGAACCTTTCGTGAGAAATATCTGAGAAATAAATTTAGGAACCCCAGCCTCCTAAAATTGAAATTTTAGGCTTGTAAAAGCGCGATAATAGGCACTTTGCGAAAATCGTTCCCTAATAATAAAGATAAGAAAAAATTTTAGGAATCATCTTTCTTAGGAAGCTACTTGATCCCCACTGGAAAGAAACATTGTCTTCGACATTAGCATCTCCGAAAGCTAATGTCCTTTTCCTTGTCTACCTAACCATCTAATCACCAGAGAGTTTCTATATTCAATTTTCAAGCTACCATATTTATGTTAACAAGCTACTTGCTTGGTAAACACCTATTGTAAACTCTGCTTCAGATCGCAGCTTCTCCGATTGAGCTATCTATAAGGTAGTGCTTTCTGCTACCCAGATTAAGCTTGAGATATGCGTCCTCTACTTCTTCCTCTGTAATCCCTATATAGTCTAATGTCTGGGTAGAAGAGGAGTGACCGAATATTTTCTGTAGTAATAAGAGCTTTCGCGGATCGTTATTCGACATGAGCATTTGGTGGTACCCAAATGTCTTTCTAAGAGAGTGAGTGGAGATACGAATATTTAAGTGAAGATCCGCTCCTATCTCTTTGAGTATTCTGTCTACCGAAACCCTGCTCATAGGTTTGCCGTCTCCCGCAGTTCTGTTACTTTCACTTCTGAACAGATAATCGTTCAGACTGCACTGGTTGTGTTGGAGATACAGGGTAACTGCCTCCATAACCGCGTCGTTGATAGATATATATCTGTTCTTCTGAACCTTTCTGGTTGTTTTAGTTTTCTTTTCCAGAATGGGGAATGTAGTTTTAAAAGATAGGTCTGGGTTAATCAGATCTGAGAATCTGAGTTGGAGCAAATCGCTTACCCTCAGTCCGAAGTTAATACCTACTATAAAGAGCATATAGTCTCTGTATCTCTCTTTTGCCAGAAGGTAGGTAGATATTCTGTTTATGTCCTCAAGACTTTTGATAGGTTCTGCCGCATGTTCAACTGCAAGCTCTTTGGGAGTTTCTTCGATAGCCGGTGCTATCAGTCCTTCTGGTAACTGTCTCTTCGATTTAGTAAGAGAAGAGAAGTCTATGAATTTCTTTTCGGAAGTTCCAGGTCTAAGAGAATCTATCTGAATTATGTTCGCCATTTGGGTGGCTCCTTTCATCTCGTATAATTTAGTTTACACATAGATTATAACATATAATCGTTACTTTGTCAATACCTAATTTGAAAATTTTTTAAGAAAATTTTCGT
Source organism: uncultured Clostridia bacterium (assembly GCA_947625615.1). Classification (GTDB taxonomy): domain Bacteria; phylum Bacillota; class Clostridia; order Oscillospirales; family Ruminococcaceae; genus Faeciplasma. The sequence continues at coordinate 2,154 of CANQPB010000004.1, read as the reverse complement.
ATTCTGTGCTGGCAACGATTTTACCTAAACCTTTATAACATAAGGTTTATTCGCAGTTATTTGTCAACAGTTAAGAAAAATGATTTGACGATACGGTTGTCGAAGGAAAAATTCTGGATCGAGGGAGAGAGATGAAGCGACTTATATAAAAATGTAAAAATATGCCCCCTCAAAATATTGAAAATACCCCCCGATGTTGCAAAGTGCTAAAATGTAACATAGCCGCCCGCGCCCCGATCCTCCCGCCCCGATCCCCGCCGCGCTCGACTGCCCGCCCCGATCCCCGCCGCCGATCTGCCCTTCCCTCCCTCCGCTTCTCCTCTTTGCTTTTTCCTCTTTTTTCCTCTTTGCCCCTTCGCGCCGATCCTCTTTTCTTTTTTGGTAAATTTTGGGCGTATACCACGCAAATGTAAACTTTTTATTAACAAATTGTAAATTTTCTGTTTTTGGGTTGACTGCCCCGCCGCGAAGGTGTATTTTATATGTGGACGGCATCCCCGCCCGCTAAAATATACGGTTGACGCGCCCGCAAAAAAATAGCGCGTCGGATCCCCCTTCGGGGATCGGGAAGGATTAACCATGTTAAACATCATCACCATCACCAACAAAAACGGCAACACCACGACAAAAACACTTGACGCGCCGTCGATCTTTTCAGCGTACGCCGCCGCCCGCGCCGCCGCCGCCGAAGGCGATCAGATCAAAGTACAGATCAAAGTTGATCAATCAAACGAGCTTGCGATCTGCCGCGCCGCCTTGCATATCGCCGCCCGCGCCGCGAAAACGGTTGACGGCGATCCGACAATCCAAAGATGCGGCAAAGAGTTATCATTGTTACAGGTCATTGTTAGCACGGATCGCGGGGAGGGCGAAGGCGCGCCGCTAATTATGGAATTGATCCGCAAATATAGCCAAGAGGCTAATGACATTTACGCCTTCGCGCTTGAAGGTGTATGGAAGGCGATCCACGATGGCGTGGACGATAACGCCGCGATCTATTCCTCCGGCTATACATCGGTGAATGGATGGTTGACGGCTGAAAAGCGTAAACACATTAAAGAGTTAACAACGGACTACACGATGGATGCCGAAGGGGAGTTGATCCCAACGGACAAATATACTGCCGAAATACTTAATTTGATTGACGATGCGCCCCTCCCCGATGCGATCGCCGACGATCCCGCCCCCGAAGGGGAGGATCTCGATGCCGTGATCTTTGCCGCCGCCGCAACACTCGCGCCCCGTCAACGCGAGATCATCCACGCGCTCGCGGGGGGGTGCAGTTTGTCACAAGCCGCCGATCGTTTAAAGACATCAAAGGTTAATGTTTCTAATCAATTAACACTCGCCCGCGCTAATTTAGTTAAGTATTTAAAAGAAAACTTCCCCGCCGCGCTTGACTATATTAACGCGCTTGATGTTGTGACGATCGGCGCAAAATTAACCGCGCAAAAACACGGTCAAGATGCTAACGCCGCCGCCGAAAAAGCGTGGGAGGAATATATCAAGGATGCCGCAACAATTGACGATGACGAAGGCGAAAATTATCGCGCCGCGCTTGATTCTGCCCGCTATACATACGGCAAATATTATATGATCAGTGATACTAATTATCAGATCGCCGCCGCTAAGTTATCGGACGCGATCGAAAAAATTGCCGACGATATAGCCGCCGCCCGCGACGATCTCGCCGCCGCTCGCGCCGCATCGGGCGTATCAGATTTGCAGATCGCCCGCGCCCATCGTGTTCTATCCTTTGGCAATTTGTCGGGGGCTTGCAAGGATCGCGCCCGCGCTATAATAGCCGCCTCCCTCCCGATCTGCCGCGCCGCCGCCCGCCTTCGTGAATTGCTACACGTCAAGCAAGATTTGTATAATCAGTATGACAAATTAAAGATGACTAAAGCGGAGATGGCAAAGAGGGCGAAAAAAGCCGCTAAAGCCGCCCCCGCGCCCGCTACACAATACGCCGCGACTGCCGCCGCCCCTTTGCACGTTTGGCAATTTTCCGCGCCGATCGCGATAAATTAACAAATTAAACAAATTAAAGCCCGCCCGCCTTCGGCGGGCTATTTTTTTGCCGCGCCGCGCTCGCGTGGTATACGGCGCGACTACACCCTCAGAAGGTAGCAGTCAAGCCCGCCGCGCTCGCGT
>CANQPB010000003.1 GCA_947625615.1 uncultured Clostridia bacterium | reverse complement strand
ATTCTACCAGAAGTGCGGGGACATGTCTATATTTTTGTCTCTTTTTCTTTTTGCGAAAGATATTGTACCTTATCCATTATTTACCTTTCAGCAGATGGCCTCAAGCTCTTTTTTCAGTTCTTTTAAGATTCTCTTTTCCAGCCGGGATATATACGACTGCGATATGCCTATAATGTCCGCGACCTCCTTCTGGGTCATCTCGGGGCCGCCTAAAAGCCCGAAGCGCATCTGCATTATAAAGCGCTCCCTGCCGCCCAAATTGTCTACCGCCTCGATCAAAAGCCGCTTTTCCACCTCGCTTTCAAGGCGGCTGCCCACCTCGTCGGAATCGGTTCCTATAACGTCGGAAAGAAGCAGCTCGTTCCCGTCCCAGTCTATATTCAGCGGCTCGTCTATAGAAATTTCGTTTCTCTGCTGGCTCGTCTTTCGCAGATACATCAGTATCTCGTTTTCTATGCAGCGGGAAGCGTACGTCGCGAGCTTGATGTTCTTTTCGGGGTTAAAAGTGTTCACCGCCTTTATAAGCCCTATAGTGCCTATAGAGACAAGATCGTCGACGCAGATGCCGGTCGATTCAAATTTTTTGGATATGTAAACTACAAGCCTCAGATTGTGAGTGATAAGCTTTTCCCGGGCAAATTTCGGCTCGGTCTTCATTAGCTCGAACACCCGCCTCTCCTCGTCCGGCTTAAGCGGCGGCGGAAGCGTGTCGGGGCCGTTCACATAGTCGACAAAATCCCTGTCTCTGAACAGCCGCATAAAAAATTCTCTGATTGCGGTTAAAATTTTCATAGCGTTCATTCCTTTCATTTTGTATTTAATATTTTCGGGTTGAAGACCGCCCGCCTTTCCCCTTCCGGCAGACCCGCCACAAGGGCGTCGACGGACTTTGTCTCTCCCCTTTCGTTTGTCAGCGTCAGTTCGTCCGGCGCAACCGCATATAAAACCCCCTCGCCGGATATCGTTTTATAGGGCACCGCCCTTATTTTGGCGCAGTTTTCTATCATCGTGCCGGTGCAGATTATCACCGGCAGCCCGGAAAAGAGATCCCGCGCGGTGTTGCCGGTGTCGGCAAAGCCGTCAAGCGAAAAGGCTTTACAGCCGATCCTGAAGTTTACGCGGTAGGCCCCTTCGGCGCCAAGATTTTTTGAAAACAGCTTCGCCGATATAGTGAGAGCCGCGTATATCGCCGCAGTGGTCAGCACCAGATTCAGCGGGGATATGTCGAAGTAGACAAACCCGCTGTAAACCGCGATCAAAGGCGTTCCGACGGCGCGCTCTATAAGCTCCAAAAAGGCGGAGACGAGCATGTTCACCCCTAAAAACGCCGGGACGAGCAGAAGCCGCCTCCTGACTGTCGAGCCCCAAAAGCCGATAAATACCGTCGCTGCTCCTAAAAGAAATTTAAGAACAAGTAGCGTAAAGGCTAAAAGCTTTACATCGGTGGGAATAAGGATTATCAGCGAGGAAAAACCGCCGAAAAACGAAGCCAAAGCCCGCCACCCCGGTTTTGAGGGCGTGCGGCTCAGCATTGACGTCAGGCTGATCAAAAGCCAAGTCATGTATATGTTGAGGACGACTAAAACGTCGAGGTAGATATCCACTTTTATCACCTCTATGATTTTAGACCCTGAAGCGCGGGGAAAATGTCGTTTTTGGAGGGCATAATAAAAAACCGCCGGCAAAAAACCGACGGTTTTGAATGCGAGGTAAATTTTTATTTTATGAACGCCGAGAAGCCCTTGTAGGCCATGTAGACGTCTAACTTTGAGGTGAGCTCAAAGGGAGCGTGCATGCAAAGAACCGGCACTCCGACGTCGACGACCTCCATGTCCATGTTGCCGACATAGGCCGCGACCGTTCCGCCGCCGCCGAGATCGACCCTGCCGAGCTCGGTGGTCTGCCAGACGACGTTGTTTTCCTCGAAGATCTGCCTTACATACGCAACGAATTCGGCGCTCGCGTCGTTGCAGCCGCTCTTTCCGCGGGAGCCGGTGTATTTGCACATCGACACGCCGTAGCCGCAGTAGCTCGCGTTTCTGGGGTCGAGCACGTCGGCGAAGGTGGGATCGAAGCCGGCGGTGACGTCGGCGGAGAGGCACTTGGAATTCTTGATGACGGTGTAGGGCGCAACGCCGGCCATGTCTGCAAGGGATTCGATGAAGTGTCTGAGATAGGCGCTTGAAAGGCCGGTTGGGCCTATGCTGCCGATCTCCTCCTTATCGGTGAGAACCGCGACGGCGGTGTCCTCGGGATTGTCGCAGTCTAAGATTGCTTCAAGCGCGGGATAGGCGCAAACTCTGTCGTCCTGGCCGTAGGCGCCGATGAGGCCGCAGTCGAGGCCTACGTTTTTCGCCTTGAAGGCGGGAACTACCTCGAGCTCGGCGGAGATGAAATCGTCCTCGACGATGCCGTATTTCTCGTTGAGGATCTTCATAATGTTGAGTTTGACCTTTTCGGAGACGTCGTCGTCCTTGAAGGGACGGCTTCCTATCATTACGTTGAGCTCCTCGCCCCTGATGCCGTCGCCGAGGGTGCGCTTCGACTGCTCCTGGGCAAGGTGGGGCAGAAGGTCTGTGACAACAAAGACGGGATCGTTCTCGTCCTCGCCGATATTGACGGTCACGCAGGAGCCGTCGGCCTTGAAGATGACGCCGTGAAGCGCAAGAGGAATTGTCACCCACTGATATTTGCGGATTCCGCCGTAATAGTGGGTCTTTAAGAGGGCGAATTCGCTGCTCTCATAAAGCGGGTGCTGCTTTAAATCGAGGCGGGGCGAATCGATATGCGCGGCAAGGATCTTCACACCGCTTTCCACGGAATTCCTGCCGAACACGCAGAGGATAAGGCTTTTTCCGCGGACGTTGAAATAAACCTTTTCGCCGGGGGAATACTGCTTTCCGACTTCATAGGGCATGAAGCCGTTGGCCTCGGCAAGCGCCACAGCCGCCGTGACCGCTTCGCGCTCGGTCTTGGCGTCGTCCAAAAACTTCATGTAGCCCTCGCAGAATGAATCCGCCTTGGCAAGCTCGTCGGCGTCGACCCTTAACAGGCCGCTCTTGCGGTTGGAAAGAAGCTTTTCCTGCAGATCCTTACCTACCGATTTTTCTTTTTCTTCTGACATTAAAATCATTCCTTTCTTACTGATTCATATGATGAATATTTTTCGTATGCTTTAAGTATCTTGCCGACGTAGTGGGCGGTGTTTGCGCCCTTGATGTCGGCGATATCGGGATTTTCGGGATCTATCTCCCCGCTCTCTATCCAGCTGTCTACGGCCGTCATTCCCGAATGGTAAGCCGCGGCGGTGAGCTCGATATTGCCGTAGCGGTTATAGAGAAACGAAAGCATATAGCAGCCGAACATTATGCTGTATTCCGGCGTGTACATGTCGCTGAATACAAGATCCTCCCGGCCGAGGCGCTTCGAAACCCAGTCGAAGGAATCCTCGATTATCTGCATAAGTCCAATAGCGCCGACGTCGGATTTTGCGTCGGGATTGAAATTGGATTCAACCTTTATTACCGAGTAGACGAGCGACGGATCTACGCCGAATTCGGCGCTGTAGCGCTCCACCTCGTCGGTATATTCCCGGCGGTAAATTTCACGTTCTATCCGCCCGGGCAGCCAGCTGAAAAGCGCCCAGACGAGGCACCCCAAAACCGCCGCCGACAGCGCGAGGGCAACAAAGCGTTTAAACATCAAATCGCTCCTTAAGCACGGCAGCAGTATTTCTTATCTTCTCCTCAAATGCCTCTAAGCTTTCGTCGTTCACGATTACGTAGTCGGAGCGCTCGCGGAAAAATTTCTCGGAGAACTGGCTTGAAAGCCGGGAACGCGCAAGCTCCACGGGTATACCGTCCCGCTCGAGTATCCGCCTGAGCTTCAAATCAAACGGCGCGACAACGCTTACAACCGCCGAACAGACTGCGTCGACGCCGCTTTCAAAAAGGGTGGGCGCATCGAGGATAATAAGCCGTTCTCCCGCGGCCTTAAGATCGCGGATATCGGAAAAGATCCTCGCGCTTATGTAGGGAAAAATAATGCTGCCGTATCTTGAAAGCCTTTGGTGGTCATTGAACACCGCCGCGCCGAGCTTTTTTCGGCTGAGGCCGTTTTCGTCGAAGCAGTCGGAAAATTCCGAGGACATCTCCTCAAGAAATTCCGGAATCTCAAGAACCTCATGGGCGACGCTGTCGCAGTTGATAACGGGAATCCCCGAGGCTGCGAAAATTTTTGCGGCGTGCGATTTTCCCGCGCCGCTTTGGCCGGTGAGGCCGACTATATTTATTCCGTCAAGCGTATTCATTCCGACACTTCCAAATCTATCAGGCAAAATCCCGAGGCCCTTAATATGCGGTTGTAGACCGCAAGTCCCACGCCCGAGACATCGGGGCAGCGGGCGAACACCCTTTTGGCGCCCTTTTCGTCGAGCTGCCGCAGAGCCTCAAAAAGGCGGTGGGCCTGTTCGTCGGGCGTGCTGCCGTATGTGAGATACTTAAGACCCTGCACGGCCTCGGAATCTTCAAAAACAAGGCAGTAATCGCCGGGGGCGGCGTTATTTTGAACATATTCCTTAAATGCCTCGCAGCTGCCCTTTATAAGCATAACATTTGCTTTCGGCGCATAATGTTTATATTTCATTCCGGGCGAGCGGGCAACCGCCCCCTCGGCGAGCATCGCGGTCACCCCGGCGTCGACGGTCACTTTAGGCGAAACTGTCAGCAGCATCTCTTCCGTGATTCCGCCCGGCCGCAGGATCCTCACCCCGCCGTCTTCAAAGGATATTACCGTGGATTCCACCCCGACGTCCGATTCTCCGCCGTCGATAATTGCGGGAATGCGGCCGTTCATGTCCTCGAAAACGCGTTTTGCGCTCGTGGGGCTGGGGCTGCCGGAAAGATTTGCCGACGGCGCCGCAAGCGGCACTCCGCAGAGACGGATAAGCTCCCGTGCGGCAAAATGCGACGGCATTCTTATGCCGACGGTATCGAGGCCGCCGCTGGTGATATAGGGAATCCTCTTTGATTTCGGCATTATCATCGTCAGAGGCCCCGGCCAAAAGGCTTCGGCGAGTTTTTCGGCGAGCGTTGGGATCTCGGAGGCGATTTCGGATATCTGCCCGTAATCGGCGATGTGGACTATCAGCGGGTTGTCGGAGGGCCTGCCCTTGGCCTCGAATATTTTTTTGACGGCGTTTTTGTCGAACGCGTTTGCCGCAAGGCCGTAGACCGTCTCGGTGGGTACGGCGACTACGCCGCCCGATCTGATTATTTCGGCCGCCTCGCAAAGATTGCCCCGGGAGCAGTCGAGCATTTTTGTAAGCATATTATCTCTCCGACTGTTTTGCAAGCTTTGCGGACTGGTCGGCCGAAGCAAGGGCGTCTATTACCTCGTCGAGCGAGCCGTTTAGAATGCTGTCGAGCTTATAAAGCGTAAGGCCTATGCGGTGATCAGAAACGCGGTTTTCGGGAAAATTGTAGGTTCTTATCCTCTCGGAGCGGTCGCCCGTTCCTATCTGCGAGCGGCGCTCGCTGGCATACGCAGCGTCGAGCTCGGCCTGTTTTTTCTCCAAAAGCCGCGAACAGAGAACCTTCATGGCGCGCTCTTTGTTCTTTTGCTGGCTTCGCTCGTCCTGACACTCGACTACAAGCCCGGTCGGAAGATGGGTTATCCTCACCGCGGATTCCGTCTTGTTTATATGCTGTCCGCCGGCGCCGGAAGCCCTGAAAACATCAATTTTAAGGTCTTTGTCGTCTATCTGAATTTCGGCGTTCTCGGCCTCGGGAAGCACTGCCACCGTCGCCGTCGACGTCTGTATTCTCCCCTGGGATTCCGTCTCGGGCACACGCTGAACGCGGTGTACGCCGCTTTCATATTTCAGGCGGGAATATACGCCGTCGCCCTCTACGGAAAATGCAGCTTCCTTGATTCCGCCGAGCTCGGTTTCGTTCATATTAAGTATCTCGGTCTTCCACCTTTTCGAATCGGCGTACAGAGAATACATTCTCATCAGCGAGTGTGCAAAAAGCGCGGCTTCCTCGCCGCCGGCGCCCGCCCTTATCTCCATAATGACGCTTCGCTGGTCGTTGGGGTCTTTGGGCAAAAGCAGAATTTTTAGCTCTTCGGTAAGGCGGGCAATATCCTCCTTAGCGGAATTATACTGCTCGTCTATCATCTCAAGAAAATCGCGGTCGCTCTCGCCGCTTCTGAGCTCCTTGGCCTCTTTAAGAGATTCCTCCGCCGCGAGATATTCCTTATATTTTTCAATTATAGGGGTGAGAGACGAATATTCCTTCATCAGATCGCGGTAAAGCTGGGTGTCCGAAACGGTTTCGGGCATCATCAGTCTCTCGTTTATTTCGTTGTACCTGTCAAGAAGCAGGCTGAGCTTTTCAATCATAATAAATTTCCTTTTTATTTATTTTCGGGTGCGAGCTCCCGCCCCGTTCTGTCGACAGCGCGGACATTCTTTTCCGCCTTGGCGCGAAGTATCATAAATTCGCGGCCGCAGCCCACGCACCTCAGCTTGAAATCCATTCCCGAGCGCAGAACCGCCATTTTATCACTTCCGCACGGGTGAGGCTTTTTCATAGTTAAAATGTCGCCCTTCTGAATATCCATGGTCACACCTCGTATGAATCGAGAATTTCCAAAACGTCCGTTTGATAAATATTCTGTCCGAAAAGGCTCCCGTCGGGGTCAACAGACACCGTGCGGATATCCTCGGGATTTTCAATGTAGGGATTTACATACGCCTTTGCCGGATCAAAATATTCCGAGAGATATTTTTCAGCGTTGCCCTCGGGAAAAATAATATTTCCCTTAGAAGCCGCAATTCCCATGCTTTCAAATTCCGAGACTATGCGGGAAGTCTCCGCGTCGTACGGGTTATCCGCGCCCCGGCCGGATATCCACGCGGGGTGCACCTTTATTCCGCCCGGCAGGAGCTTTAAGACGCTTTTGGCGAATATCATCACCCTGTCGAGGGGGATCCTTTCCCGGTGAAACGCGTCGGCCGAAAGCAGGATTCGGTTGCAGCCGCTTTCGACAAGATTGCGCGCGGTATTTTCGATAATCTCGGGATCGTTAGAAAAATAACCGTTCGTAATTATAACACGCTTTTCTATACCGGCCTCCGCCGCCGCGCTGAAGATTCGGAAAACCGTTTCGGGAAATAAAAGCGGCTCGCCGCCGAACGCCATGACCGTTTTGATGTCATATGCGGACGAGATTCTTTTTATTACCCTTTCGGCGGCCTCGGGGTCGATAGATCCGGGGGTGCCGATTTTATCCCCCAAAGAGCAGTGGCGGCATCTGCCGGTGCACATATATGTCACAGGGAATTCTATTTTGTCAAGATTTTTAAATACGGGATTCATAAAATCCTCCCCGTCAGCGGTCATCGGGTAAATATCAAGAACAATTGTAACACTTTTATAGCTAAAATGCAACCGTTTTGCGAAGTTTTTTCCCGCGCGGGCATATCCGGGGTCAAAAAAACATAAAATTTACAAATCCCCGAAATGAAAGGAAAGATTTGTCAAATGAAATGTTTTGTTCCCGAGGGCGGGATTATAAATAACGAAGACAACATCGGATACATTTCAAGCATCGCGGGCCTTGAGGAGGCCAAACGGGCGGGCAGGATCCTTGAATACCGCGCCGACAGCTGCACCCTCTCGCACGACCTTATACTCGAGCTTCCGGCGTGCAGGGCGGTGATCCCGCGGGAGGAATGCGCCCTCGGAATTGCCGAGGGAAGAACGAAGGATATCGCGATAATTTCCCGGGTGGGAAAGCCCGTGGCGTTTGAGGTCGAGGAGATCTCAGAAAGCGACGGCCGCCCGCTGGCGGTTTTATCCCGCGCAAAGGCGCAAAGGCGCTGCGTCGAGGAATATTTAATCGACTTAGAGCCGGGTCAGGTGATAGACGCCGCGGTGACGCACATTGAACAGTTCGGCTGCTTTGTCGATATCGGCTGCGGCATAAGCTCGATGATACCGATAGACGCAATTTCGGTGTCAAGGATAAGCCACCCGTCGGACAGATTTTCGGTCGGCGACAGGATAAAGGCGATTTTAAAGGGCTATGACGGCGAGAAATTCTATCTCTCCCACAAGGAGCTTTTGGGAACCTGGGAGGAAAACGCCAAAAAATTCAATCCCGGCGAAACGGTGAGCGGCACAGTCAGGAGCATTGAACCGTACGGCATTTTTATAGAGCTGGCGCCGAATCTTGCCGGCCTCGCCGAGCCTCGGGACGGCGTATACGCCGGGCAGACCGCGAGCGTTTACGTCAAATCGATAAACCCCGAAAAGATGAAGATAAAGCTTATAATCGTAGATACATACGACTATCCGCCCGAAAAGCGGTTCGACTATTTCATCACCGACGGCGTTGTTAAAACTTGGAGATATTCGCCGGAGAGATGTTCAAAAATTATCGAGAGCTTCTTTTGAAAACCGCCCCTTTCCGAAGCAGGGAAAGGGGCAGGATTTTATTTTTTCTTTTTTATGGCGTCCCAATAGGCCTTGGCGGCCTGTTCGGTCTTGTTTTCGCCATAGATGTAGTATACGTGATCCTTTATCTCGTCGGGAAGATACTGCTGCTCGACCCAGTGGTTGGGGAAGTCGTGGGGATAAAGGTAATGCTGACCCTTTACCGCGGCGCCCTCGCCGTCAAGATGTACGTTCTGAAGATGTCTCGGGAAGCCCGCGCCGCCGTGATTCTTTAAATCCTTAAGCGCCGCGATTATGGCCTCGTTGCCGCTGTTCGATTTTGGCGCGGTGGCCAAAAGCACGACGGCGTCGGCAAGGGGGATTTTAGCCTCGGGCAGACCGAGCTGCAGGGCGCTGTCGACGCAGGCCTTTACTATCGGTATGGCCTGGGGATAGGCAAGGCCTATATCCTCGGCGGCGATAACCAAAAGCCTTCGGCAGAGTGAAATTATATCCCCAGATTCTATAAGACGGGCGGCATAGTGCAGGGCCGCGTTTTCGTCCGAGCCGCGAATCGATTTTTGAAGCGCCGACAAAATGTCGTAGTGCTCGTCCCCCGCCCTGTCATATCTCATGTTCGAGCGCTGGGTCAAAAGCTTTGCGGTTTCAAGGGTGACCTTTATTTCGCTGTTCGACTGCGAAGATAAAACGCATAGCTCGACCGTGTTCACCGATTTTCTTACGTCTCCGCCGCAGCCCCGCGCGATGTGATCTATAACTCCGTCTTCGACCGAAAGCGGCAGACCGATATCCTCGGCGGCAAGCTTAAAGGCGCGCTCAATTGCAGGTATGACATCATCATAGCTGACGGGCAGAAATTCAAAGACCGTCGAGCGGCTGATAATGGCGTTGTAGACATAAAAATAGGGATTTTCGGTGGTGGAGGAAATAAGCGTAATCCGGCCGTCCTCTATGTATTCAAGGAGGGACTGCTGCTGCTTTTTGTTGAGATACTGGATCTCGTCGAGGTAAAGAAGGATCCCCCTATATCCCTCAAAGGTCTCGGTGTCGGAAATGATATCCTTAATATCCTGAACCGAAGCGGAAGTGCCGTTTAGACGGTACATTCTCATGTTGGTGTTGTCGGCGATTATTCTTGCAACGGTGGTCTTTCCGACGCCGGAAGCGCCGTAGAATATCATATTCGGAATATTGCCACTTTCGATGATCCTGCGAAGCGGTTTATTTTTGCCTAATATATGCTTCTGGCCGACAATATCGTCAAGGGTCTTCGGCCTTATCCTGTCTGCAAGCGGCGTCATTTTGAATCCTCCTTATTACGATTGAAGATAGAGGACACAGGCCCCCTATCTTCTTTTGGCGTTTATTTTTTGGACTTTGCCCGGCCGTTGTGCTCAAGCGTAACCTCGGCGCCGTCGCGAATGGTCTCCTCGGTGACTATTACCTTTGAAACGTCCTCCATCGAAGGGGTCTCAAACATGGGCTTTAACAGCGCCTTTTCGACTATCGAGCGCAGGCCTCTCGCGCCGGTCTTCTGGGAGAGCGCTTTATTGGCGATCTCATGCTTTGCGGCGTCGGTGATGTCGAGCTCTATCCCGTCGAAGCCGAAGAGCGCCTTATACTGCTTTTCAAGCGAATTCTTGGGATCCGAGAGAATGGAAATGAGCGCATTCTCATCGAGCGGCGACAAAACCGATATAACCGGCAGGCGGCCTATAAGCTCGGGAATTATCCCGTAACGGACAAGATCCTCGGGTAGAACCTTTTTGAGCACCTCCTCGGCGGAAACCTTTTCCTTGAGATTTCCTCCGAAGCCGACGGTCGAAGTGTCGGTTCTGCGGCGAATGACGTCTTCGAGGCCGTCGAATGCGCCGCCGCAGATGAACAGGATATTTTTAGTGTCTATCTGAATGAATTCCTGCGTGGGGTGCTTTCTTCCGCCCTGCGGGGGGACGTTTGAAACGGTGCCCTCGATTATCTTTAAAAGCGCCTGCTGAACGCCCTCACCGCTGACGTCGCGGGTGATGGATACGTTTTCCGACTTGCGGGCAATCTTATCTATCTCGTCGATGTAGATGATTCCCCGCTCGGCGGCGTCTATGTTGTAATCCGCGGCCTGAATTAACCTTAAGAGGACGTTTTCAACGTCGTCGCCGACATATCCCGCCTCGGTAAGCGTGGTGGCGTCGGCTATAGCAAATGGCACGTTCAGTGTCTTCGCAAGTGTCTGGGCAAGGTGCGTCTTACCCACGCCGGTGGGTCCGAGAAGCAGGACGTTTGATTTTTGAATCTCCACTCCGCTGTTTGAATTCTCGGAAGTGATTCTTTTATAATGATTGTAAACCGCAACGGAAAGAGCTATCTTAGCCTGCTCCTGGCCGATGACGTATTCGTCAAGAACCTTTTTAATATCGGCGGGCTTGGATATCTGAACCTCCTGAGAGGCATTGGAGCGCCTGCGGTTGGAATAGCGCTCGCGGTCGAAATAGCCCTTTTCGTCCATAAGGTCGTAGCAGAACATTACGCATTCGTCGCATATCTGTACGTCGCCGGAAAAGAACAGATTAGTCACCTGGTTTTCCGGCTTGCCGCAGAAGCTGCAGCATTTAACGCCGTCTCCTCCTGCCATATGACCCCCTCCTTACTGTTATAACTTCTTTAACCGTTAAGCGACTTCGCGCTTGTGATTATTCTGTCGACGATGCCGTAGTCCAAAGCCTCCTGAGCGGTCATATAGTGGTCGCGCTCGGTGTCGCGGACTATCTCCTCTATCGGTCTGCCTGTGTTTTCGGCAAGAAGCCTGTTAAGCATCTCTCTTGTCGCATAAAGGTGATCGGAATGGATCTTGATGTCGGTGGTCTGTCCCAGAAGGCCGCGCTCGCCGCCTATAAGGGGCTGGTGAATGAGAATTTCGCTGTGCGGCAGGGCGATGCGCTTGCCCTTGGCTCCGCCGGCAAGCAGAAATGCGCCCATCGAGGCCGCCATTCCGACGCAGATGGTCGAAACGTCGGACTTGACATACTGCATGGTGTCATAGATAGCCATGCCGTCGGTTATCGAGCCGCCGGGACTGTTGATGTAAAGAAAGATGTCCTTTTCGGAATCCTGACTGTCTAAAAACAGAAGCTGGGCGACGACTATCGACGCGGTGGCGCTGTTTACCTCGTCGGACAGGACGATGATCCTGTCGTTTAAAAGGCGGGAAAAAATGTCGTAGAACCGCTCGCCGTGGCTGGTCTGTTCAATTACGTTCGGAACTAATGCCATAATATCCTCCTTGGATAAATCTTACGCGTTTTCGATTACCGCCGAGGCCTTGATCTCGTCGACAGCCTTGCCGACGCAAAGATCGAGCTTTAAATCCTCGGGACGGATATACTGCTTTACCTGTTCAACGGGCATCTTATACTGCTCGGCGATCTTCTTGAATTCCTCCTCGATCTCCTCTTCGGTGGCGTCGAGGCTGTTGTCGGCGGCATACTGCTCAAGCGCAAGGCGAAGCTTTACCTGCTTTTCGGCCTGCTCGCGGTAGGTCTCGCGGAGGCTTTCCTCGGTCATGCCGGTGAACTGAAGATACATCTTAAGGTCTATGCCCTGGTGAGAGAGGCGGTGCGCGAGGTCGTCGATCATCTCGTTGACCTTGTTTTCATACATCACCTCGGGGATCTCGCCCTCAAGCTTGGAGATTACGGCGTCCATGATAGCGCCCTCGACCTCGGATTCGGCGTGCTCCTCGGCGTGCTCTTCAAGATGCTTTCTGACGTCGGCCTTTAGCTCGTCGACGGTCTCAAAGTCGGTGGTGTCCTTTACGAAATCGTCGTCAAGCTCGGGAATCTCGGTAAAGCGGATCTCGTGGATCTTGATCTTGAATACGACCGGCGCGCCGGCGAGATCCTTGGCCTGATAATCCTCCGGGAAGGTGACGTTTATTTCGAATTCGTCGCCGATATTGTGGCCGACAAGCTGTTCCTCAAAGCCGGGAATGAAGGAGCCCGAGCCGAGCTTTAAGGTGTACTTCTCGGCCTTGCCGCCTTCAAACGCGACGCCGTCCTTGAAGCCCTCGAAGTCGATGACTACGTCGTCGCCGTCCTGGGCGGGCCTGTTGTCGATATTTACCGAGCGGGAATTGCGCTCGCGCATGTGACCGATCTCGTGGTCAACCATTTCGTCGGTAACAGGATTGACGGTTTTAGTTACCTTTATTCCCTTGCAGTCGCCGACGGTGACTACGGGCTTGGTGGTGCATACCGCCTTGAACTTTACGCCGACCTCCTTGCCGACCTCGGTTACCTCGACCTCGGGCGGGCAGACAAGGGTAAGTCCTGCCTCCTTGACGGCGTCTTCAATGGTGTCGGCATAAAGAGAATTGACCGCTTCCTCGTAGAAAACGCCCTCGCCGTACTGGGTTTCGATCATCTTTCTCGGGGCCTTTCCGGGGCGAAAGCCGGGAACATTGATTTTAGACTTGTTGCGAAGGTAAGCCTTCTGAACGGCTTCCTCAAAGACCTCGGGAGTTACCTCGGCCTCGAGCTCGTATTTGTTTGTTTCAAGCTGTTTTTTGGATTTAAGCATAACTGATGCCTCCTGTAATTTGTCAGAATATTTTCCTGTATTTACGCAATAATTAAGTATAGCATAAAATTGCGGGTTTTTCCACCGAAAATTTTTGAAATTCTATTTTTCGTGATTTTTAACAACATTTGTGATATCGCAGGGGCAAAAATGTAAAAAATCACTTGAAATAAGCCGGTATTCTATGCCGTCACGCTCGCCTATGACGGCGTTTCGGTGGGAATATCCGTGAAGATGCCCGTAAAAGCAGAGGTCAACCCCATAGCGGTGCAGGACGTCGGTTATCGCCTTGTTTTCGTCGTCCATGAATACCGGCGGATAGTGCAAAAACGCCACCGGCCTAAGTCCCGCCTCGACAGCCCCCGAAACCGAGCGCTCGAGGCGCTGTGCTTCTCTGAGAATAACTTTCATGTTTTCCGGCTCGCTGCCGTCGTTTATCCAGCCGCGGGTGCCGCAGATTCCTATGCCGCCGCAGGCAAAGAAATTGTTGTGCAGAATTTCTATCGAGCTTATACCGTTTTCAGAAAAGAATTTTTCGGTCTTCGCCCTTGTCGACCACCAGTAATCGTGGTTTCCCTTTGAGATTATCTTTTTGCCGTTAAGGCCGTCGATGAATCTGAAATCGCTGAGGGCAGATTCAAGGCTCATCGCCCATGAAATGTCCCCGGGAATCACCACCGTGTCGTCGGGGGACACCCTCTCCTGCCAGTTCTTTTCAAGGCGCTCGGAATAGTTGTCCCAGCCGGAAAAGACGTCCATCGGCTTGTCGGCGGAAAGGGAAAGATGAAGATCTGCTATGGCAAATAATGACAATGCGTCACCTCCGAATATTGACCCCGGCGGGGAGCTATAATAATTTTTGCAAGTGATTGCAAAATCATAAGATACGGAGATCTAAAAATGGAAAAGGAAAGAATCAACGGCATTAAGTGCGGCGTATCAAGCTGCGAATTCAACAGAAACGAGTGCGAATGCATCGCGGGGAAGATAGACGTTTGCTGCTGCGGCTGCCAAAGCCCCGAATGCTCGGCCCAGACCGAATGCAAGACCTTTAAGCCCAGGCATTGAGGCCGGTGCGAATCCCCTTCCGTGCGGAGGGGATTATTCTATTTTCAGAAGCGAATAGACCGCCGAGAGCATTTCGGATTTTTCCACCGAGCCGGTAAAGCGCGGTTTTTTTGTTTTAAGCGCCGAAAGAGAGGCGGGTATTTCCATGCCGCTTATTTCGTGAAGCTTATCCGCCATTTCGAATTCGTCGGAGCAGCCTCCGCACGCGCCGAGGGCGTCCAAAACCGCCTCGGGGAATTTATAGGGGCTCGCGGTCGAGGCGATGAGAACGGGCGCCAAATCGCCGGAAGAAGCGATATATTTGTTGTAAACGCCCACCGCGACGGCAGTGTGGGTGTCGCAGGTGTAGGAATGCTCGGCGTTAGTCTTCTTGATGGCGGCCTTTGTTTCGGGATCGGTGCAAAAATCGGCATAGAAGAGTTCTTTGAGCTGAGCCTTAATCTCCTCCGAGACCTCGAACCTGCCGGTTTCTCCGAGAGATCTGAACAGCCCGGAGATATATTCGCTGTCGCGGCCGCCGAGGTGATACAAAAGCCTTTCAAGATTTGAGGACACAAGAATATCCATCGACGGGGAGATTGTGGTGTAGAATCTGCGGTTGCGGTCGTAAACGCCGGTGGTGAGAAAATCGGTTAGGACGTTGTTGGAATTCGAGGCACAGATAAGCTTTTTCACCGGCATGCCCATCTCCTTCGCGTAATAGGCGGCGAGAATGTTTCCGAAATTGCCGGTGGGCACGGTTATCAGAATCTCCTCCCCGGCTTTGATCTTCCCCTCGCAGACAAGCCGCGCGTAGGATACGACGTAATAGACGATCTGCGGGGCAAGGCGACCCCAGTTTATGGAATTTGCGCTTGAGAACATCAGGCCGTTTTCGGAGAGCTTTTCGTTGACCGCGGGATCGGTGAATATCTTCTTAACGCCGGTCTGGGCGTCGTCGAAATTGCCTTTTATAGCGCAGACGCCGACGTTTTTGCCCTCCTGGGTGATCATCTGGAGCTTTTGCATGGCGCTGACGCCGTTTTCGGGATAAAATACGAGGATCTCGGTGCCGGGGGCGTCTTTGAAGCCCTCAAGCGCGGCCTTGCCGGTGTCGCCCGAGGTGGCGACGAGAACGCATACCTTTTTGCCCACGCCCGTCTTTGAGACGGATGTCGTCAAAAGGTGCGGCAAAATCTGCAGGGCCATGTCCTTAAAGGCGCAGGTGGGCCCGTGCCACAGTTCGAGGATATATTCTCCCTTTCTGAGCTCGGCAATCTCCATGACGTTTTCAGTGTCGAAGCTTCCGACATACGCCCTGCGGACGCAGTTTTCAAGCTCGCCGTCGGTAAAATCGGTCAGAAAGAGCCGAAAGACCTCCTTTGCAGCCTCGGGGTAGCTTAGTTTTCCGAGGCGGACTATTTCGTCGAGCCCAAGCCTCGGGAGCGAATCGGGGACAAAAAGTCCGCCGTCGCGGCTTATGCCCCGTGCAACAGCCTCGGCCGAGGTTATTTTCACGGAACCGTCTCTTGTGCTTTCATAATACATACCTAATACCTCTTTACTCTTTATTTAAGCGGTGAATGCCCGCTGAATATACTCAAATCCGGCGACCTTGCCGTTATCCGTCTCGACAATGGCGACGTCGAAAACGCAGCTTATGTCGAGTTCGCTTTTTTCGAGAAAAATTTTCGCCGCCTTGACTATCCTTGAAATTTTCCTGGGAGTTATAGCCTCGCCTCCGCCAGAAAGGGCGCCCTTTTTGCGGGTCTTCACCTCGACGACATGCAAAACGCTTCCCTTTTTCGCGACGATGTCAAGCTCGCCGCCCCGGACGGTGAAATTCCGCGCAAGAATTTCGCAGCCCTTTTCGGTGAGAAATTTTACGGTGTAGTCTTCGCCGATGTCGCCTATCTCCCGCGAGGTCATAAATTTCCCCCCTGACTCAGTGCATCTTTTTTAAGAACGACGGCCTGTGAACGGGACTGGGGCCGTATTTTCTGAGCATCTCGTAGTGGAGCGCCGTGCCGTAGCCCTTGTGCTTTTTAAAGCCGTATTCCGGGTAGATCAGGTCGAGCTCGGCCATATATCTGTCCCTTGACACCTTGGCAAGAATCGAGGCCGCGGCCACCGTCTGCGAGGTGGCGTCCCCCTTGACTAATGCCCTTGCGTTTTTAACGTCCGGCGTTTTGTTGCCGTCGATAAGTGCGATGTCGTAGCCGGCGCCGAGGCCCTCAATTGCCCTTTTCATGGCGAGCATAGCGGCGTTGAGGATATTCAGCTCCTCTATCTCGTCCACCGTCGCCGTGGCGATGCAGTAAGCCTCGGCTCGCGATATTATTTCGTCGAACAAAAGCTCTCTGCGCTTTTCGGTGAGCTTTTTCGAATCGTTCACGCCATCGATAATGCAGCCGTGCGGAAGTATAACCGCGGCGGCGTAAACGTCACCGGCCAAAGGGCCGCGCCCTGCCTCGTCCGCCCCGGCAATTACCGGGAATTCGGCGCTGAGCGCAAGATCGTATTCATAAAGCGTCATTTACTCACCCCCGGGAAGCTCAAGGGTTATCCTGCCGAGCTTTTGCGAGCGGTATTCGTCCAATAAAACCGCCGCCGTGCGCTCGTAATTGATCTCCCCGCCCGAAACGAGAAAGCCGCGCCGCCGGCCGATTGCCTCAAGGATCTGAAGCCCGGTCATGCCGTCGGAAATTTCTATCCCGTAGCGCCCTGTTAGCGCCTGCGGGGCGATTTCGGCAAGCCTTTCGCAGAATATCATGGCAAGGGTCTCTATGTCAAGGATATCGTCCTTTATAGCGCCGGTAAAGGCGAGCGAAAGCGCGACGTCCCTGTCGTCGAACTTCGGCGCAAGAACGCCGGGGGTGTCCAAAAGCTCGAAGTCGCTTTCAAGCTTTATCCACTGCTTTCCCCTTGTGACGCCGGGGCGATCCTCGACCTTGGCCCTTTTCGAGCCGCAGAGGCGGTTAATAAGCGCGGATTTTCCGACGTTGGGCACGCCGGCTATCATCGCCCTGACGGGCCGTCCGACCATTCCCTTTTCCCGCCACTTTGAGATGTCGTCGGCAAGGATCCCCATGACGGACGAAAGCACGCGGTTTACGTTTTTGCCGCTTTTGCAGTCGGTCGCGACCGCCGTGACGCCCTCGGCCTTATAGCTTTCAAGCCAGAGGCGGGTGGCGGCCTCGTCGGCGGCGTCGCACTTGTTTAAAACTATCACCCTCGGCTTTGAGCCGACAAGCCGTGAAATTTCGGGATTTCGGCTTGCGCGGGGAATTCTTGCGTCGCACACCTCGATGACGGCGTCGACATATTTAAGGTTATCCGAAATAAGCCGCCGAGTTTTCGCCATATGCCCCGGAAACCACTGAATATTTATCTCCTGCTCTATTTTTACCATTCCCGTCCGTTGAGATTTTTTATAGACGCGGTTTATTTATACAGTCCGCCGAAGGTCTTGAAGGGGAATACCCTGAATACCGCCTTGCCGAGAATATCATCGCGGTCTATAAAGCCGACGCGCTCGTATCTCGAATCGGTGGAATGCTGGCGGTTGTCCCCCATCACGAAATATTTTCCCTCCGGCACGGTTATCGGGTAGGCGTAGTTGCTCTCGCGGTCGGTGGTGATATTGGGAATGCCGTTTACCTCAAACAGCTCGCCGTCGACATAAACCTTGCCGGCCTCAAAGTCGATATCCACCTGCTGGCCGCCCGTCGCGACGACTCTTTTTACAATCACCTTGCCGAGACCCTCGCAGTTGCAGGCGACGATATCCCCCTGCTTGGGCTGATAAGCAAGCGACCACAGAATAAGCATGTCCTTGTCGACAAGCGTAGGCATCATCGATTCGCCCTCTACGCGGGCGGTCTTTGCGACATATGAAAATATCAGCACGACTATAATGAATGTTTTGCAGATTGTTTTAAGCCAGTCCAAAAGCTCGTCGAAAAAGGAACTTTCGGCCTTCTGCTTTTTGGATTCGTTTTCGGCGGGCTCGGCCGGATTATTTATCTCAGACATTTTATGAACGCTCCTTTTGATGTAATCATACATGAAGCTATTGTAGCAAATTCCGAGGAGAATTGCAAGCATTTTTTACAAAAAGACGCGGCCCATATTTTCGGGCAAAAAAACAGAAGCCCAAACGGGCTTCTGAAGTTTGTCTCAGCGAAGAGCGTCCTTGGTTTTGGCGGCCTTGCCGACGCGGTCGCGCAGGTAGTAAAGCTTTGCTCTGCGGACGGTGGCGCGGCGCACGACCTCGACCTTTTCAACTACGGGCGAATGGATCGGGAAAACTCTCTCGCAGCCGCAGCCGTGGGCAACTCTGCGAACCGTAAAGGTTTCGCTAACGCCGCCGTGCTTGCGGGCAATTACGGTGCCCTCAAAGGCCTGGATCCTCGACTTGTCGCCCTCCTGAATCCTGACGGAGACCCTTACGGTGTCGCCGATGCCGAATTCGGGAACGCTCTCTTTAAGACTTGAATTAGATATGATTTTCAAAGCGTCCATTTTGAAAATCCTCCTTCTGATTTCAGACGTTCATTCGCCTCAGCCGTCCGCGGAGGACGCGTTGTTACAAGGCCAGAGGAACGCCCGCTTTAGTATTGCAACTAAACCCTACCGCGCCCGGAGCTTGCGCCCGATTCCGCCCTGAGGCAAAATGCGCTCGCGCGGCAGTTCAAATGCCTAAATATTATATCACATGTTTAAAAAGGAATCAATAGTGTATTATGTAAAATTTTTGCGGGCGTAAGGCCGATTATTTGTAGCAGTTGACCTGTCAGGCGTCCAAAAATGCGGAGAGAAGAATGAATCCGAGGCTCACAAAGGAGGACGGCGGAATATCCGGCCGGGACGTTAAAACGGCGTATATAAGCCCGAGGGCGAGCATGACGACAGTCAGCGCGGAAATTATTTTTGCCGCCCTGCTCCCCTCGCCCAAAATAAGCGCCAGCAGGCGGCCGCCGTCGAAATAGCCGACGGGAAGAAGATTGAAAGCCGCGAGCGAAAGATTCACCGCTCGAAAATCCCCCGAAAAAACCGCCGCAAGAAGCAAGTTCGCCGCCGGGCCGAAGAGATATATCGCCGCCTGCGCGGGACGGCTTAAAAGAGTTATCCCGTCGGAAGATATCTTTATCCCGGCGCCGTAAAGCCTTATCGAGTTGATTCTGACGCCGAAAAGCCTCATCGCCGCAAGATGTGAAAGCTCGTGAACGGCGCAGAACATGAGCGCCGCGAGACCGAGGCAGTTTTCGCGGAGCGACGTGACCGCAAGTATAAAAAAGAAGCCGAAGGTAACCTCAACGCGGCGGGAAAATAAATTAAAGCAAAGCATGCTCTATTATATTCAGACAGGGGCGAAATATATGAACATGCTAAGGGCTCATCTTAAAAGCCGCGGAAGGTAACGCGGCTTTCAAGACGGTTTTTGTTTTGAGAGTTTCCGCGGCTGTCGGCGGACGGGATATCAGCAGGCTGCCGAATCCTTTGAAACGCCGAAGACAAGGCGGAGAATGCCCGCAACAAGCTTGCAGGGCTTTCTTACAATTACTTTCATAGGCTGCCTCCAGAATTATGTATGCGGAAGATCCGCTGATTACATTATATTCATCGGCAGGAAATTTGCCATTATCTCGGCTTCTCGGGATCCTTGTTCAGAAGCCAGGGCTTAAGCTTTTCGGCCTCGCGGTACATCTCGACATATGAGCGGTGACGCGAGGGCTTTATTTTTCCCTCGGCGAGGGCCTCGAGCACCGCGCAGCCCTGTTCCTTGGTGTGGGAGCAGTCGGTATAGCGGCACTTGTCCGCAAATTCCCGGAATTCGGGAAAGCAGCCCGCGAGGTCTTCTTTGAATATGGCGACGTATCTCTCGGTGGAAAAAGCCGCGAAGCCGGGGGTGTCGGCGATATATCCCCCGCCGGGAAGCGGCATGAATTCGGTTCTGCGGGTGGTGTTTCTGCCGCGGCCGAGCTTTCGGCTGATCTCGCCGGTTTCGGCCATGGCGCCGGGGCAGATGTTGTTTATCAGCGAGGATTTTCCGACGCCGGAATTTCCGGCAAGCGCGGAAAATTTTCCTTTTAAAAATTCCGAAAGCTGCGCGGCTCCCTCGCCGGTGGTGTTGTTGACGGTAAACACCGGGAAGATTCCTCTGTATACCGAGGCGTATTCGTCGGCGCTTCTGACGTCGGTCTTTGTGAAAACTATCACCGGGTCGATGTCTTTATACACCGCCACCGCGGTGAATTTGTCAATCATCGCGATGTCGGGCGGCGGAGACGTCGAAGAGCAGACTATGACGAGATTGTCAAGATTTGCTATCGGCGGGCGGACTATCTCGTTTTTGCGGGGATATATCTCGGTGATCACCCACTCGCCGCCGGAATATTCGATTTCGACGATATCTCCGCACAAAATGCTCGTCTTTGTCCTTAAAACTCCCCTCGCGCGGCAGACTGCCTTAAAGCCGTCGGCCGCGACCGAAAAGGTGTCCCCGAAGGAGCTGATTACTCTTGCGGTCATCAGAAGTCGATGAAGGTGTCGAGCGCCCTGAACACGGAGCTGTTGTATTCTTCGACGACATAGCTGCCCTCGTCGAAGTTTACGGTGTAGGTGGCGAATTTAACTCTCATGCCGTACCGCGCGACGCCCTCTATGGTTTCCGTACCGGTGCCGCTTATGGTAACGGGATAGCTCTTGCCGGCATATTCGGTGGCGTCAATGGTGAACGGAGGAATTATCGATTCGTCCTCGCCCTCTTTGCAAAGGAAGATGAAGTATGTGCCGGTGGCGAAGGAGGGTATCTCGATATCTATGGTGACGTTCTTGGCGCCCGGCTCGACGTTTATGTCGCTGTTCTGGCTGTTGCCGCCGAGGTCGTTATTGTAGCCCCAGTCGTCCCACGGATTCGGCCCGGGATAGATGTTGTCCGGCACGTTGGGATCCTCAATGTAATCCATATCCTCGCCGGAGCCGTCGGAAACGGAAATGGTTATAACGGTGTCCCTCGGGACGTTTGAGCCGCCCTCGATGTTCTGGGAGATTACCATGTCGCGCTCCTCGCTGCTGGCGACATACTGCACCTTCGATTTGAGATGTGCGTCCTCTATCTCATACTGCGCGGTTACAACGTCCTTGCCGACAACATAGGGCACCAGGGTGTCCTCGGTCGTCGGGCCTAAGGAGACGAGAATTCTTACGGTCGTCCCCTCCTCTACCTCGGTGCCGCTGGCAGGATCGGTCATAACTACGTTGTCGGCGGAAATGTCGTCGCTCGCGGTCTCGACGAAGACATAGTTGAGGCCGAGATCCTCAAGAGCCCTTGCAGCCGAAGACTGGTGGTAGTTTTTAAGATCGGGTATCTTTACAACGCGGGTGCCCTTGCTGACCGTGACCTTAAGGGTGTCGCCGATCTTCACGATTCTGCCGGCGGCCTTTTCCTGGTCGACGATAATTCCCGCGGGATATTCGTTGTTGTATTCCTCGGTGGCGACAAGCTGAATTTCGGTGTACTGCGCCCTTGCGTCGTAAAAATTCTTGCCTATGAGCTGCGGAACAGGATAGTCGTTCACTGACGAAGCGGTCGTCTTGAACGCGCCGAGAATCACGTTTGCGACAAAGAGCGTCGCGACGATGATAACCGTGCAGGTGGCCGCCGCAAGGATAGGAAGGGCATAGTTGTGCCTTACCTCCACCTCATCGTCGTCGTCATAATCCTCGGGGATCTGCTCCTCGGGCTCGGGCAGCTGCTCGGCCGGCCGGCGCTGAGGCTTTTCGCGGCGGGGCTTTACATGGGGCTTTATCGCCGACATCTTTGCGGCGAATCTCTCCTTGGCGCCCTCGCCCTGGCCCTCCTGCCTTGAATCAGACCTCGAATCGGAATAGCCGAACATTATGCTCTGATCCTGCTTAAATGCCTCGATATCCCTTATCATGCCGGAGGCGGACTGATATCTTTTTGCGGGATCCTTTTCCATGGCATGCATAATTATATCCTCAAGGCCGGGATATATCGAGGAAACTATCTGCGACGGCGGAACGGGGGCCTCGTGCATATGCTTTAGGGCGACGGCCACGGGGGTGTCGCCGTTAAAGGGCTTTCGGCCGGTGAGCATTTCATACATCATCACGCCGACGGAGTATATGTCGCTGCGCTCGTCGGTTCGGGTGCCCGCCGCCTGCTCGGGCGAGACATAGTGAACCGAACCCATCGTCTTTTCGTTTGAGGTGGATTCGACCTCACGGCTGAATCTTGCGATTCCGAAGTCCATGACCTTTATCGAGCCGTCCGAAAGGAGCATTACGTTCTGCGGCTTTATGTCCCTGTGGACAATTCCGCGGTCGTGGGCAAGCTGGAGCGCCCGAAGTATCTGAATGGTGAAGTGAACGCAGTCCCGCCATTTAAGCATGCCCTGCTGCTCGATGTATTCCTTGAGGGTGATGCCGTCGATATATTCCATGACGATATACTGCATGCTGTTCTCATAGCCCACGTCGTAAATTTTTACGATGTTCGGGTGGGAAAGAACGGCTATCGCCTTGCTTTCGTTGCGAAAACGCCTGACGAACTCTTCGTTTTCGGAGTATTCGTTTTTGAGGATCTTTACGGCCACAACGCGGTTTTCCATAATGTCTCTGCCGCGGTAGACGTTTGCCATTCCGCCGACGCCGATAAGATCGGTGATCTCATATCTGCCGTCGAGCTTTAATCCGATGAATCTGTCCATAGCTGCCTCCTGTAATGTATAACTTCTTTATTTCATATCGCGGCAAGCGCGACCGTTATGTTGTCCTTGCCGCCCGAGCTGTTGGCGTATTTTATAAGCTCCTCGGCCGCCGTTTCCATGGGAGCCTTATATACCGTGCGGTATATCATGTCGTCCGAGCAGTAGTTCGTCAGGCCGTCGGTGCATATCAACAGCACGGAGCCCGGCTCGGCGGTGAATTCGAAGTAATCGACGTCGACCGTAGGCTCAACGCCCACCGCACGGGTGATGACGTTTTTCATATTTGCAATTCCGGCGTCGTCGCTGCCGATTATCCCGCGAGACTTTAAATATTCGACTACCGTGTGGTCTGTGGTGATCTGCCTTATGCCTCTGCCGTCAAGGATATACGCCCTCGAATCCCCCACGCTCGCAACGCAGACGCTGCCCTTATGTATCAGGGCGGCGACGCAGGTGGTGCCCATTCCGCGGTTTTCCTCGTCCTCGCGGCTCTTTTCGTATACAAGGGTGTTGGCCGCCGTAACCGCGGATACCATAAGATTCTTTACCGCGCGCGGCTCCATTCCGTCCCGCCAGCTCAGGCAAAGACGTTCATATACGGCGTTCGAGGCAATCTCCCCCGCAAGGCCCCCGCCGTGGGTGCCTCCCATTCCGTCGCAGACGACCGCAACGCCGGTTTCGTCGCCGAGCTCGCAGATTCTGTAGCGGTCTTGATTTTCGGTGCGAACCTTGCCGATATCCGTTTTCGCTGTAAGAATCATTTTCCACAAACCTCACTGATGTAAATTTGTCACGCTTTTTGTTCCTCTTCCCGCCTGAGCTGACCGCAGGCGGCGTTGATGTCCGCGCCGAGAGTTCTTCTGACCGTGGCGTTTACGCCGAGGCCACAGAGGGTCTTGCAAAAGCGCTGCGCCGAGGAACGGTCGGAGCGGTAGCTGCGCTCCTTTATCTTATTCACGGGTATAATATTTATATGGGACGGCATTCCCGAGACAAGGCCGCAGAGCGCTCTTGCGTCCTCCAAGGAATCGTTTTCGCCGTCTATAAGGGCATATTCAAAGGATATCCTTCGGCCGGTGACCGAGAAGTAATCGCGGCAGGCGCGCATAAGCTCGGTTATCGGGTAGCGGCGGTTCACCGGCATGAGCTCGCTGCGCTTTTCGTCGTATGGGCTGTGAAGCGAAATTGAAAGCGTCAGCCCGAGATTTAGTTCGGCGAGGTCGTATATCCTGTCGACAAGCCCGCAGGTGGAGAGCGAAACATGTCTCAGGCTCATGTTTGCGCCGTCCGGCGAGGATAGTATCCTCAGAAATTTCACCACGTTGTCGAAATTGTCGAGCGGCTCGCCTATGCCCATCAAAACTATGCTCG
The DNA here is from genome assembly GCA_947625615.1 of uncultured Clostridia bacterium. GTDB lineage: Bacteria > Bacillota > Clostridia > Oscillospirales > Ruminococcaceae > Faeciplasma. Next base: position 85,661 of record CANQPB010000003.1, on the reverse strand, counting down.
AAACCTTCCGGCCGGTCTGCCTTTCCGTCTCATATAGCTGGGAAAGTATCTCCGAGGGCTCGAGATTTCGCTTAAAGCCGGCTATGGTGGACGCGCAGAAGCGGCAGCCCATTTTGCAGCCCGCCTGCGTTGAAACGCAGAGGGAATCGCCGTGTTCGTAGCTCATGAGAACCGTCTCAATGTGGTTGCCGTCCGGCAATCGGTACAGAATCTTCACCGTTCCGTCAACCTGCGACTTCAGAATCCTTACCGGCTCTATTCTGCACAGGGTAAATTCATTTTCAAGCTTTTCGCGGAGCGTGAGGGAGAGATCGGACATTTCCTCAAAGCCGGTAACCCTTTTTTGGTGGAGCCACCTATATATCTGACCCGCCCTGAACGGCTTTTCTCCCATCTTTGAAAGCCGCTCCGTCAGCTCGTCCTTAGTCAGCGACAGAATGTCTGTCAATAAATTCACCGCTTTCTCTGAATTCCGGCGATAAAGAAGCCGTCGGAATTGAATTTGTCGGGAGTTATGGTAACCTTCCAGTCTGTAAAGTTTTTAAGCTTGACAGGCTCGAAATCGGGATTTTCCGAGATAAACTTTTCGACGACGCGGTCGTTTTCAGCACGTCTCAGCGTGCAGGTGGAATATATCAGCTTTCCGCCCGGTTTTAGATATCGGGAGGAGGTAGATAAAATGGCGTACTGTGCGGCCGAAATCGCGAAGGGATCCTCTTCGGCACGGTATTTAATCTCCGGCTTGCGGCGGATAACTCCGAGACCCGAGCAGGGAACGTCGCAGAGAACGCGGTCGGCCGCGGGAAACGCGGGATTGAACTTTTTGGCGTCGTTTTCCAGGGCTTCGATGCAGCCGAGGCCGAGCCTTTTTGCTCCCGAAGATATAAGCCTGACGCGGTTTTTATGTAAATCGCAGGCGATGAGCTTTCCGCAGTCGCCCATCATCTCGGCGAGGGTGAACGCCTTTCCGCCCGGGGCGGAGCAAAGATCCAGAACTACGCCGCCGGGGGCGGGGTCAAGCTCGGCGCAGCATATCTGGCAGGACTGATCCTGAATGTGAAGCATGCCCTTTTTATAGGCCGACAGCGTTTCAACCGATCCGCAGCCGAAAAGATCGGCACAGGAATCTGTAAAGTCAGAAAGCTTTACAGATACTTCTTCGGCCTCAAGCTCGCGGATAATTTCCTCAAGAGAAAATTTGCAGGTGTTCAGGCGGGCGGTTATGGGCGCGCGTTTCAGAGAATCCTCCAAAATGCCGACGGCCGCCTTTTCGCCGTAGTCCCTAATCCAAGTTTTAACTATCCACTCGGGACAGGAATAGCTGACTGACAAGTCTTTAAGCTTTACGCCTGTTTTCGGGATCGGCATGCCGTCCCTGATGAAATTTCTGAGCAGCGCGTTCACGAAGCCCGCGGCGGCGGGATTTTTAAGCTTTGAGGCAAGCTTTACGCTTTCGTTGACGGCGGCGCTCTCGGGCACCGTATCCATATACATCAGCTGGTAAAGCCCCATGCGAAGTATCTGCCGAAGCTCGGAGCCGAGCCTGTCCGACGGGCGGCTTGAGCGCGCCTTGATTATCTCGTCGAGGGTGAGCCTTCGCTCGAGAACGCCGTAATAGAGCGCCGCTATAAAGCGCCGGTCGACCGGACTGAGGCCGTCTGATGATCGCAGCGTCATGTCGAGGGCGATATTTGAATATTCCTGCCCGCGGTCTGTCGAATCAAGAAGCCTCAGGCAAATTTCACGTGGCGTCAGCATATTTCAGATCCTTATCAAAATTATTATCGGCGGCGGGAGCGGCTGTTGCTGACTATCAAAAACAGCCTTAGTACCGAGGCTATTGAGGACACCAACGCCGCGACATAGGTCATAGCGGCGGCGGAGAGCACCTTTTTGGCCATCGGAAGTTCGTCGTCGGTGAGGATATAATCCCGCTCGAGGGTGTCGAGCGCCCTTGCGGAGGCGTTGAATTCGACGGGAAGCGTAACTGCCTGAAAGACGGCCGTCAGCGAAAAGAGCAGAACGCCTATCATCGCAAGATTAAAGGCAGAGAACAGAAGCCCGATAAGAATTAAGATCCAGCTTACGCTTGAGCCGATATTTGTTATCGGGACTATAGCCGTGCGAATTCTTATAGGAAGATAGCCGGTGGCGTGCTGAACGGCGTGGCCGCATTCGTGGGCGGCGACGCCTATCGCGGCGACGGACGTCGAGGAATAGGTGGAATCGGAAAGATAAACGGTCTGCGCGGTGGGATTGTAATTGTCGGTGAGCTTGCCGGATATCCTCTCGACGCGTATGTTCGTGAGGCCGTTTGAATCGAGTATTCGCCTCGCGACCTGCGCCGCGGTCACCCCGCGGGCATTTGAATATTTTGAATATTTGCTGTATGTGGAATTTACCTTAAACTGAGCGTACATCGCGAAGATTATCGCGGGTATCAGTATCAGCACGGTAGCGTCATAATAGTAGCCGATAGGCATGTATGTCACCTTTCTTTATTCCGGAAGTATAATTTCGCCCTTTTTCACCGGGTGGCCCCTGAGGTAATCCTGTGCGGACATTCTCTTTGAGCCCTCGGGCTGCAGCTCGGTGAGCCTTACCGAACCCTCGGCGCAGGCGACGGTCAGATCGGCGGGATTTATTACCTCGCCGGGAACGCCGCTGCTGCCGAATTCGCTGACGAGCTCGGCGCGGTATATTTTTATCTTCTTTCCGCTAAGTAGGGCTGTTGCGCAGGGCCAGTCGGAGAGACCCAAAATCTGCCGGTGCACCGCTTTTGCAGGGCGGTTGAAGTCCGTCGGGGACATCTGCTTTGAGAGCATCGGCGCAAGCGTTGCCGCCGATTCGTCCTGCTTTTGGGGGACAATTTTGCCGGCGGCGAGGCCGTCAAGGGTTTCGAGCAAAAGATCGGCGCCTATGGGCGCAAGGCGGTCAAACAGCTCGGAGGAGGTCTCGTTCTCAAGAAGCTTTACTTCTTTTTTGAGAAGGATATCCCCGGTGTCCATTCCCTCGGCCATGAGCATGGTGGTGACGCCGCCGAATTCGTCGCCGTTGAGAACAGTGTGCTGAATGGGCGCGGCGCCGCGGTATTTCGGAAGCAGCGAGCCGTGCACGTTTACGCAGCCGAGAGGCGGGATCTCAAGCACCTCGGGCGGAAGGAGCTTTCCGTATGCGACAACGACGATGACGTCGGGCGAAAGCGACCTTATAAGCGGCGTGCAGGTTTCGGTCTCGCGCTTTAACGACTGCGGCTGAAAGACCTCTATGCCGTATTTTTGCGCGAGCTCCTTGACAGGCGGCGGAGTAAGGCGCATTCCCCTGCCCTTAGGCTTGTCGGGCTGGGTGAAGACCGCCTTTACGCTATGCCCCGCGTCGATGAGCGCTTGCAGGGAGGGCACGGCAAAATCGGGGGTGCCCATAAAAACTATATTCATATGATATCAAGCTTTCGTTAAAAATATTCTGAGGCGGCGCTGCCAGACTATTCCTCTTTCTTGGGATCGTAGGGCTCCTCGATGTATGTCGGGAGAACGCGGCCGTCAAGGTGATCGCATTCGTGGCAGACGGCGCGGGCAAAGAGATCGGACACCTCTTTTTCATAGGTGTTTCCGTAGCGATCCTGCGCGCGGAATTTAACGGTCTTCGGGCGGTGGACGTAGCCGTACATCTCGGGGAAGCTGAGGCAGCCCTCGGTGCCGTACTGCTGCTCGTCGGAGCGGGAAATTATCTCGGGGTTGACGAGCTCGATAAGGCCGGAGCGATCCTCGGTCACATCGATGACGACAGCGCGGCGGATTATCCCCACCTGTGGCGCCGCAAGTCCGAGGCCCTCGGCGTTATACATGGTCTCGGCCATGTCGTCCAAAAGCTCGGCGAGGCGGGTGTCGAACTTTTCAACCGGCTTGCATTTTTTTAAAAGAACGGGATCGCCGTCCGTAACGATTTTTCTCAGTGCCATTTGTATACTGTCCTTTCATATGTTTTCGGGATTTATGTCCGCGGCAATTCTTACGTTTGCAAAGCGCTTGTCCTTTGAAGCAGATATCAGAAGCGACGATATAAGCGCCCTAAACGGCTTTGAATTGCGGCATTTTATTGTCAGGGAGATTCTGTAGCGGCGGTTCAGCCTGCCCTGGCCGGCTTTTGCCGGGCCCAACACCCTAAGCGGGATCTTCTCGCTCATTTTGGCGATGCCCTCTCTCATGAGGCCGACAAACGCGTTTGCCGCCCTGACGGCGTCGGATTCGAGCGGCGAGCTGAAGGTGACGCTGCATATATCGCAAAAAGGCGGGTAGATCAGCTCCCGCCGGAGCGAGATCTCCTGATCGTAAAATTCCCTGTAATCCTGCTTTGATGCAAGGGTGATGATGTGGTGGTCTGGTATGTATGTCTGGATATAGGCTACGCCCTTTTCGGCGCCTCTGCCTCCCCGGCCGACTACCTGCGTGAGCAAAGAAAAGGTGCGCTCGTAGCTTTTATAGCTTCCGGCGAACAGCGAGCTGTCCAAAGACACCACGCCTACTACCGTGACCTTTTCAAAGTCGAGGCCCTTGGCTATCATCTGGGTGCCCACCATGATGTCGTAAAGCCCGTTTGCAAAGTCGCGGAATTTTTCCTCATAGTGCGCCCTCGAAGACGTCGTGTCGGCGTCCATGCGAAGGATTCTCGCCGACGGAAACAGCTCGGCAAGCTCCTCCTCAATAAGCTGAGTGCCCGCGCCCGAGGTGCGTATATTGCTTCCGCCGCATATCGGGCAGACGCCGTCGAACGGCGCGGAATATCCGCAGTAGTGGCACATAAGGCGGCCGTTAGACTTGTGGTATGTCAGCGGCAAAAGGCAGTTGGGGCATTTTATCGCCCCGTGGCAGCCGCCGCAGAGAGCAAAGGTATTATATCCCCGCCGGTTAAGAAGAAGAATCGACTGCCGGCCGTTTTTGAGGTTTTCCCCCATCGCGCGGATAAGATCCTCGCAGAACATAGAACTGTTGCCGTTTTCGGCTTCAAGCGACATGTCCGCGACGACGACCTCAGGCAGGCTTGCGTTGTTGTAGCGCTCCTTCATCTCAAAGAGGCTGTAGCGGCCGGTCTGAGCGTAGTAATAAGTTTCGAGAGATGGGGTGGCCGAGGCCATCAAAAGAACGCAATTTTGGTCGCCGCAGCGCTTTATGGCAACGTCGCGGGCGTGATATCTCGGCGAGGATTCAGACTTATAGGTGCCCTCGCCCTCCTCGTCCATTATGATGATTCCGATATTCTTAAGCGGCGCGAAAACTGCACTTCGGGTGCCGATGACTATTTTTGCGGTGCCCGATTTTGCCCGCTTGAATTCGTCGAGCCTCTGGCCTAAAGACAGCGCTGAATGCGTTACCGCGACGGTGTCGCCGAAGCAGGAGCGAAATCTGCCTACAAGCTGCGGGGTAAGCGATATCTCGGGGACGAGCATTAAAGCGGTCTTTCCGGCTTTTAATACCGAGGCGATTATTTTTATAAACACTGCGGTCTTTCCGCTCCCGGTGACGCCGTGCAAAAGCGCGCCGGCGGGCTTTTCGGCCCCGACAAGCTTCATTATGCCGTCGTAGGCCGCCGACTGCTCCTCGGAAAGAATTATGCCGTCGGGGTCTGTTGGCTCCGTCTCGGAAAATTCCGGGGTGCGAAATGTCTCGTACTTATATTCCTCCAAAACGCCGGAATCGAGCATATTTCGGATAATGGTTCTTGTGACGCCGAGATAATAGCAGGTCTCTTTCACGGAGGCGGAGGTATTCTCTTCAAAAAACGAGACGACGGTTTTCTGCTTCGGGGTGAGCTTGTAAGCCGAGGGATCGCCGACGAAGCCGTCGGAGAGGCGAAGCATTGAAACGGTTTCGTCGCCGACGCGCCGCTTTATCTCGTCCGAGCGCTCCAAAAGGCCCTTTTGCGCGAGCGACGAAAGAATATCCTGCCCCGCAGCAGCAAGCGCCGCGGAAAACTCCCTTGCGCTTACCGCAGAAAGAAGCTTTTCATATACTGCCGATTCCTCCTCTGTAAGAGGATCGTCGGCGGCGGGGCGATTTGGGGAAAGGGAATAGGTTTCGTCGACGGTGACGGAATAGCCGGAGGGTATGACAGTGCGAAAGGCCTCGTAAAAGGTGCAGAAGGTGCGCTCCTTGAGCCATCTCACCATGTCAAGAAGCTCATCGTCGATAAGCGGCCTGCGGTCTATTATCGAGAGAATCGGCTTTATGCCCTCCTCGTCCTCGCGCTCATATACTCGCATGACAAGGCCGACGCGCTTTGAGTTTCCCCTGCCGAACGGCACGAGCACCCTCATTCCCGCGCAGAGGCTTTCTTTGATGACCGACGGAACGCGGTAGGTATACTCCATATCGAAGCCGTAAGCCGTGCCGGAAAGCGCAACCTTGGCCGCGGTTATCATTTCTTTCTGAGCGAGGGATCTTCTATGAGCCTGTATTCCGAGCGCGCAAACTGCTCGACGGCGGTTTTAACCGGCTTTTCATTGATGACGGCCTTTTCCTCGTAGGCGTCGTCGATGATTTCGCGGGCGCGGCGCGCAACCGCTATGACGAGAGAATAGTTGCTCTCGCCGTTTTTAAGGATCTGTGAGCTTGACGGTCTTAACATTTTAAAAGCACTCCTTCTATGGTTTCTTTATTTGTCTTTGTCATATTCTTTGCCGCCTTCATGACGGTTTTAACGTCGGCGACGGCTTTTTCAAGGTCGTCGTTGACGACGACATAGTCGTACTGATAGGATTTTTCTATTTCGCTTTTCGCCTGAGCCACCCTTGCCGATATGACCTCTTCGGGATCGGTGGCACGCTTTTCAAGGCGGCGGCGAAGCTCGTAAAGCGAGGGCGGAAGGATAAATATCCCTACTGCCTCGGGGCAGGCCTTTTTTACCTTCATCGCCCCGACGGTCTCTATTTCAAGTATAACGTCATGCCCCGCAAGCAGATTGTCGAAAACGGGCTTTTTGGGGGTGCCGTAGAAATTTCCGCAGAATTCGGCATATTCAAGCATTCCGCCGCTCTCTATAAGCCCCGAGAATTCCTCGCGGGTTATAAAGTAGTAATTCACCCCGTCAGTCTCACCCTCGCGGGGGCCGCGCGTGGTGGCGGAGACGGAAAAATGTACCGAAGGATCGTCGGCGAGGATTCTTGAAACAATGGTGCCCTTACCCGTGCCCGATGGGGCGGATATCACAAAAAGGGTTCCCTTAGACATTTTCCTGCTCTCCTTTCGGCTTCAGGATATATTCGGGTTCGCGGGAGGACAAAATCACATGGTCGGAATCCATGACGATGACGGATTTCGTCTTCTTGCCGTAGGTGGCGTCGATAAGCGTGCCGTTGTCCCGGCTGTCCTGAATAAGGCGCTTTATCGGCGAGCTCGAGGGCTCCACTACGGCTATTATCCTGCCTACGGGAATGTAGCAGGAGTAGCCTATGCTGACAACTTCCATTAAACCTGCCCCCCCCGCTATTCTATGTTCTGTATCTGCTCGCGGATCTTTTCGATTGCGGCCTTCATCTCAAGAACAAGCTTTGTGACCGAAAGATCGTTGCACTTTGAACCTATGGTGTTCACCTCGCGGTTGAATTCCTGGATCAAAAAGTCAAGGCGCTTGCCAACCGGCTCGTCGAGCGCAAGCAGCCCGCGGCACTGGCTTATATGGCTTTTTAACCGCACGGTCTCCTCGTCGACGGCTACCTTGTCCGCAAAGATGGCGGCCTCGGTGAGAATTCTCTGCTCGTCGATGTTCTTGTCGGCCAAAACCTCGCTTATTTTGGAATAAAGCCTCTCGCGGTAGGCGCTGACGGTCTGCGAGGAAAGCTCCTCGACCTTTTCGACGTCGGCGGCAATTTCGTCTAACTTTACCAAGATGTCGCACTTGAGCTTTTCGCCCTCGTCTGAGCGCATCTTCAAAAATCCTTCAAGGGCCTCCAAAGCGGTCTCGGACACCTGCTGCCAGATCTGCTCCTCGTCCTCCTCCGCCTTTCTGACGGTGAACGCGTCGGGGATTCTGAGAAGATGTGAAAGCGCGAGGTCGTCGGGGACGCCTATTTTACCGCCGATATCTCTTAAAGCGCCGACATAGCTTTCGATGACCGCGGGATTTGCCTCGACGGTCTCGGCGGGATCCCCGAGCACGCTGACGGTGACATAGGTTTCAACCTTGCCGCGGTTGATCTTCTGGGAATAGAGCTTTTTCAGGCGATCCTCAACAAAGGAATACTGGCGCGGAACGCGGGCGGTAAATTCAAAAAAACGGTGATTGACGGCTTTGAGCTCGACGGTTATCTCGCGGTTGTCGTAAAGTTTTACGGCTCTGCCGTAGCCTGTCATGCTTCTTGGCATATAAACAATCCTTTCTGTGAGTGAAAAATATTTATCCATTATCCATAATCATTGAATAGTATATCACATTTCGGAAAATAAAGCAAGATTTTTTGGAAAATTTAAGGATTACAATTTTGTAACATCGCGTTGATGAGAGCCGCGCGCTTTAAAACTGTGGGAGTGTCCATTCCGCACGCATTATTAGAAATATTTAGATATGTCGCAGCAGGCGACACCCTGAAACTCTAACTTCTAATTTCTAACTTCTATCTTCTTGATGTGGCCTTTGGGCCACATCAAAAACTGTTTTTCTCTTTACAAAGCCGGAATGTTGTGGTAAAATGAGAATATAATCACGGGAGGGGTAACTTATATGTCTACGGAATTCAAAGACAGATTCATTGAAATATACCGCGCCAACATAAAACGGGAGGGCTCGGAAAAGCTTCTTGACTATTTGCAGAACCGCTGCGATTTTTTCACGGCGCCGGCTTCAACCCGCTTTCACTGCTCATACGAGGGCGGCCTCTGCGAGCACAGCTTAAACGTCTACGACTGCCTTAAGTCGTATCTTGAAACCGACCGCGCAAAATCTGCCTTCGGGCTTGAATTTTCGGACGAGACCGTGGCGATAGTCTCGCTTTTGCACGATGTCTGCAAGATAGACACCTACCGCACATCGATGCGAAACGTAAAGGACGACAAGACCGGCGTGTGGTCGAAGGTGCCCTATTACGAATATAACGACACCCTCCCCTACGGCCACGGGGAGAAGTCGGTGTACATAGTCTCGGGGTTCATGCGCCTAAGCCGGGACGAGGCCATGGCGGTTCGCTGGCACATGGGATTTTCGGGCACCGAGGATCAGAAACTCGTCGGAAACGCGCTGCATATGTATCCCCTCGCGCTTGCGCTGATGATCGCCGACTGCGAGGCCTCGAGCTTTGTGGAGGAAAGAAAGGACAGGAAATAACAGGCAAAACCGAAATACATACGAAAAACCGGATCCTATATGAATCCGGCTTTTTATTGCGTTTATTTTTCCCGGTATGTCATCAGCATCGGCGGGCAGCAGTAGTCGATGTCGCTGAGCCAAAGACCTCGGTCGAATGCTTCGCGCACGGCGCTCATAGTGGTGTAATCGAACGGGCTTCTGAGCCAGTCGGGTACGCTTTTTAAATGCGGCGGGATAGGCTCGAGCGCGGTGCTGAGATACTCGCCGAGTTCTTTTCCGAGCTTTTCGGTCAGAAGCTTCTGCCACGGGTCGACGAGCCTTAAAATGACGGCGTATTCGCTTTCGGAGAGGATAGGTATATCGGCGATTATATGGCCGTTTTCGCGGGCCAATATTCCCATTGTTATCAGGCTTTCGGTTTTTTCAAGGAAAATTGTGGAAATGTTGCACTTCTCGACGGGTACGCCGTTGAAAAGCCCCCAGAGCAGATTTGTAAGCGAACCGTAATCGCCGACATGAGCCCAGCGCTGAGGGTCGTCGCAGAGGGCGGTGTCGAATTCGTGTGTCCAGAGAACTGTGCCGTCGGGTGCCGAGAAGCAGGCGTTTCTGAGCCCGGAAAAGCTATAGGAGCCAATAGAATTTTCTTCCTTTTTCGGTTTTTGGTCGTTAAAGAGTTCGGTGACAGAGCCGCCTAAGAGCCAGCGCCCGCCGTCCCTTCTGAGCGGACATTTAAAGCCGTCCCCGGAGTCGATAAGGTCTTGGCGGAATTTCTGTAAAAGCCGCATGACCGCCCAGCGCTGAAGCTTTTTGAGCTGACGCGGATTCAGTTTTTTCGCGATATCCGTCTTTTCGACGTCGCTTATAAGCCCGCTCATCGCCTCCCAGAAAATATCGAAATTGCGCTTTGCAAATTCATTCTGCCAAAGGGTGGAGCTGTAGGCAAACTCCGCTTTTTTGATGATGAAATCGGTGTAGTATTTTCCGTCGGAGGTCTTTGCCATGACCTCATCATTTGTCAGAAAATCGAGCTCGTTCTCGATATATGGCGCGGGAACGCCGAGCGCACGGGCGATTTCGGAGGGCCTGAGCGGCTTTTCGTAAGCCTCGCACAAAATGTTCTGCTCCAAAAAGTTAGTTACGATATGAACGGTAAGGTCGTTGCCGTTAAGATAGGTCGGAAAATCACCGGTGCTCCATACATTGAGCCTGCGGGGTATCTTATTCTCCTGCGTATTCATCTGTTCAAGTCCTTTCTTTAAGGTCTGCCTGCCGTCAAAAAGCCGCCTTTTTACCGTTCCCTGCGGCACGCCGAGCTCGCGTGATATCGTGGGTATGTCCTCGCCGTTGAAATAATACCTGATGATAACTTCGCGGTAGAGCCGGGAGAGCATCAAAAGCTCCCGCCGAAGCTCGTTTGCCTCCTCGCTTTGAACGATCTCTTGCTCGAAGTCTTTGTCCGCGGAAAGGAAATCGCCGAAGTCGTCTATAGAAACGAAGGAGCGGCTGTATTTTTGGCGGAAGCGGCTGTTCAGCTTGTGCATAAGGGTGTTTGCAAGCCATGTCTTCGGGTGGTCGATCTTTCCGCCTCGCTTGAGATACGCAAAGGCCGCAAGGTAGGTGTCGGCCACAAGGTCGTCGGCGTCGTCCTGCGAGCCGAGCTTTGAGCCGGCAAGGCGGTTTAAATAGCCGTAGTGGCAAAGCAGTTCGTCTTTTGTCATTTTACGGAGCTCCTGATTGAATATTCAAAAGTATAGTCGCGCAAGTCGCGGCACGGTTCGGTAAAAAAACAGACCCGAGGACAGCTCGGGTCGAATTTATTATCGTCTCAGAATTTGAGATTTTTAGGCGTTCTCGAATAGGCCTGGACGTCGCGAATATTGCCTACGCCGGTGATATACATCAAAAGCCGCTCAAGGCCGAGGCCGAAGCCGGAATGCACCACTCCGCCGTATCTTCTGAGATCGAGATACCAGTCAAGGGTGTCCTTTTCCATATTGAGCTCGTCCATGCGCTTATCCAAAAGCTCGAAGCTTTCCTCGCGCTGCGAGCCGCCGATGAGCTCTCCCACGCCGGGCACCAAAAGGTCGCAGGCGGCGACGGTCTTTCCGTCGGGATTGAGCTTCATGTAAAACGCCTTGATATCCTTCGGGAAATCGATGAGGAAGACGGGGCCTTTGGCTATCTGCTCGCAGATATAAACCTCGTGCTCCTTGTTGAAGTCCATTCCCCAGGACACGGGATTTTCAAATTTCACGCCGCTTTTGATGAGCGCGTCTACGGCCTCGGTATAGGTGATCACCTTGAAATCGGAGGAGACGACGCTTTCAAGCTTTGAGATGAGATCGTGCTTTTCGGCGACGAAGCTGTTTAAAAATTCAAGTTCGTCGCGGCAGCTTTGCATGACGTCGGAAATGACGTATTTGAGCATGGCCTCCATGACGGCCATGTCGCCCTTAAGGTCGCAGAACGCCATTTCCGGCTCGATCATCCAGAATTCCGAAGCGTGGTAGGGCGTGTTGGAATTTTCGGCGCGGAACGTCGGCCCGAAGGTGTATACCTTGCCGAAGGCGAGCGCGAAGGGCTCGACATGCAGCTGGCCCGAGACAGTCAGGCAGGCGTGCTTGCCGAAGAAGTCCTCGGCGTAGTTGCCGTCCTCGCGGGTGGTGACGGTGAAGCATTCGCCGGCGCCCTCGGCGTCGTTGCCGGTGATTATCGGGGTGTGGATATAGGTAAAGCCGTTTTTGCGGAAAAATTCGTGAAGCGACTGCGACACCACCGAGCGGATCTTAAATACCGCCATAAAGGTGTTTGTCTTGGGTCTTAGGTGAGGGATCTCGCGCAAAAATTCAAGGCTGTGGCGCTTTTTCTGCATGGGATAGCTTGAATCGCAGGCGCCTAAAAGCTCGACGGCCGACGCGTTGATCTCAAAGGGCTGCTTCGCCCCCTCGGTGATGACAAGGCTGCCGGTGACGCGCACCGAGCACCCGGTGAGATATTTTGATATCTCGTCGTAATTTGAAAGCTTATCCTCCTCGTAGACGATCTGGCAGCAGTTGAAGGACGAGCCATCGTTGAGGGAGATAAAGCCAATCTTATTTGAGGAGCGGTTGGTTCTTATCCACCCCTCAAGCGTAACCTCGGCGCCCGGGACAAGAGTGTTATCCGTTACCTCGCCGCGAACGCTTTTATAGATACTGTCGATGAGATATTTCAAAATAAAGACTCCTTTTTACTTCAAATAATGATTTATTATAGTCTCGGCCGCCGAAATTGTCAAGTATTGCGGCGTATTTTTTTCCTTGTATCCCTGTCTATCTCCGCTTTCAGCTCCTTAAGCCAATCGCTCCAGCTCACCCTGTCGGCGCCGTGGGTAAACTGCAGACTGTATTCGTTTTCCGCCCAGGTTGAAATATCCGCTTCGTTGTGGGATATCACCGCCTCAAGGCAATCGAAGGCTTTATAGAGTTTCGCCTCGTCGGTGGCCTGAGCGTTCATCTCCTCATAAAGGGAGTTGAGGTTGTTTTTCGAATTTTCCGGGAGAATTGAAAGAAGCCGGGATATCGCCGAGCTTTCGGTTTTTTCGTCGTCGGCGGTTTTTTCAAAGCAGGGAATGTCGCCGGTGATCGCCTCGCCGAGATCGTGAATAAGGCACATTTTTATGACCTTATCGATGTCGAGATCCGAAAAATCGTCCTTTAAAAGCATAGCCATAAGCGCAAGCCGCCAGCTGTGCTCGGCGACGCTTTCGCGGCGGCCCGGCTCGGTGTAGTTGTGGCGGTAGGTAGTTTTAAGCGCGGCCGCGGCGTTCATAAAGTTTAAAAATTCCCGGGGCGTCATATTGAAGCCTCCCTTTTCTCGGCATTATCGCAGTAAACCTTGCAGAGCGACACGAAGTCCGACATCACAAGCTGCTCGGGGCGGACGTCGGGCGGGATTTTCGCGGCGTCGAGAACTTTTCTCGCCTCGGCCTTATCGGGCAGAACGGAGCCGGAAAGCGCGTTGAGGACGGTCTTTCGGCGCAGGGTAAAGAGCCCGCGGACGATCCTGAAAAACTGCTCTTCGTCGGGAACCTGTTCGGGATCCTTGCGGATATTAAGCCTGATGACCTCGCTGTCGACATTCGGCGAGGGCATGAAGCTGTGCCGGCCGACGCCGAAAAGCTTTTCCGGCTTTGAATAAAAGTTCACGGCGACGGTGACCGCCCCGGCCTCGCGTGTGCCCAAAGGCGCGCAGAGGCGATCTGCGGCCTCGCGCTGAACCATCGTAGTTATGGCGTTTATCGGGAGGCGGTCTTGAAGAAGCTTCATGACTATCGGCGAGGTGATGTAATAGGGCAGGTTGGCGCAGACCGTCACCGGCATGCCCCGAAACTCCTCCTCTATAAGATGATTGAGGTCGAGATCCAAAACATCGGCGTTTATGACTTTTAGGTTTTTGTGCTCCGAAAGGGTCTCGGCAAGAATTGGTATCAGCCTTGAATCGAGCTCTATCGCGACGACCTTTTCGGCGCGGCGGCAGAGTTCGTTTGTCAGAACGCCGATGCCCGGGCCTATCTCGATAACGCCGCAGCCGCTTTCTGCTCCGCCGAGCTCGGCAATTTTCGGGCAGACGGTGGGGTCGGTCAGAAAATTCTGGCCGAGGCGCTTTGAAAAGGTGAATCCGTGGCGCGACAGGATAGATTTTATCACCTGCGGCTCATATAGATCGTTCATTTAACGGCTCCTTGATGAATTTTGAAATATTGTATCATATTAAGGGGCAGCCGTCAAGAGAACCGCAGTCAGAAATCAGAGATAAGAATTTATATGCCGCATTTTTGGGAGTGTCCATTCCGCACGCATTATTAGAAATATTTAATATGTCGCCGCAGGCGACACCTTAAACTCTATCTTCTAATTTCTAACTTCTATCTTCTTGATGTGGCCTTTGGGCCACATCTGGCTTTCTTGCCGCTATTGACACCCTGCGCGGTTTTATGCTATCATCGCAGTGAGGAGGTCTGAAAAATGGATTTCATAAATTATCAGGACATAAACGCCGAGACCATCGACAGGTGGGTAGACGAGGGCTGGGAATGGGGCGTCCCGGTAACGCACGAGATCTGCGAAAGCGCCCGCGCCGGAAAGTGGGACGTATTGCTGACGCCGACAAAGCCGGTGCCGCATTCCTGGCTCGGCAACCTTAAGGGAAAGAAGCTTTTGGGCCTCGCCTCGGGCGGAGGCCAGCAGATACCGCTGTTTTCGATAGCCGGCGCAGAATGCACCGTTCTCGACTATTCGCAAAAGCAGCTTGAAAGCGAGCGTATGGTAGCCGACAGGGAGGGTTATTCCGTCGAAATCGTCCGCGCCGACATGACAAAGCCGCTCCCCTTCCCGGACGGCTCCTTTGACATCATCTTCCACCCTATTTCAAACTGCTACATTCGCGAGGTGAAGCCGGTTTTTAGGGAATGCTTCAGGGTGCTTAAACCCGGAGGCAGGCTTTTGTGCGGACTTGACAACGGCGTTAATTATATCGTCGGCAGCGACGAATCGAAAATAGTCAATTTCCTGCCGTTTGACCCGGTTGTAAATCCCGAGCAGCGAAAGCTTTTGGAGGACGACGACTGCGGCATGCAGTTTTCCCACACCGCCGAGGAGCAGATAGGCGGCCAGCTTGAGGCGGGTTTCAGGCTCGCGTCTATCTATGAAGACACCAACGGCGTCGGTTTTTTGCATGAAAAGAATATCCCCACCTTTTGGGCTACACTTTCCTTCAAGGACTGACAAAGATTGAATAATAGCCCCTTTTGTGCAGAAAATATCTTAAGACTTCGCAAAAGGGGTGAATTTTATCAAAAACAAAGACAGGCTTTCAAAATTTAAAGACCTCACCGCCGAGGAGGCCGCCGAGATCATGGACGCACGGGATATCAGGGATTTTCTTGAGCGCCGCCACCCTATCTCACAAAAGCCGCAGGACTGTGACGATCACGGCGACGAAATCCGATAAACGCCGAACACGCAAAAGAGCCTCCGAAAAATCGGAGGCTCTAAACGTGGGAAAATTACTTTATCATCGAAGCGACTTCGTCTGCGAAGTTGTCCTCGCGCTTGGCGATGCCTTCGCCGCGCTCATAGCGGACATAGTCGGCAACCTTGATGGTGCCGCCGAGTTCCTTGGCGCACTTTTCGACATACTTGCCGACGGTAAGGTCTCCGTCCTTGATGAATTCCTGATCGACAAGGCAGTTCTCGCTGTAATACTTGCCGATCTTGCCCTCGACTATCTTGGCAAGAACCTGCTCGGGCTTGTTCTTCATCTTGGGATCCTCTGACATCTGAGCGAGCATGATCTTCTTCTCTCCCTCAAGCACATCGGCGGGGACATGGTCTCTGTCGAGGTAGGAGGCGTTCATCGAAGCTACCTGAAGCGCAACGTCCTTGCCGCAGACAAGGGCTTTCTCGCCGAGATCGGTGTCGAGCTTGACAAGAACGCCGATCCTGCCGCCGCCGTGAACATAGGAAACCAAAGTTCCCTCGAGGCGGGCAAATCTGCGGATCTGGATATTTTCGCGGATCTTGAGGAAGAGCTCCTGGAGCTCCTGCTCAACGGTCATCTCGGAGCCTACCGCCTTGGCGGCCTTGAGGGCGTCGACGTCGGCGGGATTGGCGGCGATAACCGTCTTTACAACGGTGGTGACAAAATTCTTAAAGTCGTCGGTGTTGGCGACAAAGTCGGTCTCGGAATTGACCTCGACGATAGCGCCGACATTGCCTTCGACGGCGGCTATAACAAGACCCTCGGCGGCAACTCTGCCGGCCTTCTTGGCCTGGGTGGCAAGGCCCTTTTCGCGAAGTATAATTATTGCTTTTTCAAAGTCGCCGTCGGCCTCGACGAGCGCCTTTTTGCAGTCCATCATTCCGACGCCCGTTCTCTCGCGGAGAGCGGAGACGTCCTTAGCGGTAATATTTGCCATATATTTACTTCCTCCTGATAATGAATTATTCCTCGGTCTCGTCAACGACGGGAGCTTCTTCACCCTCGGCGGCGGTTTCGCCCTGACGGCCTTCGATAATGGCGTCGGCAATAGCGCCGGAGATGAGCTTGATCGCGCGGATAGCGTCGTCGTTGCCGGGGATCACGTAATCGACCTCATCGGGATCGCAGTTGGTGTCGACGATAGCGACGATAGGAATACCGAGCTTTCTCGCTTCGGAAACGGCGATCTTCTCGCGCTTGGGGTCAACGATGAACAGCGCGGAGGGAAGCTTCTGCATGTTCTTGATGCCGCCGAGATATTTCTCGAGCTTTTCGATCTCAAGCTGCAGCTTTACGACTTCCTTCTTAGGGAGAAGATTGAAGGTGCCGTCGGTCTCCATCTTGTGGAGCTGCTCAAGTCTGCGGATTCTGGTCTGAATGGTCTTGAAGTTGGTCATCATGCCGCCGAGCCAACGGGCGTTTACATAATGAGCGTTTGCGCGAAGAGCTTCGTCGCGAATGGAATCGCTCGCCTGCTTCTTGGTGCCGACGAAGATTATTTCGCCGCCCTCGGCGGAAAGATCGCGCACGAACATGTAAGCTTCCTCAAGCTTGCGAACGGTCTTCTGCAGGTCGATGATATAGATTCCGTTTCTCTCTGTGAAGATGTAGGGAGCCATCTTCGGGTTCCATCTTCTTGAAGGGTGTCCGAAATGAACGCCGGCCTCAAGAAGCTGCTTCATTGATACTACTGCCATGGTAGTAACCTCCTGTTTGGTTTAAAAATTTTTTAACCCTCCGCCGGAATTTCAGGAGAACAGAGGCCAGAATTTTTTTGCTGAAAGCCGATAGGTATGGTCTCTTGGCCCTCCGCAGCGTATAACCCGAGGTTTTTCGGGCACCTCCGCTTTGACCCGGCGTGCGAATTACAAGCAATTTTAGCACAGTCTGAAGAAAAATGCAAGGGTTTTTGAAAAAAATTTTTTCCTTTTTCAGTCTTCCGCGGGTTTTTTGACATTTTTCTCCCCGAAAGGCTTTCTTTCGGGCGGCGGAAGGTACTGAGCCGAGGTCACCAGCACGGCGTCCTTGCCTATAAGACTGATGTCCTCGAATTTCACCGAAAGGTCGCCGTCCCTCCCCAAAAAGCCGAATAGCTTCGGTCTGCCGTAAATTATCACCGATTCGACGCCCGATGTCTCGGAATCGAATCTTATGTCGTCCGCCCGGCCGAGTATCTCCCCCGTTTTGGTGTCGACAATCTCTTTTCGCCGAAGCTCTGACAAGCTGCACAGCATAAATAATCACCTCTGTCAAATTATATGACAGAGGTGGACATTTTATTAGCCGTTCTGCGATGGCTGACAGCCGCAGCCGCTTCCGCCGGCGGCCTCTTCAAGGCCCTTGGGGTAAAACTCCCCCGTCGGGAAGCTTATCTTGTCGAAAAGCTCGCAGGGGCTCTCCGTCGCCGAGGTGCATTCCTTTGACGGCACCTCGTAGTCGAACGCTGGAAGCATCACCGGGACGCTCCTTGACAGAGAGACTACCGAGAACATTCCGAGGGTGACGCAGACCGATTTTCTTGCGGGAACCGTCACGGCGGTTTCGCAGGTGGCGTCGGTGCAGGCGCTGTAGGCGGGAATCGTCACCAGCCTGAGGCCGAGGACAATAGGATCGGCCACGGCGACGGTGGCGCGCGGCGGGTTGTTGTAGCAGCAGCCGTTTTGTGAGACCGCGCCGTTTACGTCAGATGAAAACAGCTTGGTGCCGCCCTCGCTGCCGTAAAGTATCACCTTTTTCGTGAACGCTGCCGTGCCGTTTACCGTGTTCGTAGGGGCCGAGGGCTGCGTCGACGTCGACAGCTCAACCCCGATGTTGAAGGTGTAAGTAATGTCGACCGAATAGAAGCCCTTGTTGAACTGTATGGGCTCTATCGAAAAGTAGGCGCTGGTGACCTCAACGCAGCGGGCTTTTGCGTAAACCGCGTCGTTGACGAGCGCTGCCGCAGAGGCGTCGGGAAAGACGACCTCCAGGTCTTCAAGGCAGTCGCGGTCGGAACAGCTGTCGAAAACGCGCTCTGCCTGCACCGTTACGGCCTCTTTGAAGCCGTAAGGATTGTTAGCAAATTCTGCCATATGAATCCTCCTGTATTAAGTATTAAAGTGCTATGACTTCGTTACATAATATTCGGGAGGGGGTGGATTAGTTACTTCAAAAGCCGATAAAACGGATTCCTGGTCAGAACAGGGTCATCTGGGCGGTCTCGGGCATATCGCCGAAGGCGCCGAGGGCGCTGAGCTGGTCTATAACGGTGTTGTTTACCCCGGCCGCGAGCGCAAATTCCTCTATGGAGATGAAGTCGTCGCGCTGGGCGGCGGCGTAAAGCGACTGCGCGGCCTTTTCGCCGACGCCGGCGAGGGCGATAAAGGGCAGCCTCAGCTTTCCGTCCTCTATTTTATATACGGTCGCGTGGGATTTGTGAATGTCTATCGGCAGGAATTCGAACCCGCGGCAGAGCATTTCGTTGATTATCAGCAGCATTTCCATGACGCCCGTGTCCTTGGCCGAGCGCTCCTTGCCCATCTGCTTCAGCTCTTCGATTTTATACTGCGTGGCCAATTTTCCGCGAATGGCGCTTTCGGCGTCGAAGTCCTCGCCGCGGACGGTGAATATTGCGGCGTAGAATTCGAGGGGGCGGTATACCTTGAACCACGCAAGACGTATGGCCGCCGTGACGTATGCCGCGGCATGAGCCTTCGGGAACATGTATTTTATCTTCATGCAGCTGTCGATATACCACTCCGGCACGCCGTGATCGCGCATGGTCTGCTTCATCTCGTCTGTAAGAAGCTTGGGCGCGTTGCCCTTTCTGACTATCTCCATTATCTTGAAGGAAAGGCTTTCGTCTACGCCGTGATATATAAGATAGGTCATTATGGAGTCGCGCGTTCCTATAACCTGATCGATGGTGCAGGTGCCGCTGCGGATAAGCTCCTGGGCGTTGCCCGCCCACACGTCGGTGCCGTGGGAGAGGCCGGATATCTGCAAAAGATCGGCAAAGGTCTTCGGCTTTGTCTCCTTAAGCATGTCGCGGGTGTTCGGGGTGCCCATTTCGGGGATAGCAAGGGTGCCGTTCGACCAGCCGAGCTCCTCCTCGGTGATCCCGAGGGCCTCGGGGGAAGTGAACAGAGAATAGACCTTCTTATCGCTCATCGGGGTGTCGGTTATCTTAAGGCCGGTCATGTCTTCTAAATATTTATATATCGTCGGGACATCGTGGCCGAGCTCATCGAGCTTTAAGATGGTGTCGTGCAGCGAGTTGAAGTCGAAGTGGGTGGTGACGACGTCGGAATCGGTCTTTTCGGCGGGGTGCTGAACAGGAGTAAAATCGTAGACCTCGTATTCCGAGGGTATGACTACCATTCCGCCGGGGTGCTGGCCGGTGGTGCGCTTTATGCCGGTGCAGCCCTGGGTGAGCCTTGCGATCTCGGCGTTGCTGACGGTCTTGCCGCGCTCCTCAAGATATTTCATGACATAGCCGTAGGCGGTCTTGTCGGCGACGGTGGAAATGGTGCCCGCTTTGAAGACGTTTTCGGCGCCGAATAAAACTTCGGTGAATTTGTGAGCCGAGGACTGGTAGTCGCCCGAGAAGTTTAGGTCGATATCCGGCGACTTGTCGCCGTGGAAGCCGAGGAAGGTTTCAAAGGGAATGTCATGGCCGTCGCGCTTCATGTCGGTGCCGCACTTCGGGCATTTTTTCGGCGGAAGATCGAAGCCGGAGCCGTATTCGCCCTTTGTGAAGAATTCGCTCTCGTGGCAGTTGGGGCAGACGTAGTGGGGAACCAGCGGGTTTACCTCGGAAATTCCGCACATTGAGGCCACAAAGCTTGAACCGACGGATCCTCGGGAGCCCACCTGATATCCGTGCTCGACGGAATCGGCGACAAGACGTTTTGCGATTACATAGAGAACCGCAAAGCCGTGCTCGATAATTGAGGTGAGCTCGCGGTCGAGGCGCTTGAACACGATTTCGGGCAGCGGATCGCCGTAGATTTCCTTGGCGCGCCTCCAGCAAATTTCGGTCAGCTCCTCGTCGGCGCCGTCGATGTGGGGCGTAAAGGTGCCCTTGGGGAACGCCCGAAGCTCGGGGTCGGTCATGTCGGCGATGAGATTGGAATTCGTGACGACTACCTCGTAGGCCTTTTCCTCGCCGAGATAGGCAAATTCTTTGAGCATCTCCCCCGTCGTCTTTAAATAAAGAGGCGCCTGGGTGTCGGAATCGGTGTACATGACCGAGGTGAGAATGCTGCGGAAGATTCCGTCACGCTCGTCAAGAAAATGAACGTCGCCTGTCGCCACAACGGGAATGTTGAGTTCCTCGCCGAGGCGGACTATAGTGCGGTTGAATTCCATAAGCTCCTCTTGCGAGCTTACGCTGTCGTTTCGCAGCATGAACATGTTGTTGCCTATAGGCTGGATCTCGAGGTAATCATAGAACCTCGCGATTTCAAGAAGCTCCTCCCAGGGCTTGCCCTGAAAGACTGCGCGAAAGAGCTCGCCGGCCTCGCAGGCCGAGCCGACGATAAGCCCCTCGCGGTGCTTGATAAGCTCGGACTTGGGAATGCGCGGGTATTTGTAGTAATAGTTGAGGTTTGAATACGAAACGAGCTTGTAGAGATTTTTTAAGCCCGTCTTGTTCTTTGCGATGATTATCTGGTGGAAGGTGGGCAGGTGGTTGATATCCGTCTTTGCCAAAAGCGCGTTAAGGTTTCCGACATTCGCGTTTTCGTCCCTCTCCATAAGGCGGCGGGAGAGCACTATGAAAATGTTCGCGTTCATCTCGGCGTCGTCGCAGGCGCGGTGGTGGTTAAAATCACCCAGATTTAGGGCCTTCGCGACGGCGTCAAGGGTATGCTTTGAATTTTGCGGAAGCATTGCCCGCGAGAAGGGAACGGTGTCGATATATGTAAAGGAAAAGTCCTTGCCGCAGCGCTCGGCGGCGGCTCTGATAAATGAAGTGTCGAAAGAGGCGTTGTGAGCGACCAAAACGGGGTTTTCCCCGCAGAAGTCGATGAATTTGTCAAGCGCCTCGCCCTCAAGCGGGGCGTCCTTGACCATGTCGTCGCGTATGCCGGTGAGATCTATAATCCTGCCGGGGATTGGCTTTTCGGGGTTTATGAATATGTTCATTCTGTCGACGACGGAAAGATCCTTAACCTTTACCGCACCAAGCTCTATAATTCTCTCGTTGGCGGCGGAAAGGCCGGTGGTTTCAAGGTCGAATACTATGAATTCCCCGGTGAGGGGGCGGCTGTCCGGCCCGACAACGACGACGTTTTCATCGTTGACCTGATAGGCCTCGATCCCGTAGATGACCTTAAACTGCCCGCCGCTCTTGCGGATAGAATCCACCTCGTACATGGCGTCGGGGAAGCTTTGCACGACGCCGTGATCGGTGACCGCAAGCGCGGGCATTCCCCATTCGTAGGCGCGGCGGACTATATCGGTGACGGGCGAAACGCCGTCCATCATAGACATGTTGGTGTGGCAGTGCAGCTCAACGCGCTTGACGGGGGCGTCGTCGGTCTTGCGGACGCGCTTGACTATGCTTATGTCGCGGGGCTTGATGTTCACCTCGTTGTCGTAGCTGTCGAATTGGGTGTCGCCGACTATGGCAAGGGTGAGCTTTGTCTTCAGGTTTTCCATGAGCGCACGGCCGCGCGGGGTCATTTCGAGGATCTTTACGATTATCGAGCCGTTGTAGTCGGTGACAGAAAGGGTTATGATAAGGCGCTTTCCGTCGCGGGTCTCCTTGCTTTCAAGGTTGAACACGTCGCCGACGATAAACACCCTGCCGCTCTTTTCGGTGATAGTCGAAATGTCCGCGGGCGGGCTGTCTGGGTGTATCTCCTGACCCATGACGGACGTCGCAGTGGGCAGAAGCCCTACGCCGGGGACGCTGATTTCGTAGTCAAACACCTGATAGGGCTCCTCGTTTCTGCGGGAGCCGTAGGAGCGGAACTGCTGCGGGCGGTCATATCCGCGGGAACCGCCCTGCTGGGGAGGCGCTTCGCGCAAAGGCTGCTGGGAAGCCGGGGGCGGCGTGAGCTTTTTCAGAAGCTCGTCCTGCTGCTTCGAGCGGTCTTCGGTGTTGAGGGAAAGATTCCCGGTGAATTTAATCTTTACGCTGCGGCCGAAGCGGCTGTAGATAAGCTTTGTCAGGGCTTCCTCGGTGCCGGCGCTGCGCAGAACCGATTCTCCGCCGTTTTTGAGGTCTATAGATAAAACGTCGCCGTCGATCAGAAAGCCGGCGTTGTCCAAAAAGCCGTTTACCGGCACGCGGTTTTTAAGCTCGCGAATGACGTCGGGCACGGCCTCGGCGGAAAAGAGCTCGGAGGGATATTTCGGGATTATATAAACATCGCGAAGATTGAGATTTTTCTTTAAAAGCGCGGCAAATTCGTGAAGGTCGTCGGAAGAAACCAGAGACGAAAAATCCACCTCGACGGCGAGCGAGGTTCTGTCGCGCGAAAAGACCATTCTGCGTATTACGCCCTCGGCGATGCCCGCCGGAATGCCGTCGGCATACGCTTCAAAGAAAACCGCAAGCTTTTTTTCCATTTTCACACGTCCTTAAAGTCTGTCTATCTCTCGAAGAAGCGCCGGCAGCGCCTCTTCCTCAGAAAATTTGCCGATTATCCTGTCCTTTTTGAAGATCACCGCGCAGCCGTCTCCGCCGGCAAGGCCGATATCTGCCTCTCTCGCCTCGCCGGGGCCGTTCACGACGCAGCCCATAACCGCGACCGTGATGTCCTTGTCGATGTCCTTCACCGCGTTTTCCACCTTTGAGGCAAGGCCGATAAGGTCTATTCTCGTGCGGCCGCAGGTCGGGCAGGAGACGAGCTTTACCCCGCCTGTTTTTCCGAGCGCCCGAAGGATATCAAAGCCCGCCTCCACCTCGCGGACGGGATCGTCGGTAAGCGAAACGCGTATCGTCTCGCCAATGCCGTCAGAAAGCAGCGAGCCTATCCCTATCGCCGATTTTATCAGCCCCATTTTATATGTACCCGCCTCGGTGACGCCGAGGTGCAAAGGGTGGGACGTCTTCTCGGCGATAAGCCTGTAGGCGTCTATCATCGTCGAAACATCGGAGGACTTTAAGGATATCACAATATCGTAAAAGCCGCAGCGCTCGAGCATGGCTATCTCGCCGAGCGCGCTTTCGCACAAAGCCTCTGCCGTCGGTGCGCCGTATTTCGCCAAAAGGCCCTTTTCGAGCGAGCCGGAATTTACCCCTATCCTTATCGGGATACCACGGCGGCGGCATTCGTCGGCGACGGCTTTTACCCTATCCTCGGAGCCGATGTTTCCGGGATTTATCCTTATCTTGTCGATCCCCCTCTCGCAGGAGGCTATCGCAAGGCGGTAGTCGAAGTGAATGTCGGCGACAAGCGGCACGCTAACCTCGCGCTTTATCGCCTCGATGAGAGCAAGCGCCTTTTCGTCGGGTATCGAGACCCTTATAATCTCGCAGCCGGCTTTTTCAAGGGCCTTTGCCTGCGCGACGTTTCCGGCGACATCGTCGGATCTCACATTGAGCATCGACTGGACATAGATCCTCTTGCCGTCAAGTGTAAGGTGCTTTAACTTTACGGGTGTGACTTTGCGCATGGCTCGCGGCTCCTTCCAAAAATTCAGAACAGCTTTCTTATGTCAAAGAAGGTGACGACTATCATCAGGCCGAATAAAAGCATCAGCCCGACAAAGTGAATGGTGCCCTCAAGCTCAGGCTTTACGGGCTTGCGGCGTATCATCTCGATGACGAGAAACAGCGCCCTTGCGCCGTCGAGGGCGGGTATCGGGAGAATGTTGAAAATTCCGACGTTTATCGTTATGAACACGACAAAGGACATGAGATTGAGTATCATATCGCCGACGGCGACGCCCTCGGCAGTCGAGCCGACGACCTTGCCTATCTCCCCCACTATGCCGACGGGGCCGGAGAGATCGTTTATCGTGTAGCGGCCGCGTATGAGATCAAACAGCGACAGCCAGATCATTCTTGCAACCGAAACGAACTTTCGGCAGGAATAGCTTAACACGCTGAGTGGCGCCACCTTTTCGCCCTGAACGTAAAAGTCGATTGCAAGGCTTTTGGTGCCGTCCTCTAAGGTCTCGCCGTCGAAATGAACCGCGGGAAGGGTGACCTTTTGGCCGCCGCGCAGGACGGTCATTTCAAAGGTGCGGTCTTCGTCGAGCTGGAACTGATAGGAGATGTCGGTGTCGCAGAAAACTCTCATTCCGTTCACCCTGACAATCTCGTCCCCCACCTCGAGGCCGCTTACATGGGAGGGCGAATCTTCGGAATAAAATCCGGCTACGCGGGTGGTGGTGATGCCGTCCTCGAACGACGTGACTATTATAAGTATAACAAAGCCGAGGACAAGATTCATAAAAGCGCCTGCGCAAACGATTATCAGGCGCTGCCAAACCGGCTTGCGGTTAAAGGCGCGCGGATCGCCGCTCGCCTCGTCCTCCCCCTCCATGGAGACATAGCCGCCTATCGGGAAAAGACGTAGTGAATATTTTGTCTCGCCGCTGCCCCAGCCGAAAAGCCGGGGGCCCATGCCGAGTGAAAATTCGTTGACCTTGACGCCACACGCCTTCGCAGCCGTGAAATGTCCGGCCTCGTGGATAATTATGATTATCCCGAAGATCAGGACGGCGACGATAATGTATAAAACTACCAAATTCGCACCTCTTTTGAATTGATTAAAAATTACAGACCCTTTGCAAATCTTTCCGCGACGTATTCACGCGCCGCACCGACGGCGGAATAGACGTCCTCGGAGCTGTTGAGCGGGCATACAGAAAGGCTTTCGAGCGCGCCGGAAACAAGCTCGCCTATCTGCAAAAAGCTTATTTTTCCCGAGAGGAACAGCGCCACCGCCTCCTCGTCAGCTCCGCTGACTATTGCCGGGGCAGAGCCTCCCAATGCCGCGGCTTTGAGGGCGGTCTTTATGCAGTCGAACGCCTCAAAATCGGGCTTATAAAAGCTGAGGTTGCCGTAGTCTGTAAGGCTTAAAGGCTTTACGGGGCTTTCGAGCCGCTGCGGGCAGGTGAGCGCATACTGGATAGGCACGCGCATGTCGGGAACGCCTAACTGGCCGATTACAGCGCCGTCTTTAAATTCGACGGCGGAATGAAGAACGCTTTCGCGGTGAATGACTATTTCTATCTGATCCGAAGATACGCCGAAAAGCCGCATAGCCTCTATAAATTCGAGGCCCTTGTTCATGAGGGTGGCGGAATCGACGGTGATTTTTTTGCCCATCTTCCAGGTGGGGTGGGCAAGGGCCTGCGAAACGGTGACGTCTACGAGCTCATCGCGGCGCTTGCCGAAAAATGGCCCGCCCGAGGCCGTGAGAATTATTTTTTTGAGATCCTGCCGGCGGGAGCCCTGAAGGCACTGGAAAATTGCCGAATGCTCGCTGTCGACGGGGTAAAGGTTTATGCCTTTACGCCTGACAGCGTCCATGACGATGTCTCCGCCGGCGACAAGAGCCTCCTTGTTGGCGAGGGCGACGTCCTTGCCGGCCTCAATGGCCGTAAGAGTGGGCTTAAGACCTATAGTACCGACGACGCCGTTTAAAACGGTGTCAGCACTGTCAAGCGAAGCAACTTTACAGAGGCCGTCCATTCTGCAGACTATATTTACGCCCGTTCCGCGGGTGAGATCATAAAGCTCGTCGGCAAGGGATTCGTCGTAGATGCAGGCGTATTCCGGCTTAAACTCGGTTATCTGCTCGGCGAGGAGCTTTACGTTCGAGCGCGCGGCAAGCGCCGAAACGCGAAGCCCGTTCATTCTTGCGACGTCGAGCGCCTGAACACCTATCGCGCCGGTGGAGCCGAGCACGGCTATACTTTTCATAGCAGTCCTCCCAGAACAAAGACAAAGAATGGGGTGATATACACAAGGCTGTCAAATCTGTCCATGGCGCCGCCGTGGCCGGGCATTATATTGCCGTAGTCCTTGATTCCGCAGTCCCGCTTGATGAGCGAGGCCGTGAGATCCCCCAAAAGCCCTAAGAAGCAGCAGATTATCCCTATAACTGCAAGGATAACCGGGTGGAGCATGTCCCCGAGGATTTTGTTTCTGACGAGGGCGTAGACCGCGAATACCGCGGCGTTTGCGGCCGCCCCGCCGATGAGGCCCTCGACGGTCTTTTTGGGGCTTATCTGCGGGCTGAGCTTATGCTTTCCCAAAAACGTACCGGCAAAGTAGGCGCCGCTGTCGGCCACCCACGCGCCCATGAACGCAAGGATCATGTTTGCAACTCCCCTGCCGCCGTTTCCGTATTCCATTATGGCGAGAGAGAGCATGCAAAGCGCTATCAGCACCGAGTAGGCAAGGCAGATGTAATATTTTCCGAGGGTGAAATCGGAATGCCGGAAAAGTACAAAAAATTGGCTGATTACAATATATGCAAATGTCGCCGCAATATACGGCACGGCGCCGTGAAAAGCCTCAAAGGCGGCCGAAAGGCGTGGCAGAAACACGCAGAAGAGAATGTAGAGCGACGTGAGCCCTATGTAAAAATATTCCTTTTTCAGGCTCTGCGAGGATATCATCTCATATGCCATCAGGCTGCCGACAGCCCATAGGCCTATCGGGAAGACAAGCGTTGTGTGAAGCATGAGCACGGCCGCCAGAATTACAAGGCCGACGGCGCCGGAAATAATTCTCGTTTTCATTTTGCGTCACCAAACCTTCGGCTGCGCCGGGAAAATTCGTTCAGCGCGGCTTCAAGATCCTTCTTTGAAAAATCGCACCAGAGTGTGTCGGTAAAGTAGAGCTCGGCGTAGGAATTCTCCCAGATGAGAAAATTGGAGAGCCTCAGCTCGCCGCCGGTTCTTATCATAAGGTCGACGTCGGGAACGCCGTCGGCGGCTATCATGTCGCCGAAGCTTTGTTCGTCGATGCTTTCGGGGTCAATAATCCCCTGCTTTGCAAGCGAGGCGGCCTTTTTTGCCGCGCGGACTATTTCGTCGCGGCCGCCGTAGTTTATCGCAAGCGTGACGGTCATGCCGGTGTGCCCGAGGGAATTTCTCTCGCCGTTCTCCATCTTTTTGATCAGGTTTTCCGAGAGCCTCTCGCGGCCGCCGATAAACCTGAGCTTGATGTTTTCGTCTTTATAGTTGACAAGGTCGTCTAAGTTTTCCTCCAAAAGCTTCATCAGCGAGGAGACCTCCTCTTCGGAGCGCGACCAGTTTTCGGTAGAAAAGCAATAAAATGTGGCGTATTTCACGCCGAAAGAATCGAGATCCCGGATTATCCGCCGAAGGGTCTTTGCTCCCTCGCGGTGGCCGGCGGTGCGCGGAAGCCCGCGCTTTTTGGCCCACCTGCCGTTGCCGTCCATGATTATCGCCACATGCTGCGGGACGTTTACGGCGGGAGCCTCTTTATTGAATACCGGCATGATAACACCACCTTTGAATTCAGTATCTCCCCGCCCCCTTTCGGAGACGGGGAGGCGGCTTTATGCCCTTGACCGCGATCAGACGGTCATTATTTCCTTTTCCTTTACGGCGACGGCGTCGTCGATGTTTTCGATGTATTTATCGGTCAGCTTCTGGATATCCTTATCGAAGAGCTTAACATCGTCCTCGGTGAGATCGCCGTTTTTCTTCATCGCCTTTACCTTGTCGTTGGCGTCGCGGCGTATCGCCCTTATGGCGACCTTTGAATCCTCGCCGAGCTTTTTGATGTTCTTCGAGAGTTCTTTACGGCGCTCCTCGGTGAGCTGCGGGAAGGCAAGCCTTATGACCGAGCCGTCGTTAGAGGGATTTATGCCGAGATCGCTCGCCTGAATGGCCTTTTCAATGGCCTTGAGGGAGGATTTGTCCCACGGCTGAATGACAAGCACGCGGGCGTCCGAGACCGATATGGCGGCCATCTGATTGATAGGCGTCTGGGTGCCGTAGTAGTCGACGGTGATGCGGTCTAAAACCGCGGGATTTGCCCGTCCGGCGCGTATAGCCGCAAAGTCTGAGGCGAGCACCTTCATTGTCTTATCCATTTTTTCCTTGGAAACGTCAAGAACTTCTTTCATGTTGATTGCTCCTTTCAAGATTGAATATATAAAGCTGTGAACGCTTTAGTTTACTGACGGTATCACTTAACCAGCGTGCCGACGTCCTCGCCCATGCAGGCGCGGTAGATGTTGTCGGGATTTTCGATGGAAAATACGATTATCGGTATGTCGTTGTCCTGGCACATGGCCGCGGCGGTGGAATCCATAACGCCGAGATGCTGCGAAAGGACGTCTTCGAGGCGTAGGGTCTTATATTTGACGGCGTCGTCGAATTTGTGGGGATCCTTGTCGTAAACGCCGTCCACCATTGTGGCCTTAAGCATTACGTCGGCCTCTATCTCGGCGGCGCGAAGGCTTGAGGCGGTGTCGGTCGAGAAGAAGGGGCTGCCGGTGCCGCAGCCGAAGATTACTATCCTGCCCTTTTCAAGGTGTCTGATAGCGCGGTTGCGGATATAGGGTTCGGCTATCTGCTGCATGAATATAGATGTCTGCACCCTGACGTCGACGCCCATCGATTCGAGTACGTCCGCGACGGCGAGAGCGTTCATGGCGGTGGCGAGCATTCCGATGTGGTCGGCCCTCGTGCGATCCATAGTGCCGGAGGAGCGGCCTCTCCAGAAATTTCCTCCGCCGACGACTATGCCTATCTGCACGCCGGCGTCGTAGGCCTTTTTAATGCCGGTGCAAATATTCTGAATAACGTCGAAATCAAGCCCGGAGGGCTTGTCGCCGGCCAATGATTCGCCGCTAAGCTTAAGCAAAACTCTTTTGTATGCGGGCGCCATAATATCACATTCCTTACATAATTTAATTTGCATAGATTTTCCGATATATCTATTTTACACTAAAAAGTATGAATTGTAAAGACGTTTCGGGAAAAAATTTCGCCCATGCCTTTTCGGCAGGGGCGAAGGCTTATTCAGAGCCCATCGGACGGCTCATAAGGTCGGTAATGCCCTGTATCGCGGACTGTCCCTCGAAGAGGATCTCGTTGATCTCCTCGGTTATCGGCATCGAAATGCCGCGGCTTCGGGCGAGCTCGAGGGTGGCCTTTGCGCAGGCATAGCCCTCGACGGTGCCGGTGCGCCTGACTGCCTCCTCGGGGTCGACCCCCTGGCCGATAAGAACGCCGGCGCGGTAGTTTCGCGAATGAATGCTCGTGCAGGTGACGACAAGATCGCCGAGGCCGGCAAGCCCGGAGAATGTCTTGGGCTTTCCGCCGAGCGCCACACCGAGGCGGGATATCTCGGAAAGGCCGCGGGTGATCAGCGCCGCCTTTGTGTTGTCGCCGAGGCCGAGGCCGTCGGTGACGCCGCAGCAAAGGGCGATTACGTTCTTGACCGCGCCGCCTATCTCGCAGCCGACGACGTCGTCGTTGACGTAAAGCCTAAGCGTGTTGTCGGAAAAGGACTGCTGTATCATCTCGGCGGCGGAGCGGTTATATGAAGCCACCGCGACCGCAGTGGGGATTCCCCTGCCGAGCTCTTCGGCGTGGGACGGGCCGCTCATCACGACGATGGTGTTGTCCGGGAATACCTCGGAGATTATCTCGCTCATTCTTTTTAAGGAGCCGCCCTCGAGGCCCTTTGCCGTGCTGACAATAACGCTGCGGCGGCTTAAATAGGGCTTTGCCTCTTCGCAGACCGAGCGGACAAACGCCGTCGGGATACCGACCAAAACGATGTCGGCGTCTTTAATGCAGCTTATGTCGGTCGTCAGGGCAACGGTTTTGGGGATCTGAACGCCGGGGAGCTTCGCCTTAAGCTCACCGGTGCGCTTTATTGCCTCAATCTCGTCGGAAAACTTACTCCATACGGTCACGCTGTGGCCGAGGCGGTCGCAGGTGCAGGCAAGGGCAAGCCCCCAGCCCCCCGAGCCTAAAATCGCAATGGTCTTTGACATGATGCTTTATTCCTCCTCGCCCTTTTTGTGGAAGTAAAACTTTTTCTCCTCGCCGGAAATAAGATGCTTAATATTCGAAAAATGCCGTCCCACGCAGATTATAAACATCGGTATGATGATAAGAACATGAATACCTATGTTCTCATAGTTGCCGCCGAAATAGGCGTTTGAGAGATTCTGCCACAGAAGCGTGTATACGATATATCCCACGCAGGCGGAAAGCGAGCCTATGGAAATATATTTTGTCGCCGCGACGGTTATCACAAAGGTGACGGCCTCAAGCGCAAAGACGACGGGATCGATGAGAAGCATGCACATGGCGGCAAGAAGGATACCCTTTCCTCCGCGGAATTTGTAGAAGACAGGGAAGCAGTGACCTGTAACCGCAAAGAGAGAGCTTATCATGCAGACGGAGAGCGAGTCAAGGGTGCAGTCGGCAAAGATATCGAGCGAATATACCGCCCTCGTGCCGAAGACCACGATAACGCCCTTCATGAGATCCATGACCATGGTGGCGGCGGCCGCAAAGGGGCCGAAGCAGCGGTATACGTTCGTCAGGCCGGCGTTAAAGCTTCCGTAGTTGCGGATATCCTTGTGCTTAAGGATATATGTGCAAATTATTGCGGAATTAAGGCTGCCGACGATATACGACATTACAAAAACAGCGATAAGGATCAGTATTTTCATCTGCGTCTCCCCCTATTTGGTGTCCGATGTGTCACGCTCGCGAACTATTATTCTGACAGGTGTGCCTATCAGCCCGCCGAATACCTCGCGTATCCGGTTTTCTATATAGCGGCGGTAGCTGAAATGAAACAGATCGGCCGAATTGACGAAAAGAACGAATGTCGGCGGATTTGAGGACGGCTGGGTGATGTAGTATATCTTCAGCCGCCTGCCCTTGTCGGAAGGGGGCTGAACCCTTTCGGTGGCATAGGCTAAAATGTCGTTCAGCCTGCCGGTGGAGATTCGCAGGGAGTTGTTCTCGCGAACCGTGTTTATAAGCTCGAACAGCTTGTTGAGGCGCTGGCCTGTCTTTGCCGAGATGAACACAAAGGGAACATAATCCATGAAGCCGAGGCTGCTCTTGAGGTCTTTCGTGAACTTGTCCATGGTGTCGGTCTCTTTTTCTATGAGATCCCATTTGTTCACCGCGACGATGCAGCCCTTGCCCTGCTCGTGGGCATATCCCGCCACCTTAGAATCCTGCTCGGTGAAGCCGACGGAGGCGTCGATGACTATAACCGCGACGTCGGCGCGGTCTACCGCCATATACGAGCGCAGAACGCTGTAATGCTCGATATTGCCGTAGATCTTCGACTTGCGGCGTATGCCGGCGGTGTCTATAAAGGTGAAGCGGCCGAAGCTGTTTTCGACAAGCGTGTCGGTGGCATCGCGGGTGGTGCCGGCAATGTCGGTGACGATCACCCTCTCCTCGCCGGCGACGGCGTTGATTATCGAGGATTTTCCGACGTTAGGCTTGCCTATCACGGCGACTTTTATCGAATCCTCGTCGCCGGCCTCCTCGCCGTCGGGAAGATGTTTGACGACTTCGTCAAGAAGATCGCCGGTGCCGGTGCCGTGAACCGAGCTGACGCCGACGGGATCGCCGAGGCCGAGATTGTAAAATTCATAGAATTCCGGCTCGGCGTTTCCGGGACGGTCGCATTTATTTACACATAAAACTATGGGTTTTCCGCATTTCAAAAGCATTGAGGCGACGTCGTAGTCGTTGGCGGTGACGCCGCATTTAAGGTCGGTGACAAAAATTATCACCGAGGCCGAATCTATCGCGACCTGCGCCTGGCGGCGCATCTGAGAAAGAATTCTGTCGTCGGTCTTCGGCTCAATGCCGCCGGTGTCTACAAGCATGAATTCCCGCCCCGCCCATTCGCACTTTGAATATATGCGGTCGCGGGTGACGCCGGGGGTGTCGTCGACAATGGAAAGCCGCTGGCCGATAAGGCGGTTGAACAGCGTAGATTTGCCCACGTTGGGGCGTCCGACGACGGCAACTACAGGTAAAGCCACTTAGCTACCCTCCTTAATGTTTACAAAAAACAGAGAAGAGGCGCGCCTCTTCTCTGAATTTTGAAGATGATCAGGCTTCTTTCTTGATTACCTCTACTCCCTTATAGTAGCCGCAATTAGAGCATACTTTGTGGGGGGAAGTCAACGCGCCGCAATTCGAGCATCTCGAAAGCGCCGGAGCGTCCAGTTTCCAGACGGCGGAACGCCTTTTATCTCTTCTTGCTTTGGAGACTTTTCTCTTCGGTACTGCCATTTTCAGCACCTCCTTAACTTATACTGTTAATTTTCTTTCAATACGCTGCCTTACAGCCGCATTCTCCGTGATTGAGGTTTTTGCCGCATTCGGGGCAAAGGCCTTTGCAGTCGTCACGGCAGAGATTTCTTGTTGGCAGCTCTGCAAGCATATCCGAAACAGACAACGCGCTCATGTCAAGCTCGCCGCCCAAACACACGACCTCGTCCCCGGTGAGAACATCGCTTTCGTCGCAGACAAGAATGTGTTCAAAGGCGCAGCTGAATTCACGAACGAATTCGTCAAGACATCTGTCGCAGGTGAGACGGACAGCGAAATCGGCCGTATAGTTGAGTGAAACCATTCCGGCGCGGTTGACTATCTGTCCCTTGAGCGATACAGGTGCGTTAAACGACGGCGAGTATCCGTCGGCATCTGCGTTCCCTAATTCCTCTAAAGGGACGGAGATGTCGAAATCCTTACGGTCTCCGACTCTGTCAAAGAGCCTTTTTAACTGGAAAATCACGTCAACACCTCAGAATATCAACCTATATTATAACCGCATTTTTACAGGTTGTCAACACTTATTTCAAGAAATCTTGCTTATTTCAGGTATTTTAAGACGCACTCGGGGAGATTTTGCGTGTCTTCCGAGACGGTGAAGACAATTTCTATCTCGGAGGTGATCTTTTCGATCATGTCGAAGAACTTTCCGAGAGCCTCATAGTCGCGTCCGCCGATTTTAAGAATGCCGTCCACGAATATTTCGGAAATGTCATAGTTGCCGGCGATCATGCCGCTGATAAAGCCGTAAAGCTTGTCATAGCTGTCAATCGAATAGCTGTCTACATCGACAAGGCGGACGCTGTAGGGTATATCATAGGTGAGCTGCATCGCTTTCTCAATGCAGACGACGTTGCCGCGGGTGTTTGCGGCCGCGTCCTTGATTAGATCGACTAAAATCTTTGTCTTGCCTGATCCTCTTTTGCCTGTGATCAACTTAATCATGGTGTTACTCCGTTTCCGCCCTTTCGGGCTGCTTTTTTATTAGATACCCCTCCCCGAAGCCGAAACCCCGGGGAAGGCATTCTGACGTTGGGGATTACTCAGAGAGCTTTGCCTCGAGCTCGGCCTTGCGGTCTTCATATCCGGGCTTGCCCAAAAGCGCGAACATATTCTTCTTGTAGCTTTCTACGCCGGGCTGATTGAAGGGGTTTACCCCGAGCATGTAGCCGGAGAGCGCGCATGCCTTTTCGAAGAAATATACCATCTCGCCGAAATTGAATTCGTCTAACTTTTCGACCTCGATGATGAGATTCGGCACGCCGCCCTCGGTGTGGGCGAGCACGGTGCCCTCCATGGCCTTGCGGTTTACGACCGACATGTTCTGGTTGGTGAGGAAATTGAGGCCGTCAAGATTTTCGGGATCGGATTCCAAGAAGATATCCTTCTTGGGATTCTTTACGTCGACGACGGTTTCGAACATTATCCTTGAGCCGTCCTGTACGAACTGGCCGAGGGAATGAAGATCGGTCGAGAAGGTGGCGCTTGAGGGATAGATGCCCTTCTGATCCTTGCCCTCGGATTCGCCGAAGAGCTGCTTGAACCATTCGGCCATCATGTTGAAGCAGGGCTCGTAGGATACGAGCATTTCAACCGATTTGCCCTTTCTGTAGAGAATGTTGCGCATGGCGGCATACTTCTCGCAGTCGTTGAGATCGTCGTTCGTGTAAGCCTCGCGCGCGGCCTGAGCGCCAGCCATGATGGCGTCGATGTCGCAGCCGGCAGCGGCTATCGGAAGAAGTCCCACGGCGGTCAGCACGCTGTAGCGCCCGCCGACATCGTCCGGGACGACGAAGGTCTCATACCCCTCGGCGTCGGAGAGCTCCTTAAGGGTGCCCCTCGCCTTGTCGGTGGTCGCGAAGATGCGCTTTTTGGCGCCTTCCTTTCCATACTTGTCCTCGACAAGCTTTTTAAAGATGCGGAACGCAAGGGCCGGCTCGGTGGTGGTGCCGGATTTAGAGATGACGTTCACGCAGATGTCCTTGCCCTCGCAGACCGAGAGGATCTCGGAAAGATAGGTGGGGCTGATGGAATTTCCGACGAAGTAGATGTCGGGGGTGTCCTTTTTGAGGACGTTGTAGTTCTGGCTCTTCAGAAGCTCGATCGCGGCGCGAGCGCCGAGATAGGAGCCGCCTATGCCGATGACGATGAAAACATCGCACATTTCGCGGATACGCCCCGCGGCGGCCTTAATGCGGGCGAATTCCTCTTTGTCGTAATCGACGGGAAGATCGACCCAGCCAAGAAAATCGTTTCCGGGGCCCGAGCGGCCTTTAAGGGTGTTATAGGCGGCGGTCAGCTGATCCCGGCATGCCTCAAGCTCGTGGGGAGCCACAAACCTGTCGGCATATTTCGTAATAAGTTTTATTGACATGACAATCCCTCTTTTCAGATTCTTTTCTCTATTTTATCACGTCCTGTCCGGGATTGCAAGGAATTTTTATGAAAAAATGGTGAAACCGAAAAATATTTTTTACATAAGGACAAGACTTTTCAGGGTTCGCTTTACCGCGATAAAAATATTTATCCTGCGAACCCTCTTTGAGGCGGCTATCGGGCAGGAATAAATCTCCTCGCCGTCCACCGTATAGATCACCCTGCCCACCTCGTCGCCCGGCTCAATCGGCGCCTTGATGTCGGAGTAGTATTCAACGGCGGTCTTTACAGAATCTGCCTGAGATTTTCTTATGACAAAGCTTTTGAGAGCATTCAGGGAGGTCTCAACCTCGGACATCTCCCCTTTTTTCACCCTCACAGGCTCGGTATAAATGTCGCTTGTGCGGGGCTTATACATCATATATGCCCCGAAGCCGGCGTTCAGCTTTTCTTTTGCGGTGGTAAATCGCTGAAATTCGTCCTTTTCGCCGAAGATGACGACTACCATAATAAGCCCGTCGCGCTCGGCCGAGGCTATAACGCAGTTGCCGAGGGCTTCGGAATAATAGGCCTTTGTGCCGATTATTCCGTCGTAGCTTAAAATCAGGCGGTTTGTCGAGGCGAGCTGGGTCTTCCCTCCCCTGACAGACGTAGTCCAGGTGGTGAGATATTCCCGAAGCCAGATATATCCCGTCAGCTTTGAGGCCAGAACGGCGCAGTCGCAGGCCGTCGTTACGGTCTCGGGGGATATCCCCGTGCAGTCGGCGTAAAAGGTGTTCATCATGCCGAGATCGCGGGCGCGGGCGTTCATCTTTTCGACAAATTTTTCCTCGCTGCCGGCCACCCCCTCGGCGAGCAGCACGCAGGCGTCGTTGGCGTTGCCGACGGTTATAGCAGAAATAAGCTCGGAAACGGGAACGGTCTCCCCCACCGAGAGCCATATCTGCGCGCCCTGCATTGAATTTGCGTGCGCTGAGGTCTTTAAAACGGTGTCAAGGGTCAGAAGCCCGCCGTCCATCGCCTCGCAGACGAGTAAAAGCGTCATAAGCTTTGCCGCGTGGTGGGCAGGCAGGACTGCGCTGCCGTTTTCGGAATACAAAAGCGTCGAGGTCGAGCCCTCCATAAGAACATAGGAATACACGGGTCCCGAAGATTCGCATTTGACCGGGACTGACAGACAGGCGGCAAAAAGGATCGCCGAAATTAAAACCGAAAGAAATTTTGAAGCTGCCGACATATAAACTCATCTCCTGCATTTTTAAATATAGTATGCTTAAGATGAGCAAAAATAGAAGCCCGCCGTTATCACGCAGCGGGCTTGAAATGTGGGCGTGAAATTTAATGGACGTAGTTGGGGTTGCCGGTGACTTCGCGCATCTTGGTGGTTTTGCGCTGCGCCATGACGAGCTCGTAGTATACGCCCTTTTTCTTCATGAGCTCCTCGTGGGTGCCGGTCTCGGCAAGACGTCCCTTGTCGAGTACGATAAGCCTGTCGGCGTGGGAAAGCGTTGAAAGCCGGTGGGCTATCGCTATAGTGGTGCGGCCCTTGCAAAGCTCGTTGAGGCCCTCCTGGATCTGGCGCTCCGTCTCGGTGTCCAAAGAGGCGGTGGCCTCGTCGAGGATAATTATCTTCGGGTTGTGCAGAATTGCTCTTGCTATGGCAACGCGCTGGCGTTCGCCGCCCGAAAGGGTGTAGCCCTTGTTGCCGACGCGGGTGTTGTAGCCGTCGGGGAGCTTGGTGATGAATTCGTGGCAGTGGGCGATCTTCGCGGCCTGGATAACCTCTTCAAAGGTGGCGTCAGGCTTGGCATAGGTGATGTTTTCCAAAACCGTGCCCTCAAAGAGGTAGGTCTCCTGCAAAACGACGCCCACCTGCGAGCGAAGGCTCTTCTGGGAGATCTTTCTTATGTCTACGCCGTCTATAGTGACGGAGCCCTGGGTGACGTCGTAGAGCCTGAGGATAAGGTTTATCATCGTGGATTTTCCGACGCCGGAATGTCCGACGATGCCGTACATCTTGCCCTGCTCGAAATCGCAGGAGATATCCTTTAAGACGGGATTGTAGACCTTGTAGCCGAAGAATACGTCGTTGAATTTTATGTTGCCCTTTATGTCGAGATCGACGCTCTGGGCGTCGTCGCGGACGTCGGTGTTCTCCTCAAGGATCTCAAAGACCTTGGAGGCGCTGACCGAGACGTCGGCAAGCTGCCTCGGGAGCTGCATGAGCCAGCGCAGCGGGTTGTAGAGCATGCCGATGTAGGTGGTGAACAGCGTGAGCTCGCCGAGGGTCATGCCTCCGAAGGAGGGTATGCGCTCAAGGATCATCAGCGAGCCGAAATAAAGGACGAAGTAGTTGCCTATCGTCATGAAGAAGTCGCTGAAAGGCCAGATGAGGTTCCAGACGATCTCCGCCTTTGAGGCGGCCTTCGCCCAGTTTTCGGAAGCACGGCGGTATTTTTCGATCTCCGCCTCCTCGGTGCCGCAGGTCTTTACCACCCTGATGCCGTCGAGGGCGTCGTGCAGAAGCTTTGAATGGGCGTTTGAGAAGCGCCAGGAGCGGCCGTAGTACATGTGAATGACGTTGTAGGCGCGCTTGATTACAAGCACGACAAGGGGTATCGGGACGATAGCCAAAAGCGCAAGCTTCCAGTTCATCGTGAAAAGCATTACCGCGACGATTATCAGCGAGAAGATTCTGACAATGGCGTTCTTGCCGTTATCCGTCAGAAAGCTTTGCAGCTTGTTGGCGTCGTTTGAAACGCGGTTTATAAGGTCGCCGGCTGTCTTTTTTGAGATCGACGACATGGAAAGCTCAAGCGTCTTGTTGAAAACGTCCTGCCTTAAATCCTGGCCGAGATTCAGCGAGACGTAGTAGCTGCACTTCATGTTGACCCAGTTTATGGCGGTGTTTATGATTATCACGCCGAACATAGCCGCGCACAAAAGCCCGAAGCCGAGCCAGTGAGACATGTTCTGGGGAATGACGTAGTCGTCGATGAGAATGCGGTTTATCTGCGGCGACAGAACATTTAAAAGCTCGCCCAATACAGTGCAGAGAATCGCTATCGCGAAGACGCCCTTATAGGGCTTTAATCTTCCGAAGAGCTTTGAAAAGGTCTTTACCTTCGAGGCGCAATAGGGGCATTCGGTGTAGCCGTCAAGGGGGAGCCCGCACTTAGGGCATTTCGGCTCGTCGATGGTGGATTCCTCGACAAGATGGCCGGTGGTCAAGAAGTGGTTGATTATCTTGCAGAGTTCGGCAAACGCGATGAAGCTGTCCTGGGTAAAGGCGCAGATGCACTTTTGGCTGCGGTCGTCAACCCGGCCTACCATCATCGAGCAGCCTACAAGCTGTTCGCAGGCATATTCCTCATAGTCGGAAAAACCGAAGCGGTCGATTTCTTCTCCGTCTATGTAAACGATTATCTCGTTTTTGGTAACCGAAAGGGTGCCGTCCACCTTTTTGGCCTTGCCGTAAAGATTAAAGGGCAGCGAATAGACATACTCCGAAAGCTCATGCCCTTTAGGCGCTGATAGAAGCAGATTCAAGCGATCACACTTCCTTTCTTTAAAAGGTTGGTTTTTGGCCGTTATACGAATATTTCAAGAATGGATAGGCTCTTTTTGTCGAGCTTGTCAATGTCGGGGCAGAAATATTTGTTTCCGTCAACGTCTACCGCGTAAAGCAGCTTTTCGGAAAGCATTCTGAAATTTGAATACCAGTCGCGTATGCATATCGTCTTTCTGCCCGAGGTCGTCTGGATATCGACAAAGATGAATCCGCGGTTATTGTCCTTTATGGAATAGACCTTCGTTATCTCGGGCATGTAGTATTTATACTCAAGGTATTCGTCTATCATCTTATACTGATCCTCGGAAAGCTCGTTCATATCCTTTATGACGCCTATCTCCTTGAATTCGTTGTCCTTGTTGTCGTAGGCAACGCTGATATAGGTGGTCTTGGAGTAAAAGGGTATCAGCCTGGTGAGGCGGACGTTGAAGTAGGTCTCGCCGTTGTATTCAAGCGAGATGAAATTGCCCTCGTCCTTGTAAAACTTAAGCTTCGAGCAGTCGAGTATTTCAAGCCGGTCGATCTCGAATCTCTCGTCCATTATCTCTTTTTTCTCAGCTGTGTTATCCATAATCTTGCCTCTTTTCTGTAGTTGGATTTTCTGTCAGCCCTCTTCGATGAATTTCAGGGCGTCTGCCTGAAGGGTGTAGAGATCGTAATACTTGCCCTCGGCGGCCATAAGCTCGTCGTGGGTGCCCATCTCCTTGAGCTCGCCGTTTTCGATGACGCAGAGCATGTCGGCGTCGCGAAGCGTTGAGAGCCTGTGGGCTATGGCGATTATCGTCCTGCCCTCCTTAAGGCCGTCTATGGCGACCTGGATCTTGCGCTCCGTTCTCGTATCCATTGAAGCGGTGGCTTCGTCGAGAATGAGAATGTTCGGATCCTGAATTATCGCGCGGGCGATGGAAATTCTCTGGCGCTCGCCGCCCGAGAGGGAAACTCCTCCCCTGCCTATCTGGGTGTTATAGCCGTCGGGGAGCTTTGTGATAAACTCGTGGGCGTTGGCCGATTTCGCGGCCTCGATAACCTGATCTATCGTGGCGTCGGGATTGGCGTAGCGAATGTTGTCGGCAATGGTGCCCATGAACAGGTAGGTCTCCTGCGAGACAATGCCGATATTACGCCTCAAGTCGGCTATGGGTATGCTCTTTATCGGGACGCCGTCTATCGTTATCTCGCCGCCGGTAACATCGTAAAGGCGGGCCATGAGATTGATTATCGTCGACTTGCCGGCGCCGGTCTTGCCGACTATGCCGAACATGTGTCCGCCCTGAACCTTAAAGCTGACGTTTTTGAGAATGGGTCTGCCGGCCTCGTATTCAAAGGAGACGTTCTTGAATTCGATGTCGCCGCGCATGTTCTCAATGTGAACGGGATTTTCCGGCTCGGCGACGGTCGGCTTTGCGTCGAGGATCTCAAACATTCTCGAGGCGGCGTCGATGCACCTTGCCCAGCGGTCGCCTATCCACATGAAGAAGTCCATAGGATCGTAGATCATGTTGGTGTAGCTCAAAAGTGCGGTGAGGGCGCCGTATTTTATCTTGCCGATGATGACGAGGTAGCAGCCGAAGCAGAAAAGCCCGGTCGAGACGAACTGATAGAAGCTCCAGAGGAAGGGCTGGGTGGAGGTTATCTTGTCGTTGATCCTCGTGTTGACGTCGTAGGCGTTGCGGTTTTTCTGGCGGTAGCGCCTTTTTTCCTTATCCTCCTTGGCAAAGGATTTTACAACGCGCTGGCCGTTCATGACGTCGGACAAAACCGAGTTGAGGCTTCGCATGGCTACGTCGAGCTTGCGGTAGAGCTTTCTCTGGGATTTGTAAAGATAGTTGTCTACGCGGAGTATTACCGCGATGATAACGATTATCGCAAGGGCTATCGGCGGGCTGAGATAGAACATTACCGCGGCGACGCCGACAAGCTTGATGATGTTCGCGATTCCGTAAGGAACTATATCTACAAAGAAGTTATATACGTTCTGGCTGTCGCGGTCGACTCTCGACATCAGCGAGCCGGTCTGCTTGCTGGTGAAAAATGCAAGCGAAAGATTCGACATCGAGGCGTAGATCCTCGCGCGGAGCTTATGCGTTACAAAGGGCACCACCTTTGCGGTGATGATCCCCGAGATTACGCCGGTAAGCTTGCCTATGAGGTTCGTCAGCAGCATGAGCATGATGACGAACAGCACCTGGCCGTAGTATTTGCCCTCCTGATCGAGAACGTCGTCGAAGAGCATCTTCGAGCCGAACCAGGGAGAGATTACCGCAAAGATATTCGTCATCAAAATGGTGAGGCAGATAAGAAGCACCTCTACCTTGAAGTCCTTGAACATTCCGACAAGCCTGTCGAAAATTGAGCGGCGGTCTATGCACCTGGGGCATACCGGGCGGTTGGGATCGGGGTAAGGCATGTGGCATATCGGGCAGTTGAGCTCGACCATGTCAAGCAGCGAGTCGTCAATGGGCTGATGCTTATGGGTGAGATTCAGCCTTTCGCAGAACTTTTCGAATTTTTCGGCAAAGCCGAGAGAAAATCTGGCTATGGGAATATTCGGGCGGTTCTTGTCATAGGCGTCGCCGAAGGCGCTGCGGCGGTGTCCGCCGTGGAAATGCCCGGGGGCGATGCGAACGCCGATCCCGCCGAAATAGCCGCCTATCTGCCTTGCTGCTGCGGATTCTTCGGGCTGTCTGCCGCTGCTCGCGTCGGCCGGTTCGGTCTCCTCGGTCTCAACTTCGCCGTCGTTAAGCATGGCAAGTACGAGCCTTGCGGTGTTCTGGTGGCGGTCGACATAGGCGTTTTTGATCCTCGAGATGTCAAACTCTTGGAAATCCTTAACGGTGTAGGAAAGCATTTCTGGGACGCGGTAGGTCTTTCTCAAAGACTTCGGCACCTCGGAATATTCCTCGTATCCGCTTATGACGTAAAGCGTCTTTTCGTTGAAGACGGTGTATACGTCGTAATAGCAGCCCTCGCCGTCAAGGTCGGCCTTTACGCAGTAAAGAAGCTCGTCGACGTTTACCCCGCGCTCCTTGAGCCTGTCTTGAACAAGCTCGGGAAGCACGTCAAAGTATTTCATTTTCGGATACATCTCCTTTCGGATTAGTTAATCGGGGTTACAGAATGTAATTTAAATTATGATTTGGTAATCACTTCCATAAAAGAATAAGAAAGCCGCCCAAAAGATGAAGTGCTCATCTCGGACGACTTATTAACAAAGTTGAATTATCGGGCATGGCAGGGACGCCGCCTGAATGGCACATTCGTATTAAATTTGGTTTTGGGAAGATTTTGCTGAACAGCATTTTAAGTGGCGCTCCTTTCGGTAAAAAAATTACGGTTTGTAAAAACCTGTGTCATTATAAAACTATTTTCAGGATATGTCAATAGTTTTTTTACAACTTTTTATTTTTAGACTTCGCGCAAGATTTTGACCTGTGCAAGAGGATTTGGGGGAAGATTTTGTAAGACGTCAGGATTTTGCCGAAACATCTGCCCCACTCGGGAGTGTCCGTTTCGCATGCACTATAAATATGTCGCCGCAGGCAACACCTCGAAATTCTGATATCTGACTTCTAACATCTGTCTTCTGTCGGGGCTTGACTTAAAAGGCGGTTGGTGATATACTTGTCCCTGATTAAACCGTAAAGGAGAAAAAACTATGGACAGACTTCTCAGGCTTCTTAAGACCAACGCGAGGCTTTCTAACGCCGAGCTGGCGGTTATGCTGGGAAAAACAGAGGAAGAGGTTTCCGCGGAAATAAAACGTCTTGAGGACACCGGCGTGATCAAGGGCTACAGCACCGTTTTCGACGAGGAGATCGTCGCAAAGGACTACGTCATGGCGGTAATCGAGCTAAAGGTCACCCCGAAGGCGCAGGTTGGCTACGACGAAATAGCAAGGCATATCGCGATGTACCCCGAAGTGGAGAGCGTTTACCTCGTCTCGGGCGGATACGATCTTTCGGTGACATTAAGATGCCGCACCCTGAAAGAGGTTTCGGACTATGTCGCGCAGCGCCTCGCGACAATCGACGGCGTAGTTTCGACGACGACACATTTTTATCTGCAAAAATATAAGGAGAGCGGAATCATGCTGATATCGGAAGAAGCCGATGAGCGCACGATGCAGTAAAGCCATGGACTATACAAAGGTTTTAAACAAA
Organism: uncultured Clostridia bacterium; assembly: GCA_947625615.1. GTDB lineage: Bacteria > Bacillota > Clostridia > Oscillospirales > Ruminococcaceae > Faeciplasma. The sequence continues at coordinate 42,977 of CANQPB010000003.1, read as the reverse complement.
ACAGCGGCTCAGCTTAAGCCGTCGGGAATAAGAAAATATTTCGACATCGCCGAAAAGATGGGAAACGTGATCTCTCTCGGCGTGGGCGAGCCGGATTTTCACACCCCTTGGGTAATTCGCCGCGAGGCCATTCGCGCCCTTGAGCGCGGCAAGACCTTTTACACCGCAAATTCCGGCCTTGCACAGCTAAGAAAGGAAATTTCGGAGTATACCGCCAAAAAGACGGGAATAGTTTACGATCCCTCCGGCGAAATTATAGTCACGGTGGGCGGTTCGGAGGCGATTGACCTCACGGTGCGCTCGCTTGTCGCCCCCGGCGACGAGGTAATTATCCCCGAGCCGTCGTTTGTATGCTATAAGCCGATTGTCGAGCTGGCGGGCGGCACGCCGGTTATCATCGAGACCCGCAAGGAGGACAGCTTTAAGCTTAAGGCGACAGATCTTCGCGAAAAGATAACCGGCAAAACAAAGCTGCTGATACTCCCCTACCCCAACAACCCCACCGGCGCTATAATGACGGAGGACGACCTGAGGCCGATAGCAGCAGTCCTCGAGGGCACCGACATTATGGTGCTGACCGACGAGATTTACTCCGAGCTTTGCTACGGCAGGGAGCATTTTTCGGTAATCTCGCTTCCCGATATGCGGGAGCGCACCGTTTACGTCAACGGGTTTTCAAAGGCGTTTGCGATGACCGGCTGGAGGCTCGGATATATGTGCGGGCCGAGGGAGATTCTCACCCACGCGCTGAAAATACACCAGTTCGGGATAATGAGCTCGCCGACGGTGAGCCAGTACGCCGCCATAGAGGCTTTAAGGAGCTGCGAGGCCGACGTTCAGAACATGACCGCCGAATACGACATGCGCAGAAGGTACCTCGTCGACGCGTTCAACAAGATCGGGCTGAGGTGTTTCATGCCGGAGGGAGCGTTTTACGTCTTTCCCTGCATAAAATCCACCGGGCTGACAAGCGACCAATTCTGCGAAAAGCTGCTCTACTCGAAGCGGGTGGCGGTTATCCCCGGGACAGCGTTCGGCGAATGCGGCGAGGGCTACATAAGGGTTTCCTACGCGTATTCAAGAAAGCATCTCAGCACGGCTGTGGAAAAAATCGCGGAATTTTTAGAGGAGCTGAAAAATGCTGACTAAACCGGCATATGCCAAAATAAATCTCACCCTCGACATCACATCAAAGCGGGCCGACGGATATCACACTCTTGAAACGGTGATGCAGTCGGTCTCGCTCTGCGACATCATTCACGCCGAAAAGGCGGAGGGCATTATTCTTGAATGCCGGGATCCGAAGATCCCCCTCGACGAAAAAAACACCTGCCACAGGGCGGCAGGTCTGTTTTTTAAGAGGACGGGCATTTTGGGCGGAGTGAGAATAGTTATAGAAAAGAATATCCCCTCCGAGGCGGGCCTCGGGGGAGGGTCTTCGGACGCCGCGGCGACGCTTCTGCTTTTAAACGAGCTTTACGACGCAAGACTGAGCTATTACGACCTTGAAGAGATAGCGGCGCTCACCGGCGCGGACGTCCCCTTCTGCATTCGGGGCGGTGCGGCGGTATGCCGGGGAATCGGCGAAAAGATGACGGGAATCGGCGGTCTTGAAAAAAGACACGTTCTTCTTGTAAAGCCCGGCTTCGGGATATCCACCCCCGAGGCGTATGCGGCGTTCGACAAAAAGGGCGCCGAAAGCTTGAGCGGGACGAAAAAATTCCTGAGCGCGCTTGAGGGCGGCGAAAATCCCTATCTCTATCTTTCAAACGACCTTGAAGCGGCAATCGAAAACACCGATATCGCAAAAATACGAATGGAGCTTTCGGAGCTTGGCGCCGAGGCCGCGCAGATGACCGGCAGCGGCTCCTGCGTGTTCGGGCTATTTGAAGACTTGGAACGCGCCCTCCGCGCCCAAACGCTTATGCGGGATAGTTACCCGTTTTGTGAACTATGCGAGACTATATGAGCTGCGCCCTCTGCCCGAGAAAATGCGGCGTGAACCGGTCTAAAAAAACCGGCTACTGCGGACAGAGCGACAAAATTAAAATCGCGCGCGCCGCGCTTCACTATTGGGAGGAGCCCTGCATAAGCGGAAGCCGGGGCTCGGGGACGGTGTTTTTCAGCGGGTGCACCTTAAACTGCGTTTTCTGCCAGAATTTTGAAATATCTCAGCAGAAAAAGGGATACTACGTCACCCAGTACGAGCTTGCGGAGATCTTTTTGGATCTTCAGAATCAGGGGGCGCACAACCTTAATCTCGTCTCCCCCACCCCGTTTGTGCCGTCAATAATGCGGGCGCTCGACGAAATAAAAAGGGAGCTTAAGATCCCGGTGGTGTATAACTGCGGCGGGTATGAGAGCGTCGAGACGGTTGAAATGCTGCGGGGGTATGTCAACGTCTGGCTGCCGGATCTGAAATATTATTCCGATGAGGCGGCGCTGAAATATTCCGGCGCAAAAAATTACTTTGAGACCGCTATGGAGGCGATCTCAAAGATGTATTCGCAGACGGGCAGGCCGGTCTACGGCAAGGACGGCACCCTTAAAAGGGGCGTTTTGGTGAGGCACCTCGTTCTGCCGAACATGCGGCACGATTCCGAAAAAATAATCGCGGCGCTGCGGGAGAGATTTGAGCCCGACGAGATTTTGCTGAGCGTGATGAGCCAGTATACCCCGATGAACCGCGCCGGCGAATTCAGGGAGCTGAACCGCAGGGTGTCGACGTTTGAATATAATTACGTTCTCGGGCTCGCCCGGGAGGCCGGCTTCGACGGCTTCTCGCAGGAGCGCAATTCGGCGGAGGAATGCTACGTCCCGCCGTTTGAGGGAGAATAAAACACCCCTGACTTTTTGGGTCAGGGGTAGTTTTTATATTTGCGCTATTTTCTTTTAACAAGCTTTGCAGACGCGATCACGGCGGCTCCCTGTCAATACTCGAATTCGCCTTCGTATACCTTTACCGCGCTGCCGGTGAGGGTGACCTTTTCGTCGGTGTAGTTGACGGTGAGATCGCCGCCGACGAGCTTGACGGTTATGTCTCTGCCCTTGTCGCAGAAGCCGTTTTCAACCGCCGCGATAACGGCCGCGCAAGCGCCGGTGCCGCAGGCGAGGGTCTCGCCGTTGCCGCGCTCCCACACCCTCATTCTGAGGGTGGTGCGGTTTACCACGCGGACAAATTCGGTGTTTATCCTCTCGGGGAACATCTTGTGGTACTCAAACTTCGGGCCTAAGGTTTCAAGGTCGAGGCGGTCGATATCGTTCATGAAGACCACGCAGTGGGGGTTGCCGATTCCGACGCAGGTGACGCGGTATGTCTCGCCGGCGACCTCAATCGGTTCGTCTATCAGCTTTTCAAGCTTTGTCTTTGCGGGGAGCGCGCTCGCTTTCAGCTCCGCCCTGCCCATGTCTACCGAGACCGAGCTTACAAGCCCGTCGCGGATATAGAGCTTCATGCGGTGAACGCCGCTCACCGATTCCACGGTGACGTCCTCGCCGCTGACGATGCCTTCGTCGTAGAGGTATTTCGCGACGCAGCGGATATTGTTGCCGGCCATGCGGCCCTCCGAGCCGTCGCGGTTGAAGGAGCGCATATAGGCGTCGGCGACGGTGGATTTTTCGATAAGGACAATACCGCTGCCGCCTATGCCGTAGTGCTCGGGGCAGAGGCTTACGCAGAGGCTTTCGGGGCAGCTTATCGAGCCGTCGAAGTTGGGAATGAAGATGTAATCGTTGCCCGCGGACTGCATCTTTAAGAATCTGATTCTGCGGCGGCGGGTGCGCATTCTGTTGATGTTTACAAGCTCGGTGTTTAGGCAGTTGAACCTTGAGGCGATGATGTCGGCAAGGGCGTTTGCGGTGTCCAAGGAGGTCAGGCAGGGAATGCCGAGCTGCATGGCGCGGCGGTGGAGCGTGATATAATCCCCCACCGAGCGGTCGTGAACCGCGCCGGTGTAGATGATATAGCCTATTCTGCCGCTTTCGATAAGCTCGGAGAGCTCGCCGCTCTCGCCGGCGTTTTTGACGGCGTGAACGGGTATGCCGAGCTGCGAGATATCGGCGGCGGTGCCTTCGGTCGCCCAGATCTCTATGCCGAGATCGTAAAAGCGCTTTGCAAGGGAGATGACGTCGTTATAGTCGTTCTCCTCGACGCTCATCAAAACGCCCTTTTCCCGCTCGGCGGCCGATTTTACGGTGAATCCCGCGGCGGTGAGACCCTTGAAGAGCGCCTCGGCCATAGTCTTGCCGATTCCGAGTACTTCGCCGGTGGACTTCATCTCGGGGCCTAATATGGAGTTTGCGTCCGAAAGCTTTTCAAACGAGAATACCGGCACCTTTACGGCGTAATAGGGCGGCGCCTTGTGAAGCCCGGTGCCGTAGCCGAGGGTGCGCAGCTTTGCGCCGAGCATCACCTTTGAGGCGATGTCAACCATCGGGACGTTCGTCACCTTGCTGATATAGGGCACGGTGCGGGAGGCGCGGGGATTTACCTCTATGACATAGAGTTCGTCCTCGTAGATGAGATACTGAATGTTCACAAGGCCCTTTGTCTTAAGGCCGAGCGCGAGCTTTTCGGAGCAGTCGCAGATTATCTTCAAAAACTTGTCGCTGAGATTAAAGGGAGGATAGGCGGCTATCGAGTCGCCCGAGTGAATACCCGCGCGCTCGATGTGCTCCATAATGCCGGGGATCAGAACGTCCTCGCCGTCGGAGATTACGTCAACCTCAAGCTCGATGCCGGGCATGTATTTATCCACCAAAACGGGATTTTCAATCCCCTGCGCGAGTATGGCCTTCATGTATTTCGAGGTGTGCTCGGGGCTGCGGGATATCGTCATGTTCTGGCCGCCGATGACATATGACGGCCTTAAAAGCACGGGGTAGCCGAGGCTCTCGGCGGCGTCAAGGGCCTCCTGCTCGGTTAAAACGCCCATTCCCTTCGGGCGGCGAATTCCTAAAGATTCCAAAAGGCCGTCGAATCTCGCCCTGTCTTCGGCGATGTCTATGCTCTCGGCCGAGGTGCCGAGTATCTGCACGCCGCTTTCGTCGAGGAATTTCGTAAGCTTTATGGCGGTCTGTCCGCCGAACGCGACGACGACCCCCACCGGCTTTTCAACCTTGATGATGTTCATGACGTCTTCGGGAGTGAGCGGCTCGAAGTAAAGCCTGTCGGCGGTGTCGTAGTCGGTGGAGACGGTCTCAGGGTTGTTGTTGACGATGACGACGTCGTAGCCGAGCTCGCGAAGCGTCCAGACGCAGTGGACGGAGCTGTAGTCGAATTCAATTCCCTGGCCTATTCTTATCGGCCCCGAGCCGAGAACCATGACAACAGGCTTGCCCGAGCGAGAAAAGCTTCTTGCCTCGCAGACCTTTTCGCAGGTGCTGTAAAAGTAGGGCGTGACGGCGTCGAATTCGGCGCCGCAGGTGTCGACCATCTTGTAGCTGAAATCTACGCCGGGCAGATTCTTCTCGCCGGAAAGGCGCTTTATCGCGGCGTCGGTATATCCGAGGCGCTTTGCCCGCAGGTAGTCCCCCTCGCCGAGGCCGCCGGAGATCTTCTTTTCAAACTCCGCAAGGCCCTTAAGCTTTGCAAGGAACCACTCGTCAATCATCGTGATGTTATGGATCTCGTCTATCGAGACGCCGCTTTTAAGGGCCTCGAAGACGGTGAATATGCGGCGGTCGTTCTGCTCGTGAAGCCTCTCGGTAACAGGCTTGTCCGAAAGAGGCGCGGCGTTAAGGGTGTCAAGGGAGATCTCGGCGCCGCGGACGGCCTTTAACAGGGCCATTTCGAAGTTGGGGGCTATCGACATCACCTCGCCGGTGGCTTTCATCTGGGTGCCCAAAGCGCGGTTGGAGCCGCTGAATTTGTCGAAGGGCCACTTCGGGAATTTCACGACGACGTAGTCGAGCGTCGGCTCAAAGCAGGCGCAGGTCTTGCCGGTGATCTCGTTTTTGATCTCGTCGAGGGTGTAGCCGAGGGCGATTTTGGTGGTGATCTTGGCTATCGGGTAGCCGGTGGCCTTTGAGGCCAGAGCCGACGAGCGGGAAACCCTCGGGTTGACCTCGATTACGGCGTATTCAAAGCTCTCGGGGTTGAGGGCAAACTGGCAGTTGCAGCCGCCGACGATCCCGATAGAGGAAATTATATTTAGCGAAGCCGAGCGGAGCATCTGATACTCCTTGTCGGCAAGGGTGAGCGCGGGGGCGACGACTATGGAATCGCCGGTGTGCACGCCGACGGGATCGAAGTTTTCCATCGAGCAGACCGCGATGACATTGCCCAAAGCGTCGCGCATGGTCTCGAATTCTATCTCTTTCCAGCCCGAGATGCACTTTTCGATGAGCACCTGAGTTATCGGCGAGGCGTCGAGGCCGGTTTTTGCGATTATCTTGAGCTCCTCGACGTCGGCGGCAATTCCTCCGCCCGAGCCGCCGAGCGTGAACGCCGGGCGGACAATTACGGGGTAGCCTATTTTTTCGGCTATTTCAAGCGCCCCGTCGACGGTCTGAGTGATGTCCGAGGGGACGACCGGCTGGCCTATGGCTTTCATAGTGTCGCGAAACAGCTCGCGATCCTCCGCCTTGTCTATGGCGTCGATATCTGAGCCGAGCAGGCGGACGTTGTATTTTTCAAGCACTCCCATGCGGCTGAGCTGCATGGCTATAGTAAGGCCCGTCTGGCCGCCGAGGCCGGCAAGAAGCCCGTCCGGCTTTTCCTTTTCGATTATTCTGGCGACGGTCTCGGCGTTGAGAGGCTCAAGGTAAATTTCGTCGGCAAGGTTTTTGTCGGTCATTATCGTGGCGGGGTTGGAGTTCACTAAAACGACGTTTATACCCTCCTGCCTTAAAACGCGGCAGGCCTGAGCGCCGGCGTAGTCGAATTCGGCCGCCTGGCCTATAATTATCGGCCCCGAACCTATCACAAGAACCTTTTTTATGCTCAAATCCTTAGGCATCGCGCTCGCCTCCCATCATTGAAATAAATCTGTCGAACAAAAATGCGGTGTCGCGGGGGCCGCCGCAGGCCTCGGGGTGGAACTGGACGGTGAAGCAGTTTTTGCCGGGATATTCCATGCCCTCGCAGCTGAAATCATTGGCGTTTATGAACGTCTCGCGGCCAATTCCCTTGAGGCTGTCGGATACGACGGCGTAGCCGTGATTCTGGCTGGTGATGTATGTCCTGCCGCCGATGAGATCTTTAACCGGCTGGTTTGCGCCGCGGTGGCCGTATTTCAGCTTGACGGTTCTGCCGCCCATGGCGAGCGCTGTCAGCTGGTGTCCGAGGCAGATCCCGAAAACTGGCACCTTTCCTATCAGCTTTTTCAGCTCGGCTATTGCGGCTGCGTTCTCCTCCGGGTCGCCGGGGCCGTTCGAGAGCATTATGCCGTCGGGGTTTATAGCCAAAACCTCTTCGGCCTTAGCCGACTGCGGGAATGCCGTCACCTCGCAGCCGCGCTGCTGCAAGCTTCTGATTATATTTTTCTTCGCGCCGTAGTCCATCAGCGCGACGGTGAATTTTTTGTCTCCCTCGGCGGGATAAACGCAGGCCTCAGTCCTGCTGACCGACGCAACCGCGCCCTCGACCTTATATTCCTTTATCTTTGAGAGATCCTCCGGCGGGACGTCGCAGATCATCGCGTTCATAACGCCCTCCTCGCGGATTATCCTTGTTATCTCGCGGGTGTCGACGCCCATGATCCCGGGGATCCCCTTTTGCTTTAAAAAGCTGTCCAGCTCGTATTCCGAGCGAAAGTTTGAGGGATATTCGCACATCTCCCTGACGACATAGCCTTTGACGGCGGTTTCGCCCTCAAAGTCGGGGGTGATGACGCCGTAGTTGCCTATCAGCGGGAAGGTCTGCATAACTATCTGCCCGCAGTAGCTGGGATCGGTAAGCGTTTCAAGGTATCCCGTCATGCCGGTGGTGAACACAAGCTCGCCCACGCTCTGCGAATCCGCGCCGATGCGAACGCCTTCGTACACCGCGCCGTTTGACAGAACAAGGCAGGCCTTTTTGGAAAACTGAATCTCGTTCATAATTTATTTCCGTCCTTTCCGCGGGCGGCCCCGAAACGCCGGCGTTTTGCGCGCCGGATATCTTAAAGCCGTCCGTTTTACTCAAATAATTATTGTAACATAAATCGGCACCGAGTTCAACTAAAATTTCAAAAAAACATAAATTCTATATAATGCACAAAAAACATCACCCTTTCGGGTGATGCAAAAACTAAATAAGCGTTGTGGCCATAACGGCTTTGATTGTGTGAAGGCGATTCTCCGCTTCGTCAAAAACGACGGAAGCCTTTGACTCGAATACCTCGTCGGTGACTTCAAGGCAGTCATAGCCGAATTTTTCATACATTTCGCGGCCGATCTCGGTTTTAAGATCGTGGAACGCGGGGAGGCAGTGCATGAACAGACAGTTCTCCCCTGCCATGGACATCATCTTTGAATTGACCTGATAGGGCATTAGATCCTTTATTCTTTCGGCCCAAACCTCGTCCGGCTCGCCCATAGACACCCATACGTCGGTATAGATGACGTCGGCGCCGGAAACGGCGGTCTTTACGTCCTCGATAAATTCAAGGGTCGCGCCGGTATCGCGGGCAATTTCCTGGCACTGCGCGACGAGCTCGCCGTCGGGGAAATAGTTTTTGGGCGAGCAGGCGACAAAATGCATGCCCATCTTTGCGCAGCCCACCATAAGGGAATTTCCCATGTTATAGCGCGCGTCGCCGGCATAAACAAGCTTTACGCCCTTCAAGCGGCCGAGATGCTCGCGAATAGTGAGAAAATCGGCGAGGATCTGGGTCGGGTGGAATTCGTTTGTGAGGCCGTTCCAGACGGGAACGCCGGAATAATAGGCAAGGCTCTCGGCCAGCTCCTGGCCGTAGCCGCGGTATTCTATGCCGTCGAACATTCTGCCCAAAACGCGGGCGGTGTCGGGTATGGATTCCTTTTTGCCGACCTGCGACGACTTGGGATCGAGGTAAACGGCGTGCATGCCGAGATCGGCAGCGGCGACCTCGAACGAGCAGCGGGTGCGGGTAGAGGTCTTCTCGAAGATGAGGGCGACGTTCTTGCCCTCAAGATAGCGGTGGGGTATGCCCGCCTTTTTGAGCGATTTAAGCTCGGCGGCGGCGTTTAAAAGCCCCTCTATCTCGGCGGGGGTGAAATCCAAAAGCCTCAAAAAGCTTCGGCCTTTCAGTGAGATCATATTATCTGCTCCTTATTAAAGATTCATCAGCGGGGTGAGCGGGAGGGTGAGGAGGGTGGGGCGCGGTGGGGTTGCACGCCCGGCTAAAGGTGAGCGAACCCCGCGGTCAATAGGCCGCGCTGTAACGCTAAGACAGGCGCGAGCGAAGGTATTTTATCTGCGCGTCGACCGAATCGGGGCCGGTTCCGCCCTCGGAAATGCGCTTTTTAACGCAGTTCATAAGCTCAATCTCGCCGTAGACGTCGCCTTCGACGAGCTCGCAGAGTTCTTTGTATTCCTCAAGCGGCAGGTTTTCGAGTATACGCCCCGTCTTCTGGCATTTTGCAACCGCCTGCCCGGCAACCTTATACGCCGAGCGAAAAGGCAGCCCCTTTCTTACAAGATAATCGGCAAGGTCGGTGGCGTTTATAAAGCCGGTCTGCGCGGCGCTAAGCATGTTGTCCGGCCGTGCGCGCATGTTTTTGATCATCGGGATAAACACATTCATACAGCTCTTTACGGCGTCAACGGCGTCGAAAACGGCCTCCTTGTCCTCCTGCATATCCTTGTTATACGCAAGAGGCAGGCCCTTTAGGGTGGTGAGCAGCGCCATAAGGTCGCCGTATACCCTGCCCGTCTTTCCGCGGATAAGCTCCGCCATGTCGGGATTTTTCTTCTGCGGCATTATCGACGAGCCGGTGGTGAATTCGTCGGAAAGCTCTATAAATCTGAACTCCCAGCTCGACCAAAGAATAAGCTCCTCGCAGAAGCGGCTCAGATGCATCTGCAAAACCGAGAGGCACCCGAGAAGCTCGACGGCAAAATCCCTGTCGGATACGCCGTCTATCGAATTAAGGCAGATGTCCGAAAAGCCGAGAAGCTCGGCCTCATAGCGCCTGTCGGTCGGGTATGTAGTCCCCGCAAGCGCACAGGAGCCTATCGGGCTGACGTTTATTCTCCTGCGGCAGTCGGAAAGGCGGTCGATATCCCTTAAAAACATCATGCAGTAGGCAAGAAGCTGATGTGAAAAGAGTATCGGCTGGGCGCGCTGCAGATGGGTATATCCCGGCATGACGGCGGTTTTATATTCCTCCGCCTTTTCAAGAACTGCCTCTGCGGCCGATTTTACCAAAGATATGAGCGCATCGGTCTCGCCGCGAAGATAGAGCCTGAAGTCGAGCGCAACCTGATCGTTTCGCGAGCGCGCGGTGTGAAGCCGCCTGCCCGCGTCGCCTATTCTTTCGGTGAGCACCTGCTCGACAAACATGTGAATGTCTTCGCAGTCGGGGTCGATTTTAAGCTTTCCCGATTCAAGATCGGCCAAAATTCCCTCAAGCCCCGAGATTATCGCCTCGGCGTCTTCGCGGGTTATTATCCCCTGCTTTGCGAGCATTTTCGCATGCGCCGCCGATCCCGTGATGTCCTCGCGGAACATTCGGCTGTCGAAAGAAATTGACGAGTTGAAATCGTCGGCCACCTTTGCCGTGACGCCGTCGGTCACGCCCTGCCACATCTTTGCCATAAATTACCTCGGCTTATTCTTATTCTTTTCGTCGACTATCGACTGCACCTTTATCGGCAGGCCGTAAAGGCTGATGAATCCGGCGCTGTCCTTCTGGTCGTAGTCCGATTCGCCGAAGGTGGCTATCTCCTCGCTGTAAAGGCTGTAATCGCTCCACACGCCGGCGTTTATCATGTTGCCCTTGTATAGCTTAAGGCGCACCTTGCCTGTGACGCGCTCCTGGGTCTTATCGACAAAGGCGGAGAGGGCCTCTCTTAAAGGAGTGAACCACTGGCCGTTGTAGACGAGCTCGGCAAAGGTTATCGAAAGCCTCTGCTTTTCGTGAAGCGTCATCTTGTCGAGGCATACCGATTCCAAAACGCTGTGGGCCTTGTAAAGAACGGTGCCGCCGGGGGTCTCGTATACGCCGCGGCACTTCATGCCGACAAGGCGGTTTTCGACTATGTCTATAATGCCTATGCCGTTGCGGCCGCCGATTTTGTTGAGCTCCAAAATGATGTTCTTGGCGCTCATCTTCTCGCCGTTCAGCGAGACGGGAACGCCCTTTTCGAATTCAAGCTCTATGTATTCCGGCTTGTCGGGAGCCTGAACGGGGCTTACGCCCATTTCAAGGAAGCCGGGCTTTTCGTACATCGGCTCGTTGCCGGTGTCCTCAAGGTCGAGACCCTCGTGGGAAAGATGCCAGAGGTTCTTGTCCTTGGAATAGTTGGTCTCGCGGTTGATTTTAAGGGGAATGTTGTGCGCCTCGGCGTAGTCGATCTCCTCGTCGCGGGACTTTATGCTCCACTCGCGCCAAGGGGCGATTATCGGCATATCGGGGGCAAAATGCTTTATAGCAAGCTCGAAGCGAACCTGGTCGTTGCCCTTGCCGGTGCAGCCGTGGACAATGGCGTCGGCGTGCTCCTTCTTTGCGATCTCGACAAGCCCCTTTGCGATGCAGGGACGGGCGTGAGAAGTGCCCAAAAGGTAGTCCTCATATACGGCGCCGGCCTTCATCGTGGGGATTATGTACTCGTTGACATACTCGTCGGTGAGGTCTAAAACGTAAAGCTTGGAAGCGCCGGTTTTGAGCGCCTTTTCCTCAAGCCCCTCAAGCTCGTCGGCCTGGCCGACGTTGCCCGAGACCGCGATGACCTCGCAGTTGTTGTAGTTTTCCTTGAGCCACGGGATTATTATTGAGGTGTCGAGGCCCCCGGAATATGCAAGAACAACTTTTTTTATGCAATCTTTATTCATATTTATCCTCCTGTATGCAATATTCAGTCTTCTGTCTGCATATTATGCAATAAATATTCGCATTTGTCAAGTGGGTTTTTACCCGCCCGAAGATTTTTGTAGGTTTTTTCATCGCCGGCATGGCGGCGGGCATATTTATTGTTCAATATCCACACCGTCACACTAAATCCGCGATGTCCATTATCAGCTTTTCCGACTTTTCCCACCCGAGACAGGGATCGGTTATGGACTTGCCGTATACGCACTCGCCTATTTTCTGGGCGCCGTCCTCGATATAGCTCTCTATCATGAAGCCCTTGACTATCCGCCTTATGTCCTCGGAATGGCGGCAGCTGTATAAAACCTCTTTGCAGATTCTGGGCTGCTCGAAGGGATTTTTCCCGGAATTCGAGTGGTTGGTGTCTACGATGACTGCGGGATTTTTCAGCCCGCTCTTTTCGTAGGATTCGCTGAGGTGCAGAAGATCTTCATAGTGGTAGTTAGGCATCGACTGCCCGTGCTTGTTGACGTATCCCCGAAGGATCGCGTGAGCGAGCGGATTGCCGGTGGACTGAACCTCCCAGCCGCGGTAGATAAAGGTGTGGGCGTGCTGCGCGGCGGCTATGGAATTCATCATGACGGAAATGTCGCCGCTGGTGGGATTTTTCATTCCCACGGGGATATTAAGGCCGCTCGCGGTTAAGCGGTGGTGCTGGTCTTCAACCGAGCGCGCGCCGACCGCGACATAGCCTATAATGTCGCTGAGATAGCGGTGGTTTTCGGGATAAAGCATCTCGTCGGCGCAGGAGAAGCCGGATTCGCTTAAAGCTCTCATATGCAGGTTGCGAATCGCCACTATCCCCTTGAACATGTCCGGCTTTTCGTTGGGATCGGGCTGGTGCAGGAGCCCCTTATAGCCGTCGCCGGTGGTGCGGGGCTTGCCGGTGTATATTCTCGGAATAATGAAGATTTTATCCTTTACCTTTTCCTGAACGGTGCGAAGCCTTGATATGTAATCGAGGACGCTGTCGGGATTGTCGGCCGAGCAGGGGCCGATGATTAAAATGAATTTGTCCGATTTCCCCGTGAAGATGTCGGCAAGCTCCTGCGCGCGGGTCTTAACGACCGCGGCAAGCCCGTCGGAGAGGGGGAACATCTTTTTGACCTCCTGCGGAATGGGCAGCTTGCGCTCAAAAATCATATTCATAAAAATATCAACCTTTCTTGATGTCGGTAAATTATTTTACGTCGAATTTTGCCCTGCGCTCGGTGGAATACCGCATCATCTCGCGCATTCCCTCGACGTCGCCGTGGGCTATCATATCGCGGAGCTTTTTAAACTGCGCCTCAAAGAGATCCATCTGATCTATAAGCGCCTTTTTATTGGCCATGAAAAGCTCAGACCACATGAGATCGTTTATCCTCGCTATGCGGGTGAGATCGCGGAAGGAATCGCCGGTGAATTTTTCGATGTTCTCGGCGTCGTTGCAGGTCATCAGGCTGACGGCTATGCAGTGGGTGAGCTGGCTGACGAAGCCTATCATCTCGTCGTGCTCCTCGGGGCTGAGCTCGGCGACCTGTGCAAATCCCAAAAGAAGCCCGAGCTCGCGGCAGGTCTCTATCGCCTCGGGGGTGTTTTTTTCGGTCGGGGTGACTATATAGTTCGCGCCGTTGAAGATGCGTGCGGTGGCGTTCTCTACGCCGTAAACCTCCCGGCCGGCCATCGGGTGGGCTGCTATGAATTCGCAGTCGGGCCGAAGTATCTCCTGAACCTTATACACCACCGAGCCCTTTACGCCGGTGACGTCGGTTATAAGCGCACCGGGCTTAAAGAGGTGCTGGTTTTTCTCGATCCACTCGATAAAAACATGCGGGTAAAGCGCAAAGACTACGATATCCGCCTCGCTTACGAGATCCTCCCGGACAAAGGCCGCGCCGTCGTCGATCATTCCCCGCCCGAGGGCGTAGTCTATCGAGCGCTGGGAGCGGGTTATCGCGGTGACGCGAAAGCCGTATCTCTTAAGGGCCTCGGCGTAGCTTCCGCCTATAAGCCCGAGGCCGACTATCAAAATATTCTTTCTGACATCAATAATCATTTCATACGTCCTTTTCGGTTTATTATTCGTCCTTTAGCGCAACGTCGGCGCCAAGGGAGGCTATGACTTCAAAGAAATCGGGGTAGGTTTTTCTGACGGCTTCGGCGCCGGCAATCTTTCCGCCGATTCTTGTGAGCAAAAGCGCCAAAGACATGACTATGCGGTGGTCGTTGTGGCCATAGAACGGCTCGGACGGCCGCACAGGCTTCGATTCGGGAATGACGATCTCGTTTTCTCGGCATATAAGCCTTACGCCCGATTTTTCAAGCTCGCGGCGCATGGCCTCTCCCCTGTCGCTCTCCTTCATGGCAAGCCGCCGGGTGCCGGTGAGCTTTGCACCGTGATTCAGTGCGGCGAGGACAATCAGCACAGGGCCGAGATCGGGGCAGTCTGAGATGTCTATCTCGCAAAAGCCCTCGCAAAGAGATTTGAAATGGCGCTTGTAAACGCGGTCGCCCTGGGCGGAATTTTCGGAAAGCCCGAGGACTTTTACGCTGCCGCCGACGCAGTTAAAGGCGTCAAGAAAGGCGGCGTTCGAGTAGTCACCCTCGGTGACGGCGTCGTGGGGCGTAATGGTGTTTCCCTTTACAGCTATCGTCAGGGGATCTTCAAAATAAACGCTGCCGCCGAACTGCGAAGCTGCGCGAAGGGTGAGATCGACATATGACCGGCTCTCAAACGGCGGGAGAATGCGGATAACTCCGCCCTCCTTTGAACGGAGCAGCGCCATTATCATGCCGGTGATGAACTGGCTTGAGACCGAGCCGTCGAGGGTGTATTCCCCGCAGATCGGCCCGCCGCAGACGGTGACGGAGCCGTCGCCCTTTAAATACTCAAAGCCGCGCTCCGCGAAGAGCTGCTCATACACCCCCTGCGGGCGCTCCATAAGGCGCTTTGAGCCTTTCAGGGTTATCCGCCTGCCGGTGGAAAGGCAGAGGGGTATCAAAAACCTTAGTGTGTTTCCGCTCTCGCGGCAATCGAGGGCGGGTGAAATATTCTTTAAAAAGCCGGAGCCGTCGATTTCAGCGACACCGTTTTCGTAAACCGCCTCGGCGCCGAGGGCGCGTATGCAGTCGAGCATCGCGAGGACGTCTTCGGACGGGTAAAGGTTACTGACTTTACATCTTCCGTCCGACAGCGCCGCCAAAAGAATCAGCCTGTGGGCCATGCTCTTTGAGGGCGGGGCGCAGACCTCACCGGAAAGCCGGCTTACGCCTATTTCGGCAATCATCGTTTATCACCGTTTCGGCATAGAATGTCGATAGCCTCAAGGTAGCCGTCGGTGCCGCGACCCGAAACAACGGCTATGCAGGCCTTTCTGACATAGCTTATCTGCCGAAAATCCTCCCGCTTATCGACTTCGGAGATGTGAACCTCTACCGCGGGAATTGAGACGGCCTTAAGGGCGTCGAGCAGCGCGACGCTCGTGTGGGTATACGCCGCGGGATTTATAACGATGCCGTCGAATTTGTTATAGGCCTCCTGGATTTTGTCGACGAGGCTGCCCTCGTGATTCGACTGGAAAAATTCGACGTCAAGCGATTTTGCTTTACAGTAGTCGGAGATTTTTTCTATCAGCCCCGAATATGTCTCGCGGCCGTAGATGTCCGGCTCGCGTATGCCGAGCATGTTTATGTTCGGGCCGTTTATTACTAAAATTTTCATTTTGTAAACCTCTCAATTATCAGATCGGCGTTCTTTTCGGCGCCGTCAAGGGGCTTTATCACCTCGTCGGCGGTTGAAAGATATCGCTCATGCCTTTCGGAGTATCTCTTGAGTATGTCCTCCTTTGAGGAGGCCGTGGGGCGGTCGGAGGTAGGGGTGAGCCGGTCGGGGTCTCTGTCAAGGAAGAATACTTTACAGTTTTGCCTCATGGCGGATATGTTTTTGTCCCTTAAAATCGCTCCCCCGCCGGTGGAGATGACTATCCCAGAGCGGCGGCAGACGTCGAAAATAACCTCGGTCTCGATATCGCGAAAGCCCTTTTCGCCCGATTCGGCAAAAATTTCGGTAATCTCTTTGCCGGTGCGGCGGACTATCTCGTCGTCGGTGTCGACAAATTCGCGGCCGAGCTTTTGGGCAGCGAACCTGCCCGCAGATGTCTTGCCGGAGGCCGGCATGCCGGTAAGGACGATGTTTTCTTTCATGTTTAAGATCTCGCCGAAGATGCGGCCTATCTCGGATTTCGGGATAGAGACGTCCCGGAAAATCTCGGAGGCGTAAACCGCCTGCGCAACGAGCATCCAAAGGCCGCCCTCTGCCTTAATTCCCCTCGATTTGGCCTCAAGGACGAGGTTTGTCCGCAAGGGATTGAATACGGCGTCAAGGACGCCCTCGAGCCTCGGGAAGGCGGATATATCTATCGCCGGGGCGGCGTAGTTGTCGGGATACATTCCGACTGGGGTGGTGTTTATGATAATTTCCGCGTCGCCGTGCAGGTTTTTGGCCTCACCGTAGTCGACGGCGCCGCTGCCGGAATGGCGGGAGACAACGATAACCTCCCGGGCGCCGAGATCCTTAGCGACCACCTGCGCGGTCACCGAGGTGCCGCCGGTTCCCAGAACAAGGACTTTTTTGCCGTCAAGGGATATCCCGGCGTGCTCGCAGAGGGAGATCATGCCGAAATAGTCTGTATTGTAGCCGTAAAGCCTGCCGCCGCGGTTGACGACGGTGTTCACCGAGCCGATTCTGCGGGCTACGTCGTTCATCTCGTAAAGATAGGGTATGACGTCCTTTTTATAGGGGATCGTCACGTTGATACCCAAAAAATCGCGGCTGCGCATAAAGAGGTCAAGTCCGTCCTCCGGCACCTCGCAAAGGCGGTAGTCGTAGCCGCCTATTCTTTCGTGTATTTCCGCGGAAAAGCTGTGTCCGAGCTTTTTGGCTATGCAGCCGTACTGCATGATTTGTCCTCCTTTCGGGAGAGCTTATTTTTTATCGGGCATGAGGTAGTCGGTGCCGAAGCGCTGGGCGAGCATGTCGCAGAGAACTATCGCCGTAAGGCTGTCGACGACCACCCTTGCGCGGTGGAAGATTGCGGGATCGTGGCGGCCGCTGAGCCTCAGCTCTGTGTTTTCCATCGAGACAAAATCGACGGTGCGCTGGGGCTTATATATCGATGATGTGGGCTTGACGGCGCAGCTGAACACAAGCGGCATGCCGTTTGTTATGCCGCCGTTTATGCCGCCCGAACGGTTGGTGCCCGTCACAACGCGGCCGTCGGAAATTTCAAAGCTGTCGTTAGCCTCGCTGCCCCTCATTCCGCAGAGGCCGAAGCCGGCTCCGAACTGAACTCCCTTGATGGCGGGAATGGAAAAGAGCGCGTGTGCAAGAACGCTTTCAACGCCGTCGAAGAAGGGCTCTCCCACGCCGGCGGGGAAGCCGGAAACGCCGGTCTCCAAAATGCCGCCCACGCTGTCGCCGTCCTTGGCGGCGTCCTCTATCGCCTGCTTCATTGCCTCGGCGATCTCGGAATCGAGCACCGCAAAATTCAGGGCGTTTACGGTTTCGATGTCGGCGGGGATATCCGAAATTTCGCGGTCGTAAATTCCGGCGCAGGCCTTTATATGGGTGCCTATGGTTATGCCTTTTTCTTTAAGAGCCGAGGCGGCAATAGCTCCCGCCGCGACGACCGCAGCGGTTATCCTGCCGGAAAAATGCCCGCCTCCGCGATAGTCCTCAAAGCCGTGATATTTAAGATGCGCCGTGTAGTCGGCGTGGCCGGGCCGCGCGATATGCGAAAACTCCGAGTAGTCCGAGCTTTTGACGTTGGTGTTCGGTATGACTACGGTTATCGGGGTGCCGGTGGTTTTGCCGTTGTAAACCCCGCTCACAATCTCGAATTTATCCTCCTCTATCCTTGCGGTGGATATCTTCCCCGCGGGGCGCCGCTTTGAAAGCTGAGCCGAGATAAAGCCCTCGTCCACCGTTACGCCGGGGGCGAGGCCGTCAAGAACTGCGCCTATTGCCGGCCCGTGGCTTTCTCCGAAAATCGTCAGCGAGCAAGACTGTCCAAAGGTATTTTTCATTAGTTGGCCTCCTTTAAATATTCGTCAAAGAGCGAAAACAGCTCGTTAAATTCAAGTTTTTCAAGTCTGAAGCTTCCGGCTTCGTCTACCTTTACCGCCGTGACGCCCGACTGCGCCGATTTTTTGTCGTGAAGCATGGCTTCTTTTACCTTTTCGGGGTCGGCGGTTATCGATGTCGGCAAACCGAGCTTTTCAAGAACTTTTATCAGCCTTTGCCTCACCTTCGACGAGGACATTGGCAGCATTCCGAGGGCTACGCATTCGCCGTGGATAAGCCTGCCCCCCTCGGCGGTCTCGATTCCGTGGCCTATGGTGTGGCCGAAATTGAGCGCCTGCCTCAGCCCCGATTCGCGCTCGTCCTGCTCGACTACCGCCTTTTTGATCAAAAGCGAGCGGCGGATAATTTCGTCGAGGCTGCCGTATATGTCGCCCTCCTCGAAAATTTCAAAGAGGGATTCATCGAAGCAAAGGGACATCTTTACAGCCTCGGCAAGGCCGGCGGAGAGCTGCCTTCGGTCGAGGGTTATAAGAACGTCGGGATCCGCGAGGACAAAGCGAGGCTGCCAGAACGCGCCGACGGTGTTTTTATAGCCGTCGAGGTCTATGGCCACCTTGCCGCCGATAGAGGAATCTATCTGGGCAAGGGCGGTGGTGGGAACATTGTAAAAATCTATGCCGCGCATATAGGCAGAGGCCGCAAAGCCCGCAAGATCGCCGATAACTCCCCCGCCGACCGCGACAACGCAGTCCTTTCGGGTGAAGCGTGCCTCGAGCATCGTCTTTAAAAGCAGGCGGAAGCTCTCTAAATTTTTTGTAGCCTCGCCCTGTTTAAGGGTGACGGTGTGCGGCTCGGCGCACTGAGCGGCAACCGCCGCGGCATACTGCGCGGGAACGCCGTCGTCGGTGACGATAAGCGCCTTGCGGTTAAGCGCCATAAGGCTGCCGGCGCGGCCGAGAGATCCCCGCTCGACGATAATGTCGTAGCTGCGGTCGCCGAGGCTTAAGCCGATGACGTTTTTTTCGCGCAGCGCCCTGTCCCGCTGATACTGCTTTGAAACCGAGATCACGCTTTTCAAAAAATCGGCATAATAGCCCTTCAGCTCGGGGGGGATATCCTCGAGATTTTTGCTTAAAAGCGACGCCTCGCGTGAAGCGTCGACGACAGGAAGCCCGTGCTCGACCTTATAGTCGCTCACATCGCGCACGGCCGCCATTCTTTTAAGCCACAGCGCGGCCATTTCGCGGTCTGCTTCGTTAATTACTGCTCTCGCCTCTGAAAGCTTATCCATAAATCCTCCGATATAAAAATACTCCACGGATATTCATCACGAATAAGCAGTGGAGCATGTATTCACATTGCTCTGCTGCTCAGTCGTTATAATAATAGAAGAAAGATGCGTTCGTAATTGCCATATATACGTCTCCTTTATATATTACTGTATATTCTACGCCGTTAAAGCCGTAAAGTCAAGAGGATTTTTTGAAAAGTTGCACTTTATGTGTTTTCGATAACTTTCAACCGCGCCTATAACGCGGTGATTGTAGATGATGACAACGAAAAGTCCTAAAAACTGCCCCTTTTAGGCCGAAAATATCCGCGGGCAAAAGATTATCCGGGAAAACTCCCGGATAATTTATATCTTCGTATGTAATTTTCAGGTCTTTGATCTGCTCTTTTCGAGGGCGGCGGAGACGAAGCACTTAAAGAGAGGGTGGGGCCGGTTGGGCCTCGACTTGAACTCGGGGTGATACTGAACGCCGATGTGGAAGGGGCGTTCGGTGAGCTCGACCGTCTCGATGAGCATTCCGTCGGGCGAGCGGCCGCTTAAGGTGAGGCCGGCGGCCTCCATTCTCTCGCGGTAGTCGTTGTTGAATTCATAGCGGTGGCGGTGGCGCTCGGATATCTCGCGGCAGCCGTAGCAGCGCTCCATGGCGCTCCCCTCGGCTATAACGCAGGGATAGCTTCCGAGGCGAAGTGTGCCGCCCTTGTCTATGGAATCGCTCTGGCCGGGCATGAAATCGATGACCTTGTTTTTGCAGAGCTCGTCGAATTCGCCGGAATTTGCGTCGGCTATGCCGAGGACGTTTCTTGCAAACTCGATGACCGCTATCTGCATGCCGAGGCATATGCCGAAATAGGGTGTGCCGCTTTCGCGGGCATATTTCGCGGCAAGTATCATTCCCTCGATGCCGCGGCTGCCGAAGCCTCCGGGGACGATTATTCCGTCCAGAGGGGCAAGGCGGTCTTTATAGGTATCCTCGGTAAGGGTCTCGGAATCTATCCATTCGATGTCCACCTCGGCGCCGACCGCAAAGCCGGCATGCCTTAAAGCCTCGGCGACGGAAAGATAGGCGTCGTGAAGCTGAACGTATTTTCCGACAAGGCCGACGGTGACGGGGGTTCTCAGCGATTTTGCCCGCTCAACCATCTCCGTCCACTCCTTAAGATCCGGCTCGGGGGCGGATATGCCGAGCTCGCGGCATACGACCTCCGAAAAATGCGCCTTTTCAAGCATTAGCGGAGCCTCGTAGAGGTAAGGAAGAGTTATGTTTTCTATTACGCAGTCGGGCTTGACGTTGCAAAACATCGCTATCTTGCGGAAGATGGAATCCTCCAACGGTTCGTCGCAACGAAGGACGATTATGTTGGGATTTACCCCGAGGCCCTGGAGCTCCTTTACCGAATGCTGGGTGGGCTTTGATTTGTGCTCGTCTGAGCCGCGAAGGAAGGGTACGAGGGTGACATGGATAAACAGGCTGTTCTCGCGGCCGACTTCCAGTGAGATCTGTCGGACGGCCTCCAAAAAGGGCTGAGATTCTATATCGCCTATCGTGCCTCCGATCTCGGTGATGACGACGTCGGCGCCGGTTTTTTTGCCGACGCGATAGACAAATTCCTTTATCTCGTTGGTGATATGGGGAATTACCTGAACCGTCGAGCCGAGGTATTCGCCGCGGCGCTCTTTGTTTAAGACGTTCCAGTATACCTTGCCGGTGGTAAGATTCGAATATTTATTCAGATCCTCGTCTATGAAGCGCTCGTAGTGGCCGAGGTCAAGATCGGTCTCTGCGCCGTCCTCGGTGACGTAGACCTCGCCGTGCTGATAAGGGCTCATCGTGCCGGGGTCGACGTTAATGTAAGGGTCGAGCTTCTGCGCGGCAACCTTTAAGCCCCTCGCCTTAAGCAGGCGGCCCAAAGAAGCGGCGGTTATCCCCTTGCCGAGACCCGAGACAACTCCGCCGGTGACGAAAATATACTTTGTTGACATTTTAAATCCCCCTCTGATATTTTTTACGGGCGCTTCGGCGCCGTTAACTGTACTGACTTATTATCTTTTCGGCAACCGTCTTTTTGCTGACGCAGCCGTTCATGGCCTGGCGCTCGATATATCGGTGAGCGTCCGATTCCGTCATTTTAACCTTGTCTATCAAAAGCCACTTCGCGCGGTTGACAAGGCGTATCTCCTCCATTTTTTCCTCTATCGACGCGGATTTTTGCTCGATGCGCCGCAGGCGGTCGCGGGTGGCGCACAAAAGTATAAGCGACTGCAAGACGAGCTGGCCGTTTGCGGGTTTCGGAACCGTCAGAACGCCGGTGCCGGAAACCTGGTCGCAGACCTCGCCGTAATTCTCGCTTTTAACAAACATAAGCACCCCGAGTCCGACATCGGCGGAAAGATCTATGGCAAGACGGGTGCCGTAGTCGTCGGGCAGAGGCGTGTTTATCACGACGATATCGTAGGCGCGCTCCAAAAGCTCGCGCTTGGCGGCGCCCACGCCCGAAACCGTCCTTACGGGACTGTAGCGGCTTTCGGGAAGAGCCGGTATGAGCGCGCGGTTGAACTTTTCAGAGCCGGAAACCACGAGAACGCTGTATAAATGCTCCGTTAGGCCCACGGGACAACCTCCTTAAACGAAAATGAGAAAACTTTGGCGGTCATCTGCCGCGGTAGCTCTCCAAAATTTTCGGGCAGAGGTATTTTGCGACAAAATCGCTCGACGACGCGGCGCGAACGGCCTCGTCGAAATCGTGGGGCAGGGTTTTAAGGCCGGAGAGCAGCTGCTCGTCGGCGGAATAAAGGTCAAGATCCACCGGCATGGGCAGCTCGGCGTCGTCTTTAAGACCCTCGAGGCCGGCAAGTATCAAAAGCGCAAAGGCAAGGTAGGGGTTGGCCAAAGGATCGGGCGAGCGAAGCTCGGCGGCGCGAAGATCATGCGATTCGCCGAACGGCGCGGGGATCCTTACAAG
Organism: uncultured Clostridia bacterium; assembly: GCA_947625615.1. Lineage (GTDB taxonomy): Bacteria > Bacillota > Clostridia > Oscillospirales > Ruminococcaceae > Faeciplasma. The sequence goes on along the minus strand of CANQPB010000003.1, from coordinate 20,668 downwards.
CTGCGAGCGGTTTTCGCTCGACCAGGTTATATACTTCGGCGCCTTGTTCGTGCCGAGGCGCATATAGGATTCCTCTGAGGTGTTCAGAAACAGGGTGATATCCGGCACACGCCTGAGTATGCCGGCGATGACCTTAGGCAGAAGCTCGCCGCGCTCGTTGCGGGCGACCGAAATTTTTATGTGAAAACCGTTGCCCGAGCGGTTTTTTATCGGCTTGGGCGAAAAATCGGCGCAAAGGCCGTTTCTTGCGGCTATGGTGCTGACGACCGAGCGGAAGGTGACCGCGTCGTCGGCGGCGGTTAAAGGATCTGAGCGGCGAAAATCTATCTGATTCTGGCCTGGGCCCTCGGAATGATGAGAGCTTTCGGGGATTATCCCCATGCGCTCAAGATCGAGGCAGATCTCACGCCTAACATTTTCGCCCTTGTCCGCCGGGGCGATGTCCATATAGCCGGCGCTGTCATAGGGCTCGGCGGTGGGCTGGCCCTTTTCGTCGCGGTTAAACAGGTAAAATTCCGTCTCGGAGCCTATGTAAAAGCTGTAGCCCTCCTTTTCGGCAAGGGCGACGGCCTTTTTAAGGAACGAGCGGGTATCGCAGGAAAATTCCCTGCCGTCGGGGTGGGTGATCGTGCAGAACATTCTGACGACGCGGCCGTGTTCCGGCCGCCAGGGCAGAACGGCAAGGGTTGAGGCGTCGGGGTGGAGCAAAAGATCGGAATGCACCACTCCCCCGAAGCCGGCAATTGCCGAAGCGTCTATGGGTATGCCGTATCTGAACGCCCGTTCAAGCTCGCCGGGCATTATTGAGATGTTCTTCTGAACGCCGAAGACGTCGACAAACGCAAGTCTTATGAATTTAACGTCTTCCTCGGCCACATACTGCATTGTTTCCTCGGGGGTGTAGGTCATTTTAGATTGCTCCTTTATAAGTCAGTTCTGAACGTACATCTGCTTGTACGGGTTCTTGCTGTCCGGCGTGACGACTGTGAATTCGGAATCCGTAAGGGCGTCATAGTCGGCGCCGAAAAGCTCGCAGTAGGTTTTGATGTAACCCGAAATTTCGGCCACGTCGCTCTCATCGGCTTTTTTGGCGGTCACCTGCTTGGGGAAGGCCACGTTTTTGCAGTCGGAGCGCAGGTAAAGCTTTCCGCCGTGCATTCCCGTGCATGGGAAATTGCCGACTATAGGCTTGCCGTCGGTGTGAAGTCCCAAAACTATGATAACTCCGCCGGCCTGGTATTCTCCCAAAAAGCTGCCGGTGCGCCCGCCTATAACCATCACCGGGATCTTGTCGCGGTAGGCCTTCATGTGGATCCCCGCGCGGTATCCGGCGTCGGTCTTAACATAGATAGAGCCGCCGCGCATCGCGTAGCCCGCGGCGTCGCCTATCGAGCCGTGGACGATTATTCTGCCGTCGTTCATGGTGTCGCCGACGGCGTCCTGGGCGTTTCCGAACACCTCGACGGTTCCGCCGTTGAGGTAGGCCCCGAGGGCGTTTCCGGGGGTGCCCTTTATCTTTATGCTGCGATAGCTCATTCCCGCGGCTATGAATCTCTGGCCGAGGGCGTTTTCGATTACGCAGTCCCCCGACTCTCTTATTATATCATTTAAGGCGGAAAATTCAAGTGATTTTGCGTCAATTATTTTTACGGAATTTTCGTTTGCCATCAGACTGCACCTCCAAGTTTTTCCTCGCGGTAGCTTTTTCCGAACGGGGCGAGCGCCGGAGATCTCTTCAAAAGATCAAAATCGACGGTATCGAGCGGGGTGCGGTTGCGAATGAGAGAAGTGTAGATGCCCGCTCTGTCGTTGCAGCCGATGAGTATGAAGCCCTTAAGAAGATTGTCCTCGGTGTAAAGGCGCTTTATTGAGGTTGAAGTTTTTTCCTCGTAGCATTCGCCGGTATAGCTTCCGGCGGTCATGCAGTGAAGCCCGCCGAAGCCTATCGAGTTCATAGGCAGGGCGTTCGACAAAAGCTCCTCGCCCCCCGCCATATTCACGCCGGCGCACCTGCCCTGCATATAGGCGAGCGGCATTATTGCCATCACCTTTTTGACGCCGCTCGTGATGTCGGTGGATTCGGTGCAGTCGCCCGCGGCGTAAATGTCTTTCAAAGACGTCTCCATTTTATCCGAGACGATGATTCCCCTGTTCACCTCGCCGCCGATATCCTTTATCAGCGAGACGTTTGCGCGAACGCCCACCGCCATTACGAGAACGTCGAAGCCGACGGTTTTGCCGCTTCGCATATGGGCGGAATTTTCCTCAAATTCGGCGACGGTGTCGTCGAGCATGAATTCCACACCCATATCCTCAAGCTTATGCTGCATTATCGCGGCGCAGTCGTCGTCAAGAATGGAGGAGAGAACCCTCGGGGCGAGATCGCAGACCGTGACGCTTTTGCAGCGCTCCAAAATTCCCTCGGCGCACTTGAGGCCGATAAGCCCCGCGCCGACTATCAGCACCCGCGACTGCGGCGTGAGATCCTTTTCAAGGGCCTTTGCGTCGTCAAGGGTCATGAAGGTGTGAACGCGGCCGACGTTCCGAAGCCCCTTTACCTCCGGCACAAAGGGCGCCGAGCCCGTGGCGACGCATAAGGCGTCGTAATCAAGTGCGCGGCCGTCGGAAAGCGTGACTTTTTTCGCGGCGGGGTCGATTTTCTCGGCGCTTACGCCGTATAAAACGTCTACGCCGTTTTCCTCATAGAAATTCCCGGGGCGGTAGAGCATTTTTTTCTCGTCGGTCTTGCCTTCCAAAAGATAGGAAATCAGCGGGCGGCAGTAAACATGGTGATCCTCGCGGGAGACTACGGTTATGCTGCCCGTTTTATCGACCGAGCGGATACCCTCGACCGCGCCCGTGGCTGCGGCGCCGTTTCCGATAATAACATATTTCATGCCGTCACCCCCTGTCCTCGAAGACTATCGCCCTGTTCGGACAGCCCTTTACGCATGCCGGCTCGCCGACTGTATTGTTAAGGCAGAGCTCGCACTTTGTGACCGCGCCATGCTCCCCCTCGCGGACGCAGCCGTAGGGGCATACCAAAACGCAGGTGAGGCAGCCGACGCATTTTTCGTGATCAACCCGGACGGCGCCGTTTTCGATTGAAAGCGCGCCGGATATGCAGCTTTTTACGCATATCGGATCCTTGCAGTGGCGGCAGGAGACGGCGTAGTTTATGTCGCCGTCCTCCTCGACAACAATATTCGGGCGTATCTTTTTGCCGCGAAGCGCCTTTACCATGTCCGGCTCGCCGGAATTCGCATAGGCGCAGTTGTATTCGCAGAGATGACACCCAAGGCACCATTTTTCATTTACATAAACTCGTTTCATATCATTCACCCGCATGGGAGATGCCTAAAATCTCCAGTTCCTTTTCAGTCATATTTACCCCGCGGAGCATGAGCCTGTTGCCGCGAAGCGATTCTATCGAGTTGATTCCCATGCCGCCCATAAGTTCCATTATCTCGTGGCGCCAGGCGGTCATCAGGTTAATCAGGCGTTCCGAGCCGATGTCAGGGTTGAGCCGCTTTACAAGCTCGGGGCGCTGGGTGGCGATTCCCCAGTTGCACTTGCCGGTCTGGCAGGTGCGGCAAAGATGGCAGCCGAGCGCCATAAGCGCTGCGGTGGCTATATAGCAGGCGTCGGCGCCGAGGGCGACCGCCTTTACGACGTCGGAGGCCGAGCGGATAGATCCGCCGACGACAAGGCTGACGTTTCCGCGGATACCTTCGTCGCGAAGTCTCTTGTCCACCGCGGCGAGCGCAAGCTCAATCGGTATGCCGACGTTGTCGCGGATCCTCGTCGGGGCGGCGCCCGTTCCTCCCCTGAAGCCGTCGATGGCTATGATGTCGGCGCCCGAACGGGCGATTCCCGAGGCTATCGCCGCTATGTTGTGAACCGCCGCGACCTTGACGATTATCGGCTTTTTGTATTCGGTGGCCTCCTTTAGCGAATATACGAGCTGCCGAAGATCTTCGATGGAATAGATGTCGTGATGAGGCGCGGGGGAAATTGCGTCGGAGCCCTCGGGGATCATTCTCGTGCGAGAGACGTCGCCGACTATCTTTGCGCCGGGAAGGTGTCCGCCGATGCCCGGCTTTGCGCCCTGGCCCATTTTTATCTCTATAGCCGCGCCGGCGTTTAGATACCCCTCGTGAACGCCGAAGCGCCCCGAGGCGACCTGCACTATGGTGTTCGGGCCGTATTTGTAGAAGTCCTCGTGAAGGCCGCCCTCGCCGGTGTTGTAAAGAGTTCCGAGAGCGGTGGCCGCGCGGGCAAGGCTTTCGTGGGCGTTATAGCTTATCGAGCCGTAGCTCATCGCCGAGAACATTACCGGCATTGAAAGCTCAAGCTGAGGGTCGAGCTTTGTTATAAGCTTTCCGTTTTCGTCGCGCTTCATCTCGGAAGGCTTCTTGCCCAAGAATACCTTTGTCTCCATGGGCTCGCGGAGAGGGTCTATAGAGGGGTTCGTAACCTGAGAGGCGTTTATGAGGATCTTATCCCAGTAGACGGGCAGCGGATTCGGATTTCCCATGGACGACAGAAGAACGCCGCCGCTCGAGGCCTGCTTGTATATCTCCTTTATGGTATCCTGGCCCCAGTTTGCGTTGGGGCGGAAGGTGCAGTCGCTCTTGACTATTTTTAAAGCGCGGGTCGGGCAGAGAGCCACGCAGCGCTGGCAGTCGACACATTTGGACTCGTCGCTTAGCATGACGTCGCGGTCGGGATCGTAGCTGTGCACGCAGTTCGAGCACTGGCGCTCGCAGACGCGGCAGCGTATGCACCTTGAATCGTTGCGGACAACTTCAAATTCGGGGTATATATATTCGATGCCCATTACATTTCCTCCTTTACCCTGACAATTACCGGCTCGCCGCCGGCGGGGGCGTAAAGCCTGTCGAGCTCGGGCTCCATAACCCTGATAGCGGCCTCCTCGCTGGCGACGTAAACCATGTCGTCCCGCTCGCCGACAACCATTGAGCGAAGCTTTAAGCGGTCGTTTAAGGCCATCATGCCGCCCTCAAAGCCCAAAACGATAGAGAACGGGCCGGTGACGAGAAGGCTTGAATAAACCGTGCGCAAAAATCTCAGCTTTTCTGCCTCCTCGGGGGGCTTCTTTTCTATGGTAGACCAAAACGGCGCCGCGATTACCGAGGCGGTCTCCTCAAGGGTGAGGCCCTGCTTTCTTAAAAGGTAATCGGCGATATAGGTGATGACCTCGGTGTCGGTCTGAAGTGTGCATTTATAGCCGAACATCTCGATAAACCGGCGGTTGGCGTCGTAGCTTGAGATCTCGCCGTTGTGGACTATCGAATAGTTTAGCAGCGCGAACGGGTGGGCGCCGCCCCACCAGCCGGGGGTGTTCGTCGGGTAGCGGCCGTGAGCCGTCCAGAGATATGCCTCGTATTCGTCGAGCTTATAAAATCTGCCGACGTCCTCGGGGAAGCCGACGGCCTTGAACGCGCCCATGTTCTTTCCGCTTGAAAAAACATAGGAGCCGCGGATCTCGGCGTTTACCCTTGTTACGCAGCGGGCGACGAATTCGTCGGGGGTGAGCTGCGAGGCCATGAGCCTGTTGTGCTCCGGCACTGCAAAATAGCGCCAGATAAGGGGGCAGTCGGTAATTTCGGGCATCTTGCGGGTGGGAATTATCTCGCTGCGCACTATTTCAAAGTGTTCAAACAGGAATTTTTCACAGTCGGTGCGGCAGGAGTTGTCGTCGTAAAATACATGTAGGGCATAGTAATCCTTGTAGTCGGGATATATGCCGTAGGCGGCAAAGCCGCCGCCGAGGCCGTTCGAGCGGTCGTGCATGGGTATCATCGAGCCGATTATCCCCTCCCCGGAGAATTTTCGGCCGGTGCGGGATATTGCAGCCGATATCGCGCAGCCCGAGGGTATGCGTATCTCTCCCTCTCTTGCAAGATTATTGGGGTATTCCTGCATTTAATCATATCCTTTCGTATAAATAAAGGCGCACACCAAAAAAGCAGAATGTCTGCCTTTTAAGTGAACGCCTTTGCTCACATTATTTATAAAGCGAAAACGCATGTAACGCTTTTGATATGATAACATATTATAAAGGGAATGTCAATGGAATTATGCGAAAATTTTCGGCAAAAATGAATGTCCGTTTTGTCAAAAATGCAAAAAATGCGTCAAAACGCAAAAAATTCTGAAAAAATTGCAATTTGGGTCTTGACAAACCGCAAAAACGGTAGTACAATGTAACGCATGAAAGGCAAAGACGTCTTCGCGGATATTTCCGCGACGGCGTCTTTTGTTTTTTAGACATGTTCTGTCACTTATACAAAACACCAAGGAGGAACTATTATGTCAAACGTGACCGACATTTTCGGAAGCATGGTATTCGACGACCGTGTGATGAAGGCAAATCTTTCAGCCTCTGTCTACAAATCTTTGAAGAAGACTATTGACGAGGGCGCAAGACTTGACATTTCCGTTGCCAACGCCGTTGCCGAGGCGATGAAGGAATGGGCGGTATCCAAGGGCGCCACCCATTACACCCACTGGTTCCAGCCGCTGACCGGAATCACCGCAGAAAAGCACGACAGCTTTATTTCGCCCGCACCCGACGGAAGAGTTATCATGGAATTTTCGGGCAAGGAGCTCATAAAGGGCGAGCCCGACGCCTCAAGCTTCCCGTCAGGCGGCTTAAGAGCCACCTTTGAGGCGAGGGGCTATACCGCCTGGGATCCCACCTCTTACGCATTCATAAAGGGCAAGACGCTCTGCATTCCCACAGCGTTCTGCTCATACGGAGGAGAGGCTCTCGACAAGAAAACTCCCCTGCTGCGCTCGATGGAAGCGCTCAACAAGCAGGCTCTGAGAATTCTTAAACTGTTCGGCAACGACGACGTGAAGTGCGTCAAGACCTCCGTCGGCCCCGAGCAGGAATACTTCCTTGTCGACAAGGAGCTTTACGACCAGAGACCCGACCTTATCTACACCGGCAGAACCCTCTTCGGCTGCCTGCCGCCCAAGGGCCAGGAGCTTGACGATCACTACTTCGGCGTAATCAAGCCGAGAGTTGCCGCCTATATGGCAGACCTCAACGACGAGCTCTGGAAATTGGGCATTCTTGCGAAGACGGAGCACAACGAGGTTGCCCCCGCTCAGCACGAGCTCGCGCCGATCTACTCCACCACAAACATCGCCACCGATCACAACCAGCTGACAATGGAGATTATGCAGAAGGTCGCCGCAAAGCACGGGCTTGTCTGCCTGCTTCATGAAAAGCCCTTCGCCGGCGTAAACGGATCGGGCAAGCACAACAACTGGTCTATTTCAACCGATACCGGCGTAAACCTTCTCGCCCCCGGCGAGACCCCCTATGAGAACGCGCAGTTTCTTCTGTTCCTCGTTGCGGTAATCAAGGCCGTCGACGACTATCAGGATCTTCTGAGACTTGCCGTGGCCACTGCCGGCAACGATCACAGGCTCGGCGCAAACGAGGCCCCTCCGGCCGTGGTTTCGATGTTCCTCGGAGACGAGCTCCAGGCGGTTTTGGACGCCATAGAGAACGACACCCCCTACGGCGGCTCCGAAAAGACTACCATGAAGCTCGGCGTACACGTTCTTCCGAGATTCCAGCGCGACAACACCGACCGCAACCGCACCTCGCCGTTCGCCTTTACCGGCAACAAGTTCGAGTTCAGAATGCTCGGCTCCTCCAACTCCATCGCCTGCGCGAACATCATGCTCAACTCGGCCGTTGCCGAGAGCTTAAAGCAGTTCGCCGACGTTCTTGAAAAGGCCGACGACTTCAACTCGGCGCTTCACGATCTCATCAAGAAGACCGTCACCGAGCACAAGAGAATAATCTTCAACGGCAACGGCTACGACGACAGTTGGATAGCCGAGGCGGAAAAGAGAGGTCTTCTGAATCTTAAGACCACCCCCGACGCCATGCCGAAGCTTTTGGACAAAAAGAACGTCGATATGCTTACCGCGCACAAGGTCTACTCGAAGGCGGAGATAGAATCGAGAACCGAGATCATGCTTGAAAACTACGTCAAGACCGTGAACATCGAGGCTCTCACCATGAGCGACATGTCGAAAAAGATGATAATGCCCGCCGTGGAGGATTACATCGCCTCTCTCGCCGAGACCGCAAAGAACAAGCACGAAATCGGCATTGAAGCGAAGTATGAGAAGAACCTCATCTCTAAGCTCTCGGGGCTTCTTGAAAAGATTCAGGACGCCACCGAGGATCTGGATAAAAAGATCGCCGAATATAAGAAGATTTCGGACGTCACCGAAGCTTCCTGCTTTATTCGCGACACCATTATCCCCGCTATGGACGCCTTAAGGGCTCCCGCGGACGAGGCCGAGGCAATCACAGACGAAAAGTTCTGGAGATATCCGACCTACGGCAAGCTTTTATTCGGGGTCAGATAAAAGACCCAAAAAGTCAAACAAATATTTTGCGTGTTACTGGCGGGCAAGCGTTTTCGTGGGGTCAGGCCTTTGAACGTAAATAGGATATCTGAAATCTTATTAACGGGATAAGGCTCGACCCCCTTATATCGGGCCGATATCCCGGCAAAACTGAAAGGGATTGATATTATGACAGTCGAATTTTGGTACCTTATAGGCGCGGCCCTTGTCTTCTGGATGCAGGCGGGGTTTGCCATGGTAGAGACCGGCTTTACAAGGGCAAAGAACGCCGGCAACATCATTATGAAAAACCTCATGGACTTCTGCATAGGCACAGTTGTCTTCTCGCTTTTGGGCTACACCCTCATGATGGGCGAGGACACGCTCTTCGGCCTCATAGGCCTGCCCAACATGGATCTGTTCACCAACTTCAAGGCGTTCATCGCCTCGCCCGAGGAGGGCTTTACCGGCGCCTCGACATTCGTCTTTAACCTCGTGTTCTGCGCCACCACCGCGACTATCGTTTCGGGCGCCATGGCCGAGAGAACGAAGTTTTCGGCCTACTGCATCTACTCGGCGGTGATCTCGCTGATAGTCTACCCCATTGAGGCCCACTGGATCTGGGGCGGCGGCTGGCTCTCTCAGCTCGGCTTCCACGACTACGCCGGCTCCTGCGCCATACATATGGTCGGCGGCATCGCGGCCCTTGTAGGCGCTATCTTCCTCGGCCCGAGAATCGGCAAATACGTCCGCGACAAGAGCGGCAAGGTCGTTAAGGTAAACGCCATACCCGGTCACTCCATCACCCTCGGCGCTTTGGGCGTATTCATTCTCTGGCTCGGCTGGTACGGCTTCAACGGCGCTGCCGCGACCACCGTTTCCGAGCTCGCTTCAATCTTTCTGACCACCACGGTGGCTCCTTCCGTCGCCACCTGCACCACAATGATCTACACCTGGATCAAAAACGGCAAGCCTGACGTTTCAATGTGCTTAAACGCCTCTCTGGCGGGCCTCGTCGGCATCACCGCCGGCTGCGACGCCATGGACTGGATCGGCGCCTGCGCCGTGGGCATAGTTTCGGGTATACTTGTTGTCGCTGTTGTCGAAGGACTTGACATGAAGCTGCATATCGACGACCCCGTCGGCGCCGTAGGCGTTCACATGGCAAACGGTATCTGGGGCACGATAGCCGTCGGTCTCTTTGCCAACCCCGACGCCCCTGCCGGCCTCTCCGGCCTCTTCTACACCGGCAGCTTCAAGCAGCTCGGTATCCAGCTTTTGGGCTTCGTTTCCGTCGCCTGCTATGCCGCCGTCATGATGTGCATATTCTTCGCGCTTATTAAAAAGCTTCACGGCTTAAGAGTAACCCCCGACGAGGAGATCATGGGTCTTGACATTCCCGAGCACGGTCTTCCCTCCGCATATCCCGACTTCATGCCTGCGGTTGACAAATACGTCTCCTACGGCGATTACGGCGAGGTTCCCGCCGTCTCGGGCGACACCCCCGAGGCCGAGGCTATCCCCGTCAAGAAGGTTCCCTCCTTCACCGACGGCGAGCATAAGTTCACCAAGGTCGAGATCATCTGCAAGGAAGCAAGGTTCGACGCTCTCAAGAACGCCATGTCCAAGCTCGGCATCACCGGCATGACGGTTTCGCACGTAATGGGCTTCGGCGCACAGAAGGGCAAGCCGGAATATTACCGCGGCGTTCCCGTCGAGACAAACCTGCTGCCTAAGGTTCAGGTAGACATAGTGGTATCAAAAATACCCGTGAGAACGGTCATTGAGACCGCCAAGAAGGTGCTTTACACCGGCCACATCGGCGACGGCAAGATATTCGTCTACGACGTCGAAAACGTCGTTAAGGTGCGCACCGGCGAAGAGGGATACGACGCTCTTCAGGACGTCGAGTAAATCCCGATAAATAAGCCAGCTTCTCCTTAGTTATAAAGAGTGATGTGTTCAGGCCCCGGTGCGGATTTTTCCCGCCGGGGCAGGGACGCAGCTTTAGGCGGAATATCAGACTTAACCTGCCGCGGCGGCGGCATGCTGAGTGTGACATTCAAAAACAGCAAAGGATTGATTTATATGTGTTCAATTATGGGAGCCGTCGGCGAGACGGACATCAGAAAATTCCGGGAGGGATTTTTAAGGACAAAATCGCGCGGGCCGGACGATTCAAGGATAATCAACACCGGCAAGGGAATCCTCGGGTTCCACCGCCTTGCAATCATGGGCCTAACCCCCGACGGAATGCAGCCCTTTGAGCTCGGCGGCTGCTTTATTGTCTGCAACGGCGAGATCTACGGCTTTGAAAAGATAAAGGAAAGGCTTTCGAAGACCTACCGCTTCAAAAGCGGCTCGGACTGCGAAATTCTGCTCCCCCTTTACTTTGAGCTCGGCGTTAAGATGTTCGCCACCCTCGACGCGGAATACGCCCTGATAATTTACGACGGCCGAACCGGCGAATTCATCGCCGCGCGCGACCCAATAGGCATTCGCCCGCTTTATTACGGCTACCGCGAGGACGGAAACATCTGCTTTGCCTCCGAGCCGAAAAACCTCATCGGCCTCTGCGATAAGATACTACCCTTCCCTCCCGGACACTACTACAAAAACGGCGAATTCATAAAATACCGCGACGTCTCGGAGGTCGCAAAGGTTTCCCCCGACGGGTTTGACACCGTTGTCGGTAAAATTCACGATCTTCTTGTGAAAGGAATCGAAAAAAGGCTTGTCGCCGACGCTAAGGTGGGATATCTCCTTTCGGGCGGGCTGGATTCCTCTCTCGTCTGCGCGGTGGCGCAAAGGTGCTCCGACGAGCCGATAAAGACCTTCTCGATAGGCATGAGCGGCGACGCGATAGATTTAAAATACGCCCGCCAGGTGGCCGACTACATAGGCAGCGACCACACCGAGGTGATCATCTCAAAGGAGGACGTTTTAAACGCCCTCGACACTGTAATTAACGTCCTCGGGACATACGACATCACGACTATCCGCGCGAGCATAGGAATGTATCTTGTCTGCAAGGCTATCCACGAGACGACGGGCATAAGGGTTCTTCTGACCGGCGAGATCTCGGACGAACTCTTCGGCTATAAATACACAGACTTTGCCCCCTCGGCGGAGGCGTTCCAAAAAGAGGCGGAAAAGAGGATCCGCGAGCTGCACATGTACGACGTTCTTCGGGCGGACAGGTGCGTTTCGGTGAACTCGCTCGAGGCAAGGGTGCCATTCGGCGACCTCGCCTTTGCGGAATATGTGATGTCTGTTGATCCCGAGCTCAAGCTGAACAAGTATAACAAGGGCAAATATCTTCTGAGGAAGGCGTTCGAGAGCGGAGGATATCTTCCGCACGACATTTTGTACCGCGAAAAGGCGGCGTTCTCCGACGCCGTGGGACATTCTATGGTGGACTACCTAAAAGAATACGCGGAGGGCTATTACACCGATGAAGAATTTGATGAGAAGATAAAAAAATACGGCTACTGCCCGCCGTATACCAAGGAATCGCTGCTTTATAGGGAGATCTTTGAGAAATACTACCCCGGGCAGGCCGAAATGATAGTCGGCTTCTGGCTGCCCAACCGCGAGTGGGAGGGCTGCAACGTCACCGACCCGTCGGCGAGGGTGCTTTCAAACTACGGAGACAGCGGGGTATGACATAAACGGCTTTTGCGCGTCTGCATTGTCAGGCGCGCTTTTGCGTTTAAATTAAATTAGAAATCATCACAAGAAAATCAAAAAGTTTTTGGCCATGCCTATTTCAAAAGGCCGCGAGGTAAAGTCCGGCAAAGCCGGTAGTCTGCGAAGCAGACCTAAGGCGTGAGCCGAAGCGGCTTTGCAGCGCAACGCAAAACTAAAGTGCGATTTTGCAGAATTCTTTCGCGTTGCGTATCTGTCTCACCCCCTGCCCCCTCTCCCTCGCGGAGGGAGAGGGGGTTCCACCCCGTCACCCGGCCGTTCACCTTGCGGCGAACGGCGCGACCCCTCCCCTCAAGGGGAGGGGTGTGTTCCCAAAGGCGTACCACAAAATCGAAGCTTGCGAGGCACTTTCGGTGCGGTGCGTATCGTTTTTTGTCAGCCTGCGCTTAATAATGTCTATCGGAAATGCCCGGCAAAGCCGGCAGTCTGCGAATCTGACGAGATGTTTCCGAAGCGGCTTTGCAGTGTAACGCGAAACAACCGCTTCTGCGCTTGAATTGCTCTTGCATTTTCGGGAATTTAATGTTATAATTTAAAAGAGGTGATGATTTATGAAAAAAGGCTTAATAATTGCCGGTATCTGCATTGTTGCGGCAGCGGCTGCGGCTGTGGCCGTTGCGCTTCTTATTCCGAAAAAAAGCCCCGAGCCGGGAAATTATCAGGAGATCAAAAAATATCTCGGCCGCGAGGAGGAGTGGTACGGCACCGACGAGGCCGTAAATATCGCCGACGCAATAGTCGCGTATCAGCTTTCCGACGGCGGCTGGCGAAAGGACTGGGCAAACCCGACCGTCGAGGGATCGTGGGCGAAATCTACCGTTGACAACGACGGCACAACCTCGGAGATAACCGTTCTCGCTAAGGTATACAACCAAACCAAAAAGGGAAAATACAAAAGCGCCTGCATAAAGGGGATAAAGCTCCTTTTGAACGGGCAGTATGAAAACGGCGGCTGGCCGCAGGTCTTCGACGACCCGGGGACGTATCACGCGCATATCACCTATAACGACTACGCGATGGTGCACATTCTTCGGCTTCTCACCGACGTTTCAAACCGCGACGGAGACTTTTCTTTCGTCTCAAAGAGCATGGCTCAAAAAGCAAAGGCAGCGGTCGAGGGCGGCATTATTTGCATTCTTGACACTCAGATCGAGGTGAGAGGCGTTAAGACCGCATGGTGCCAGCAGTATGACGAGAACACCCTTCGGCCCGCTCAGGCGAGAGCTTATGAATACCCTTCGATATGCGCGGCGGAGAGCACCGGGATAGTTGAGTTTTTAATGGAGATCCCCGAGAAGACCCCCGAGATCGAGGCGGCGATATCGTCGGCGATAGAGTGGCTGCGCGATTCAAGGCTTTACGGTATCAAATTCGTCTCGCAGGGGGACGACAAGGTTGTCGTCGAAGACCCGAACGCCGAGCCTATATGGGCGAGATTTTACGAGATCGAGACCAACCGGCCGATGTTTGCCGACCGCGACGGGTCTATACACTACGACGTCTCGGAGATAAGCAAGGAGAGGCGCACCGGCTACGCGTGGTACGGAAGCTGGCCGAAAAATCTGGTTAAGGATTGAGATTAAGGCGAAAATGCGCGAAAGAGGCAGGCGGGTGGGGCCCGCTTAGGCGGCAGCTTATGCCGAGGGGAGCGCATTTTCGCCGCCCGCAAAGCCGGGTGAAAAAAGGTGCTAAATTATACGGAAAGTCCCCTGCCCTGTCGGACAGAGGACTTTTTTTGATACCCGTTTTTATAAAAGGATCTCTTCAAGAGGCTTGCGGCGCTTTTCGGGCACCGAGGCCTCGTCGGGATAGCCGACCGCAAGGACGTTTATCGGCACCGACGTTCCGAAGGAGCAGTCGAACCGCTACTGCCACAACATGTTCGAAAACGGCCTCGACCGCGTGATCACCTATAAGTTCCAGCTCCCCGAAGACGGCGAATACACCGTTGAAGTCGGCTTTGCATCGCCTTGGGGCAACTCGGTTCCCGCCGCTCTTTATCTCAACGGAAATCTTGCCGCCGACGGCATTATGGCAACTGCCGAAGAGTGCGGCGTTGCCACCGGCACTGCCTCCCCTGTCGACGGAGTTTTGACCGTCGAGGGCAAATCGGACATGCCCACCCTTAACATGGCCTATATCATCATCTCTAAGGTTCCCGCTCCCGCGGAGGAGCCCGCCGCCGAGGAGACCGAGCCTGAAGCCGAGGAACCCGCCGAGACCGCTCCCGAAGCAGCTCCCGAGACCGAAGCCGCCGCTCCCGCAGAGCCGCAAGCTCCTAAGACGGGACTTGCCCTCGCCGCCCTTCCGGCAGCGCTGGCAGCGGCCGCCATGGCAGTGACTAAGAGAAGATAATCCTCCTGCCTTTTCTTTTAACCCCGCCCCGAGCGTTCTGCCCGTGGCGGGGATTTTTTATTTACGCCGACATAAACGATTCCGCCTCGATGACGATCTCCCCCGACGATGGGGACACCCTCACCCTGCCGCTGCCCCCCGAAAGGAGCATATCGGCAAGGGGATTTTCTATTTTTTCGGATATCACCCTCGAAATGTCCCTTGCGCCGAAGGTCTCGTAATCCGCAAGCGAGGCGACCGCCTTGGCGAGCTCGGGCGAAAGCTCAAGAGTTATTCCCTGCCTGGCCGCCCTTTCCGAAAGCTCCGAAAGCCGCATTTTCGCGATTTCCTCGCAGTCGTCCGATGACAGCTTTCGAAATGCGCAGACGGCGTCGAGGCGGTTCATCAGCTCGAAGGAAAACACCTTTGAAAGACCGTCGCGGGGGGACGGCGGCTTTATGCCTCCCGAAAAGCCGCAGGCGGCATTTTTTGAGGCGACGGCGTTAGTCGTCAAAATCACAACGCAGCTTCTGAAAGACACCCTGCGGCCGGTGCTGTCCGTCAAAAAGCCGGTGTCCAAAAGCTGCAATAGCAGCGAGGCGACCTCGCGGTCGGCCTTTTCGAATTTGTCGAACAACAGCACGCAAGAGGGCCGCCGCCTCACCTTTTCGGTAAGCTCGCCGCCCTCGGAATAGCCGACATACCCCGGCGGGGAGCCTATCAGCCGGGAGACGGTGTGCCTCTCGGAAAATTCCGACATGTCAAAGCGTATGAGCGCGTCTTCGCCGAACATAAGCCCAGAAAGCTCCCGCGCAAGCTGGGTCTTCCCGACGCCCGTCGGCCCCGAGAACATTATCGCAGCAAGGGGGCGGTCGCCGGATCTCAGCCCCGCGCCGGAGCGCTTTATCGCGCCGACGAGGCTTTTTATCGCATCGCTCTGGCCGACTATTCTCTCCCCCAATTTTTCGGCCAGATCCTCGGCCTTATGGCCCAAAAGCTTCTCCTGCGGGACGGACGTCTGTAAAGTGATAACCCTTTCCACGTCGGCCGCCGTCACCTCGGCGAGCCTGCTCTGCCCGCCGGTGCGCCTGAAAAGCTCCTCAAAATAGCTTTCCTTGCTTATTTTGCCGCTTACGTAGTCGTTGAACGCCGCCGAGAGATCCCCCTTGGCTTCGGCGTCCGTGAAGTCTTTGAGCTTTACAGACGCGCACGCCTCGTCGATGATGTCTATGGCCTTGTCGGGCAGATATCTGTCGGTCATATATCTTGCGGATAGCCCGACGGCGGCCTTTATCGCCTCGTCGGTTATCCTGACGCGGTGGTGCTGCTCGTATTTCGGCCTGAGGCGGCCGAGCATCTTCACGGCGGCCTCCTCGGTGGGCTCGTTTACCTTTATCACGCAAAAGCGCCGCTCAAGCGCCTTGTCTCCCTCGATTACCCTGCGATATTCGTCGAGGGTGGTTGCGCCGATAAGCCTCAGCTCGCCGCGGGCAAGCATCGGTTTCAGGATATTCGCGGCGTCAATGGCTCCCTCGGCGGCGCCTGCGCCGACAAGCGTGTGGAGCTCGTCGATGAATAAAATCACGTCGCCGGAGCGGGAGGCCTCCTCGATGCAGGATTTGAGGCGCTCCTCAAAATCGCCGCGGTATTTGGCGCCGGCAAGAAGGGTCGTCAGGCTGAGGGAGAAGATTCTCTTGCCGCAGAGAGCGGGCGGAACCTCGGCGCGGGCTATCTTTGAGGCAAGGGCCTCGACTATGGCGGTCTTGCCAACGCCCGCCTCGCCGACGAGGCAGGGGTTGTTCTTGCCGCGGCGCATTAAAATTTCGGTCATTCTCTCAAGCTCGCCGTCACGCTCGACGCAGGGATCGTAGCCGGGCGATTTTGCGCGCTCTACCATATCGAAGCCGTATTTTTCAAGCTGGGTGAGGCGCTGCTGCTCCTTGGGGCGGCCGAAGACGGCGCTCTTTTCCACGGCCTCGCCGGCACTGGTGTAAAGGCGGGAGATGTTGCAGTTGAGGTCTACAAGAATGCTTCGCGCGGTGGAATTCTGTTGGTTCAGAATCGCGCAGAGCAGGTGCTCGGTGCCCGCCTTTGTCTCGGAGATGTCCCCGGCAGTGCGCTTTGCAAACCTTATGCAGCGTTTTGCGGCGGGGGTGAGCATTGAGCCGGTGACGGCGGTGGGCTCGCCGGTGCCGATGAGTTCGCATATTTTATCCTCGACGGCCTTATAGGTGACCGAGAAGCGCTCCAAAATGGCCGCGGCGGCCGAGGAGCCGTCGCTCAAAAGGCCCAAAAGAAGGTGCTCGGTGCCGACGTAGGTGTGGCCCATCTGGGAGGCGCGGCGCAGCGCGTGCCCTATCGCGCGGAGCGCAGGGGCGGTGAAGTTGTCGCTGCCGTAAAGCTCGTTGAATTCAAACATAACGATCATTCCTTTCCAAAGGCTTTCCTGTTGGATTATGGACAGATTTCAAAAATATAATCGCGGTCTGTAAATTCTATGACGGCTCGCGGCTTGGTTACGATAAAAAAGAGTAACACATTTTTGGGGAAGGCATAAAATGTAGTATGAAGCTTCAAAAACTTCAGAATCTTTACACGAATGGAGACAATTACATGAATTGCTTTGGTAACGGTTACTGGTGGATCATCATTCTTATCCTGATTATCCTCTTCGGCTTCAACGGCTGCGGAAACTGCGGCTGCTCGAACGGCTGCTCAAACGGCTGCAACAGCGGGTGCGGCTGCAACAACAACGACTGCGGCTGCGGCTGCTGAAAAGCTTGGCGACTAAAGTTTTTGCCGAAAAAGAGCGCTTCAACGCGCTCTTTTTGTCTTAAATAATAAAAAAGTTTTCGATCAAACCTTTTTCAAAAGGTTTGCGGGGGTCTCGGGGGCGGCGCCCCTGAGCCGCGACCGCAGTCGCGGAACTCCCCGGAGTACGCCGAGCAGGCGTACTCCGGTTAATGCGAAGCGAAACGCAGGAGGGGGAGCCCGAAATCAGTCCGGTGGACTGTTTCGGGCCGGGGGAACCCTCGTCGGGGGGTCCCCCGGCGAGGCGCCTTGGGCGCCTTGCACGCGGAAGGGGGTTATGGGGGAAACCTTGCAAAGGGTTTCCCCCATCACATACAAATAAATCTTGACGTTTTACAAAAACTGTGGTAAAATATATAAAAATAAGGAGGGATCTGCGATGGAAGAAAGAGACAGTTTAAGAACAATGCTTTACGGCCTGGCAAGATTCGGACTTTTCTGGCTGATTAACATCTTCGCGCTCATTATCGGAAAGACCGCAATTTTAGGAATAGTCGGAACCTTTGTGCCGAAGCTCGCGCTTTACGACAACCCCGAAACGCTTAGCTTCCTGTCCTGGCTCATTCCCTTCTGGCTCCTCACCTGGCTTTTCTGGGACGACGCCAAAAGACATACCGCCTACGGGCTTTACAATCCCACGGCGGTAGCTATAATACTTCTCCTCACGGGGATAGTTTACTATGTGCCGATTTTAGTCGTGAACGAGCTCGGCTCCTCGAGCGACCCGAGGGTGACCGCCGCCGTGACAAGCATTTATTTCCCCAGCCTGTGGCTCTCGAAAATAAACGACGACCCTCAGGTGTACGGCCTTATTGGTCTTATACTCCTGATAGTCATCTGCATGCTGAGCTATTTGGTAGGCCACAAATATTACGCAAAAAAATTTGCCGAAGAGGAAGAAGACGGCGCGCAGTAAACTGCGGCCGTCTTTTTGTGTTCTGATTATAAAATGATCCTTGTCCAGTCGAGCTTGTAAAGAAGAAGCGACGCCGGCGAGAAGGATTCAATTCCTGCGCCCCTCTCGTTCGATTCGAAGATCGCGTTCGGGTTCGGCGGCGCAAGCGGCACCTTTATAGTGACGCCGAAGCCGTCGTTTTCCTTTGCGACGATGTTCGGCTCGGTGCCTACGCTCTCGCAGAATTTTCTTAAGACGTCAAAGCCGTGGGTGCCGACATGCCTCAGCTTTTCGTCGAGATCGGAGGGCGTCATAGAATATCCGTCGTCCAAAACGGATATCGCGGCGCTGCCGGCGTTTGCATAGGTTTTAAGCACTACCCTGACGGTTCCCTCTTCAAAATCGACGTTCTGAAGGGAATTAACTATCAGATTCATAAAGCAGGCGGCAAATCTGTCGGGATCGGCATGGCAGATAACGCCCCGCTCGATATCCGTCTCAAAGGTGATCTCGCAGCCCTTTGCGCGGGTGCGCACCCCGGCGTCGGATATAAGATCCTGCACAAGATTAGAGATGTTGAAATCTACGGGCTTTATATTGCCCTCGTCATACCTTTGCAGCTCAAGCGCGTTCTGCGCCTGCGCAAGAACAAAGTAGCAGCATCTCGCCTGCTCTCTCGCCATCTGCATCTCCTCATACATGTCCTGACGCTCTAAGCGGTAGTTCATCTCCTTTAAAAGGGAAACCGCCATCGTCATTTTTTCGCAGAGCTTCTCTGCGTCAAGTTCGCAATAAATTTTTCTTTCCATGATATCTCCAAAATTAAATTATTTTTGCCGCCGTCGACAGCGGGATAACGATAGTATATCATTAAATTTCCAAATAGTAAAGCTTTTTTCGACATTTTTCGAAGTTTTTTTCAATATTTTTTTCGAACGAGAAAAATATTCATATTTTTTTCTCAAAAGACTTGATTTAAAAGGCGAAATGGTGTAGAATATAGGAGCAAATAAACGCAAAACTTTACAGGAGGTTTTCTATTATGTCAGTAAAAGTTGCAATTAACGGATTCGGAAGAATCGGCCGTCTGGCTTTCCGCCAGATGTTCAACGCCCCCGGCTATGAGATCGTCGCTATTAACGACCTCACCAAGCCCGAGATGCTTGCCCATCTTCTCAAGTATGATACCGCCCAGGGCGGCTACTGCGGAAAGATCGGCGAAAATCTTCACACTGTCGACGTAAAGCCCGCCGTTTACGCTGAGGACGGCAAGACCGTCGTCACCCCCGGCGCCATCATTGTCGACGGCAAGGAGATCACCATTTATGCAGAGCCCAAGGCCGAAAAGCTCCCTTGGGGCGAGCTCGGGGTAGACGTCGTTTTAGAGTGCACCGGCTTCTACACCTCTAAGGCCAAGAGCCAGGCTCATATCGACGCCGGCGCAAAGAAGGTCGTCATCTCCGCTCCCGCGGGAAATGATCTTCCCACCATCGTATACGGCGTCAACGAGAACACCCTCACCAAGGACGACACCATCATCTCCGCCGCTTCCTGCACCACCAACTGCCTCGCTCCCATGGCAAAGGCTCTCAACGATTACGCTCCTATCCAGAGCGGCATCATGTCGACCATTCACGCCTACACCGGCGATCAGATGATCCTCGACGGCCCGCACCGCAAGGGCGATCTCAGACGTGCCCGCGCCGGCGCCGCCAACATCGTTCCTAACTCTACCGGCGCTGCCAAGGCTATCGGCCTTGTCATTCCCGAGCTGAACGGCAAGCTTATCGGCTCCGCTCAGAGAGTTCCCGTTCCCACCGGCTCCACCACCATTCTCACCGCCGTTGTTAAGGCCGACGATCTCACCAAGGACGGCATCAACGCCGCCATGAAGGCCGCCGCCTCCCAGTCCTACGGCTATAACGAGGATCCCATCGTCTCCTCCGACGTCATCGGCATGAGATACGGCTCCCTCTTCGACGCCACCCAGACTATGGTCGCCAAGATCGCCGACGGCCTCTATGAGGTTCAGGTAGTTTCCTGGTATGACAACGAGAACAGCTACACCAGCCAGATGGTGAGAACCATCAAGTACTTTGCCGAATTAGGATAAACCGATTTTCGCGCGAAATACGGTATTAACCGAAAGTTTCAAGGCCATATCCGTTAAGGGTATGGCCTTAGCTTTTAGAGGATAGAGGGTTAGATGAGCAGAAGATAGAAGTTGCACAAAATGCGCAAAATGTGCAAAATGCGCGGTAGATAATAAAATATCTTCTCAACCGACGGTTTGATTTTTCAACCGAAATACAACTGCGCCGCCATTGAAATTCTCCCGCGGGGCTGATATAATCATAATCAGAACAGGACCCGTTCAATAAAATTGAGGAGAATTTTTATGAACATCACATTAGACAAAAACTTGCAGGAGCTTCGCCGCAAAAAGGGCGTCACCCAGGAGAGCCTTGCCGACCACCTTATGATAAGCGCGCAGGCGGTCTCGAAATGGGAGCGGGG
>CANQPB010000002.1 GCA_947625615.1 uncultured Clostridia bacterium | reverse complement strand
CGGCATGCCGAGGGTGATAATCCAAAAATATTACTTCATTCTATATGAATTTGCGAAAAATACTTGACAGTACCAAATAATGGCTTAGCTGTTTTTGAATACCCCGCGGACGTGCAGGCAATAATTATCTCAAAACTTAGTTTTGGGAGATTGCCATGCAGTATAATAAAGTTGAGATCAGCGGAGTGAACACCTCGAAGCTCAGGGTGCTGAGCGAGGAGGAAAAGACCCGCCTCCTTAAGCTTGCAAGGGGCGGGGACAGATCGGCGAGAGAGGAGCTTATCGAGGGCAACCTCAGGCTCGTTCTGAGCGTTATACAGAAATTTATGAACCGCGGCGCCCAGCCCGACGACCTCTTTCAGGTGGGCGTTGTGGGGCTTATAAAAGCTATTGACAACTTCGACCTTTCTTTGGACGTGAGATTTTCAACCTATGCCGTCCCTATGATAAGCGGCGAGCTGAGACGATATCTTCGGGACAACAATTCAATCCGCGTGAGCCGTTCGACAAGAGATCTCGCCTATAGGGCGATGCAGGTGAGGGAGAGCCTGCAAAACGGCTCGGAGCGGGAGCCTACGGCGGACGATATCTCAAAAGTTCTGGGCGTCCCGAAATCTGAGATAGTCTTTGCGCTCGAATCTGTCAGCGAGCCGGTCTCGATATACGAGCCGGTGTATTCAAATTCCGGCGACGTGCTTTATATGCTCGACCAGCTCGGCGACCGCTCGAGCGACGAGGGCTGGATAGACGAGATCATGCTGAAAGAGGCTATTTTAATGCTCTCGGAGCGGGAAAAGAATATTTTGTATCTGAGATTCTATCAGGGAAAGACGCAGGTGGAGGTGGCGAAGGAGATAGGCATATCTCAGGCGCAGGTTTCCCGCCTCGAAAAGAGCGCGTTGAGCAGAATAAAATCAAAGGTTTAAGAGGAATAGGAAAAACTCTGACATCTAATTTCTAACTTCTATCTTCTTGATGCGGCCTGATGGCCACATCAAACTTCTATCTGCTTATTGACAAACCCCGGCCGAAATGGTATTATTAAATAAATTCTGTTTCGGAGGGATATATGATGAAAAAATTGCTTTCACTTCTTTTGGCCGCGGCTCTTGCGCTTACGCTTACTGCCTGTGCGGGCGGCTCGGACGGCGAATCCGAGGGCGGCGAGAGCCATACCGCCGATCCCGGCGAGGTTCGCGGCGTGGCCGAGGGTTCGACATATAAAAACGATTTTTTGGAGCTGAAATTCACAAAGCCGGATTCCTGGACGTTTGCCACCGAGGACGAGATTGCCGGCATCGCCGGGAACACCCATGATATTCTCAGCGAGGGCGGCGTTGAGAGCGATGTAGACGCGAGCCGCTTCGATATGATCGCCACCGACGCTGTCACCGGCAACAACGTAAACCTTTCCCTTGAAATCATCGACCAGGAGGCCACTGACGAAGACCTTGAATCCGTTTTGGACGCCACCGAGGAGCAGCTCCTTGAAATGGGATCCTCAATTGGAATGAACTACACCTTCGGCGAGCATTCAAAGGTCACCCTTGGGGGGCTTGAATATCACAAGCTGAGCGCCACCGCCGAATTCCGCGAGGTCACATTTGAACAAGGCTGCTATGTGACCGTAAAGGACGGCGTGCTCATAAACATCACCGCGACGAGCTATGACGGCACCGCTATAAGCGACTTTGAGGCAATGTTCAGTTAAGTCTTGACAAAACAAAAAAAGTGTGATATCATTTCAGAACGAAATATTCAAACGACCGTGACGGGAGCAAGTAGCCCCGGTCAGGCCGCCAAAGAGAGCCTTCGGCCGGTGTGAGAAGGCGCGGCCCCCGCAAGCGAATACGTCCCCGAGTCCGCATTCCGAACGCAAACTGATTTGTCAGTAGGGGTGTGCGTGCGCGCACGTTACAGCGCCTTGAGGCGAACGCATATGCGTTCGTAAACTGAGGTGGTACCGCGGTGAAAATCGTCCTCCGGCATTTTATGCCGGAGGTATTTTGATATAAGACAAAATTTAAGGAGAAGATAAAAATGGGAATTTACGAAGAACTCAAAGAACGCGGCCTTATTGCGCAGGTCACCGACGAGGAGAGAATACGCGACCTTGTGAACAGCGGAAAAGCCACGTTTTACATCGGCTTTGACTGCACGGCCGACAGCCTCACCGCCGGCCATTTTATGGCGCTCACACTTATGAAGCGTTTGCAGATGGCCGGAAACAAGCCAATCGCTCTCATCGGCGGGGGAACCACTATGATTGGCGATCCCTCCGGCCGCTCTGACATGCGCAAAATGCTCACCCGCGAGGACATAGACCACAACGCCGAATGCTTCAAAAAACAGATGTCCCGCTTTATAGAATTCGGCGAGGGCAAGGCCATGATGGTAAACAACGCCGACTGGCTTTTGAATCTCAACTACGTCGAGCTTTTGAGAGAGGTAGGCGCTTGCTTCTCGGTAAACAACATGCTCAGGGCGGAATGCTATAAGCAGAGAATGGAAAAGGGCCTTTCCTTCCTCGAATTCAACTACATGATAATGCAGTCCTACGACTTCTACTATCTCTTTAAGAATTACGACTGCAACCTGCAATTCGGCGGCGACGATCAGTGGTCTAACATGCTCGGCGGCACCGAGCTTATTCGCCGCAAGCTCGGCAAGGACGCCTCCGCCATGACTATAACCCTTCTGACCGATTCCAACGGCATGAAGATGGGCAAGACCGCCGGCAACGCCGTCTGGCTCGACGCCGAAAAGACCTCGCCCTACGATTTCTTCCAGTATTGGCGCAATGTCGGCGACGCTGATGTCATCAAGTGCATAAAGATGCTTACCTTCCTGCCCCTTACCGAGATCCGTGGAATGGAAAAATGGGAGGGCTCCGAGCTCAACAGGGCCAAGGAGATTCTTGCATTTGAACTCACAAAGCTTGTCCACGGCGAAGAGGAGGCCGAAAAGGCTCTTGAAGCCGCGCGCGCCGTCTTCGGCGGCTCCGGCTCGAGCGACAACATGCCCACCGTTGCGGTCGAATCGAACGAGATAGGCGTTTTAGACGCTCTCACCACTTCGGGGCTTGCACCCTCAAAGGGCGAGGCCCGCAGGCTCGTCCAGCAGGGCGGCGTCAGCGTGAACGACGAGAGAATTTCCGACGTGAACTATAAGATCACCGTCGGCGACGGCGTCGTTCTCAGAAAGGGCAAAAAACAGTTTGTAAAACTGACTGTAAAATAATTCTTGTAAAATCCCCTTAAGCCGGGGATTTTATCTTGAATCTGCGATATTTTATGAATTATTGCAAATATCTCTTGAAATAGCGCCGCAAATGTGCTATATTATAATGAATGATTCTTATTTGCCGGGGTGTTTTAGCCGCCGGGGACATTATAATTCGAGGAGGTATACAGTGAGTATAATCAAGAATGTGGTTTTTGCAGCGCTTGCCTGCGTCCTTCTGTCTTCCTGCGCGTCGCGCCGGCCGTCGGTAAGCGCTTCGCCCGACCGGCAGATTACAATAAAAACAAACGGCAGCGAGATCACCACCGAGCCGCCCGCAACGAGCGAAACTCTTAACACGCCCGAATTCAGCTTCACTACCCCCGCGCCGACCTCTCCTCCCGAAACCATGCCGCCGAGGACTTCTTCCGACACTCAGCCTTCCACAACAAAAAACACGGAAGATCGGCCGCCGGAATCTTCGCCGTCGAGCGAGGAAGACGACTATGACATCACCCCGATTTCCGAGACTTATTACGCCGCCTCGAGCGTGAACGTCCGCGAAAAGCCGGACGCTGACAGCAAGCGGATCGGCCACCTTGATAAGGGAGAGGAAGTAAAGGTCACCGGGCTTGTCTCGAACGGCTGGGCGCAGGTGGAATTCAAGGACGGCACCTATTACGTCAACGCGAGCTATTTGAGCCCGAGCGCCCCCGAGCGCGTTCCCGAAACTACGACCGCCCCCACCGAGACAACCCCTCCCACCACCACCGAGCCGCCGGTATCAACTCCCCCCGAGACTACCCCCGAGCCCACAACTTTCGAGACCGAGGAAATGTCTTCGTATGAGGTTTTGGACGCCGATGGCGTGGCCACCGTAAAAGAAAATCTCAACGTGCGCACCCTGCCCGACGCCTCGGGCGAAAAGGTCGGCCTGCTTCATGCCGGCAAGAGGGTCGCGATAACCGGCATCGTCTCAAACGGCTGGGTGAGAATCTCCTACAACGGCGGACAGTATTTCGTAAGCGGGGAATACCTCTCCTTTGAGGAGGAATCCTCGGAGGATATCTACGAAAATGCCCCCGGTAACGGCGATCCCGGGCTTTATCAGGGCACCGGGCTGCTCACCGGCTCTAACGGATATACTGCGCTCAACTATTCTAATCAAAAAGCCGTTTGGTTTGCCTTTTTGGACATCGACGGAATGCTGAAAAACGCCGATAAAAGCAGCTTTAAATCTAAGATCGGCTCCGCTTTCGACGACGTCGTCGCCCTCGGCTGCAACACCGTTTACGTCCATGTCCGCTCCTACGGCGACGCATACTACTATTCCGATTATTTTCCCTTTACGGCGGCCTATAACGACGTTTTGGGCTCGGCGCCGCCGTTCGATCCTCTTGAGGTGATGATAGACGAGGCGCATTCGCGGGGGCTTTCCTTTCACGCGTGGATAAATCCCATGCGCACCGCCACCAAAGAGCGCTACGCCCAGATGCCCCAGAGCTATATATTAAAGCAGTGGTACGATTCCGATTCGACTAAAGGCAAATTCATCGTCTACGATTCCGACACCGGCTGCTATTGGCTCAGCCCGGCGTATACGGCCGTCAGGGAGCTTATCTGCAACGGCGTTGCGGAAATTGTCACCCGCTATAATGTCGACGCTATACATATCGACGACTATTTTTACCCGACTACATCTTCAAAATTCGATAAGGACGCGTTTGAGGCCTCGGGCGCTAAAGATCTCGCCTCCTGGCGGCGGCAGACCGTCAGCCGCCTTGTCAGCGACATTTACTCCACCGTAAAAAGCTGCAATCCGTCGGTTCTATTCGGTGTCTCCCCGCAGGGAAATGTCGAAAACAACTACGGCCAGCTTTACGCCGACGTCGCCACATGGTGCTCAACGCCGGGATATCTCGACTATGTCGTCCCACAGATATACTACGGCTTTAAAAACAGCCGCCTGCCCTTTGAAAGCTGCGCCGAGCAGTGGGCGGATATGGTAACTTTGCCGGGCGTTCAGCTCGTTTGCGGGATAGCCGCCTATAAGGTGGGCGACGGGGGAGAGTGGTCGTCGGGCGATATTCTTTCGGAGCAGACCGACTGTGTTGCGGGCATAAGCGCTTTCGACGGCGTCGCCTATTTCAGGTATCTTTCGCTCTACGGCTCGGCGAGCTCGTCTCAAAAGCTCATGAAAAAGGAGCTTGAAAAGCTTTCCAAATCGATCTCCCGCTTTTAAATCATTTTAAATGAGGATTTTTATGAAGAGGTTTATTTCAGTTTTTCTGGCGGCGCTTATGCTTATTCTGCCTCTCTGCGGCAGCGGCCCGGTCGTTGTTCTCTCCGCCGAGGCTTCAGATTCCGACGCGCCGGCCGAGGATACGCCTGCACAGGGCGTGCTTGCGTTTCCCGACACCATGAAGGCGTCGGTCATAACCATAGGCTACGACTTTTTTGCCGATCCCTCCCAGAGCGCTTCAAAAACCCAGGAGGAGATAGACGGCATTCTTTCCGACTTTGAAAGCTTCGGCTTCAACACGGTAATTATCGAAACAACCTACAACGGCGTCACCTACTATGAGATAGACGAGCAGCGGTTCGAGCACGGCTCGCCGCTTTCGATGCTGCTTGATTCAGCCGTTTCGAGAAATTTCTTTATATACATCACCTTCGATTTAAACGGCGTTTACCGCGCCCGCAGCAGCGATGATCTCTCATCGAGGATTGATTCCCTTGCCTACTGCGTTCACAGGCTCACGAGCAAATATCTGATAGACGGAATTATTCTTAAGGATTATTACGCCTCGCAGAGTGAGCAGAGCTACCGCGACTACCGCCTTGACGGCGCCGGAATAGGCTTTGAAAACTGGCTCTACGAAAACAACGGATACGTCATGGGGCTTGTAAGCAAGGCGATAAGGGCGACAAACAATTCCGTCTCGGTGGGCATTCAACTCGATAACGCCTGGCTCAACGACGCCACCGATCCCCGCGGCTCGGACACCAAGGACGACTTCGAGGCCTATGCCGACGGATATTCCGACACAAGGCAGTATATCCTCGACGGCCTTGCCGATTTCATCATAGTTTACTGCTACGGCGGCCTTGAAAGCACCGAGCTGAATTTCTCCAAGACTGTAAAGTGGTGGAATTCTATAGCCGAGGAGGCCGGTGTGCGCATGTTCGTAAAACATGCAAACGCCAGAATAAGCTCCTCAGACCGCAAATGGGCGTCGGATCAGATTCTCAAGCAGCTTGAGGAATGCGCAAAATACGATTCCTACTGCGGGAGCATCTTCGAATCCTACGAGCAGCTCAAAGACAACAGCGAGAGCACCGACGCGCTCATAAGATATTACGAGGGCAGCATAAACGTAAATTCTCTCTATAAAGAGCTGAAGATGGTTCTGCCTAAGAGCACCGATTTTGTCACCTATGAGCCCACCGTCATATTCCAGGGCTCCTACGACGAAAACTTTGAGATGTACTTCCAGAACAAGCCGATCACCCTAAACGAGGCGGGCAACTTCTACTTCGTCGAAGACCTCGACATTGGCGTGAACACCTTTACATTCAGAAATAAATCCACCGAATATAAATACCGCATTACAAGAAAGGTCAAGGTTCTGCAGAGCATTGAGCCCGCTGAAAGCTCGACGATGTACGTCGAGGGCTCTACAAGAATAGTCGTCGACGTAATCGCCTATAAGGGCTCGAAGATAAAGGCTATCTTAAACGGCGAGACGATAACGCTCACCGAGGAGGAGATCCGCTCGGACGACCTCGATTCCAACACCAACTACACCCACTTTACCGGCTATTTCACAGCTCCCGAGGGCATAGTCGGCGAGGAGCAGGATTTAGGCAATATCGAGATAGACGGCCGCTATGAGGACGTCAGCCACGAGCACGAAAACGGCGCAAAGGTGATCGTCAACGCCGTTCCCGAGCAGGCCGAGGCCGCCCAGCTCGTGCGCGTAAAGAACGACAACACGATAACCTACGACTATTACACCACCGACAACGTGGCCGACCCGACCCGCCCGAGACTCCCCGCCGGCACCATCGACGTCTATGTGAACACCGTCACCTACAGCACGTCTTCCGAGGGCGTCAAGCAGACGAATAACTACTACCTCACAGAATCCGGCCTAAGAATTAAGGCCTCCGACTGCGAGCTTATAGACGGCTACACAATGGTCAACAATTCCGTCACCTTCAACGGCGGCTACACCGATTCCTCCGGCAACACACTTCTGAATCTTAAACTCGATTACCAGACCCCGTTCACGGTTTCATTCTCGCCGCTAAGCTACGACAACCCCAAGAACAATTCCTATCTCATAAGCAATTTCAATCCCGACTATGTTATAATCACGTTTGAGCATATGTCTACGTTCGGCGGCAGCCCCTACTTCTCGGGGGATTCCCTCTTCTCGGGCGGCGAGTGGCAGTATGCTGACGTAAACGGCGAGCAGAAGGTTCAGCTCAAGCTGAGGCTCCGCAAGTCTGGCGTGTATATGGGCTACTCCTCAAGCTACGACGGCTCCGGCGGGCTTACGATATCCTTTAACGGCTATCCGACAAGCCTTTCGGGCGTAACCGTTGTCATAGACCCCGGGCACGGCTATAACAAGTCGGCTACAAACGTCGACCCCGGCGCAGTCGGCCATGTCGTCGAGCAGGTAATAAATATCCAGATCGCAAGAAAGCTCACCTCGGCGCTTGAAAGCGCAGGCGCGAGGGTTTACATGCTTCCTACCGACACCGAATATATCAATCTCTACGACCGCTCAACCAGGGCGCGGCGGTATAATCCCGATATCTATATCGCCGTTCACTGCAATTCCGTCGAGGACGGAGAGGGCGTCAGGGGAGTTGAGGCTTACTACTTCACCCCGTTCAGCCAGCCGCTTGCGGCGCTTGTCAGCAAGAAGATGGCGAGCTACTATCAGAACAACGTCTACGGCGACGGCAAAAACCGTGACCGCGGCGCTAAGTACAACTATTTTGCCGTTACTCTTGAGCAGGAATTTGCCTCTATACTCGTCGAGTGCGGATTTGTCACAGACTATAAGGAAGCCATGGCGCTCAACGATTCCGCGACGCAGTCGGGGCTTGCAAACGCTATGGTAGAGGCTATCTCGGAGTATCTTGCAAGAGGAAGATAGGAGGAAAAAACTTGTATAAAATTCTTGAAAAGCGGGAGCTTAACGATCAGGTCACGCTGATGACATTTGACGCCCCGCTTATCGCGAAAAAGGCAAAGGCCGGGCAGTTCGTCATCTTTCGCACCGACGAAAAAGGCGAGCGCGTTCCTCTGACCGTTGCCGACTACGACCGCGAAAAGGGAACAGTTACGATCATTTTCCAGAAGGTGGGCAAATCCACAATGCAGCTCGGCCTTATGGAGGAGGGGGACAGCATTCTCGACCTCGTCGGCCCGCTCGGCGTTCCCACCGAATTCCCCGAGGGGGTAAAGCGCGTCGCCGTAATAGGCGGCGGCGTAGGCTGCGCGATAGCTTATCCCCAGGCAAAGGCGCTGTTTAACGCCGGCGTCGAGGTGGACATTATCGCGGGCTTTCGCTCAAAGGACATTGTTATCCTTGAGGACGAGATGAGAGCGGTCTGCAAAAATCTTTACGTCACCACCGACGACGGCACCTACGGCGAAAAGGGATTTGTCACGAATAAGCTTCAGGCGCTTATAGACGCCGGCGTTCACTACGACTGCGTTATAGCCATCGGCCCCGTCCCGATGATGAAATTTGTTTGCGCCGTCACAAAGCCCTACGGTATCAAAACAATCGTTTCGCTCAACCCCATTATGATAGACGGCACAGGAATGTGCGGCGGCTGCAGGGTAAGAGTAGGCGGAAAGATCAAATACGCCTGCGTCGACGGCCCAGACTTCGACGGCCACGAGGTGGACTTCGACGAGCTGATGCACCGCAATTCGGCCTACAGAGAGCTTGAACAGAAGGCCCGCGAACATATATGCAGAATAACAGGAGGTGTGAGAAATGCCTAATATGCAAAGCACCAAGACGCCCGTACACGAACAGGAGCCGAAGGTAAGGGCGCGCAACTTTGAAGAGGTATCCTCCTGCTATACCGACGATGAGGCCTTAAACGAGGCCAACCGCTGCCTCAACTGCAAGAATATGCCCTGCGTAAGCGGCTGCCCCGTCGGCGTAAGGATACCCGAATTTATCGCAAAGATCCGCGAGGGCGATATCGCCGGGGCTTACGGCGTCATAAAGACCACAAACGGACTTCCCGCCGTCTGCGGCCGCGTCTGTCCGCAGGAGAGCCAGTGCGAATCCAAATGCGTTCGCGGCATTAAAGGCGAGCCCGTCGGCATAGGCCGGCTCGAGCGCTACTGCGCCGATTACATGGCGGATAAAATTCCCGAACCCGAAAAGCCTGTTCCCAACGGGCACCGCGTGGCCATTGTCGGCTCGGGGCCGTCGGGGCTTTCCTGCGCCTCAGACCTTGCAAAGCTCGGCTATTCGGTAACGGTTTTCGAGGCGTTTCACACCGCCGGCGGCGTGCTTATGTACGGCATACCCGAATTCAGGCTCCCGAAAGCCACCGTTCAGCGTGAAATAGACGGTCTCAGAAAGCTCGGCGTAGAGATCGCGACCGACATGGTAATAGGAAAGATACTCTCGGTAGACGAGCTCTTTGAAGACGGCTACGAGGCGGTTTTCATCGGCACCGGCGCTGGTCTTCCCAATTTCATGGGGATCGAGGGGGAATCGCTTGTAGGCGTATATTCCGCGAACGAATACCTCACCCGAACAAATCTTATGAAAGCCTATCTTGACGACTACGACACGCCTATCTGCCATAACAGGGCGGTGGCCGTTGTCGGCGGAGGCAACGTCGCCATGGACGCCGCGCGCTCGGCCTTAAGACTCGGCGCGGAAAAGGTGTATATCGTCTACCGCCGCTCGGCCGACGAAATGCCCGCAAGGCGGGAAGAGGTTCACCACGCCCAAGAGGAGGGAATCGAGTTCAAGTTCCTCACCAATCCCGTCGAGATCTTAGGAGAAAACGGCGCCGTCAGGGCGATAAAGTGCCAGAAAATGGAGCTCACCGAGCCGGATCATAGCGGCAGGCGTGGCGTAAAGCCTATTGAGGGCAGCGAATTCGAGATAGAGGTCGACGGCGTCATAATGTCGATAGGCACCTCGCCGAATCCGCTTATAAGAACCACCACCCCCGGCCTTGAGACCAACCGCCGCGGCTGCTTTGTCGTAGACGAGAACATGCTCACTTCCCGCGAAGGGGTCTACGCCGGCGGAGACGCCGTCACCGGCGCGGCAACCGTTATTCTTGCTATGGGCGCCGGAAAGAGCGCCGCAAAGGCGATCGACGAATATATCAGTGAAAAGAACAAAAAGGGTTGAATTCCCGAAAGATATATGCTAAAATAATCGCAAGCGATTATTATAATTTATTTTAAGTCGCCCTTTTGCTCCCCGACTTCGTCGGGAACCGCAAAAGATGGCTAATTATAGCACAAAGCCTTCGGCTTTATGCTATAATAATACAAACTTACAAATCGGAGGAAACAAAAATGATCCATTTAATTTCCATGACTGCCGCAGCGCCCTCTGCCGGCTCGCAGCTCTACCCGCTTATTATCATGATAATAATGCTTGTTGTGCTTTATCTTATAATGATAAGGCCGCAGCGCAAAAAGGAAAAGGCCGACGCCGAAATGCGCAAGAACGTGCAGATAGGCGACGAGATCGAGACCATAGGCGGCATTGTCGGCATAATCACAAAGATCGAGGAAAACAGCGTCGTCATCGAGACCAGCTCGGACAGATGCAAGATGCGCATTAAAAAGTGGGCGATTTCCACCAATGTGTCCGCCAACGAGGAGCAAAAGGCCAAGGAAGACGCAGCCCGCGCCGCAAAAGCGGAGAAAAAGTCGAAGTCTGAGGAAAAATCTCAGGACAAGCCGGCAAAGGCCGAAAAGCCTATCGATAAGGACTGATAAGGTAATAAATGCCCGTCCCTTCGAATATCGTTTAAAAACGGTATTCGGAGGGATTTTTTATGCCGCTCTTTAAAAGCGTTCTGTACGGCACGGCCTTTGCCGTCGGTGTGATTATTATACTGAGCATATTTACGGGCGTAATATGCCTTTTTGCCGATATTTCAGATGATATGCTCGGCGCGGTGTCCGTTCTGATACTTACCGCCGCGGCATATGCCTCCGGCTGGAGGGCTTCGCAGATAAAAAGAAACGCCGGGCTTTTGCAGGGGCTTTTATGCGGAGCCGTCCTTTTCGGGACAGTGCTTCTGATAAGCATTATCTGCGGCATGTTTTCCTTTAAGAACATGACCTTTGTAAAAGCCGGGGCGTGCCTGATTTTCGGGGCTTTGGGCGGAGTCATAGGCGTGAACACCAAAAAGACAGGCCTCAGGCATTAAAGCCGGCCGGACAGCATAATATTAGACAGGCAAAGACATGCCGGGAATTTCAACAAAGGAGAAAAACAATGGGATCGAAAATAGACTATGCGCTTGAGCTTTTGGAGGGCGCGCCGCTTGAATACTTAAAATCGCTTTCAAAAGACAGGCTCTTTGAGATCGACGAAATACGGCTTCGCGCAAACCGCCCGATGACCCTGTCTATAGGCGGAAAGGACATTATTGCCGACGGCGTTGCCGTAACGCCGGAGATGATAGACCGCGTCTTTAAAAACGCGTTCAATTATTCGCTTCACAGCTACCCGCGTGAGCTTTCCTCGGGATACGTCACAGCAAGGGGCGGAAACAGGGTGGGTATTTGCGGCACGGCGGTTATCTCGCAGGAAAGCGCTTCGGTGTCAGCGGTGAAAAAAATATCTTCGGTTAATATCCGTATAGCCCGGGAGATAAAGGGCTGCGCCGCGGAAGTTGCCGAAAGATGCCTTTTCGGCGGCCTATGCGGAATATTGGTGACCGGGCCGCCTTCAAGCGGCAAGACCACCCTTTTAAGAGACCTCTGCCGAATTATCGGGAACCGATTCAGAATCTCTCTTATAGACGAGCAGAACGAAATTGCCGCCGTCTGGCAATGCGTTCCGCAAAACGACGTCGGCGTTCTCACCGATGTCTTCACCGGCTACCCGAAGCCCGCAGGGGTGGAGGCGGCGATAAGAACGATGTCCCCAAGGGCGGTGATTGTCGATGAAATCGGCACCCCCGGCGACGTCGAGGCGCTCGGCTACGCGCTTCATTCCGGCGCTGCGCTTATAACCGCCGTTCATGCGGTTTCGTTTGAAGAAGCCCTGAAAAAGCCGGCGGTCATTAAGCTTATGAAAGAAAACGCCTTCGGCTGCGCCGCCGAGCTCTCGAGGCAAAGAAGCGTGAGGGTGGTTAAAATTGATTAGGCCGATCCTCTGCGCCGGGATATGCTTTTTCACGCTGATGTCTTCAAAGGAGCTTCACCGGCAAAAGCAGAACGAGGCCGAGGCGGTGCGCGAGATGTCGGAGGTTTTGGGCAGGGCCGAGGCGATGATAGGCTTTGAAGCGGCAGACGTATTCACGGTCTGTCGGCGGGCGTTTGAGGGCGTAAAATATTTTGACGCCGTTCCCTTTGAAAAAATAGACGGCGGGGATTTTTACGCCAGGTGGCAGTCAGCCTGCGAGGGGCTTGAAGTCGATGCCGAAGCGAAGAGGCTTTTTTCTTCGGCGGGCGAGGTTATGGGAAGCTGCAGTGCGCTTGAGCAATGCGAAAGGCTGAAAGCCGTCCGCGGTGAGCTTTCAAAGCGGTATTCTGCGCTGAAAGAAAAATCCGAGGTCTCGCGAAAGCTCTATCTTACGCTCGGGCTGCTTTTCGGCGCCGCGATATCGGTAATATTTGTTTAGGGTGAATGTAAATTATGGACGTAACGCTTGTTTTTCAGATAGCCGGCCTCGGGATAATAGTCGCGGTGCTCAGCCAGCTTTTAAAACGCGCCGAGAGGGACGAGCAGGCCCTTATGATCACCATAGCCGGGCTTGTAATAGTCATGCTTATGCTTGTCAACGAGATATCCGAGCTTTTTGAAACGGTGCGCTCCGTATTCGGCTTTTAAATGGACATCTTCGGCATATGCGTTCTCTGCCTTTTGGCCGCCGTAATAGCAAAGGTAATCCAACCGACAAACCGCGATCTTGCGGCTCTCGTTTCAATTTCCGCAGTGATAGCCGCCGCGTTTTTGGCCGTCGACGGCATATCCGAGGTATTTGGCGGGATCGGCGGGATAATAGGCGAGGCGGGCATAGATTCGGAATATATCAAACTTGCTTTTCGGGCGCTCGGAATCTGCTATATCTGCGAGCTGTCCTCCTCAAGCTGCCGCGACTGCGGAGAAACCGCCCTCGGCAGCGCGCTCGACATATCGGGCAGGGTGGCGATATCCCTTATGTGCCTGCCGCTTTTAAAGGAATTCATAGAGGTCGTTAAAACCGTTCTGGAGAGATGATGAAAAAATTTTTACCCGTTCTGACGATTATAATTTCCGCGCTTTTGCTTTGCGTAAACGCCGAGGCGGCGGCTGCGGAATTTTCCGAAAAGATATATTCCGAGATATCGGGAGCCGATTCCTCCGAAATTTCCGACAGTCTTACCGAGCTCGGCATTTCGCCGGACGACCCCGAAAGCGTAAAAAATCTTTCCGCCGAGGGAATTTTGGGCTATGTCGCCGGGCTTGTCTCGGAGGCCGCAAAGAAGCCGCTTAGGCTTATCCTTATCGGCGCGGTATTCGCGGCGATTTGCCGGGTTTCGATGAGCCTTTCGTATAAGGGCGGCGTTTACGGCGAATTTTTCGTGATCATCTGCTTTATAGCCGTCAGCCCGATGATAATCGGCGCGTTCGGCTCGGCGGTAAAGGCCATGCTCGGCTGCCAGAGCTTTATGCTTACATATATCCCCGCGTTCGCTGCGGTTGCAGCGGCCTCGGGAAACGTCACCGCGGCGGTATCGTATAACGCTGTACTTATGTATTTCTGCGAGGGCGCAGCCGCCTTGGCTTCGGGCGTTTTAAGACCCGTTCTTTCCTGCATGCTCGTTCTGGCGGCAGCACAGGCGATAAATCCGGGGCTTATGAACATCACCTCCGCCCTGAGAAACGCCCTGACCGTCGCGATAGGCTTTATAATGACCCTCTTTTTGGGCGTTCTGAGCCTGCAAACAATCGTCGGCAGGGGAGCTGACGGGCTTATAGTCAGGGCAGGAAAATACGCCGTATCAAGCTTTGTGCCGGTTATAGGCTATTCCCTTTCGGAATCCTATAAGGCCGTGAACTTAAGCCTCGGCGCAATAAGAACCGCAGTCGGAGCATTCGGGATAGTCGTCCTTGCGCTGATTATGCTTTCGCCGATAATCACCGCGCTTATATATAAGGCCGCATGCTCGGTCTGCGCATGGCTTTCGGCCGTCATCGGCGCCGACCGCATCTCCGCGCTGTTCATGGGCTTTCGCGACGTATTCGGCCTTCTGGGAACCGTCCTCACGGTGTTTATGCTGATGATGGTCGTCTCAACCGGTATGCTCGCGCTTCTGGGCGGTGAGCTGAGCGCATGAATCTTTTAAATAACATCACCTTTGTGATATGCGTTCTCTCGGTGGGCTACACCGCCGTGATGATGCTTGTGCCGGACAGATTCCGCGCGGAAATAAGATCCGTCTTTGCCCTCGCGGGGGTAGTCACAGTAGTGGGAATGGCAACCGGGGCGGATATGTCGGAGCTGCCCCAAAAATTTGCGGATTTTGAGGAATCTGGAATAGTTTCGGAAAACGACCGGCTCATTCAGGCCGAGCTTGAGGCGAGGGTGGGGGAATATCTCGAATCCCTTTTGCGGGAAGAGGGGATAATCTGCAAAAAAGTCGCGGTCGGGACTACTATTGACAGCCTCAGGCGCATATCTATTACAGAAGCCGATATTTGGCTGGACGGCGGATATGCGGATCGCGAGGGCGATATCAAAGAGCTTGTCAGGAATAAGATCGGCGACATCGGACTGAATATAAATTACGAGGACGGTTGAAGGCTCAATGGAAATATCGGATATGACAAGATCCCTGAAAAAGATTCCGAAGCGGTTTTTGATATATGCCTCGCTTGCGGCGGTTTTCACGTTTTTGCTGATATTTTCCCAAAGGTCGGAAAAAACCGACACGCCCGAAATCAAGATCCCCGAAATTACCGCTGCCGAGACAAAAAGCTATTCCGAGAAGCTTGAAGACGAGCTTGAGGAGATAATCTCGAAGATCCGCGGGGTTTCCGAGGTGACGGTTATGGTGACGGTGGACGGCAGCGACAGAAAAATTTACGCCTCGGACATCTCGGAATCGGAGGCAAAAACGGAATCGAGCCCGGTGATCATCGGCTCAAAGGAGGCCCTTTTGGAGGGCTCGGAATATCCCAAGGTAAACGGGGTGTTAGTGGTCTGCCGAGGGGGAGATTCCCCGTCGGTAAAGGAAAAGGTGGTAAACGCGGTTTCGACCGTGTTGGATATACCCACAGGCAAGGTTTTCGTAACCCAGGCAAAATAACTGCAATTTTAAGGAGGATAACAATGGTTAGAGTCAACAGGAACATTAAGTTAAAGGTGAACAAGAAGCACATAATTCTCGCGTGTCTGACGCTTTTGCTCGGCATTACGGTTTATGCGAACTATCGGCTTTCAAAAGCTGAGATCCCCCACA
The DNA here is from genome assembly GCA_947625615.1 of uncultured Clostridia bacterium. Classification (GTDB taxonomy): domain Bacteria; phylum Bacillota; class Clostridia; order Oscillospirales; family Ruminococcaceae; genus Faeciplasma. The sequence goes on along the minus strand of CANQPB010000002.1, from coordinate 96,868 downwards.
CCGACGTCATGGACAGCGCAGACATAGGCGGAACCTACGGCGAGGTGCAGTATGTGAACGGCACCGACGTCTCGAACTATTCGAGCGAGGACTATTTTGCGCAGGCAAGGCTCGATAAGCTCTCTTCCCGCGACCAGGCGGTTGAGACGCTCAAGATGGTTCTCGGCGGCCAGGACATCTCGGACGAGGAGATCGAGACCTATACCGAGAGCGCGGTCACGCTTTCGTCGCTCATAGAAAGCGAGACGACGGTCGAAAATCTCATAATGGCGTGCGGCTATGAGGACTGCGTAGTCTACCTTGACGGCGAAAACGCGAGCGTAGTTGTCAAGTCGGACGGCCTCAGCCCGGCCCAGGCAGCCGAGATAAAGGACATTTTGCTGTCGGAAGTTTCGGTAGAAAATGAAAATATCAGAATTTTTGAGATAAAGTAGTTGTTTTCTTTGAAAAGAAATGCTATACTATACAGTGTATAAAATCGCGGGAAAATGTATAGAGCCGAAAACCCGCACAGGGAAGTATAAAGGAGGGCCAAAAGCCTATGGAAAAAACATATTCAAAGAGCGGCAGCCTTAAGGTGTCGGAAAACGTGATCGTCACCATTGTCAAGAACGCCGTGGCCGAAATCGACGGGGTTCACAAGATCGCTTCAAAGACCTTCAGCGTTAAAAGCCTTTTGCAGTCTTCGTCCGATCCGAGCGACGTCAGGGTGACAATGTCGGACGGCGTATGCAAAATCTCCATGTCGGTGGTCGCAAAAAGCGGCTACAACGTGGTGTCGGTCTGCGAGCAGATACAAGATAAGGTGAAGTCTGCGGTGCAGTCGATGACCGGCGTCACCGTTTCACGGGTGGACGTATCCGTGACCGACGTGGATTTCACCCCGGAGGAGACATTATAATCAGCTTTGGCCGAGCGGCGTTGACCGCTTGGCCTCGGCTGCTTTAATTTAAAAACAGGGAGAGAATAAATTGACACGACATGAAGTCCGTGAAGCGGAGTTTCTGCTCATCTTCGAGAAGATGTTCCGCGACGAACCGGTTTCGGAGCTTGTCACCATGCACGAGACCGACTATGAATATAAATGCGACGAAGAGATTGAGGCCACCGCCGCCGAGGTCATCGAAAAAAGCGACGAGCTTGACGGCATAATTGCAAAGTTCAGCCGCAGCCGGGCGGTCTCGCGGATTCCCAAGGTGAATCTTGCGATACTTCGCCTCGCCATCTTCGAGATACTCTACCGCGGCTCAAAGGTGCCCCAAAACGCGGTGGTAAACGAGGCTGTAGGCCTTGCAAAGCAATATGCCCAGGACGCCGACGTGAAATTCGTGAACGGCGTTCTCGGCGCGTTCACGCGGAGCTTAACAGAAGAAAATGCATGACTATCTCGGAATCGACACCTCGAATTACACCACCTCGGCGGCAGTCTTTCTTTCTGATCGCAGCGTCGATTCAAAGAGAATGCTCCTCCCGGTAAAAGAGGGCGAAAAAGGGCTCAGGCAGTCCGACGCGCTTTTTCACCATGTAAGGCAGCTGCCGGAGCTTGTGCGCGGGCTTTTGGCCGAAAGGGATATCTTGGCTATCGGCGTATCCACCCGCCCGAGAGATATCGACGGCTCGTACATGCCCTGTTTTTTGGCGGGTGAGACCGTCGCAGACTGCCTAGCCTCCGCATGCAAAATCCCCGTATATAAAACCTCTCACCAGGTGGGGCATATTCTTGCCGCACTCTATTCCTGCAAAAGGCTTGATCTTGTCTTTCAAAAAAAGCCCTTTATAGCCTTTCATGTCAGCGGCGGTACCACCGACTGTCTTTTGGTTACACCCGATGATGAAAAAGTGATCGTCTGCAACGAAATATCCTCCTCGTCAGACCTTAAGGCCGGACAGGCTGTCGACCGAGTGGGTGTGGCGCTGGGGCTGAGGTTTCCCTGCGGGGCCGAGCTTGAAAAGCTTGCTTTAAAATCAACGGCAGCTTTTCGTATAAAGCCCTCGATTCGCGACGGCAGGCCGTCGTTTTCGGGACTTGAGAATGCCTGCAAGAAGATGATCGAAAGCGGCGCCGAAAACTGCGACATTGCGCTTTACTGCATAAAATACATAGAGGCCGCGATAGTCGGTATGGCGGAACATGCCCTGAGCACTGCGGGCGATCTGCCTATGGTCTTTGCCGGCGGGGTTATGTCGGACGGCATAATCAAAAACGCCGTTTCAAAGCGCTTTGAGGCATATTTTGCCGAGCCCGCGCTTTCGGCCGACAACGCCTGCGGAACGGCAGTTTTCGCGGCAATAAAGGACGGATCGCTGAGTGAATAGAGTATACACGGTTTCAACTATAAATTCGGTCGTCAAGACAAAGCTCAGCGCCGACCGCACCCTGCAGGGGATAGCGGTCAAGGGGGAGCTTCTGAACTGCTCGATGAATTCCTCCTCGGGACACTTTTATTTCTCCCTTGCGGACGAAGCGTCGTCGGTGCGAGGGGTGATGTACGCCTCAAACGCCAAGAGGCTCAAATTTGCCCCCTTTGACGGCATGGCGGTCATTGCCTACGGCGGCGTGGGGCTTTACGAGCGGGACGGAACCTTCCAGTTTGTCGCCACCCAGCTCATTCCCGACGGCAGGGGGAGCGAATATCTCGCGCTGCAAATGCTCAAAGAAAAGCTCAAAAACTTAGGGGTCTTTTCCGCGCCGAAAAAACCGCTTCCGAGATATCCAAAAAAAATCGCGGTCGTCACCTCTGCGACAGGCGCTGCAATCGAAGACGTCAAAAACGTGGTTTCGAGAAGATATCCTATAGCTGCGCTCCAGCTTTTCCCGACGGCCGTTCAGGGTGCAGACGCCCCCGCGGGAATCGCCTCGGCGCTTATGTCCGCCGACCAAAGCGGCGCCGACGTCATAATCCTAACGCGGGGAGGCGGCTCGGCCGAGGATCTCTCGGCATTCAACACCGAAGCCGTCGTCATGGCGGTATACAGCTGCGACACCCCGGTGGTGTCGGCTGTCGGACATGAGATAGACCTCACATTGAGCGACCTCGCGGCAGATCTTCGCGCGCCCACCCCTTCGGCCGCGGCGGAGCTCGTCACGCCGGACATCGAAAGCATGAGGGCGGAGATAAGCCTTATCAGGCTGAATCTTTGCAGATCCGCCGAGGACAGGATATCCCGCGCAAGGGACGAGATTGTAAGATACCGCTACGCGCTCGATGCGATGTCGGTGACGCAAAAAATCAGGCTTAAGCGAGCAGAGACGGCGGCCTATGCCGAAAGAATCGCGGCGGCGGCCGAAAAGCGGTTCTCATACGAAAGAATGAATCTAAATGCGCTTCGGGATCTGCTTTCAAGCCTCAATCCCGAAAACGTCCTCTCCCGGGGATATGCAATGGTATACAAAGACGGAAACGTCGCCCTCGGCGCCGGTGATCTTGAGCCGGGCGACGGAATAACGGTTAAAATGCGCGACGGCTTTGCCGAAGCGACGGTAAACAGTGTGAAATGCGGTGATGAATTATGAGCGAAACATTTGACTACGAAAAATCCGTAAAGCGCCTGCGCGAGATATGCGATCGGCTTCGCGACGAAAGCACCACCCTTGAGGAGACCGCAAAGCTTTATAGAGAGGGTTCCCGGCTTGCCGACGAATGCCTTAAAATGCTCGACAGAATAAGCTCAGAGCTTTCAGAGGAAGAAAAAAATGAATAAAGAATATCTTGATATCATATCCTCCGACACCGTTAAGATAAACGGATTCATACTGCGCTGCCCGCAGCTTGCCTTTAAAAAGGATCTGCCCGAAGACCGCGTATTGGAGGCGGAAAATTACGCGCTGTCGGTCGGGGGAAAGAGAATTAGGCCTGTTTTGGCTGTTGAATTCTACCGGCTTTTCAGCGGGTGCGAGGAAATTCCCGATTACGTCTACGAGGCGGCATGCGTTTTGGAGATGACGCACACATTTTCCCTTATTCACGACGACATGCCCGAGATGGACGACGACGAGCTGAGGCGGGGAATGCCGGCGACGCATGTAAAATTCGGAACCGACGTCGGGCTTCTTGCCGGCGACGGGCTTGCCATTCAGCCCTACGAAATTCTTTCGCAGCTCGCCATTGACGGCAAAATTCCGGCAGATACGGCGCTTAGGCTGATAAACGTGCTCTCCCGAAGCGCCGGAAACCGAGGAATGATCGCCGGACAGATGCTCGATCTCTGGTCGGAAAACCGCGCCGAAAGCGTCGACGGGGAATTTCTGAAAAAGATGTCCGACTTCAAGACCGGCTGCCTTTTAAAAGCCTCCTGCCTTTTCGGGGCGATCATGGCAGATGCCGACGGCGAAGGGATCGAGCGCGCAGGGAGGTATGCAGAAAACGTCGGCCTGGCGTTTCAGATCGTAGACGACGTCCTCGACGTAACCTCCACCCCCGAGACGCTCGGAAAACCCGTTCTGAGCGATAAGGGCCGCAAAAAACCCACCTTTGCCGACGTCTTAGGCATTGATGGTGCACTTTGCGAGGCAAGGCGGCTGAGCGCGCTTGCCGCCGGGGAGCTTGAAAAATATCCCCGCAGCGATCTGCTGAGAGAATTTGCTCTTTCGCTCGCCGAGAGAAAAAAATAAATGTAAAGTAGTGATCTTTTGTGAAATACAGACTGCTTTCAAGGCTGAATCTTCCACAGGACATAAAAAAGCTGAATATCAAGCAGGAAGAGGAGCTTTGCCGGGAGCTTCGCGAAAAAATAATCGAGACCGTCTCGAAAAACGGCGGACACCTAAGCTCGAACTTAGGCGTTGTAGAGCTGACGGTGGCAATTCACAAGGTATTTGATTCCCCGCAGGACAAGATAGTCTTCGACGTGGGGCACCAAAGCTATGCCCATAAGCTTCTGACGGGGCGCTTCGGCAGCTTCCACACGCTTCGCCGCTACGGCGGGATTTCCGGCTTTACGCGGCCGGAGGAATCGGAACACGACGCCTGCGTGAGCGGCCACAGCTCGAATTCGATATCCATAGCACTCGGCATGGCGGAGGCGATGCGCCTTGCGGGAGACAACCACCATGCTGTCGCAGTTATTGGCGACGGCGCGCTCACCGGCGGCCTCGCCTTTGAGGGCCTGAACAACGCCGGAAGAAGCGGAGCGAACATCATCGCTATCCTCAATTACAACGAGATGTCAATTTCCAAAAATATCGGCGGAATTGCGACGTATCTTTCCGAGCTGAGAACGCAGTATAGTTATAAAAGGCTGAAATCGGGCGCAAAAAAGTTTATCGGCTCGATACCCGTCATAGGCGGTGGAATAAAGTCGATAATAAGCGCCTCGAAGGACGGCCTGAAGGAGAGCCTGCTTCACAGCACGATGTTCGAGGACTTCGGCTTTGAATTTATCGGCCCGGTGGACGGCCACAACCTTGAAAAGCTTGAGAACGCCCTCAGATCGGCAAAAGAGATGAACTGCCCGGTGCTCGTTCAGGTGAACACCGTCAAGGGAAAGGGATATCAGCCCGCCGAGGACATGCCTGGCGAATACCACGGTGTGAGCGGCTTTGATATTGATTCCGGCGAGAAGCCCCAGGCAGTCTCGGGATTTTCCGACCGCTTCGGTATAGAGCTTGCCCGCATAGCAAACGTCGACCGCAGAGTGGTCGCGATAACCGCCGCGATGAAATACGGAGTAGGCTTAAATCACTTTAACGGCGCGCTGCGCAGCCGCCTCTACGACGTCGGCATCGCCGAGGAGCACGCGGTTTCCTTTGCCGCGGGACTTTCCGCGATGGGAATGATCCCGGTGTTCTCGGTTTATTCGTCGTTCCTGCAGCGCTCCTATGACGAGCTTATCCACGATGTCGCGATACCGGGGCTCCACGTTATCCTCGCGATATGCAACGCCGGAATCGTCGGCGAGGACGGCGAGACCCACCAGGGTCTGTTCGACATACCTTTTTTGACGACGATTCCGAATGTCACGGTATATTCCCCGGCGACATATGAGGAGATGAAAATCTGCCTTAACAGGGCGATTTACGACAATACCGGGCTTGTATGCGTGCGTTTCCCGAAGGGCGGCGAGATTCACTCGGTGATCAGGCCGTCGGCCGACTTCACCTTTGAGGACAGCGGCTCGGACACGCTGATTGTTTCCTACGGCAGGCTTTCGGAGAACGCCCACGAGGTCGCGATGACCCTCGGCTGCAGCCATTTGAAGCTGACAAGCATTTATCCTTTACAGGAAGACGCTCTTGATATCATTAAAAAGCATTCAAAGGTATATGTCTTTGAGGAGTGCTCGCGCTCCGGCTCGATAGGCGAAAAGATTAAGCTGAGCGCCCCTTGGGCAGATTGCACTGCCATCGACGGCTTTGTGCCCTGCATGTCCACCTGTCAAGCATTTGACCTTTACGGACTTACCGCCGAAAAAATGATTGAAAAGATAAGGCGGCAAGACCAATGAGGCTCGATTCCGAGCTTGTCCGCCGCGGCCTCGCCCAAAGCCGTGAAAGGGCAAAGGAATATATCCTTGCGGGAATGGTGACCGTCAACGGCCGAACGGCGCAAAAGCCCTCCGATACCGTTTCGGAGGGGGACGAAATTTCCCTCACCGGGCAGACGCTTAAATATGTCGGCAGGGGCGGGCTTAAGCTTGAGCACGCGCTGAAAGTATTCGGAATAAATCTTTCGGGGCTCACCTGCCTCGATATCGGCGCCTCAACAGGCGGCTTTACCGACTGCATGCTTCAAAGCGGCGCCGCATTCGTCTTTTGCACCGACGTCGGACACGGCCAGCTTGCCGAAAAGCTGAAAAACGATCCTCGGGTGGAAAATATCGAGGGTATAAACGTCAAGGACATTGTCGCGGAGACCTTTTCGAGAAAGATAGATTTTGTCTCGGCCGATCTTTCATTTATCTCCTGCCGATATGCCGCCGAGGCGGCTGACCGCGTTCTTTCGGATGGCGGGGAGGCGGTTCTGCTCATAAAGCCCCAGTTTGAAGCCGGGAGAAAAAACATCTCAAAGGGCGGGATCGTAAAAGACATGTCGGTGCATATAAAGATCCTTGAAGAGCTCACGGCATTCTTTTCGGCTGCGGGATTTGAAATAAAAGGCCTCGTGCCCTCTCCGATACGCGGCGGCAACGGCAACATAGAATATCTTGTACATCTTGTAAAGCAAAAAGACTTTACACCATTAAGGCTTGACATAGCCGCCGTCTGCGGCGAGGCATTCACAAAAATGAGGTGAAACGGTGGTAATATTTTTATATCCCAACTTTGAAAAGTCGCATTCCAAGGAGTGCACCCAAAAAGCGTGCGAGATACTTTCATCTTTGGGCTGCAAAATTTTAATGCCCTCCGACTGCAAAACCGCACTTTTTATCGACGGCGCCGGCTATATGTCTCCCGAGGAGGCCGCAAAAAACTGCGACATCATGATATCTGTCGGCGGGGACGGAACAATTTTGAAATGCGCCGGCCTTGCCTCGAAGACGGGGCGGGAGCTTTTGGGAATCAACTGCGGCAGGCTCGGCTTTATGGCCTCTTTGGAGCGCGGCGAACTCTCGCTTTTAAGCAAACTCGTCAGCGGCGATTACACCGTCGAGGAGCGAATGATGCTTGAGGTATCGATAGAGCGCAAAAGCGGCAATAATTCTGTTCTCACGGCGCTCAACGAGGCCGTCATCTCGGGCGGCTACGGCAGCGGGATCCAGGACTTTGCGGTTTATGCCGACGGTCTGCAGGTGTCGTCGCTCAGGGCTGACGGGCTGATATTTTCCACTCCGACGGGCGCTTCGGCCTATTCTCTGTCGGCGGGCGGCCCGTTGATCGAGCCCACCCTCGACTGCATAGAATTCACGCAGATCTGCCCACACTCGCTTTTTGCGAGGACGATGCTCTTTTCCCCCGAAAAACTTATAGAGGTTCGCTTCAAGACGGACGGGGAATGCGCGGCATCGGTCAGCGTGGACGGCAGAGCGCCGGAGGAGATCACCGAAACGGACAGACTGACAATTAAGCGCTCGCAAAGGCGGCTTAAGCTTATAGATATTTGCGGAGGGGCGTATTTCAGGGCGATAAATTCAAAGCTCATGCAGCCGGTAAAGGCGGCGGACGAAAACGCTTCGGACAGAAAGGCGGATAAGTATGAAAAATGACAGAAAAAAGGCGATCCTCGACATTGTGAACCACTACGAGGTCGATACGCAGGAGACTTTGCAGGCGCTTTTGCTCGAGCGCGGCTATTCGGTCACCCAGGCTACGGTCTCGCGGGATATCAAGCAGCTTTCGCTCATAAAGACGATGGGGGAGAACGGCAGCTATAAATATTCCATGCCCCGGGGAAGCTACGACGGCAGCGCAAGATCCGGCCTTATGAGATTTTTCTCCGACGCCGTCTATGCCGTCGACCGCGCCATGAACATCGTCGTCATACGCTGCCATTCCGGCATGGCTAACGCCGTCTGCGCAAGGCTTGACACCGCGGGCTACGGCGACATCGTCGGCACCCTTGCGGGAGACGACACCATTTTCGTTTTAATGCGAAGCGAGGAAAACGCCGTTTCGCTTCTTAAGGAGCTTGAAAAACTTCTTTGATCCCGGGAGGTATTTATGCTTAAAGAGCTTTATATAGAAAACCTCGCCGTTATAGAGCGCGCAAGCGTCAGCCTCGGCCCCGGAATGAACGTCTTCACAGGCGAGACGGGCGCCGGAAAATCTATCCTGATAGGCGGGATAAACGCGGTGCTCGGCCAGAGGGTGTCAAGGGATATCGTGAGGGCAGGCGCGGAAAAGGCGTTTATCTCGGCGGTGTTTGACGGCGTTCCCGCCGCGGTTTCTGAGAAGCTACAAGAATTCGGCGTCGAGCCGGAGGACGAGCTTATCGTTTCGCGTGAGATCTCCTCGGACGGCAGGGGAACGGCAAGGATAAATTCGAGGGCGGTCAGCGTTTCGGCACTACGCGAGATAGGCGGGCTTCTGATAAACATTCACGGCCAGCACGATTCTCAGGTGCTGCTCGATCCCGCAAAGCATCTCGGCATTCTTGACAGCTACGCCGAATGCGAGGGTGCCGTCGCCGACTATAGGCAGTCGTTTCGAAAGCTTCAGGCCGTCGCGAGGGACATCTCAAAGCTTAAGCAGTCCGAGCGCGAAAAGGCGCAGAGAATAACCTATCTCAAAAGCCTTGTCGACGACATCTCTTCGGTAAAGCCCGAAAGGGGCGAAGACGACGCTGTCGAGGAAAAATTCCGCCTTTTGGAGAACGCCGCCGCTCTTTCCGAATCTTTAAGAAACGCGGTGAATATCCTCACCGGCGACGACGAATCGGGCGGGGCGAGCGCCGAGACCGCCTCGGCTTACGGAGAAATCGAATCTGGCGCAGAACTGATGCCGGCGCTGAAGCCTTTATGCGAAAGGCTCAGCTCGGTGGGAATAGAGATTGGCGACATATCGGACGAGCTTTCGAGGCTTCTTGATTCCCTTGATTTTGACGAGGGAGAGTATTCGCGGCTGTCCGAGCGGAGGGACGCCCTGACGAGACTGAAAAGGCGTTACGGCCCCACCCTTGACGACGCCATAGATCTTTGGGAGAGCTCCTCGGAGGAGCTTGAGGCGCTGTCCGGCTCGGAGAATGAGCTTAAAAGGCTTAGCGGCGAAAAGGACGCACTATTGGCGGAGGTATCTAAAAAGGCGGAGGGGCTTTCAAAACTGCGGCACACCGCGGCGGAAAAATTCCGAAGCGAAGTTGAGGGCGAACTGAAATTTCTGAATATGCCGGACGTTAGGATTGAGGTCTCGTTCGAGCGCGGAAAGCTCACCCAGAGCGGAATGGACACGGTTGAATTTTTGATCTCGGCAAATCGCGGAGAGGAACCGAAGCCCATGGCGAAGATAGCCTCGGGCGGCGAGCTTTCGCGGATAATGCTGGCGCTAAAAAGCGTTCTGTCCGACCGCGACGACATTCCAACTCTTATATTCGACGAGATAGACACCGGCGTTAGCGGCCGCGCGGCGCAAAAGATCGGCATAAAGCTGCGGGAGATTTCAAGGCGGCGGCAGGTTATTTGCGTCACACACCTTGCACAGCTTGCCATTTACGCCGACGAGCACGTTTTGATAGAGAAGACGGGCGGATCCGAAAGGACGGCCGCCGAGATAAAACCCCTCGACTTTGAGGGCAGAAAATACGAGATCGCCCGCATTTTAGGCGGCGACAATATAACCGAGACCGTACTTAAAGACGCCGAAGAGCAGCTTTTGTCGGTCAGAAAGGAGCAGGTTTAAATGATAGCAGTATTTTTGGCGGACGGATTTGAGGAGATCGAGGCTCTCACCCCGGTAGACTGCCTTCGCAGGTGCGAGAAAAAGGTCGTCACCGTAGGCGTGGGAGGACAGGTCGTGCGAGGCTCCCACGGGATAAAGGTCGTGGCGGATTACGAGGACATCGAATTTGCCCCCGGCGACGACCTTGAAGCGATAATTCTGCCGGGCGGAATGCCGGGCACGCTTAACCTTGAAAAGAACGAGACCGTGCAGTATACCATAGATTTCTGCGCGCAAAGGGGTATCCTTATCGCCGCAATATGCGCGGCACCCTCGATTCTCGGGCACAAGGGGCTGTTAAACGGCAAAAAGGCGACCTGCTATATCGGCTTTGAAGACCAGCTCTCGGGCGCCGAGGTTATCACCGACGCCGCAGCCGTCACCGACGGCAATATCATCACCGCCTGCGGAATGGGAGCGGCGCTGGAATTTTCCTGCGAGATAGTCAAAAAGCTGATCTCGAAGGAGAGGGTCGACACGCTTTTAAAGGCTCTCAATAAAAAATAGCCCGAAAGGAAAAATCAATGAAAGACGAAATATTCGATAAATACCTTGCGGACATTCTTTCGAAAAAAGATACCGGCGTCGAAAAGCCCGCAGCCGAGGCCTTGAAGGAGCCTCAGTCCTCCTCCGAAGATTTGGGCGAGACCGCCCGTCAGGAGGAGCTTGAGGATTTTGCAGAAAAGACGATAAGGCTTTCAAGCTCGGAAGCGGCGGATTTTTCCAAGGTAAAAAGAGCCCCGGCAACGGCTCCCGAGAATAAGCCGGAGCAGAAGCCTCGCAAAAAAAAGGTGCGCAAGGCAAACTATTCTGCCTACGGTGGGCTGGTTTTGGCCACGCTCGTTTTGTGCACCTCGGTTATAATATCTTTGTTTGTAATCGTCGTCGGCCGCGATTTTTTGGGTCTCGACACGAACAACAATTCCTTCACGCTTTATATTGAAAGCGGCTGGAACGTCCCGCAGATAGCCGACTATCTCGCCGAAAACGGGATAATAGAATATCCCGAGGTGTTTACGCAGTTTGCAAAGCTGAAGCTTCGCGGCGGCGGAGCGGTATATCCCGGCGATATCGACGTCGAGCCTTCGATGAGCTACTGGGAGATTATTGATCTTCTCTCAGAGGCGCGCGAGGCCCACGAAACGGTCACCGTCACCTTTATCGAGGGCATCACCCTTTACGACGCTGCCGAGCTTCTTGAGGAAAACGGAGTTTGCGACGCCGAGGAATTCATCTTCGCATTTAACAACAACGTCTACGGCCTCGGCTTCGAATCGAGGGTGAGCTCCTCGAGCCTGAAATTCTACAAGTACGAGGGCTACCTCTTCCCCGACACCTATGAATTTTACGTCGGCGATTCGGTCTACAATATAGTCAAGAAGATAAAGGAGCACACCGATTCCGTTCTGAGCGAGGATATAATCGCACGGGCGACGGAGATGAACTACACCCTCGATCAGGTCATCACAATGGCTTCGCTTTTGCAGCTTGAATCAGGCAATGCGGAAGAAATGAAAAACATCGCCGCGGTGTTCTATAATCGCCTGAACAATCCCGGGGATTACCCACGGCTCCAGTCCAACGCCACCGACAAATACGTCGGGTTTATAAAGTCGATGTCCTCCATTTCCTATCAGGAGATGTACGACGCCTACGACACCTATGTCTGTACCGGCCTGCCCGTCGGCCCGGTATGCAATCCCGGGCTTGCGGCTATTGAGGCGGCACTCTATCCCGCGGAGAATTCCTACTACTATTTCTGCTCCGACCAGGACGGGAAATTCTACTACGCCGAGACCTATGAAGAACAGCTTGCAAACCAGGAAGCGGCAGGTATAGGCGTATGAGCGCAAAAGCGGGACTGAGACCCGAGGTGCTCGCCCCTGCGGGGGACATGGAGTGCCTTAAGGCGGCGCTTATGTTCGGCGCCGACGCGGTATATCTTGCAAAAAAGAATTACGGAATGAGATCCGCCCCGGAAAATTTCACGCAGGAGGAGCTTGTTTCGGCCTGCCGGCTCGCCCGCGAAAAGGGGAAAAAGGTGTATCTTACCTGCAACACCCTTTTGCACAGCCGCGAGCTCGACGGCCTTGAAGCATTTGCAAAAGAGGCCTCCGAAGCCGGCGTCGACGCGTTTATCGTCAGCGATATCGGGGTGATGAGCCTGTTAAAACAATATGCACCCGACGTCGCTATCCACATATCCACCCAGGCGGGGGTGGTGAACTATAAGAGCGCCTGTGAATTTTATAAAATGGGCGCCGAAAGGATAGTCCTCGCAAGGGAGCTTTCCCTCGACGAAATACGCACTATCCGCGACAAAACCCCGCCCGAGCTTGAAATAGAGGCCTTTGTGCACGGGGCGATGTGCGTTTCGTTTTCGGGAAGATGCCTTCTGTCGCAGTATCTCACCGGGCGGGACGCCAACCGCGGCGAATGCGCCCAGCCCTGTCGCTGGAGCTATGCGCTGATGGAGCAGACCCGCGAGGGCGTCTATTTCCCGATAGGGGAGGCCGACGGCGGAACATATATTCTCAACGCCAAGGATCTAAGGGTCATTGAATATCTCGACAGGCTTGCCGAGGCGGGCGTCTCAAGCTTTAAGATAGAGGGCCGGGCAAAGTCGGCTTACTATGTTTCGGTGATAACTAACGCCTACCGTGCGGCGGTCGACTGGTTTTGCATTCACCCCGGCGAAAAGCTCCCGGAATGGATAACCGACGAGACCGAAAAAATTTCTCACCGCGAGTATTCGACAGGGTTTTATTTTGAGGACAACCCTCCCTCGCAGAACACCCAAAACGGCGGATATGTCCGGGGCTACGAATTTGCCGCCGTAGTCGAGGGATCGGACGGGGAGTATCTTGACATTTTGCAGAGAAACCGCTTTTTTAAGGGCGACGTGTTGGAGGCCGTCCTTCCCGGCCAAATGCCGATAAAACTCACGGCGGAAAAAATCATTGATTCCTGCGGCGAGGAAGCTGAGGCCGCCAACAAGGCCGCCGAGCGCTATAAACTCAAATGCGGCGTTACGTTGCCGGCGGGAACGATTCTTCGCGCAAAGGCCGAATGAATTTGATATATAGGAGGTAAAGTTTATGTATCCCGTTTTATTGAAAGCGCCTTTGAAAGACTACATATGGGGCGGAAAAAGGCTCAAGGAGGAATACGGCTTTGAGACCGACCTTGAAAAGGTCTCGGAGGCTTGGGTGCTCGCCTGCCACAAGGACGGCGAATCGTTGATATTAAACGGCGAGCTCGCCGGCAAAACGCTTTCCGAGGCCATAAAAATCTGGGGGAAGAGCGCAATAGGCGAAAAAGCGGCGGCTTTTCCCTATTTTCCGCTTCTTATAAAGCTAATTGACGCCTGCGACAGGCTTTCTTTGCAGGTTCACCCCGACGACGAATACGCCATGCGCGTAGAGGGGGAATTCGGAAAGACCGAGATGTGGTATGTCGTCGACTGCGAGCCGGGCGCGCAGCTCATCTACGGCCTTACTAAGAAAATCGGCAGGGAGGAATTTGAAAAGAGGATCCGCGACAACACCATCGAGGAGGTCTGCAATTTCGTGCCGGTGAAAAAGGGAGACGTCTTCTTTATCCCGGCGGGGACGCTTCACGCGATAGGAAAGGGGATCCTTATAGCCGAGGTTCAGCAGAATTCCAACACCACATACCGCGTCTCCGACTACGGCCGTCTCGGCGCCGACGGCAAGCCGAGAGCGCTCCATATAGATAAGGCCCTCGACGTCACAAAAACTGAGCCGCCTACGGTTCCCTACGGCGCTGTCGGAAAGGTCTTAAAGTCGGGAGACAGCGAAATCAGGCTTCTTGCCGAATGCCCGCTGTTTACGGCGCATGCGCTTAAGCTCGACGGCGAATATACCGTCGACTGCGAAGGCTTTGTCTCGGCGGTCGTTCTTTCGGGAGAGGCAAAAGTAATCTGGGAGGGCGGCGAACTTGAACTAAAAAAAGGCTCCAGCCTGTTTGTGCCGGCGGGAGTAAAAACGGTTCTTTGCGGCAGCGCGGAGATACTTTTAAGCCAAGTGTAAAAAAATTTTTAAAAGGGCTTGATTTTTACATCAAGGTATGTTATAATACGATTCGCGCTTGAAAGCGCGGATACGGTGGATATAGCGTAGTTGGTTAACGCGTCAGATTGTGGTTCTGAAGATCGTCGGTTCGAGTCCGACTATCCACCCCATTTTATTGAGCCGAACATCTCTTCGGCATTTAGCCGCCTGCATAGTTTGCGGGCGGTGATTTTATGCAAAAAATAGACCGTCGGCTTTTGCCGGCGGCCTTGATAATTTATACAAACACGCCTTTTCTGCGCTTGATCTGCCTAATATCCTCACCAAAGAAGCGCACCGTGTAGAACATACCCATTATCCGGGAAATTATCCTGTCGTCATATTTTTCCGCAAGCTGCTCCATAGTCAGGTTCGAACTTATCACGGTGGGCTTACCCATGTTAAGGCGGGAATTTATTATGTTATACACCGTCGCCGAGCTGAACGCGGTCTTGTATTCGCTTCCGAGGTCGTCCAAAATAGCGAGATCGGCGTTGAGAAGTATCTGCAGGGTGTCGGGGGCTTCGGCGTCGGTCTTGTTAAAATGCCTGTCTTCGATATCAGAAAGATAGTTTAATATCGAATCGAACGCCACGCTGTAGCCTCGGTTCAAAAGCTCCTTAGCGATGCAGCCGGAAAGAAAAGTCTTTCCGAGGCCGGTTGCGCCGTACATGAACAGCCCCGGCGAGCTCTCGCTGAAATTTATTGCGTAATCCATGCAGAATTTAAGGTTGTCCGCCATTTTTTCCCTTGCGTTGATGACGTTTCCGCGGTATGTAAAGCTTTCGGGGTAATATGTGAGATCGAATTCCGCGAAGCTGTGCAGCTTTATGCGGCACTGCTCGTTGAGCGCCTCGACCTCATACCTGTCAAGCAGCTCGGTGACGCATTCGCAGCGGTTGCCCTCCCTAACGCCGGTGTCGCAGCACAGCGGGCAGAAATACTGCGTCTCAAGATATTTTTCCGGGAGAGAAAACCTTTTCAGGGCGTCCTTGAGCGCTTTCTGATTTTTAAGATTTTCCCGGCGTATCTTTTCAATGCCCGCGCGGACGTCTTCTCCGCGGGAAAGTATAACCTCGGCGAGCCTGTCCTTAGTCGAGACTATCTCGCTGTATATCCCGAATATTTCGGGGTAGTTTATTCTGACGTCCTCGACGTGGGCGTCCTGTATAGCGGCGGCTTTTGCTCTTCTTTTGTCGAGCTCGTCGTATGCCCGCTTAATTACTTCCTGCGAATATTTCATTCCGGGGTTCCCTCCTTTTTGCCGTTCAGAGTGAAGCTTTCGAATTCGTCGATATCAAACGAGCGCTCGGTTGACTTCGCCTTTTGCGGCTTGTTTTCGTTTTTAGCGGCGTCGGGGGTAAATATCCCGCTCTCAGACCACGAGCGCATTATTCTGTCTATATACGGGAATGACAGCTTATTGAGGTTGTCGACGCATTTTTCCCGAGCGAGCGCTATCATATCGAGCCCGAAGCCCATACTCCGCCAGGAATTTGCATATTCCGTCTGCCTTGATGTGAGCTTGGTTTCAAGCCCCAAAACGCGCCTGAATTCGTTTTCATAGCCGAACTGTTCCCGCATTCTTTCAAATTCGTCCTCGATGGCGTGAAATTCCGTAACGCCCTTTTCAAAGAGGCCTTTCGCAACGGTTTCGTAATATCTTGCCGAGGTTTTGCCGAGGCCGGAGCAGTAGCTGAGAATCAAAACTATCGACGGCTCGTCGAAGCCGTAGTAGTCCCGAAGGCTTATAAGCGTTTCGTGATCGGCGTGCCTGAGTATCCGCCCGAGGGTCTTTTCCGCCTCCAAAAACAGCTCCTTTAAAACGGCGTCCTCTTTAAGCATTCCCGCAATATCCTTTGGCGCATAGCTTGCGTGAACTATTTTAACCGCGCCTGTTTTGGGTTCGTTTAAAGCCGCCTCATTTTCTTTAATCGCCGGCTCTGCAGGCTGCGCGGGCATTGGCGATGTAATTTCGCCGCCTGATATCACCCCGAGCTGCTTCCAGAAGCATATAGCGTCGTCCACCTCGTTGCGGGTGATCCCCACGGCTTTTGCGACGCTTTCCTCGTCGGGCGCTCCCTCGCAGGAGATAAGATATAAAAACACCTTAAGCGCGGGGCCGTCGGCAAGCTTTATGTAGCTGTCGACAAGCGCGCACGGCACCGAAAAAAATCTTTTCCACCCCGAGGAATTAAGGGTAATGCTCATATAAAACGCCCCCATTGCGAAGATATTTTAAGTATATCACAGTGCGGGACATTTTTCAACATAATTTTTTATACTTCAAAAATTCAATATTTAGAGAAAATGTACTTGTATTTTTCAACAGATTGTGCTATACTGGCTATAATTGCGATAAGTATATTTTTTTACGGAGGATACAGCTATGGATGTCATTGAAATCACACGGGAACTCGGAAAAGCGATTCAGGCGGACGCCCGCTATGTTGCCTACAATGCGGCAAGGGAGAAAAACGACGCCGATGAAAGCCTTCAGAAGATGATAGGCGAATTCAACATGCAAAGAATGCAGCTCAACCGCGAAATGTCGAAGACCGACAAGGATCAGGACAAGATCTCTCAGATGAATCTTAAGATCCGCGATCTTTACGCCGAGATAATGTCGAATCAGAACATGATGGCTTATAACGATGCAAAGTCGGCGTTTGACGACCTTATGGTGAGGGTAAACGGGATAATCACGCTGTCCGTCAGCGGAGAGGATCCCGCCACCTGCGAGCCCGCCTCGGGCTGCACCGGAAGCTGCTCTACCTGCGGCGGCTGCCACTGATTCCTCATTCAGATAGGGGTTGAACCGTTTGGCCATGTTGTTGAAGGACGTCGACATAACAAAGCTTTCACAGGGAATGAAGCAGTATGTCGATTTCAAGCTGAAACATAAGGATAAGATAGTCTTTTTCCGTCTCGGGGATTTTTACGAGATGTTCTTTGACGACGCCTATGTTGCGTCGGAGGTTTTGAATTTAACGCTGACAGGCAAGGACTGCGGTCTTGAGGAACGCGCCCCGATGTGCGGCGTGCCTTTTCACGCCTGCGAGACCTACATCAAAAAGCTGATAGAAAACGGCTATAACGTCGTCATCTGCGAGCAGATGGAGGATCCCGCCCAGGCGAAGGGGATAGTCAAGCGAGACGTCATAAGAATCGTCACCCCCGGAACGCTTATTGAAAGCGATCTTTTGGACGAAGGCTCTAATAACTGGCTCGCGTCGGTATACATCTCAGGCTCGGACGCCTATGTCTGCATGGCGGACATGTCCACCGGCGAGGCGCATCTTTTTCGCGTAACCGGACGCGACACCGAGCGGCAGATAATCGATCTTCTTGCAAGATTCAGCCCCGCGGAGATAATCTGCCAGCCGTCGTTCACTGCTCCCGGGCCGATAATAAGCTTTGTCAGAGACAAGCTTAAAACCGGCGTCAGCATTCTTAAGGAAAT
Organism: uncultured Clostridia bacterium; assembly: GCA_947625615.1. Classification (GTDB taxonomy): domain Bacteria; phylum Bacillota; class Clostridia; order Oscillospirales; family Ruminococcaceae; genus Faeciplasma. The sequence continues at coordinate 79,023 of CANQPB010000002.1, read as the reverse complement.
GGAATTCGATCCCATATACCGCCGCGAGGACATTTTGCGGCAGTTTTCCGCCGAAAGCTTTAAATCGATTGGCCTTTCTGACGAAGATCCCGCTCTATGCGCCGTAGCCGCCCTCTGCGGATATATCCGCGACACCCAGTGCGTCGGCGTGTCGAGGTTTTCCTCGCTAACGCAGCACGACGGCGAGCAGGTAATGAATTTAGGCTACACCGCAAGAACCAACCTTGAAATTGTCAGAACCATGAGAACGGGAGAGAAAAAAGGCTCGCTCCTTTGGGTGCTCGACAGAACTAAGACCTCGATGGGCAAGAGAATGCTCAGATCCTTTGTCGAGCAGCCGCTTCTCAGCCCGTTCAGAATAATGCAGCGCCTCGACGCCGTCGAGGAACTTACCGAAAGCGGCTCCGAGCTCGGCAGCATATGCGACAGCCTGAGCGGCGTATACGATCTCGAGCGCCTCATGACCCGGGTAATGTATAAAACCGCCTCGCCCCACGATATCAGGGCGCTCTGCGCGACCGCGAAAAAGCTCCCCGAGATCAAGGAAATTTTGGGCGGAATGAAATCTCAGCTTTTAAAAGAGTTGAATTCCGAAATAGACCCCCTAACCGATATATATGAGCTCACCGAGCGCGCCATAGTCGAAGATCCGCCGTCTACATACAAAGAGGGCGGGGTTATCCGCGACGGCTACAGCGAGGAGCTCGACAAGCTTCGCGATATTAAAAACAACGGCGAGGGTATAATTCAGGAGATAGTCGAGCGTGAGCGCGACCGCACCGGAATAAGAAACCTTAAAATAGGCTACAACCGCGTTTTCGGTTATTATATCGAGGTGACAAGATCTTATTACGAGCTTGTGCCGCCCGATTACATAAGAAAGCAGACCCTTGCAAACGCCGAGCGCTTTGTTACCGAGGAGCTTAAAAACACCGAGGAGATGATCCTCGGCGCTTCGGAAAGAATTTCCGCCCTTGAAGCGGAGCTCTTTGCCGGGGTCAGGGACTTTATCGCCGACAGAATGCAGACGGTTCAGCGCACCGCCGTTTCTCTCGCGGTTTTAGACGTTCTCTGCTCGTTTGCGCAGACCGCGCTTTCAAACAACTATGTCAAGCCGGACATCGCGATAGACGGCGTTATCAACATCAAAAACGGCCGCCACCCGGTAGTTGAGCTCACCCTTAAAGACGAGGTCTTCGTCCCGAACGACACTTACCTTGATCTCAGCTCGAACCGCATGGCGATAATCACCGGGCCTAATATGTCGGGCAAATCCACCTACATGAGACAGGTGGCGCTTATCGTTCTGATGGCGCAGATAGGCTCCTTTGTTCCGGCGGATTACGCAAAAATCTCCGTAGTGGATCAGATATTCACCCGCGTCGGGGCTTCCGACGATCTCACCGCCGGGCAGTCTACCTTTATGGTGGAGATGAGCGAGGTGGCCGAAATAGTCAGACACGCAACCAAAAACAGCCTTGTCGTCCTCGACGAGGTGGGACGTGGCACCTCGACATTCGACGGCATAAGCATCGCAAGAAGCGTCGCGGAATATATCGCCGACCCGAAGCTTATCGGCTGCAAGACCCTTTTCGCCACCCATTACCACGAGCTTATCGGCCTTGAAGGCGAGGTGGACGGCGTGCTGAATTACAGCGTAGCCGTCAAAAGAAGCGGAGACGGCGTGAGATTTTTGCGCAAGATCGTCCGCGGGGGAGTTGACGAGAGCTACGGAATCGAAGTTGCAAAGCTCGCGGGGCTCCCGCCTAAGCTTATAAACCGCGCAAAAACAATACTTTCCGGTCTTGAAACGAAGGCCCCTGCCGCAAAACGCGAGGAGAGCGGCCAGGTCTCGTTTGAAACGATAAACGACAGCGCGGCGATATCAAAGCTTAAAAAGACAAATATAGACGAGCTTTCGGACAAGGAGCTTCGGGAGCTAATTGAAGATATAATCAGCAATGTTTGAACAAGGAGCATAAGATGGCGGAAATATCAATTCTCAGCAAAGAGGTTTCCGAGCTTATTGCCGCCGGAGAGGTTATTGAACGCCCCGCAAGCGTTATCAAAGAGCTTATGGAGAATTCAATCGACGCCGGCGCCAAGAAGATAACCGTCGAAATAAAAAACGGCGGGCGAACTTATATGCGCGTGACCGACAGCGGCAAGGGAATTCAGCCCGACGACGTCCTCACAGCGTTTATCCGCCATGCCACTTCAAAAATCCACGACCGCTTTGACCTTGACAACATTTCCACTCTCGGCTTTCGCGGAGAGGCGCTCGCCTCGATAAGCGCGGTCTCGCGGGTTGAGATAATCACCAAGACCGTCGACTACGATTTCGGCATGCACTATGTCTTTGAAGCGGGGGACGTTAAAAAATGCGAGGACGTCGGTTGCCCCGACGGCACCACGATAACCGTCAGGGATATATTCTTCAACGTCCCGGCGCGGCTTAAATTTCTCAAAAAAGACGTCAGTGAGGGCAACGCCATAGCGAACGTCGTCTCTAAAATCGCGCTTTCTCACCCCGAGATATCCTTTAAATTCATTCGCGACAACCGCTCCGAGCTCGTAACTCCGGGCGACGGCAAGCTGCGCTCGGCGATTTACGCCGTAATGGGAAAAACCTTTACAGCCTCTCTTATCCCTGTTGATTACTCCCTCAGCGGCGTCTCCGTCAAGGGATATGTCACAAAGCCGCTTATGTCAAAGGCCAACCGCTCCTTCCAGAATTTTTACGTCAATTCGAGATATGTCAAATCCGTCACCTGCATGGTCGCCCTCGAGGAGGCCTACCGCAATTCGATAATGACGGGGAAGTTTCCCGGCTGCGTCTTAAATCTTGAGATCGATCCCGCCTGCCTCGACGTAAACGTCCACCCGGCGAAGCTTGAAATTCGCTTCAGCGACGAAAAGCCGGTATACGACGCCGTATACTTTGCCGTTAAGAACGCCTTGATGCTCGGCGACAAGACTATGGAGGCCCACGCCGCCGAAATTGCGCCGCCCGCGCAGAAGCAGCTCACCGTCAGCGAGATTTTCAACAGGGCCGAGCGTGAAAAGGCCTATCAGCTTACCTTTGATTCGACACCCGCCGAGCTGACGCCGAACCAGGTCTTCAAAAAGGCGCTCGACGCCGCCTTTACCGTTTCAAAGCCCTCGGAGGACGACCCCGAGGAGGAGAGAAACCCTTACCTCGGCAGATTTGTATTCAAGCGAAACACACCGGAATCGGCCGACAGCCCCGAAAAGCCTCAAAAAATAGATAATAAAGCCGCTGAGCCGGCGCCGCCGGAGCAGCCTGCCCCAGAAGCGGAGGTTCAGCCCGATCCGATACCGGAATTTCGCATTGTAGGCGAGCTTTTCAGGACTTATATCGTCGTCGAGATGAACGACGACATGTATCTTGTGGATAAGCACGCCGCCCATGAGAGGTATAATTTCGACCGCCTGAAAAGCGGCGTTTTCAAGGCGGATATCCAGGCTTTGGCGATACCCTTTGATATAGAGCTCTCCTACGACGAATACACCGCGGTCATAGAAAACCACGAGCTTTTTAACCGCTTCGGGTTTGAAATCCAGCCGCTCGATCCGCCCAAAGTCAAGCTTTACGGCGTGCCGCTGTTGCTCACCGACGATGAGCCGACGGATCTTCTGGTCAACTTTGCTGACAGGATCTCGAAGGGCAGCACCGACGGCGGCGAGATCTTCGACGAGCTTTTCCATTCGGTCGCCTGCAAGGCTTCGATCAGGGCGAACAGCTTTTCGCGGCCTGAGGAGCTTGAAAAGCTTGTCGGGCTGATCCTTGCGAACAGGCTGATGTACTGCCCGCACGGCCGTCCGACGATGATAAAATTCACCCGCCGCGAGATTGAAAAGCTCTTCAAGAGGATAGTATGAGCGGGCGGATACCTTTGGTTGTTATCGCCGGGCCGACGGCCTCCGGCAAGACGGCGCTTGCCGTGGAGCTATGCTTAAGGCTTGACGGCGAGGTGATTTCGGCCGATTCCATGCAGATATACAAACACATGGAGATTGCCACCGCAAAGCCGACGGCAGAGGAAATGCAGGGCGTCAGGCATCATCTCATAGATTTTTTGGAGCCGAACGAGCCTTTTTCGGTGGCCGACTACGTTGATCTTGCGCATAAGGCAGTCGCGGATATACATTCGAGAAATAAACTTCCGATTGTCTGCGGCGGAACGGGGCTTTATATATCCTCGCTTATCGACAACATAAGATTTGAAAAATCCTGCCCCGAGACGGGTCTTCGCGACGAGCTTAAGGCTATCGCCGCCGAAAAGGGCGGGGGATATCTGAAAGAAATGCTTCGGCAGTTCGACCCCGAGACCGCAGAACGTCTTCACGAAAACAATCTTTCCCGGATAATCCGGGCGATAGAAATTTACAAAACCACCGGGCTGACCGTCTCGGAGCAAAACAGAAACAGCCGCCTTTCGGGCTCGCCCTACGACGTTTGCTTTATCTGCCTCGATTTTAAAGACCGCTCGGTGCTCTACGACAGAATAGACCGGCGTGTTGACGGTATGATGTCCCGAGGACTTTTGGAGGAAGCGAGGCAGTTTTGCCTCGACGGCTCGCTGAAAACCTCCCGCCAGGCGATAGGCTATAAGGAGCTTGCGCCCTATTTTTCCGGCAAAGATTACCTTGAAAACTGCGTCGAAAATCTCAAAAAAGCGACCCGCCGCTACGCCAAAAGGCAGCTGACCTGGTTCAGGCGGTGCGAGAATGTGAATTATATCTACCCCGACGAGTGTAAAACCTTTGAAAACACCATCGGCGAGGCGATGAAGGTAATCGCCGCCTCAAAAATAAAGGAGTGATTTGATGAAATACCGCAGACTTCGCGACGCAATTCTGATGTCGCTCATAGTTCTTGCCGTATTTGCGCTTATCTGCTCGCAGATCTACATAGGTATCCACGGCAGCGAAAACACCCGCGACGCCGTTTTATACACCTGCAAGGAGAGCATAAGCTTCACGGGCGTATTTGTCCGCGACGAGACGGTAATTTATTCCCAGCATGCCGGCGAGGGCGTGATGAATTATTCCGTCAGCGACGGCTCGAAGCTCTCAAAAAATTCCTCTGTGGCAAGAATTTACGATTCATATTTACAGATATACAACCGCTACAGAATCGAGCGCCTTGAAAAGGAGCTTGACAACCTAAGGCGCGCGCAAGATCCCGGCACCACCGACTATGCCCAGCCGGAATTCATAAGCACCCAGATAGGGGACAGCTATAAAAATCTTCTTCTTAATCTTGCAGGCGGCAGCCTTGACAGCGTATACAGCGAAAGCCTTGAAATGCTAAAGCTGATGAACATTTATAACATCGCCACAAACGCCGAGTATAATTTCGACGACCGCATTCAGCGCCTTGAAGGCGAGCTTAACAGCCTTAACGCCGCTTTAAAGGAGCCGATAGCCACGGTTACTTCGACGGGAACCGGCTATTTCACTTCTGAGGTTGACGGCTACGAAAACGAGCTCAACACCGAAATGATCCCCGAGATGACGGTGGAGCAGATAAAGGATATAATAGCCCACCCTGACAGGAGGACGGAATCCTATAAAAACGCCGTGGGAAAGGTCTTTAAAGATTACTCCTGGAAAATGGTCGGCGTAATAGACGTTGCAAACCGATATTTTGTCCATGAGGAGCTTCTATTCTCGATAGATTCCTCGGAGAACACCTACACCGTCACCGTCGACAGCATCACCCCGACAGGCAACGGCAACGAGGCCATTATAGTTATAAGCTGCGACGAGCTTGACAGCGAGCTCGCCTCGACCCGCGTCGCCGACGTAGAGCTTACGTTTATAGAGAAGACCGGGATCTGGGCCCCGCGCGACGCCATACGCTTCTCAGGCGGCATAAAGGGCGTTTACGTCATTGTCGGCGAGCAGCTGAAATTCAAAAAGCTCGACGTCATCTACGAGGGCGACGACTACGTTCTTTCTAAAAACACCTCGGACAGCGAATATCTCAACCTTTACGACAGAATAGTCATCGACCCGATAACCGCCCCGGAAAGCGAGGGCGGGGAGACAGTCACAACGGCCGCAACGAGCTCCGTGACCGAGCCTACCGGCCCGCCGGAATCGGTGACTACCCCGGCGACTGAGCCCACAGAAACCGGCAGCGGCGAGGTCACAACGGCCCCGGAGGCCGGAATATGACATAAAATTTTTCGTGAAACACAAAAAAATGTGAATAATGGCTTGACAACCGCACCGAAATATACGATAATAAATATATCATGGATTTATTGTATCTACATTAAAATCATTATAGAGTATGGAGGATTATCATGAGCATTATTGATTCTTTTAAGGATTTCCTTCTCGGGCCGGAAGAAGAGGAAACAGATTATCAGCCCATTTATGAAGACGTTGCTCAGTCGGTCGACGTAGCCGAGGAGCGCCGCAACCGCGAGGTCAAGATAGCCACCACGGCTACCGTGCAGATCGTCCTTGCAAGGCCTACGGACTTCTCCGAGGTCAAGTCGATAGGCGACGACCTCAATCATCAGAAGACCGTTCTTCTGAATCTTGAGCAGGTCAAGGCCGAGGACGCCAAGCGCATTATGGACTTCCTTTCGGGCGTGGCATACGCAAACGACGCCACCATCAAGATGACCGCCCAGAAGACGTTTGTCATCATGCCTAAAAACGTTGGTTTCAGCGGCGTAGATCTTATGAGCGAGCTTGAAAACAACGGCTACAGCTTTTAACGGTGCCTCATCTGCCTTTGCCTTTGTCTGACGAGGACAGGCTTTTAGTGCGCCACATTCTTGACATAGCAAAAAGAAGCGAGCAGAGCTATAAGCCTTTATATTCCGCCTTTTTGGACGAGCGTCAGCTTGAAATGTGCAGATCTGCCCTTATAAGCGAGTGCTTTGGGGATTTTTGCGCCTTCGGCGGATACCCCGACGCCGAGCGGCAGGTTCTTGCTTTCGGCGACCCCGATTTATGCGAGGCTCAGCTTCCCTTTAAAGCCGTGGTGTTCAACTGCCCCGAAAATTCGGGTCTTAATCACCGCGACTTTCTGGGCGGCCTTATGTCTTTGGGGATAAAGCGCGAAATGCTGGGAGATATTCTTGTCGGCAGCCGCAGGACGGTTGTCTTTGTCATGGATACGGCCCTGCCTCTTGTGCGCGGGATCGACAAAATCGGCAGATGCGGCGTCAGGGTGACCGAAGACTTCACCGAGGCCGATATACCCGTTCAGGAATACGACGAGATCCGCTCGACGGTGGCGTCTTTACGCCTCGATGCTGTTTTGGCGACGGCACTGAGATTCTCCCGCGAGAAGACCGCAGATCTTATAAAGTCAAAGGGAGTTTTGCTAAACCGCGTTATGACTTTCAGCCCTGCGGAAAAGATTTCACAGGGCGACAGGTTTTCGGTTCGCGGCTTCGGCAAATTTGAGCTTTATGAGGTCGGCGGGCAGTCAAAAAAAGACCGTGTGTTTATAACAATAAGAAAATTCAGATAAAAATTAGGAGGTCAAATGTTATGAATCCGCAGGAAATATCCAACCGCAAATTTGAAAAATCCACCTTCGGCTACAAGCCCGAGGAGGTTGAGGAGTATCTTCGCGACGTGGCGATCGCCTACGCCAAGGAGGTTAAGGAAAAGGAAGAGAACGAGCTTAAAATAGTTAAGCTTGTTGAGAAGATAAACGAATACCGCAACGACGAGGACGCCATTCGCGATGCCCTTCTTGTCGCGCAGAAGCAGGGGAACAAGATAATCGCCGACGCCAAGGCCGAGGCCGAAAAGATTGTTGCAGAGGCTCAGGAAAAGCGGGATTCCCTGCTCGCCGACATTCAGAACGACTGCAACGCCCTCAAAGAATCTGAAGTCAAAAAGATCGCGGCTGCAATTCACGCCGAAAACGACAAGCTTGCCGCCGTCGAGGCAGCCTCCAAGACAAAGCGCGAGCTGCAGAACGAAAAGCTCAACGAGCTGAAAAAGGAAGTCACCGAATTCAAGAAAAAGCTGATTCTTATACTTGACGAGCAGATTAAACTTGCGGTTTCGCTTCCCGAGCTCACCGACGCGGAGATAGAGCAGATAATGAACACCGAGACTTCGCCCTCCGCCGAGGAGCCCAAGACTGCCTCGCTTTCTAAGACTGCGGAACTCCCCGATACCGAAGAGCACCGCGAGGAAAAGCATGAGACCTCTAAGAAGGACAACTCAGGCGCGTTTGCCTTTGCCGGCTATAAAAGACAGAACTATTCCGCCGAAGAGCTGAAATTCGGCCAGAATAATCACAATTAAATACATAAGCAATCAAGAAAGGAGCATTTTATAATGCCGCAGGACTACAATAAGACCCTGAATCTCCCCGAGACCGATTACCCCATGAGAGGGAATCTTCCCTCGAAGGAGCCGGGAATGGTTTCGGAGTGGGAGAAAAGCGGTCTTTATGAGAAGATAATGAAAAGAAACGAGGGCAAGCCTTCGTATGTTCTTCACGACGGCCCGCCCTACGCCAACGGCGATATACATCTCGGCACGGCTCTTAACAAGGTTTTAAAGGACATCATAGTAAAGCAGAAGAATATGAGCGGCTACTGCGCCCATTACGTTCCCGGCTGGGACACCCACGGGCTTCCCACCGAGCTAAAGGCCATGAAGTCGATAGGCGTCGAAAACGGCGCTATCCCTCCTTTAGAGCTCAGAAAGCATTGCCGCGAGTTCGCCCTCGGTTATGTCGCCTCACAGAAGGAGCAGTTTATGCGCCTCGGTGTTTTGGGCGATTTCAAAGACCCATATCTCACCCTTAAGCCCGAATTCGAGGCGAGACAGATAGAAGTTTTCGGCGAGATGGCCAAAAAAGGCTTCATCTACAAGGGCCTCAAGCCTGTTTACTGGTGCCCCGACTGCCAGACCGCCCTTGCCGAGGCGGAGATAGAATATCAGGACGACCCCTGCTATTCGGTATATGTAAAATTCAAGGTAGCTGACGACAGGGGAGTGCTCTCGAATCTCGGAATCGACCTCGACAAGACCTACTTCGTAATCTGGACTACCACCACCTGGACGCTTCCCGGAAACCTTGCCATATGCCTCGGCCCCGACTACGAATATACCGTCGTTCAGGCGAACGGCGAAAACTACATCATGGCCCGCGAACTTATAGAACCCACCCTCAAGGCCGCCGGAATTACCGAATATACCACCGTCGGCTCGTTCACCGGCAAGGAGCTTGAATACTGCACTGCGCAGCACCCCTTTATGCCGAGGACGTCTTTAGTTATATGCGGCGACCACGTAACCCTTGAGAGCGGCACCGGCTGCGTCCACACCGCCCCCGGCTACGGCGTCGACGACTTTGAAATAGGCAATAAATACAACGTCGGCATAATCGTCGGCGTGGACGGCAGGGGAGTTCTCACCAAGGAATCGGGCGAGCAGTTCGCCGGGCTTTCCACCGACGACGCCAACAAGGTCATCGCAAAGCATATGGCCGAGACCGGCTCGCTGTTTGCCACCGAAAAGATAAAGCACCAGTATCCCCACTGCTGGAGATGCAAATCGCCGGTGCTCTTCCGTGCGACAGAGCAGTGGTTCTGCTCCGTCGACAGCATCAAGGAAGATGCCATAAAGGCAATAGAAAATGTCAGGTGGATCCCCGAATGGGGCGAGGAGAGGATCAAGGGAATGGTTCGCGACCGTTCTGACTGGTGCATCTCCCGCCAGAGAACATGGGGCGTGCCTATCCCGATCGTATACTGCAAAAAATGCCACAAGCCGATAATCAACGACTACACGATTAAAACGATATCCGAGCTGTTCAGAAAAGAGGGCTCCGACGCCTGGTGGGCGCACGAGGCCTCCGAGATCCTGCCCGATTTAAAATGCGAGTGCGGCTGCACCGAATTTGAAAAGGAAAAGGATATTTTGGACGTTTGGTTCGATTCCGGCGTTACCCATACCGCTGTTTTGGATCAGCGCGACAATCTTCACGCCCCGGCAGATCTCTACCTTGAGGGCGCAGACCAGTACCGCGGCTGGTTCCAGAGTTCGCTTCTTACCTCCGTCGCCATCGGCAGAATGGCTCCCTATAAGGCCGTATGCACACACGGCTGGGTCGTCGACGGCCAGGGCAGAACGATGCACAAATCCCTCGGAAACGGCATCGAGCCGAGAGAGATCTACGACAAATACGGTGCCGACATCTTAAGACTTTGGGTCGCTTCGAGCGACTATCACTCGGATATCCGCATTTCCAAGGAGATCCTCGGCCAGCTCTCAGAAGCCTACAAAAAGGTTCGCAACACCGCAAGATATATCCTCGGAAACATATCGAATCAAGGCGGATTCGATTTCGACGCCGAGGCCGTCCCGCTCGACAGGCTCGAAGAAATTGACAAGTGGGCGGTCATGCGCCTCGACAGCCTTATCGAAAAGACCCGCGAGGCTTACGATTCCTTCGATTTCCACATCGTCTTTAAGTCGATCCACAATTTCTGCGTTGTCGACATGTCTAACTTCTACCTCGACATCATCAAGGATCGCCTTTACTGCGAGGCCCCTAAGAGCGAGCTTCGCCGCTCGGCTCAGACAGCGATGTATATAATTCTCTCTGCGCTGGCAAGGCTTATCGCCCCGATAATTCCCTTCACCGCTGATGAGATATGGAAATATCTGCCTCACCGTGCCTCCGACAACACTGAAAGCGTGTTCTTAAACGACATGCCTTCGCTCTCCGGCCTCAAGCACGACGACGCTTTCATCGAAAAGTGGAGCAATATCGGCAAACTTCGCGACGACGTCAAAAAGGCTTTGGAGCTTAAGCGCGCCGAAAAGGTCATCGGCTCGTCTCTTGAAGCGGCTGTGGCTATCTCCCCGAACGGAATGGATATTTCCGGCTTGGAAAAGCTCCTCGAGACCGTCTTCATCGTCTCTAAAGTTGAGATAAAGGATCTTCACGACGCCGAATTCATCGGCGAAGCAACGGGCGCCGGAATTTCGGTAAGGCGCGCCGAGGGCGAGAAGTGCGAGCGTTGCTGGACATATTCCGAGACCGTCGGCAAGTGCGCCGAGCACCCCACTCTCTGCGAGCGCTGCGCTCACACAGTTGAATAATTTCCGCCGATTGCCGCATAGCCGCGGCAATCGGCTTAGTAAGGATTGAGACCTTTGCTGATTTTTTCCCTGATTCTGGTTGCGGCGCTCGTCGCCGGAGACCAGCTTATCAAAGCGTATGTAGTCCGAAATTTCGCGGAATGCCATGGCGCGATCAGAAATTATTTTACCTTTAAGATCGGCGACTTCAAAGTGTTCAGCCTCACGCATATCCGCAACAGCGGCGCCGGCTGGAGCATTCTTGAGGGCAGAACCGTTTTTCTCACCGTCTTCACCGCCATAGTTATCGTCGCAATAGCCGTTTATATCGTCGTCAGACGCAAAAAAATGGGCTCGCTCGAGCTGATATCGCTGCTTCTTATAATCGCGGGCGGCGCCGGAAACCTCATCGACCGGGTGAGAATGCTTATAGAGGGCACGGATTCCTTTGCCGGCGTTATCGACTACATCAAGCTCGATTTTATAAGCTTTCCCGTCTTCAATTTTGCCGACTGCTGCGTTACATTCGGCGCGCTGCTTTTCTGCCTGACGGTCATCATCGACGAGATAAAGCAGTCGAAGCTGAAAAAAGCGCAGGCCGCAGCCGCTAAGGCCGAAACGGAAGTTTCGGAGGGATCCGTAAATTCCGAAAGCCCGGAAAATTAAATGGAAAGATACAGCTTTGTCGCCGAGGCCTCGGACAGCGGCCAGCGGCTTGACAAGTGGCTGGCCGAGCAGACGGAGATAGATCTGACGCGATCGGCGGTCACAAAGATAATCGATTCCGGCGGGGTGACCGTAAACGGCTCGGCCGCCCGAAAAAGCAAAATCCTTTCCGAGGGCGACGCCGTTACGGTGGTGATACCCGATCCCATCGGGCTTGAAGCAAAGCCGCAGAATATCCCCATTGAAGTCGTCTACGAGGACGACGACCTTGCTATCGTCAACAAGCCGCAGGGAATGGTAGTCCACCCGGCGCCGGGAAATCCCGACGGAACGCTTGTGAACGCGCTTTTGTACCGCTTCGGGGGAAGCCTCAGCGGCATAAACGGAGTGATACGCCCGGGGATAGTGCATCGCATCGACAAGAACACGAGCGGTCTTTTGGCCGTCGCGAAAAACGATTTTGCACATCTCGGCCTTGCAAAGCTTGTAAAGGATCATAACTTTACACGCGAATATGAGGCTATTTGCGTCGGGCATTTCCGTGAAGATTCCGGCACCGTGAACGCTCCTATAGGACGTGACCGGCTTGATCGCAAGAAAATGTGCGTAACCGAGCACTGCTCGAAAGAGGCGATCACCCACTACAGGCTTATTGAGGAGCTAAATGGCTGCTCGTATATGAGCTTTTCTCTTGAGACCGGCCGCACCCACCAGATAAGAGTTCACTGCGCGTATTTGGGCCACCCGATCTTGGGCGACGACGTCTACGGCAAGCCCTATAAAGGCTGTAAAGGCCAAACGCTTCACGCCAAAAAGCTCGGCTTTGTGCACCCGAGAACGCAGGAATATATGGAATTTGAGGCACCGCTTCCCGAATATTTCACAAAATTACTTTCTTCACTGAGGTATAAATGAAGCTTTCAAACACTGTTTTCGTGTCCGATCTTGACGGCACGCTTCTGACGACAAAAAAGACGCTCAATCCCGCCGACAGAGAGGCTATAGTTAGATATACAAACGCCGGCGGGCGGTTTGTTATCGCCACCGGCAGGCCTCTTCACACGGTCACGGGAAACGATGTCGAAAAGATAACCAACAGCCCCGCAATCCTCTGCAACGGCGGAGTTATCTACGATTTGTGTAAAGGCAAAGTGCTTTACGAGATTGATCTGCCCGAAGCCGCAAAAGATATCCTTTTGGACGTGAGAGAAAAGTTTCCAAACATTTCCCCGGAAATATACACCTTTTCAAAGCGGTATTATTTTCACATGAACACCGTTGAAAAGTGGCATCAGGGGATTTTGAACATTGAGTTCCATAAGGTTGGCTCGCCCGACGAGATTTCGGAGCCTTGGAACAAGATGCTTTTGGCCGACGAAGTCGATGTCATCACCGAGCTCATGGAATACGTAAAAAAATTCAGCGGCATGGGCGTGAGGTTCGTAAGGTCTTTCCCGAAGTTTCTCGAGATCCTCCCCGAGGGAGTTTCAAAGGGCAGCGCCCTGAAAAAACTCGTAGAGATAATGGACTGGCAAAAATATAAAATTGCCGCAGCGGGGGATTACGACAACGACATAGAAATGCTTGAATGCGCCGATATTAGCTTTTGCCCCGCCGATTCGCAGGAGGCCGTAAAAAAATCAGCGGCCTGTGTTTTAAAAAACACCTGCGACAGCGGAGCGGTGGCCGAGGCTTTGAATATATTGGAAAACCTTTAAAATCGGATATGGCAAAAATGGTCAGTATTGCTGTAAATTCTTAAAAACGGAGGTAATAATCAAATGGACGAATTACTTAAAAAGCAGCTTCAAATCACTGCCTGCAAAGTCAGAATGGGCATCATCGAGGGAGTCTACAACGCCAAAAGCGGTCACCCCGGCGGTTCGCTTTCGATAGCCGACACCCTTACCTATCTTTACTTCAACAAAATGCACGTTTACCCTGAAAATCCCAAGCTTCCCGACAGGGATCGCTTTGTTCTCTCTAAGGGACACACCGCCCCCGCGCTCTACTCGGTGCTCGCTCACCGCGGATTCTTCCCGGTCGACGAGCTTAAGACATTAAGACATATCGGCGCCCGCTTGCAGGGCCACCCCGACATGAAGCATATCCCCGGCGTGGATATGTCCACCGGCTCTTTGGGCCAGGGGATCTCCGCCGCCTGCGGAATGGCGCTTTCGGCCAAGCTCAGCGGCGAAAACTACAAGGTCTACGCCATTTTGGGCGACGGTGAAATAGAAGAGGGTCAGGTTTGGGAGGCAGCCATGTTTGCCGCCCACAACAAGCTCGATAATCTGCTCGCTATAGTCGACAACAACGGCCTGCAGATAGACGGCAAGATCTCCGACGTATGCTCGCCCTATCCTATCGACGAAAAATTCAAGGCCTTCGGCTGGCATGTCATCACCATGGACGCTCACGATTTTGATTCCATCGAAAAGGCCTTCAACGAGGCCGAAACCGTCGTCAACCAGCCCTGCGTAATCATTCAGAAGAGCACCAAGGGCAAGGGCGTTTCGTTTATGGAGAATCAGGTTTCCTGGCACGGAACGGCTCCCAACGCCGAACAGTATGCTCAGGCAATGTCAGAGCTCAAGGCTCAGTTAGCAGAATTGGAGGGATAAGTTATGGCAGATTTAGTTAAAAAGGCAACCCGCGAAAGCTACGGCGAGGCTCTTGCCGATCTCGGCGATAAATATGAAAACCTTTATGTTTTGGACGCCGACCTTGCCGGCGCCACCAAAACCGGCGTCTTTAAGAAAAAATTCCCCGACCGCCACATAGATTGCGGTATAGCCGAGGCCAATATGATGGGCATCGCCGCCGGCCTTGCCACCACCGGCAAAGTCCCCTTTGCCTCCTCGTTTGCAATGTTCGCCGCCGGCAGAGCGTTTGAGATCGTCCGCAACTCTATCGGATATCCCCATCTCAACGTCAAGATCGGCGCCACCCACGCGGGCATTTCGGTCGGCGAGGACGGCGCGTCTCACCAGTGCAACGAAGACATCGCGCTGATGAGAACGATCCCCGGAATGACGGTTATAAATCCCGCCGACGACGTTGAGGCGAGAGCAGCCGTTGAGGCCGCTATACTGCACGACGGCCCCGTTTATATCCGCTTCGGCAGACTTGCAGTGCCGATCTTCCACGACAAGGAAACCTATAAGTTTGAGATCGGCAAGGGCGAGCAGCTTGTCGACGGCACCGATGTAACCGTCATCGCCACCGGCCTTATGGTCTATGAGGCTATAAAGGCAGCCGAGGCTCTTAAGGCCGAGGGCATCAGCACAAGAGTTATAAACATTCACACTATAAAGCCCATCGACAGAGAGCTTGTCATCAAGGCAGCCAAGGAAACCGGCCTTATCGTCACTGCCGAGGAGCACAGCGTGATCGGCGGTCTCGGCTCGGCCGTCTCCGACGTCGTCACCGAGGCTTGCCCCGTTAAGGTCGTCAAGATAGGCGTTCAGGACGTCTTCGGACATTCCGGCCCCGCCGCAGACCTCCTCAAGGAATTCGGCCTTTGCAGCGAAAACATTGTCGCGACCGTCAAAAAGGCGCTTGCCGAGAAATAATCTTCGGTTTTTAAACTGAATCATTCACTTTTCCGCCCTGATGAACATAAAATATCATCGGGGCGGGGGTGATAGTTTGAGAAGATATAAAGACCGCGCGGCGGGCGGGATTCTCAAGACAGTGCGCGCAAGGTTGATTGCAATTTCGGCGGCTTTGCTTTTTATTCTTGCCGTCATTTTTGAGATCTCATTGAATATTTCTTTGAAGCCGGTCATCTGCGAGCTCGCCGAAAGCTACGGCGCCCCGGCCGTGGTCGAGATCATCAATAACTCCGTTTCGGAATTTTTTGATGGCAACCGCATAGGTTATTCCGACCTCGCGCGGTTAAGATATAATCAGAGCGGATTTGTCACCTCGATAGAATACGACAGCTTTGAGATCAACCGAATGAAAACCGCCTGCCTTGAAAAGCTGCAAAAAGACCTCTCGGCTTTGCGGTCTGCAAAGATAAAAATCCCGCTCGGAAGTTTATTTAACGATATAGGCGCAAGCGGGAGAGGCCCTCGGATTGGCGTTAAGATAACCGAATCGGCGGTTGCCGACATCGAGGTGCTTTCTACGTTTGAATCGGTGGGAATAAACCAGTCCCGCCACGAAATAAGAATGCGCGTTTCGGCGGACGTCAGCGCTTATCTGCCGCCGCAGAGCGCAAAATTCACGGTCTCGCAGGAGTATGTCCTTGCGCAGACGGTGATCGTCGGCAACGTGCCGACCGATAACCTTTATTTGGATCGGAAGTAAAATGTGATGGATAGAGAATCTGCTAAAATAAGGGTCGAGGAGCTTACCCGGCTTTTGAACTATCACAACAGAAAATATTATGTCGAGGATAACCCCGAGATAGAAGATTACGAATACGACGCCATGATGCGCGAGCTTAGGGCTTTAGAGACCGAATTTCCCGAGTTTTTAAGCCCCTCGTCGCCCTCTCAGAGGGTGGGCGGAGCGCCGGTGTCGAAGTTTACAAAGGTAAATCACGCGGTGCAGATGGGCTCGCTTCAGGACGTTTTCAGCTTTTCAGAGGTCAAAGACTTTTTCGACAGGATCTCGGAGGCTGTCGATTTCCCGAGCTTCACCGTCGAGCCGAAGATAGACGGCCTTTCCTGCTCGCTTGAATATCACGACGGCGTTCTTGCTGTCGGCTCAACACGGGGAGACGGCTTTGTCGGCGAGGACGTGACCCCTAATATAAAAACGATAGGCTCGGTGCCGCTCGAGCTTTCGGACAAGCTCCCGCTTTTAGAGGTGAGGGGAGAGGTTTACATGCCCCGAGCCGTATTCGACAGGCTCACGGAGGAAATGGAGCTTAGCTCGGAGACGCCCTTTAAAAATCCGAGAAACGCGGCCGCGGGGTCACTTAGGCAGAAGGATCCTAAAATCGCAGCGAAAAGGCAGCTCGATATCTTCTGCTTCAATTTGCAGCGCGTAGAGGGCAGAAGCTTTACATCTCATAAGGAGACCCTCGACTACATGAAGTCGCAGGGCTTCAAGGTAATACCGAAATATACGCTCGTCAGAACGTATGAGGAAATTGAGGAATGCATTAGAAAAATAGGGGAGAACCGCTTTGAACTCCCATATGACATAGACGGGGTGGTCGTCAAGCTCGACAGCCTTTCAGCTCGAGAGCAGATAGGCTCGACCGCAAAGACCCCGCGTTGGGCTGTCGCTTATAAATTCCCGCCGGAAGAAAAGGTAACAAAGCTTCGGGACATAGAAGTAAACGTCGGCCGCACCGGCGTAATAACGCCCGTGGCGGTGTTCGACACCGTTTTGCTCGCCGGGACAAGCGTTTCTCGCGCGACTTTACACAACCAGGACTTTATAGACGAGCGCGGAATAAGAATAGGCGACGAGATCACCGTAAGAAAGGCTGGGGATATAATCCCCGAGGTTTTGGGAGTCGCAAAGCCTTCTGGCGAGGGCGAGCCCTTTAAGCTCCCCGACACCTGCCCGGTCTGCGGCGCCAGAGCCATAAGAGACGAGGGCGAGAGCGCGCTCAGGTGCTCCAACATAAACTGCCCGGCGCAGGTTTTGCGCAGAATTATCTATTTCGCCTCAAAGCCGGCCATGAACATCGACGGCCTCGGCCCCGAAAAGGCAAAGGCGCTTTACGACTGCGGACTGATAAGGTCGATACCCGATATTTACAGGCTTAAAACCGAAGATCTTCTCAGGCTTGAGGGATATAAGCTGAAATCGGCGGAAAACCTTATCAACGCCATTGAGGCGTCGAAAAACAACTCCCTTGACAGGCTGCTCTGCGGCCTCGGTATCAAGAACGTCGGCTCGGCTTCGGCAAAGCTTTTATGCGACAGGCTGGGCGACATGGACAGCATTCTGGCCGCCTCTAAAGAGGATATCGAGGCTATCGACGGCTTCGGAAGCCTCACCGCAGAATCGGTGACGGAGGCGCTTTCCGAGCCCCACATGAGGCAGATGATAAGCGAACTCAGAGACATCGGCGTGAATATGAAATACGAGCGCGTGGCCGTCTCCGACGTATTTTCTGGAAAGACGTTTGTCATCACCGGAACGCTTCCCGGAATGAAGCGCGACGAGGCCCAGGCGATAATCGAAAGAAACGGCGGCACCGTTAAATCAAGCGTCTCCAAGAAGACGGATTACGTCCTTGCGGGGGACGACGCCGGCTCGAAGCTTACCAAGGCAAGAGAACTCGGAATTGAGGTTATTGACGAATCGCAATTTTTGAGTATTATAAATGATACAAAAAACAATCGGAGGAATAGTATGGATATTGACATCAGACATATCGCAAAGCTGTCCCGCTTAAGAATCGACGACAGCGAGCTTGAGGGATATGAAAAGGAGATGGCGGATATCATTTCTATGGTTGAGGCCATGCCGGACATTCAGGACGAGCTGACCGTTGACCCGAACGAAGCAATGGCGCTTCGGGCGGACGAGCTTTCCGAAAAGAAGTTTTCAAGAGAAGAGATTCTCAAAAACGCGCCGAAAACCGTTGCCGGCTGCGTTGTAGTGCCGAAGACTGTCGACTGAGCGGGGGAGTGTAAAATGAAAAATCTTTACGAATATTCAGCGTTTGAGCTCTCCGAGATGCTCAGAGACAAAAAAATATCCTCGGTTGAGCTCACCGAGGCGGTTTTGGACAGGGCAGAAAAAATAGACGGAAAAATCAATGCCTATCTCATGACCGACCGCGAGATGTCCCTGAAAATGGCCGCCGAGGCCGATAAGCTCATCTCGTCGGGTGAGGCAAAATCACGCCTTGCGGGCATTCCAGTGGGAATAAAGGACAACATCTCTACAAAGGGGATACACACCACCTGCGCTTCAAGAATGCTTGAAAACTACGTTCCCGTTTTTAACGCCACCGTTATAGATAAGCTTGCAAACGCAGGTTCGGTCATTATAGGCAAGCTTAACATGGACGAATTCGCGATGGGATCCTCTACCGAAAATTCCTACTTTGCCGTCACGAAAAACCCCTTCGATTTAACCTGCGTGCCGGGCGGATCCTCCGGCGGCTCAGCCGCGGCGGTTTCGGCTCAGGAGGCCGTTATAGCGCTCGGCTCGGACACCGGCGGCTCTATTAGGCAGCCGGCCTCGCTCTGCGGCGTAGTCGGTCTCAAGCCGACATACGGCAGCGTTTCGCGCTACGGGCTCGTCGCGTTTGCAAGCTCGCTCGACCAGATTGGCTCCCTCGGGCGCTGCGTCAAGGACGTTGCGCTTTTGCAGGACGAGATTCAGGGACACGATCCCATGGACGCCACCAGCGCCGACAGATCCTACAATTCGCTTTACGACGGCCTCACCGACAAAATCTTGGGGCTGAAAATAGGTATCCCGGAGGAGTATTTCGGCAAGGGCGTAAAGCCCGAGATCGCCGACGCCGTTATGAAAGCCGTCCGTGCGCTTGAAGCCGGGGGAGCAAAGGTTGTGCCGATCTCTTTGCCCTCAACTAAATACGCGCTTTCCGCCTATTATATCATCGCCTGCGCCGAGGCTTCGTCAAACCTTGCACGCTTCGACGGCGTAAAGTACGGCTACCGCGCCAAGGACTGCGACGGGCTTATCGACATGTACGAGAAGACCCGCAGCGAGGGCTTCGGCCGCGAGGTAAAGAGAAGAATCATGCTCGGAACATTTGTTTTAAGCTCGGGATACTTCGACGCCTACTACAAAAAGGCCAAGCTTTTGCAGAAGAGGATCCGCCAGGAATTTGAGGACGCTTTCAAAAACGTCGACGCCATCGTCACCCCTACATCTCCCTCGGAGGCGTTTAAGATAGGCGACCGCATCTCCGATCCGCTTGCCATGTACGCCGCCGACATCTGCACCGTCACGGTGAACATAGCCGGGCTTCCCGCCGTAAGCGTTCCCTGCGGATATTCCGAGGCGGGGCTTCCCTACGGAATGCAGATAATCGGCCGCAAATTCGACGAGCAGACAATACTCAATCTCGCGTTTGCCCATGAAAACGCCTTCGGCGGATTCAGACGTCCTGAGCTTTAAGGGGAGGTACGGAAGATGATAAAAGGTTATGAAGTCGTCGTCGGGCTTGAAGTCCACGCCGAGCTCAATACAAAGACGAAAATTTATTGCAGCTGCCGCAATTCGTTCGGCCTCGAGGTAAACACGCAGGTCTGCCCGATATGCCTCGGTATGCCCGGCACGCTGCCCACCCTCAACGAAAAGGTCGTGGAATACGCGATAAAAATGGGCCACGCGCTTAACTGCTCTATCAACAGGATCTGCAAGCAGGATCGCAAAAACTATTTTTACCCCGACCTGCCGAAATCCTATCAGATCTCCCAGGCGGACATACCGCTTTGCCAGAACGGCTATCTCGACGTGATAATGGAGGGCGGCGAGGTAAAGCGGATAGGCGTAGAGAGGATCCATATCGAGGAGGACGCCGGAAAGCTTCTGCATTCCGACAAATTCGACGGCTCGCTTGTCGATTTCAACCGCTGCGGCGTTCCGCTCATCGAGATAGTCTCCAAGCCCGACATGCGAAGCTCGGACGAGGCAAAGGCTTACCTTGAAACTATACGCTCTATCCTTAAATACATCGACATCTCCGACTGCAAGATGCAGGAGGGCTCCATACGCTGCGACGTCAACGTCTCCGTTCACAAGCCGGGAACGCCCTTCGGAACCCGCTGCGAGATGAAAAACGTCAACAGCTTCTCGGCCGCAGTCCGCGGGATCGATTACGAGGCAAACCGCCAGATAGAGATACTTGAAGCGGGTGGAACGGTCGTTCAGGAGACCCGCAGGTGGGACGACCAGAAGGGCATCAGCGTTTCGATGAGAACCAAGGAGGACGCCCAGGACTACCGCTATTTCCCCGAGCCGGATCTTCTTACGATAGTTGTCCCGGAGGAAAAGGTGAAATTCCTCAAGGACACCCTGCCCGAGCTTCCGAACGCAAAGATAATGAGATATGTCTCCGACTACGGCCTTAGCCACTATGACGCCGCGATGATAGTAGACATCGTCGAAAAATCGGCGTTCTTTGAAAAATCCCTTGAGGCGGGCTGCAAATCGCCGAAGCTTTTGGCCAACTGGGTTTTGGGCGAGATCTCGAAATTCATGAACGACGGCCGAGCAATCGAGGATACCGCGCTCACCCCCGAAAAGATGGCCGAGCTTGTCAACTATATCGCCGACGGTAAAATTTCAAACGCCGCCGGAAAGACGGTCTTCGACATAATTGTCGCCGAGGACAGGGATATCAAGGCGATCATCGAGGAAAAGGGTCTCGCGCAGGTTTCGGACGAATCGGCTCTTGAAAATCTTGCTGATGAAATTCTCTCTGCCAATGAAAAGTCGGTTTCCGACTACCTCTCTGGCAAGACGAACGCCCTCGGCTATCTCGTCGGGCAGTGCATGAAAGCCTCGAAGGGCAAGGCAAATCCCGGAGTTATGAAGGAAATAATACTCAAAAAGATTGCCGAGATTTCTCAGAAGTGACCCTTGCGGCGCTCGGTGAGCGTTATAAAGACCATCGCGGCAACGCAGAATATCGGAATAAGGCTGGGACTTTGGCTCAGCCTTATTTTTGTTGAAGCCTCGCAGGCGATGCCGAAATACAAAAGAGCCTTTTCAATCAAAAAAGCGTAGAAGCCGCTGAAAAGTATTGCGACAGCCCGCGTTAAGCAAAAATACTTTACAGAAAATCTGCCGCCTATCATAGCCAGAACCTGCATATGCACGCATATACCGCCGAATCCCAGCAGCATTGAAATAATGGCAAGCGATATGCCTTTACAGCCTGAAAGCCCCGCGATATTTGAAATTTCAAGTATTGCGGGCAGATATTTTGTCTCCATAAGCGCCGGGAACAGGTCTTCTATCAAGCCTTTCAGCGCTGCAAAAAAGAGTATCATCGGGCAGATACTCATCATCGCGCCGGTTGCCGAGCTCACGCTTTCAACCATCAGCCCGGAAAATGCCGGCCTTTTTGTTTCGGCTTTATTATTTGTCGGAACATTTTTGTTTGTGATCAGATAGGCGATGAAAAGCGTCAGATTTGCAAGGATATTCGCGGCCATCGCCGCAATTCCGAAGATTACGTTTCCGAAAACCGCCGCGCCGGCAACTCCCGCTGCAAACGCAGGGCCGGAGCCGAAGCAAAATCCCGCTGCGCGTGACGCCTCCCGAGGGGTGATCTCGCCGCTGTCGCAGGCTTCTCTCAAAAGCTTTGCACCTATAGGGTATCCGCCGACATTTCCGAGAATAAATACCGCCGCAACTGCGGGATTAAGCTTTGATCTCCTTAAAAACCGCGACATAACGCCGCTTTTTGCTATCGCCGAAGATAGAACCGTCATCGGAAAAAGCGACGGGATAATCACATAAACGCAGGTTTTTGATGCCTCTATAACCGCCGCGGAAACGGCGTCATGATTCAAAATCAATAGGGCGCCAAGGCTGCAAAGCGCAAAAAGCGTGAGCGCGTCCGCTGTCCTTTCTTTCATTTTATCACCTCTAAAAGTTTGTCGGATAATTCTATGCTTGACCGCAGGCGAGTATAATTTATCAGGAAAATTTTTGGAGGCCATGCCATGTCGGATATATTTGAAAAGCTTCGCTCAAAGCTGCTTGCGGCAACTTTTTGCGAATCCTATGTGACTGTAAATGCCGCCGGCGACGTTCTGATAGAAAACGTGACTCATGTATATGAGTGCAACGAGATAATGTCAAGGGTGAAAACCCGGGACGGCGACGTGACGGTGTGGGGAGAGGAGCTTGAGATGTCGAGCTTTAAAAACGGTTTTGTCAGGATAATCGGCAGGATAAGCTCGGTTGAATTCACAAAGAGAGCCGGTGTGAAAAATGTCTGACAGTCTCTTCGGGATACTGACCGGGAGAATATCCCTGAAAATCGAAGGCTTCGACGCCCCGCTTTTGGCCGAAAAGCTCCGAAAAATTTGTAAAGTAAAGTCGCTTTACGCAAAAGACGACGCCCTTTTTGCGACGATCCCCGGCAACAAAATCGACAGGGTTCAAACGCTCTGCGAATCTCAGAACTGCGTTTATGAAATTTTGGAGCGCCGGGGTACGGCGTTCAAAATTAAAAAATACCTGCACCGCTTCGGCTTCGCATTCGGGGTGATTTTAGTCTCGGCGCTGATATTCTATCTTTCAAATACCGTCGTTAAAATCGAGATAAACGGCGCCTATGACGACGCGCAGAGGGTTCAGATTCGCGAGCTTTTGGCTACCGAGGGCGTGAAGCCCGGGGCGTACATACCCTCGCTGAATTTTATAAAGATATCGACGGAGCTGTTTTCGAACTCAGACGAGGTTGCCTGGGCGTCGCTTGGGAGCGTCGGCTCGGTGGTTTATGTAAACGTCAGCATGTCGACAAATAAGCCAGAGACCGAGAGCACGCGTATCCCTACAAACATAGTTGCATCGCGCGACGCGGTTATCGTCAGCGCAAAGGTGCTGACGGGTCAGCTTTCGGTTCTTGTCGGCGACGCGGTGCACAAGGGGCAGATGCTCGTCAGCGGGCTTGTCGAATACGATGGCGGCGCGGCGAGATATTACCATTCCCGCGCGACGATCATAGGCAGATATGAAGACCGCGCAGTATTTTCGCAGAAATACCGCGAGACTTCAACGGCATACGGCGAAAAAATCTACCGCAAATGCCTCGGCTTTTTCGACCTCGAGATCCCCCTGCCGTCGGAAATGCTTAAAAGAGGAGCGGAGTATTCCGTTAAAACTCAGACAGTGCCTATAAAGCTTATAGGCTTTACGATGCCTTTCTCGGTGAAAACCTACGAATATACAGAGATAGTTGAGACCGAGAAAACGTATTCAAAGGGCGAGGCGCTTTCGAATCTCTATAAACGAATGGATAACTATGAAAAAAATCTGCTTGCGGGCTCAAAGATAATTTCAAGAAAGGTACATGAAATCGACGGCGGCGACGGGATATCCCTTGAAGTCGATTACGAAATAGAGGGGGATATAGGCGCGCCTTCCAAAATTTTTGCGGACTGAATCTTAAAATCGCTATTGTAATTTTATACGGAATCTGTTATAATCAATGTGGCGGTTTATGCGTGTGAACCGCAAAGACGCAAAAAACGAAAGGAAATGAAAATGTCTGAAAAGTCTGTTGTCGTGACGAATATAGACGCTATGCTGAATCTTTTCGGCAGCTATGACGAAAACATAAAGATAATTCAGTCCGAGCTCGGCGTTGATATCTTAAGCCGCGGAAGCGACATTAAAATAACGGGGCCGGATCGCAGCGTTGAGAGGGCGTTCAGCTGTCTGAACGGACTTTTGAAGATCGCCGAGCGGGGAGAGACTATTTCCGAGCAGCAGGTGAGATATTTCATATCTATGGCCGACGAGGGAGATCCCGACGAGATAGCGGGGCTTTCCGACGGCGGAATATGCGTTACCACAAGCGGAAAGATCATCAAGCCGAAGACACTCGGCCAGAAAAAATATATAGATTCCATATCGGAAAACACCATTTCCTTCGGCATAGGCCCTGCGGGCACCGGCAAGACCTTTTTGGCGGTTTCCATGGCCGTGAGATCCTTTAAAGCCCACGACGTCAGCAGGATAATTCTCACCCGTCCAGCTGTCGAGGCAGGGGAGAAGTTAGGCTTTTTGCCAGGAGATCTGCAAAACAAGGTAGATCCCTATCTTCGGCCGCTTTACGACGCCCTTTATGAGATGCTCGGCGCCGAAACCTTTTCAAGGCTCCAGGAGCGCGGCTCTATCGAGGTGGCGCCTCTTGCGTATATGAGAGGGCGCACCCTTGACGACAGCTTTATTATCCTCGATGAGGCGCAGAACACCTCGCCCGAGCAGATGAAGATGTTTCTTACCCGCCTCGGCTTCAATTCAAAGATGGTAATCACCGGCGACGTCACGCAGATAGATTTGCAGGATCCAAAGAGATCGGGGCTTGTAGAGGCCGTAAAGGTGCTGAAAAACGTCAAGGATATCGGCATAAACCATTTCACCGAAAAGGACGTCGTGCGCCACAAGCTTGTCCAGGACATCGTCAAGGCGTATGAGCAGTATAATATAGAGAGGAGCCGCCGTAGATGAAACGGGTAACTGTGAACATATACAACCGCCAGAGAAAGCTTACGGTAACCCCGCCGCTGAAGGCCCTTGTAGAGGAATGCGCCGCGGCTTCGCTTGATTGCGAGGAATTTGACGAACCCGCAACCGTCGACGTAACATTTGTCAGCAACAGAAAGATAAGGGAATATAACCGCGAATTTCGGAATGTCGACCGCGAGACCGACGTTCTTTCTTTCCCGTTTGCCGAGGAGGAATATTACACCGATCCCGATTCGGGAGACGTCATGCTGGGGGATATAGTGATCTCGCTTGAAAAGGCCGCCGAACAGGCCGCGGAATACGGCCACAGCTATGAAAGGGAAGTCGGTTTTTTAACGGTTCATTCAATGCTTCATCTACTCGGATACGATCACATGGAAGAAGCGGACGGCGATATCATGCGCGCGCATGAAAAGGCGATTCTTGAAAAAATAGGACTTAAGAGGGACTGACGATGACAAAATCCGTATTTATTTCTATATTGGGCAGGCCTAACGCCGGGAAATCCTCGCTTATGAATTCTATCATCGGCGAGAAGATAGCCGCCGTAAGCTCGAAGCCGCAGACCACCCGCACAAGAATAACCGGCATTGTGACGGAGGGGGATACCCAGCTCGTCTTTATGGACACTCCAGGAATTTTAAAGGAAAAGGACAGGCTTGCCGCGCACATGATAAAGGCAATTGACAGCTCCGTCGGCTCGGTTGACGCCGCGCTTTTGGTGGTTGACGCCGAAAAGAGGGCAGGGGAGCAGGAAAAAATCCTGCTTCAAAAAATTTCGGTCAACACGCCGGTTATACTTGTTGTAAATAAAGTAGATCTCTTTAAAAATAAAGAGGATCTCATTCCCGTAATTGCGGAGTATTCGTCGCTGCATGATTTTTCCGAGGTGGTGCCGATTTCGGCTCTTACCGGCGACGGCGTGGACATCGTAAAGAATCTTCTCATGTCCTATGCTGTCGAGGGGCCTCATTATTTTCCCGACGGCAAATTCACCGACCAGCCCGAGAAGGTGATCATCGCGGAGATCATCAGAGAAAAGCTTCTTGAGCTTTTGGACGACGAGGTTCCCCACGGCATCGCAGTAGATATCGAAACCTTAAACGAGCACGACAACCGCGACGGCGACGGGGTTTTGGACATCGGCGCGGTGATATACTGCGAAAAGGAATCGCACAAGGGAATCATAATCGGAAAGGGCGGGGGAATGCTCAAGCGGGCAGGAAGCCTTGCCCGGCAGGATATCGAACGCTTTTTCATGATCAAAACAAACCTGAAGCTGTGGGTAAAGGTCAAGGAGGGCTGGCGTAACCGCGAGGGTCTGATAAAGAATTTCGGCCTTTCAAACGACTGATTTTTCCACTTATAATTTTTAAGATACCGCAAACCATAAGCTTGTGACAAATATTTTTAAGGCAGGATCTTATTATGGACAAGCTTTGGGAGAAATTCTTCGAATCGGGGAGCGTCCTCGATTATCTGATATACATTAAAAGCAAAAAAAGCGGTGAGCGCAATGACGACGTTAAAGGGACTGGTGCTTAGAGAGCGCAGCTTTGGCGACAACGACAAATTTTTGGATATTCTGACCGACGAAGCCGGGCTTATTGAGGTAACGGCAAAGGGCGTTAAAAAGCAGAACGCCAAAAACGCCGCCGTCGCCCAGACCTTTTGCTATGCAAACTACTGCCTTTCGGACAGCGGAAAAAGATATATCCTTAACAGCGCCGAGCCGATAAGGACATTTTTCAGCGTGAGCACCGACATAGAAAAGTTCGCGCTTGCAAGCTATTTTTCCGAAATGACCCTTTATGTCGCCACGCAGGAGCGCACCAACCAAGAGGTGCTCAGACTTATACTGAATTCGCTTCATTTTTTAGCCGCCGGAAACAGGGAGAATCTGCTTTTAAAGGCCATATTCGAAATGAGGCTTCTGTCCGAAATCGGCATGGTGCCTAATCTTCTCGGCTGCTGCGAATGCCTGAAATATTCCGATACCCAGATGCTGTTTGATCTGCGGGGCGGCAGGCTCTACTGCGAAAACTGCTTCGGAAACCGCGACCTGCACGGCGTTGAAATGCTCACCGAAAGGCTTTTACACTATATCCGCTTTATCGCGCTGACCGACATGCAAAAGCTTTTCAACCTAAGCGTCTCTAAAGAATATCTTCCGCACCTTTCAAGGATAACGGAGAGCTACGCAGAAATTCAACTCGGCAGACATTTTCAGACGCTCGACTTTTACAAAACTGTAAGAAACGGATAAATGCCATGAACGAACATTACGCAACCTTAGAACTACATAAAATACTTGAAATGCTGGTGGGCGAGTGCTCTAACGAAGCCTCCAGAAAAATTGCCCAGGAAATTGAGCCGTCCTCCGATCTTGAGACGGTTCGGCTTGAAAACCGCAGGACGTTCGACGCCTACAATGCCTCGGCAAAGGTGGGAAGCCCGCTGTTTTTGTCTTTTGCTGATGTCGCCTCGATAGCAAATCGCGCGCACAGCGGCGCTCAGCTCAGTCTCAGAGAGCTTTTGGACGTCTCAAGAATGCTAACGCAGACCGAGGCGCTGATATCCTGGCGGAGGCAGATCGAGGAGGAGCTTTCGCTCGATTACCTCTTCGAGGCTCTATTTGACAACAAGCATCTTAACGACAAGATCACGAACGCCGTTTTAAGCGAAGAGGAGATAAGCGACAACGCGAGCCCCGAGCTCGCCTCGATAAGGCGGAAGATCGCCAACGCCGGTTCGAAGATCCGCGAAAGCCTCGACAGAATTATCAAGTCGTCCGATTCAAAGGACTACCTGCAGGAATCGCTCGTCACGATACGCGACGGCAGATACGTTCTTCCTGTGAAGTCGGAGCACCGAAATTCCGTCGCGGGCCTTGTGCACGACACCTCGGCGAGCGGCCAGACATACTTTATCGAGCCGATGGCGGTAGTAGAGGCCAACAACGAGATCACCATTTTAAAGGGCAAGGAGCAGGAGGAGATCGAGAGGATAATAAAAGACCTCTCCGACGACTGCGCGGCCTTTTCTGAACAGCTCTCCTCAGACTTTGCGGCATGCGTTCAGCTTAACGTCTACTTTGCAAAGGCAAATCTCGGCGCAAAAATGGCTGCAACGCTTCCCGAAATCAGCGACGACGGGATTATTATTTTAAACAAGGCGCGCCACCCGCTGATAGACAAAAACAGGGTAGTGCCGGTCGATTTTTCTTTGGGTCAGGAATACAACAGCATGATAATCACCGGCCCGAACACCGGCGGCAAGACCGTTATTTTAAAGACTGTGGGTCTTCTGACGCTGATGACCATGTGCGGCCTGATGATACCCGTCTCGGACGGCAGCCGCATAACCGTGTTCGACAAGATACTTGTAGACATAGGCGACCAGCAGTCCATCGAGCAGAGCCTTTCGACGTTTTCTTCGCACATGAACAAGGTGGTGGAGATCCTTGAAACGGTGGATTACCGCTCGCTCGTGCTGATAGACGAGCTCGGCTCGGGCACCGACCCCGTAGAGGGCGCAGCGCTCGCCGTGGCAATCATTGAAAAAATAAAGTCTCTCGGAGCAAAGCTTGTCACGACGACACATTATCAGGAGCTTAAAATGTATGCCCTCGAAACCGACGGCGTTGAAAATGCCTCCTGTGAATTCGACGTCAAAACCTTGCAGCCGACATACCGCCTTATAATCGGCTCGCCGGGAAAATCGAACGCTTTCGCCATATCGGCGAGGTTAGGCCTCAGCGGCGATATCATAAAATCCGCCGAAAACATGCTCAGCGGGGAATCCCGCCGCTTTGAAAAGATCCTCGATAACCTCGAGGCCACCCGCCAGCAGCTTGAAAAGAACACAAAGCTCGCCGAAGAATACCGACTTGAGACCGAGCGCCTCAGAAACGAAATCGCCGAGGAGCGCAGAAAACTCACCGAGACGAAGGACAAAGAGATCGAGACTGCAAGGCGTGAGGCGAGATCGATTATCGAGCGGGTAAGCAGGCAGTCGGCCCAGCTTATGGACGAGCTTGAGGATATCCGCAAGGCTAAGGATAAGGAAGACTTTTCCAAACGCGTCTCCGAGCAGAAGATGCAGTATAAGCGCGAGATAAACGGCCTCTACGACGAAGCCGCGAAGCTTAACGAGCAGCGCGACGAATATAAGCTCCCGAGGCCGCTGAAAAAAGGGGACGACGTAACGATCGTCGACGGCAACAAGCACGGGATAGTCATATCCACGCCTGATTCCGCCGGAAACGTCATGGTTCAGGCGGGAATCATGAAGACAAAGGTGCACGTCTCAAAGCTTAGGCTTATAGAAAAGGAAGTTACCTTTAACAATAAAAAGTTGCCCAAATCTGGCGTGGCGCCAAAGGTTGAAAGCCGCGCGACAAGAAAGGTAGAGCTTGAGCTCGATATCCGCGGATACACCGTTGACGAGGGGCTTTATGAGGTCGACGCATTTATCGACCGCGCGCTGATGAACGGCAACAAGGTCGTCACGATAATCCACGGCAAAGGCACAGGCGCGCTGAAAGCCGCGGTTCGCAGCCATGTTAGAAAGCACCCCGCGGTGTTGTCGTCGCGAAAGGGCGTTTACGGCGAGGGCGAGGACGGTGTGACCGTGCTGGAGCTGAAATAAAAACCCGCCCCAAAGGGGAGGGCAAAAAAATATATGGCGATGTGCGCATAATAAAAATTATGCGCACATTAGGGGAGCGAAAATACCGAATTTGCTTCCATTCTATTTATAAGGAGTGCTTTTTTTGAAGGATTCGTACAGACAGGACTGTCCGGCATATTTGCGAGACTTTCTTACATATATTAGAGTTGTCAGAAACCATACCGAACACACCGAAGAAAATTATTTCTTTGACCTCAGAACCTTTTTGAGATATCTTAAAATTCACAACGGCGATGTTCCGTCCGACACTCCGATGTCCGAAATTTCAATTAAAGACGTCCCGCTTGAATATGTAGAAAATTTTTCACTGATGAACGCCTATGAATTCATGAGTTTTTTAATGGACGAACGAAATAACATAAATTCGTC
Source organism: uncultured Clostridia bacterium (assembly GCA_947625615.1). Classification (GTDB taxonomy): domain Bacteria; phylum Bacillota; class Clostridia; order Oscillospirales; family Ruminococcaceae; genus Faeciplasma. The sequence continues at coordinate 49,020 of CANQPB010000002.1, read as the reverse complement.
CCGTTCAAGAATGACTTCATCTCTCCGCCAGTTTTATGAATATTTAGCGTCAAAGGCCATGCTCATAAAGCACAATCCCATCGAACAGCTTGAGCACCCGAAATCAGTTCAGAAGCTGCCGAAATTTTTAGAGCTTGAGCAAAGCAGGAAATTGCTGTCAGAAATTGACAGCAATAACCAAAAGCGCGACTTTTGCATCATCACGCTGTTTCTGAACTGCGGAATGCGGCTTTCCGAGCTCGTGGGGCTGAATGTCGGCGACTACAGCGAGGAGGCGCGCACGCTCAGGGTGTTTGGCAAGGGCCAGAAAGAGCGGATCATTTACATCAACGACGCCTGCATTTCGGCCATAAACGACTACCTTAAAGTGCGGCCGACGTCGGTTATAGACCCCGACGCGCTGTTTCTTTCAAGCCACGCAAACAACATCAAAAGGCTTTCAAACCGCCGTGTGCAGCGCATTGTCGAAGACCAGTTAAACCGCGCCGGCCTCGGCAATTTGGGGATATCCACCCACAAGCTGCGCCACACTGCCGCAACGCTTATGTATGAATACGGCGGCGTTGACCCGATGGTTTTAAAGGACGTTTTGGGACACAAGAGCGTCGCCACAACGCAGATATACACTCACCTCTCCGACGCAGACCGCAAAAAAGCCGCGGAGAGCTCCCCTCTCGCTGACTTTAAAGCGCCAAAGCGCAGCGATTCCGATTCCGGCGAAGATAACGAGGAAAAATGACAGTGAAAAATCAATACTGCGCCGTTTATTTGAGCGGCACGGGAAACACGAAATTTTGCGTCTCAAAGCTTGCAAAGCTGCTGGACGAAAATGCCGCCGTCGTCGCGATTGAGGACGAAGCCGCCCTATCTGCGGTCAAGGCCAGCGAAAATATCATCTTGGGCTATCCCGTGCAGTATTCCAACGCCCCTAAAATGGTGCGGGATTTTATTCTTGATAACAAAGAACTCTGGAAAGACAAAAAAGTCCTCTGCGTGGCGACTATGGGAGCGTTCAGCGGCGACGGCGCGGGCTGTGCGGCAAGACTTTTGAAAAGATGCGGAGCAACAATTCTCGGCGGCCTACATATCAAAATGCCGGACAGCGTATGCGACAACAAGCTCTTAAAGAAAAGCATTGATGAGGAAATACAGATCATTTGCAGAGCGGAGGAAAAAATCGGGCTCTCGGCTATGCGTATCGGGAGCGGAAAATATCCGTGCGACGGTTTGGGCGTCTTTGCTCATCTGGCGGGGCTGTTCGGCCAGAGGTTGTGGTTTTACGGCAATACGAGGCGTTACAGCGACAAATTGAAGATCGACAAAAGCCTTTGCGTGGGCTGCCAAACCTGTGTTCATGTCTGTCCGATGAAAAATCTCTCTTTCGAGGCCGGAGCCGTTTTGCCACACGGAAGATGCACGATGTGCTATCGCTGCATAAGCCTTTGCCCGAAAAAAGCGATCACATTGGTCGGGAAAGAGGTCGTTGAGCAGTACAGAGCTGAAAAATATACCGATAAAACAGATTAGGACTTGCTTTTAAGGCAAGTCCCTTTTATAATATCACTTCTTATTTATTTTTCAATTTCCGCGTAATAATCGCTGAGGGATTTTTCCGCCTCTTTTATCCGTTCCTCGAGGCCTTCCGCATAGATATCCTCATACAAAAACCCATCAAAGCTTATGTTGCCGGCAAAACCGATTGAGCGGAATTTTACGCCGAAATCGTCGCATGACTGCCGGAATTTCAGCAAAAAATCCGCGGCCTCGCCGTAAGTTATTTCTTGTTCGGTTTTTAGAAAAACTTTCACCGTGCCTATCTTCTCGCCGAAATCCGAGACGTTATAGAGCTTATTAACCTCAAGCTCGTTTACCGAAATTTCCTCCGTTATCCCTTTTGAATACTCATTTACGGAAATTTCCTCGATAAACATCAGCCTGCCCCAGACGCTGTAGGGCTCGAACGGCATCTCGGTGTGGGATATGACATAGTTCACCGCGTTGTCGTATTCGCTCTCTACGCGGTAGGAGGTATTTATCTTATCAGTCACCAGATAACTGTAGTCGTAGGTGATCCTTCCGAGCATATCGACGCTGATATAGTAGTCGCCGTCGATCTGCTCGTCGGTCTTTAGCATCACGCTGTAACAGCCGCCTTCCTTCCAGTTATAATTCACCGCTTCGATTCTGTAGTCGGTGCCGGCATGGTTTTGCGAAATGTATTTTTTCCCGGTGTTATACGCCAAAACCCGCGACACGGGATTCCCTAAAAGAAGGTTTGCAAGGATTATCATCATAATAGTTATAGCTGTGGCAACAAAGAACGCGACGATTTTCAGGGCTTTTATACTCTTTGTCATTTTTTATCCTCCTTTCGGAACGCAAAGGCGTAGAGCGCGGCGATTACGATTCCCAGAAAAGCGCAGGGCACGAAATAAATAAGCATGCCGAAATATTCCGCAAAGCTTATGCTTTCGCCGTTTAAAAATCCAAAGAACATTTCAAGCGCAGACGACAGCACGAGTATTATCGGGATATTGTAGAGAGCCCGCCAGCGCATTATCACATAGCCGAGCGCGCCTATAATCGGCATAATCACGATATTGTAAAATATCGATGAATTATTTATAAGCCCTACGCCCAGAACCGCGCCGAAAATAATTATCATCGCCGTGAATATCTGCACGCGGCTCTTTATTTTTTTTAGGCTGTTCTTAAGCGATATCTCCTCCCCTGCCGGCATCGCCTGAGGCTCGGCTGTCTTTAACACTTCAAGATCTTCGCAGCAGTCGGCGCAGCCGCTTAAATGCTCTTTGACAAACCCGGCGGTGTCTTCGCTGAGCATGTTTTCGGCGTAAAGCGGAAGAAGATCCTTGACGATGCTGCACTCATTTCTCATTTCCATATCCCTCCAGACGTTCTCTTATCATGTTTCTTGCCCTGTGGTATGTCACGCAAGCCCAGTTGTCGGTCTTTCCGAATATCTGAGCTATCTGTTTAAAGCTCAGCTCCGCATATACCCGCCACATAAAAACCTCCTTGTAAGGCTCGGGGATCCCGTGAAGCACGGTTTTTATTCGCTCCGCCTCACAGATTCCCGATATCTTTTCCTCAAGCGCTTCGCCGTCCGTAAGCTCCGCCGCCTCGTCTATGGAGACCGTCCGCTTCTGCTTTTTCAGATGGCTGAAATAAAGGTTTTTCGCTATCTGACATAGCCATACCCTTATATCGCAGTCGCCGCGGAAGCTGTCTATCGAGCGCATCGCCCTGAAAAACGTGTCGCAGGTGATGTCTTCGGCGGTGTGAACGTCGCCCGACATTCTGAGAATATAGCGGTATACGTCGCTGAAATATTCCGTATATATTTTTTCAATATCCACCGAATTATCACCGCCTTTGTATATATGACCTTTTTGCAGCGAAAATCTTACATAAAAAATAAAAGCCGCCGAAAAATCGGCGGGTACAAAAAAATCGCGGCAAGAACTTTCTCACCGCGACATTGGCGCGTCTTACGGGACTCGAACCTGTGGCCTACTGCTTAGAAGGCAGTTGCTCTATCCAACTGAGCTAAAGACGCAAATGGAGCGGGTGATGGGAATCGAACCCACGCGACCAGCTTGGAAGGCTGGAGTTCTACCATTGAACTACACCCGCACACGCTCTGAACCGAGCGAGATATATTATATCATCACGTCAAACGGTTGTCAAGTGTTTTTTCGGATATTGAACCCAAAAAATTTTTCGATTCCGACAAATAACGACTGACATCGCAATTTGAACATATTATTCTGTAAATAACAACACCGGCCGGCTTTGACACTTCCTTATACCCGGGAGGCTGACACGCACATGTACTACCAGATCACAGAAGAACTAAAAACCACAGAAGAAAAGGATTACATCTCATACGGTGTTGCGGTATTTGACGAAAACGACGAAATAAAGGCCGTCGTCTGCGACATCACCCCAACCTATGAGACAGCCGTGAGATTTTTAAAGCTATGCGAAAAAAATAAGATCTCTCCTTTGCATCTTAAAGACGCGGCGGAGGATTACATAATTTCGGAAAGATACTTTTCTCCCTAAAACCCCGGCGGCGGCTTTATGCCCGCCGGGATTTTATATACGGGGAGTGTCCATTCCGCACGCATTATTAGAAATATTAAGATATGTCGCCACAGGCGACACCTTGAAACTCTAACTTCTAATTTCTAACTTCTATCTTCTTGATGTGGCCGTTTCGGCCACATCATTATATGCGCATTATCTTGACCGCGGCATTTTAAGGGTGTATAATAAAAACATAATAAAGTCGGAAAGGACTGATTTTATGGAAACGGTAAAATTAACACTCAACGAAAGCCGCGGCGTTACGATGACCTGCTATATCCAGCCTGTCGGCGGAGAATTTCAGGGCATGAAAAAGCGCCCCGCAATGGTAATTCTCCCCGGCGGAGGATACGCCTACTGCTCGGCCCGTGAGGCTGATCCCGTGGCATTTCCCTACCTTCAGGCGGGATATCAGGCGTTCATTCTCTACTATTCTTTAAACGAGTTTGCCGTCTGGGACAATCCTCTGAAGGACTACGAGCAGGCCGTAAGGGTGATAACCGAGCACGCAGACGAATGGCATGTCGACGCCGAGCGCATAGCGGTCATCGGCTTTTCCGCCGGAGGACACCTTGCCGCCTGCGCCGCAACTATGGCAAATCCCCGCCCCAAGGCGGCAATACTCGGATATCCCGTCATTTCGTCGGTGAAGGTATGGAATGACAGAAAGGCGCCGGATCCTGCGGAGAGCGTATCAAAAGACACCTGCCCCTGCTTTGTCTTTGCCTCAAGAAACGACGGCACGGTGCCTATTCGGGACAGCCTCAACTTCCTATCGGCGCTCGAACGGGAGAATATCCCCTTTGAGACGCACATCTATTCCTATGCAAATCACGGGTTCTCCACCTGCGAACCGCAGCTCAACAACCGCGACTGGTGCTGCAACCGCACCGCGGACTGGGTTCACGACAGCATAGAATGGCTCCGCGAAACAGTCGGAGATTTCACCGACGGCGTTCTCGGCCCGAAAAAGAGATGGTAAAAAGTTCGCCGCAAAAATATCGCTGCCCTTAGCGGACAGCGGTATTTTTTTAGAGATATCAGCTGCTGATTGTCGAATTGGATTCGCGGGGATTTCTGAAATATCCGATAGTGTAGCTTACGTTAGATACGCAGGCAAAGGTGCCGGGATATTTGGCAAGTATCTGCTTGAACGGGACTATCTGGTGCTTATTCACCACGCAGATAAGAAGGTTCTTTTGGTTATGGGTATAGCAGCCCTCGGCGTTGATAAGCGTGGCGGAATGCCCCAGCTTATCGATCACCTCTTTGGCGATCTCCTCCGGCGTGTCGGTTATAATTTCGAACCTTACGGCCTCCTTGTTACCTTTCAGCATCTTGTCGCTGACGACGCTCTGAGAATAGCAGTAGAGCACGCAGAGAATTACCGGCTCAAAGTTAAAGCCGAACACGAAGAATGAAAGGACGGCCACGGCCGAGTTTAGAACAAAGGTAACCCAGACGAAATCGTAGGAGGGCTTGAATTTGTGGATAAGCGCCGCCACAAGCTCGGTGCCGCCCGAGCAGCAGTTCATCAGAAAAGCAATACCCAATATTCCCCCGTTGACTATTCCCGCAACAAGCGGGCCTAAAATCGAGCTGGTGCCGGTATCGGTCTGATAGGCTATCTTGCTGATGTCTATATGCTCAAGTAAAATCAGGGAGCCGGAGAATGTGAGTATATAGACAAGCGTGTTGATTGCAAAATCCTTGTTGACAAGAATATAAACCGCTATTATCAACGGAATGTTGAAGATGAGCGAGAGGTAGCCTACGTTGATCCCGAAGATATGCTGGATCATTGTGGCTATACCGTTAAAGCCTGCCGGTGCAAAGCTGTTGGGAAAGATAAACAGCTGATAGGATATTGCGCTGAAAAGCGCAAGAACAATAAATATAAGATAACCTACGATCTTTTTCATATTGCCGACACTGCCTCCGAAGACAAATTATTCGTGACTTACGCCCGCGGCGTCGAGGGCTTCGGCGGTTTCGCTTTCAAGCTCTTTTTCAAGCTTTGCGTAGTCCGATCCCTTTGTCCATACGTTGAGCTTAACGGTTATCTTGCCCTCAACGTGGGTAGAGACGTTCACCGTCGGGGGCTCTATGGCGGAGAGTATCATGGCGTTTGAAGAAGCGGCGCTTAAAAGGGCCTTTCTTGCGGCCTCAATATCGCTGTCCATGGGAAGCGTGTACTCGACGCTGAGCCTGCGAGTGTCTTCAAGAGTGGTGTTGACTATAGCGGCGTTGGTGAGAGTGCCGTTAGGCAGGGTGATCACCTTGTTGTCGTCGGAAAGCAGGGTGGTGTAGAAGATTGAGATATTCTTTACAACGCCGCTGTTGCCGCTTAAGGTGACGTGATCGCCAACCTTAAAGGGGCGGAAGACCACAAGAAGGATTCCCCCGGCAAAGTTGGCAAGCGCACCCTGCATGGCAAGGCCTACGGCAAGTCCGACGGAACCTAAGACAGTCACGAACGACGCCGCGGGAACGCCGAGGGCAAAGAGCGCGGAGATGACCGCAAGAACCTTTACCGCCAAAGCCACAAAGCTTGAAAGGAAGCTGCGAACGCTTGCGTCGAGCTTTTCGCGCTTGAGAATGATTTTAGAGAGGCAGCCCGCGACTATGAAGCCGATGACTATAATGGCTATAGCCCCTAAAAGTTTGATTCCTATGGAGACCAAAAGATCTCCTATTGCTGCTAAGTTGAACATTTTGTTTTCCTCGCTTTTTAAAAATATTTATATGATGCGAAAACGCATAGCATATTCAGTAGAGCTTGATTCCCCTCGCCTCGGCGACGGCTTTGTCGATAAAGGTTACCCATTTTACCACTGTTCGGGGATCCCGCGGCTGTAAATATAACAGCTTTTTGCGGCAGTATATGTCGAATTCCCTGTTCGGGGTATAGGGTGTGCCGCCAAGGGAGGTAAGCTCCGACGAGTAGTCAATATCCTCCCCGAAGACCTTACCCTTAAGGGTGAGCCGGTTTCTGTCAAGCCGAAGATGCCCGTACCCCGCCGAATAGTCCATATTCGAGTCTTCGCCCACCGCGCCGATCTTAATATTCTCTTCCATGACGGCGCCGAGATCGAGCATATCTACCTGCCAGTAAAACCATTCGTTTATGCTTTTCATTCTGCCAGATGCAAACCTATAGCTGTCCGAAAGCTCGGTCTCAAATCCGCATAAGAGGCATTTTATTTTGCAGTTTTCGGCGCTCAGGCAGAATTCTTCACCGCACTCGGGACATTTATATAAGATTCCGTCGATTCCCTTGACGGTATCCTTTGCGGGAAATTTTCGGCCGGCGGCTGCCTTTTCGTCGTCGTGCAAAACCGCCGCGTCGATTTTTTCGGAAATCTTTGAAACCGACATTTTTTCGATTTCCTCGGCGCTTAAAACTTTAGAGGTAGTCACCTCGACAAGCCCGGGCCGAAAGCCCTTATACCACTTCGGATCTGCAAGGGCGGCGCCGTTCGAGGTAACGCAGTAGACGGGTATACCGAGCCGCTTTACAAGCTCCGCCGTTCCCGGGGTGACGGGATAGGTGTGCGCGACGGCGTTCATTCGCCCCTCCGGGAAGAGAACTATAACATTCCCCTCGTTTTTGGCGCGCATTATGCCCATTATAGTGCCGGTGTCGGCGCAGAACATCTTTTTTGAAACAGCGTGAGCAAAATGCGTGAGGATAAACCTTATCAGAGGCTTTGCAAATAAATGCTCGCTTAAAACGAATGTCGGGCGGTATTTTTTGCAGGCGATGCCGACGCATATGTGGTCGATCCCCGAAATGTGCGGGGCAATTATCAGCGCCGGGCCTTTTTTAAGATCTGAAAGCCCGGAGCGGTCGAAGGTGAATTTAGTCCCCTGAAAGATCCTGAAATATGCCCTCAGGATCCCGAAGCCGGCGGAATACAAAATCCGCGACGGCTTACCGATCTTCTTTTTTGTCCCGGACATAACACTCACCGCCGTATAAATTTATTACAAAGTATTTTAACATAATTCTATCAAAAAGGCAATATGTTCCGTAAAATTTTTGCAGGAATTCTTTCAAAAAAAGAGCAGCTTATGCTGCTCCCAAAATATTTATAACTCTTTTTGCATTACCGTGAAGTCCTCATACTGCCCGATTTTCACAAACCCCGCTTCGAGATACATTCCCATATGTCCGCGGTAATTTCTGCGCTCGCGGGTGTCGGTGTTGGGATATACTTCAAGACATCGGTAGCCCTTTTCGCGGCAGTCGTTAATTGCAAACTCAAGGATCGTTTTTGCGATTCCCCTGCCCCGGTATTCGGGTATCAGATCTATGCAGTAAAGTGATGCCGTCGTTCCGCGCTTTTCGGGAAAATCCCCGTGCGGCCAATCTTTGAACGCCTCAAAATCAGCCTTGTCGCCAAGCTTCACCCAGCCTATGTTCCTGCCGTCCTCCCGAAGCAGATACCCGTGCAGCTTGCCCTTTTTTACAAGCCCCTCGGCGATTTTACGGCGCTTTTGTCGGTCGGTGAATTCGATTTCAAAGTGCTTTTCGCAGTGGCCCTCAAGGCAGTAGCAGCCCGCCCATTCGTCGTACTCGGAAAACGCTGAGTTATCAAAGAATGAGAGAAAATCGGCTGCGGTATCAGGCTTTATCTCAAAAAATTCTATCATATCTTTACCTGCTCGCCGACGGTGGCGGATTCGTCAACGTCGAGACTTTCGCTGTATTCAACCCTGTTGATCGCGCATCCGGGGCCGATTCTGACATTTTTGCCTCTGACAACCTTTGATGTGGTATTGATAAGGTTCACTTCGTCGCCTTCAATTACCGGGCATACCAAATTCGCATTACTGTTTCTTGCCTTCTTAACTTCAAGTCTGGCGCAGCCGATTTCGTTGATAGTACATTCTCTTTTTTTATTGAAGATCGAAAGGTAAATGGTGATATTTTCGGCGTTCAGAAGCCCGCCGATAAACGTCGCTCCCGAGATAACGGCGTTTTCACAGCTCACGTCGCCCTTTATGCCGCCGCAACCGCTCATGTCGACCTCCTCGGCCCTGACGCTTCCTCCGACGTCGCCGGAGCCTTTAAGCTCGAAGCTGTAAGCTTCAAGATTCCCGCCGATGCTTCCCGAACCTGCAAGCACCGCTTTTTTACTGCATTTGCAGTCCTTCGAGATGTCCCCCGAACCGTGAATTCCAAGATTTTGGCACTCAACAAAGCCACCGATGTCCCCAGAGCCGTGAATTTCTATGTTTCCGGCGCATACTACGTCGCCCGAAACGTCGCCGCTGCCTGCAACGGTATAGTTTCCGCCGCATTCAAGCCTTCCGCAGATGTCTCCCGAACCTCTGATTTCTACGTTTCCCTCGCAGCGAACGCTTCCCCTGATGTCGCCCGAACCGAAAATTTTCAGCGACATGCAATTCAGGCTTCCCCTGATGTCGCCCGATCCCGCAATCGTCACCATTTCGTAAAGTGAGCCGTCCGGGGTGAAATCGTTGCTTCCGTAAATGTTGATGTTTGCCATAATTATTCCTCCTTTTCGGAAATTTCCGTGATTTCTTTGTTGATTTCTTCAATTAAGCTGTACTGTCCGCCGTTTGCGGTGACTATCAGGTCGCGCACATCTGACAAGTAAAAAAGCTTGTCGCCTGAATTTGTCACGATTCTGAGCTTTGGCAGCTCCTCCGTCTTTTTGCCGAGCTCCTTTTGTATCTCGGTGAGCGGAGAAACGTCCTTTTTAGACAGTATCTCCTCAATCCTTGTGCAGATAAGCTCGCGGTTAAAAAATGTCTCCTGCCCTGTAAAGGTCGACTTCTTTACAAGCCAGTCCTCCGGGATCAGCCCCATTCGCTTCCAGCGGTAAAGCGTTCCGTAGGATATGCCATACTTTTGCAGCAGCTCCTTTTTTGAGATCAGATCCTCCAACTGTATCGCCTCCTTTATTTTGAACGTAACAATGTTACTGTCATTAGTGTAACATAACATTGTTACGTTGTCAATAGGTTTTTTAAAAAATTTGAAAAAATAAGAGCCCGATTTCTCAGGCCCCTATTTATCGGTTTTACGCCGTGAATTTTACTATCCAGTTGCCGTGAAGCTCAAGCTTTTTGCCGTTATCAAGCGTTACGCCTATGCTGGAAAGCTTCAGCCAGCCGTTTACCTCCCCTTCTGCTCCCGTGATATAAAATGTATTGTCCGGGTAATTTACCGTCCAGACGCAGTTTTCGCCGTCCGCTTTGTCATCGATTTGCATTTCGCCCGATATGCTGTCGGTAAGAAAGCCGGGGGCTGAGCCGCCCAAATAGCCCGGAACGCCGTCGACGTTGTTAAAGAACAGCACCGAATCGAGGTGATATTCTGCCGCCGCGCTGAACGGATACTTTGAGCCGTCCTTAGGCGTAAATTCAAACTGCATTTTTCCGTCCGAAAGCTTTTTAAGAGATACTTCAAGCTCCCCGTCTTCAACGTCGTAAGCCGTACCCGCCTCAACGCTGCCAAGGTAGCTTCCGGCCGGACTGAAGGTTATCTGATCGCCGAAGTCTTCGGAATTGAAGCCCTCGAGTATATACTGCTTGTGTTTGTCGTCTTCCGAATCCTCAATACTGAAACTATATGCCCCGAAGGGAACGTCGGTGCATTGAAGATCGCCGTTTTCGTCCAGCCAGTATGCGAGCATCAAAAATATCATGTCGGGCTCCACCGATTGGCCGTTTTCGTCTTTTAAGACCACGCTGTCTGCGTGTACTTTCCCGAGGATATTCCCCTCGTCGCCGACTTCTACCACGACGGGATTCTGCGTCCCCGGCTCATAGCCCATAAATCTGAGAGTTTTTACTTCGTCTTGGGCCCTTGACAGGGAGTATACCCCGAAGCCCGCCGAAGCCGCTATCACCAGAGCGAACGCCGCGGCAACTATTGCTGTTTTTTTCATTGTAATCCTGCTCCTTTTTTTTTCGATGACGGCCCGCCTGACACCCTTTTCGGCGTCTTTATCCAGGCCGGCCGGAATCTCTATCAGCTCAAGAGCTTTTTTGATTTTTTCCGTCACAGAATATCTTCCTTTCTCATTCTGGCTAATGCCCGGTAAAGCGTCGACTTGACAGTGCTCAGCGGCTGAATAGTCGCCTTTGAGATTTCTTCAAGGCTCATTCCGCAGACAAATCTCATTATAACAACACTTTTTTCGCGCTCGTTCAGAGAATTCATCAGCCCTTCAAGAATCACCGAGGCCTCCGCCGAGCTTTCCGGCGACGGCGAGCCGCTTATAAACTCGCCTTCGTCTTCAAGCGGGACTGTCCGTCTGTTTCTTTTGATCATATCGAGAGCGGCGTTTATGGCGGTTCTCACTGCCCATGTGCGAAAATAATCGGCGTTTTTTAGTCTCCCGATTTTTTTGAAGCACCTATAGGCCGTTTCCTGTACTACATCTCGGGCGTCCTCGCTGTTTTTCAGATAGATATAGGCCACGCGGTAAAGCTCTCCCGATACCTCAGAAAAAAGCTGCATGAACGCGTCGGCGTCGCGGGCTTTCAGCCGTTTTTCAAATTCAACTTCCAAAATGCTGCCCTCCTTTGTAACGTTACAACTGTTAGACATTCTATCCGCCCTAAAAGTTTCAAAAAAATCGGCAAATACCGAAATAATTCAGTATTCGCCGGTATTGTCGTAATCAAAATATCTGTTCAGCCTATAGACGTATTTTCTGCCCTCGTTTCTTATGTGCTCGGTGACATGTATCTGCGTGAGCAGGTTAAGCGTCATTCTTGCAACGGTCAGCGAAATGCCCGCGCACCTTGCAAAATCCGCAGCCATAAATTCCTTTTCAAGGCCTTTGGGCACAAATTCAAGGTAATCGGCCGGGTTGTCCAAAATCAGAGAATCGCCGATGTCAAAGGGTATACGCTCGGTGCGCTTCGAGCGGCGCCGGCGGCGCTTTCCCGTTTTGGTAACTCCCCCGCCGGTCATCTCGCGGTATTCCTCTATGTCAAAAAGGATAAGCCTGACTTCAAAATTTTCCCTGTCAAGAAAATATTTCAGCTTATACAGCTCGGGTATGCCGTCGTAGAAATTCCCCTCGCGGGCAAATTTGCTTTTTCTGAGTATCTCCCCCGTCTCGGCGTCGATGTTAATCATCTTCCTGATTCGCACGACGGGGTGAACCACCGTCACCTCATAGCCCTCAAGGAGATAGTATTCAAGCTTTTCCCGCAATAAATTAAGGCTGCGCGTCTGGATTTCGGTGATGTGATTGCCGTTCAGGATATCCGCGGTAAACCTGCCTACCTTTACTTCGTGGCAGCTTTTGTCCGGCTCGAGGTAATTCTTTAAAAATATGTGAAGATATTTTTCCGAAAGGGTGCCCACCCCGTTGCTGACGTGCAGCTCTTCCTTTGAGAGCGCGGACAGCTCCTCAAATCTGAGATGATCCGTCATAGCAGGTGCTCCGAGATGTATTCGTCAAGTATCCTTGCCGCAAGCCTTATTAGCCCCGGGCAGGGGCGGGTGCGGTAAAAATCGGCGTCTCTCGGCGGAGAGACGGGATCGGAGGGGCCGCTTAATCCCAAGAGGTCGCGGCAGATATAGGAGCCCGCCTCTGCGGAAAACTTTCCCGCAAGATGCTGAACGAGCTTATAGTGTTCCGATTTCAGCGTTGGGTCGCTTACATCGGAATATCCGTATAAGGCCCCGGCGGCCATAAGCATTCCGCTTACGGCGCCGCAGACCTCCCGCAGTCTTCCCATTCCCCCGCCGAAGCTTGAGGAAAGCTTCAGCGCGGTTTTTTCGTCCAATCCGATAAGATCCGAGAACGCGGCGAAAACGGCCTGAGAGCAGTTGCAGCCCTCCAAAAACAGCCTGTACGCCCTCTCGGAGCGATCGCTTACCTGCCCCGTCATTTTATAAGATAGCTTTCGGGGGCGCCGAAATAGGTCTTAGCCGGCTCATGGCCGACAGGATATGCCACAAGCTTCTCGACGAGGATATTCGGGTCGCCGCCGTAGATTCTCAGCTTGTTGAGACCCTTTTGCACATTTATCTTTGTCTTGACTATGCGAATGCGGTCAAGAACCTCCTTGCCCCAGGCGCGGCTGCCGTGCATTCCCGGCTTATAGCCCGGCTCGGTGGTGTGAAGAATGTTTATCTCGCCGCCGTTTATCTTTACACCCAATCTAAGCTGTGCGTCCTTCGAAACAGGGTTGCGGTTCCCGAGGTAGAGGGCGAGCTCATATTCGCCGTCATTTTGGGCGGCAAAGCTGTATTCCATATAGGGTACGTCGTCGCAGATATATCTGTCCTCATTAACGGCAAGGAACGCCTTTGTCGAGGGGAGCACCTTCATCGAGGGGGTGTCGAGCCTTGAAAGGTGATCTATCCCGCACCAGGCCGAACCGTCGGCGGCGTGGGCGTCGCTGAACCGGCTCGCCTCCATGGAAATATATCCCTCGGTTTCGACATAGGTCATGGCGGGATAGTCGTACTTGCCGCCGGCGTACACCTTCATCTTCGCAAAGGTGCGGCCGAGAGGCTTGTCATACATCTCGCTCTCGGCAATTTCGACGACCTTGTCGGACTTGAATACCGAGATGACGGTTATGTCCGCGACGTCTTCCGTGGATTCAAGCCTGTCGCGTTCGCAGTAGACGTTGACGCTCGCGATTCCGTCCGAGGGCAGAACGACGCCCTTCGTGTTTTCAAAGCGTAGCCAATCCCTGTTGCATTTTATCGTGTAGTGCAACTCGGCCGAGCTGCCGGTTTCGATGTTTATTGTTATATGATCGGTGTCGGGGCGCATGAATTCGCGGTTTTCAAGAACCGGCGACGACACCCAGAAGGTGCCTATCGAATAGCGCTCGCTGCCCGCAAAGGAAACATAGGATTTAACCGTGTTCACCGGCACGACTTCGCTTACAGTCGGATAGCGCCAATCTTCGCTGTTCCAGCTTCTGAAACCGTGATGGGGCGAATCAGCCATATGTACCCACTTTCCGTCAAGCAGGCTGTCGTATTCGTCGTGAAGCCTGTCGTCGATTGCCGCGCGCTTTTTAACGCAGTCGAGATATTTATTCGCGGCAAGGCTTCCGTGGGAGCTGTAAAAGCCGTTCAGGCCTGCCTCTATAGACATCTGAACAAAATTCAGCGAAGCAACCGCGGGGTAGTATACTTCGTAGAATATCGAGGGTTTAATTTGCTCAGGCGCGTCGGCATAGAGCTTTTCGGCAAGCTTGATAATATTCTCGCACTCGTTATAGACCTTCTCGCCCTCTCTGAAATTGATAGGCGCGTAGACGTTTTGGTTCATAGATTCCGGCGTGCGGGCGTTGTTGTACTTCGTGTAGCCGTTGATAACGGTGTAAACGTCCTCAAGCTGGCTTTTTGTGAGCCAACCGCCGTACTGCTGTTCTATCCAGTCTCTAACGAAGCCCTCAACGCTGTTCAGCGCGGTGGAACCGTACTTTTCAAAGTCGTAGGCAAGGCTCATGAAGTAGCAGAGAGGATATTCAAGGCCCTTTATATCTCCGAGGTTGACTATCCACAGCTCGCGAATGTTGTAGTCGTAAGCCATGGTCATCTGCTCCCATGTCTTCGAAAGGCGGTTTGTGTTCATCCATTCGTAGGATATAGAGGCGCCGTGATAGTCGTAGTGGTAATACATGCCGAAGCCGCCGTTGTGGTCGCGGTCTGTCTCGTCGGGCAAGAATCTGAGGTTTGCATAGGTGTCGTCGCAGAGCATTAAAATGGCGCCGTCAAGGGCTTCCCAGTTTTTTAGGCCCTTTGCGGTCTTGTCTCCGTGATAGAAATCCTCAACCTCATAGTAAAGCGCAAGCATGCGCGGGATCTTTTTAAGATCGGGGTTGATTATCTCACGCATAAGATCGTTCTGAGTGTTTATAACGCTTCTGAGGACGTTTATGTTGTCCTCTAAGGTGGCGTTCTTGCCGAGGAGCAGCGAATCGTTCTCGCCGCGCATTCCGACGGTGATGACGTTTTCGAAGTCCTTGTTGCGCTTTAAGCCGTCCCGCCAGAATTCGGTAATGGCGTCCTTATTCGAAATAAAGCTCCAGGCGTTGCTATCGCCGTATTTTTTGTAGATCTTCTGCCACTCGGCGCCGGCGCGGCACATCGGCTCGTGGTGCGAAGCACCCATGACTATTCCGTAGATATCGGCAAGCTCAGCATTGGCGAGGCCGGGTCCCTCCTCCGAGAAGATTCCCGTCCACATCGCCGGCCAGAGATAGTTGCCCTTAAGCCTTAAAATAAGCTGGAAAACGGGATCGTATGCCTTGGCGTTATATCCGCCGAAGCGCTTATGGCACCAGCCGCCGAATGCCGGCCAGTCGTCGTTTATGAACAGGCCGCGGTATCTTACCGAAGGCTCTTTTGAGGTGAACCCGCAGCCGTAGTCTACGGTCACCTCGCCGCGCATTTTCGGAACAACGTCTCCCCAATAAACAAGCGGCGAAACGCCGATTTTTTCGGATATATCAAAAATTCCGTAGATGGTTCCCCTCTTGTCCGAGCCGACTACTACCAGCGCCTCGTCTATCCCCTCAAACGGCGAGGTTACATGGCTGATTCCGTAAACCTCTCTTTTTCCCGCAACACTGGCGGTCAAGATTTTCCCGCTTTTTTCAAGTCGGTCGATATATTCGCTTTTTCCGATCGTTCCGAAAATCAGGACGCTTTTGGATTTTACCTTTGACAGATCCGTGACGACCTCAGGCTTCCGGCCGCAGACAAGGCTGATATCCTCGGCATGAACGCCGGCGATCCGCTTTACGCCCTCAAACGCGCCTTCGTCTACAAGAATATCGCAGAGCCTGCCCTCGCGAAAAATGTTAAAACAACCCATACATACTCTCCTTTTCACAGAAAAATTCTTCGCGGTAAAGTATAGCATACCGCGGCGGAATTTTCCACAGTTTTTTGAAAAATATACTTTTTTGCAAAAGAAATATACTAAATTGCAAGAACAGAACCTCTTAAAGCGCATATGACAAAATAAAACAGGCCTTTATAGACCTGTTTAAGTCATTTTGCCTTAATGTGCGGGCGTATTCTGCGGCGGAGGGCGTCCATTATCCTGTCCTTATATAAAATGCAGACGATTCCTATAACTGCCACGGCTATAAAGATCGCCACCGCAATAAAGGTATTGCCCTGGCTGAGGCTTGAGCCGAAAATATTCGAAACTATTATAGCGGGCGTCCTCGCGGCCATTGAGAGCACAAAAAACGTCGACGGCTTCATCTTTGTCAGCGGAGCAAAATATGTCAGCGCGTCTTTGGGCAGGGGCAGCAGAAATAGAATAAACACCGCAAGCTCGCATTTTTTTGAATCTTTTAGGAATGAAAACTGCTTTATTCCGTCCTCGCCGGAAAGCGCCTCGATTATCGGCATGCCGAGCCGCTTTACAAGGTAGAATACCGCGACCTCGCCCAAAAGGGTGCCCGCAAAGCAGAATACAGTCCCCCAGAAGCCGCCGAAAAGCACCCCGCCGAGTATCTGTATAACGGCGCCGGGGATAAGCGCCACAACCACCTGCAAAACCTGCAAAAGTACGAATACAATAATTCCTAAAACGATATTGTCTCTTACGAGAAATTCAAGCTTTTCGCGGCCCTCTTCGCTTGAAAGCATCTTCACGACCTGCCAGCACAAAACCGTCAGGCCTATCATTACAAGCGCAAAGATAACGAGCGCCGCAATTCGGATCGCCTTTTTCGTTTTATCAGACATTCACATCACCCAACTTATAAACCTGCTTTCTTATTTTCTCCTGAAAAGCTTCTTGCGAAGCCTATTTTGATAGTAATCTGACAGAACGTGAACGGCTTTGTCGAAGACGACTATAAGCGCGTTTCCCGACAGTAAAAGAAAAGCTGTCGAATAGACGGTGAATTCCTCGCTGCTCACGGCGACGAATATCTTCATAAGTATCAGATAGCTTATCACGCATGTGACGTTGAAGACCAAAAGCCTTATCACCCAGCGGACGATCCGCGATTTTATCCTGTCGGTGTAAATGCTGAGCATGGGATAGTAGCCGAAAAATGTTGCGAACAAAAGCGCCGATTCCTTTTCCGGGGAAAGGATCATCAAAAGCGCTGCCACGCTTATATAGGAGGCTATGGCGGTGCTGCGGCCGCATTCAAGGCTGACGATGTAAATTATAAACCCGGCGATCATCGGGCAGGCATATGTCGCAAAGGGAATTATCGCGGCAAGAAGCATTGCAATAATGCAGAGCGCCGCCGCTATGCCGCCGAAAGCCATGCGAAAGCTTAATTTACGCATTTTGTCTGTCACCGCCCATTATATACTGTCGAAAATTAAGAATCAATATGTCATAGATTAAGATTTGATTAAGTTTTATAAGTACCGCAAGCGGCGTGTTGTCAGCCGTTTGCCTTGCAGCTCTCGCAGCCGCCGAAAATGTCGGATATCGGCTCAAGAACGGTTCCGTCCTTTAAGATACCGAGGCGGTTGGTCAGCTTTTCACTTCCGCATTCAAAGACAGCCTTTTCCACTCCCCTGAGGGCGGCAAGAAAGAGTATGCTGCGCAAAATCCCGTCTGCAAGCATAAGATCGCCGCCGTCGGAAATTTTATATATGACTTCTTCGTCAGGTCTCAGCTCGTAAATTCCGTAGCCGTTCACCTTTTCGCCGTCGACGGCTTCCGAGATCATGACATTTTTGTTTTCCGAAAGCCCGAGATCCCCAAGAACGCTCTCATAGCCTTTGGTTCCGTCTTTTTTTATTATCTGAAGCATTATTTTCCTCTCCTTTTCTGACCGCCGCGCGGAGCGCCGAAAGCTCCTGCGGCGTAAGCTCGCGGTATTCGCCCGGCTTCAACATACCGAGCCTTATCGGGCCGACGGATATCCTTTTCAGCCTTGCCACCTCAAGCCCGACTGCCTCGCACATCTTTCTTATCTGGCGGTTGCGGCCCTCTCTTATGGTAAGCTGCAGCACTACCCTGCCCTCTTCACTTGTAAGTACGTTCACCGTTGCGGGAAGCGTCTTTTTGCCGTCTATCTCGACGCCCTCCGTCAAAAGCGTGAGCTGCTCCTCAGAAACGCTCGGCCTTACGGTGACGCGGTAAGTCTTTGAGATATGTCCCCGCGGGTGCATTATCTTATTGGCGAGGTCGCCGTCGTTTGTCAGCAGTAAAAGCCCCTCGGAGTTTCTGTCAAGCCTGCCGACGGGATAAACCCTCTCGGTCACACCCTCCATGAGATCCATAACACAGCGGCGGTCGAGCTCGTCTGAGGCGGTGGTGACATATCCCCTCGGCTTATTGAGCATATAATAGACATGCTCCTGCTTTGCAGGGGTGTCGATGTTTATTCCGTCAATGCTTATTATATCTTTAGACGGATCGGCCTTGTCGCCCAGGCCGCATTGGCGGCCGTTTACCTTAACGCGCCCGGCGGCTATAAGCTCCTCGGCCTTTCGCCGCGAGCAATAGCCGCTGTCGCTGATTATTTTCTGAATCCTTATGTCCATGTTATGTCCTCGCTTTTATCCGGCTTTTGTGAGTTCCTTAGTAAGTTTAATGTCGGCGATCGCAAGCACCCCTCCGTCGAGCCGGTATATCACCTGCCCGATAACGTCCTCAGGCCCCGCCGGGGCGTAGACAAATCCCGGCAGGATCACCGTCTTTTCGATGCGTTCTCTATCGCCCTTTTCAAGGGTCAGGCTCATGCTTTCACTCTTTGCCTCCAAAACGCCGTCCGGTCCCCCGACGGCGTTTACCTCAAAGGTCTCCCCGCCGAAATCAACTTTTTCAAGGCAGGAAAAGCCGTAATCATACATGCTTTTATGGTCTATCCAGTCGGTGGCGTCGCTTAAGGTGACGCAGATGAGGTCTATCCCGTCCCGCTCGCAGGCGGAGATAAGACAGCGGCCCGCCTTGTCGGTGAAACCGGTCTTGACGCCGTAAACGCCGTCGCAGCTTGAAAGCAGCTTATTTGTGTTCGAGAGCCACAGGCTTCTCCCGCCCAGATCGAGGCTTATCGATTTTGTCGAGCAAATCTCGCGAAATATATCGTTTTTAAGCGCATATGCGGTGAGCTTTGCCATGTCGCGGGCGGTTGAATAGTGATCGTCTGTAAAATCGTCAAGACCCGACGGCGTTACAAAATGAGTGGAGCTGAGGCCGAGCTCCTTTGCCTTTAGATTCATAAGACCGACAAACTTTTTTACATCGCCGCAGACCGCCACCGCCGAGGCATTCGCGGCGTCGTTGCCGCTCGGCAGCAGCATTCCGTAGCATAAAATCCGCTTTGTTACCCTGTCGCCCTCTAAAAGGCCCATAGACGACCCCTCGACCTTAATGGCCTCGCTGTCGACGGTAAAGGGCGCGTCTAAATCCCCCGATTCTATTGTCAGAATCGCGGTCATTATTTTTGTGGTGCTCGCCATCTGGAGCTTAATGTCTGCGTTTTTTTCGTGGACGACCCTGCCGCTTTCGGCGTCTATCAAAATCTCAGCCTTGGCGTTTGATATGACGTCCTCCGCGCGAAGATTTATGCATATTACCGTCGCAATAGCGGCAAGGCAGATAAGGCAGACGACCATTTTTTTAATATATTCCATAAACAATCCTCCGATAAGACCGGTATTTTCGGAAGATAGTTTATGCCGAAGCTCTTAAAAAATACGCGCTCAGTCGGCCGCGGCCTCGTCGCCGTCGGAAGATGCCCCCGATTTTCCCTTAGAAATTATTCCGGTGATCTTGTCGACAACATCGGGAATAAGCGCCAGTGCCGCGTTTTCCTTGGGAGCGTTTATAGTCATCTGCAAAAGCTTGACGTTTCCGTCCGGCATGATGGTAATAAATGCTATCGGCTGTATAGAAACTCCGCCGCCCGCGCCGCCGCCAAAGAGATTTGCCGCCTGCTTTGTAGGCAGATCAGATCCGCCGCCGCCGAAGCCGACCGACACCCTTGAAACGGGTATTATAGTCGTTCCGTTCTCGGTGACTATCGGCTTTCCGATGACGGTGTCGACGTCGATCATCTCCTTGATTTTTTCAATCGCAGTTTTAACTAAAATTTCCAGATTTGTGTTTTTCTCATTCATCTGAATCATTCTCCTTTGCCTTAATTTCTGCGTTATTTTTAAGTTTTTCCATACTTTTGCGTATCTTCAGGTAATATATCCCGACATATGCCGCCAGCGCCAAAACCGCGCTCGGGCGGACGTATATCCCGGTTTTAAGGGAAAATTCGGTAACCTTTTTTTCAAAGTCGCAGCTGATTTCAGTATGCTCAATTTTCACGCTGAACAAACAGCACAAAAGCGCCAATGCGTTATAAAATAAAGCGTTCAGCCTGCCGAAATTCACGCCGGCTTTATAGGGGTCTTCGCTGCCGATTTTCAGAGATATATTCAGCCCATAGAACCTTATAAGTTTTAAAAGCTTTCTGAAGACCTTTTTCCCCGCCGGAATGTATTTTTTATACTCGTTCCACATCTCAAGGAGCGTAGGCTTTGCCTCCGGCCTTTCGGAAGCGTCCAGCGAATCCTCCTCGTCAGATCCGCTTTTCTCAGATTCCTCGGCCCTGTCCACTTCTTTTGTTTCCGGGGGCTTTTCGGCGGGCTTTATATCGGCGTTATCCGTAGAATCGACCTCAGGGATCTCCTCAATTTCAATTTCCGGGGCGTCATCACGGGGCTTCGGGAAGCTTTCAGCGCCCGCGGCTGTCTCGGAGGTTTTTTTCTCCGGCAAATCGAGGCTGAACAAATTGAACCAAAGATATTTTATCCTGACGTTCAGGCTGTGCATATCAGCCGAGACATATGCCCTCACGGAAATATGCAGGAGGATAACGATAAAAATAATTATCGCCGCAATAACGCCGAGAATAACCCATAGCGCAGTCACGCAGCTATCCTCCCCTTTCCGATTTTGTCTGAGATTTTCCTATCCTACGTCGTCGAATGTCACCTGCGAATTGTCGCTCGGAAGCGGCGGCAGATCCGCTATCGAAGCGAGGCCAAAGCATCTTAGGAAATTCGCGGTGGTCTTAAACGTTACCGGCCTCCCGGGGACGTCCAGCCTGCCTGCCTCCTCGATGAGCTCTTTTTCCAAAAGATTTGATATGACCCCGCTCGAATCTACGCCCCTGACGTCCTCAACAAAGCTTCTTGTCACAGGCTGATTATACGCTATTATAGTCAGCGTCTCCATTGAGGCGGGCGAAAGCGTTGCCGATCGCTTGGATTCGAGGGCAGCTTTGATATAGGGCGCAAAACCCTCCCGCGTGGCGAGCTGGTAGCTGTCCTCAAGCTTTAAAACCTCCAGCGCCGAGCCGCGCTCGGAATATTCGGAATTTAGCACCGCGATTAGCCTGTGAATATCGGAAATATCTACGCCCGCGCTTAAAGCAAGCCTGTCCGTCTCCACGGGATCCCCGCTTGCAAACAAGATAGCCTCTATAACGGAAATTTTTTCGTCAAGCTGCATTTAAATAGCCTCGCTCTCTCTTTTTCTCCGCCTGGTGCGGTCGAATGTAATTTCGCTGTTGTCGTCGTTCAGATAAATCGTACCCGACTTTGTCAGCTCCAAAATCGCCAAAAATGTGGCGATCTTCTCTGATTTGTCGGTGATGTCCTCATAAAGAGAAGCCGTATCGCATTTGCCGGTCTTATAAAGGCGGCGCAAAACGTAGAGAATCTTTGAGGCGACAGAAACTATACGCTTTGAAACTATTGGCTTAAAGACTGCGGCGTTCACCGGCGCCTTTCTCGCCTGCTGAGAGGATATCCCGAAGAATGCCGCCAAAAGATCGTCGGGGCTGTGAACGTGGGTATAAGCCTTTGAGACTTCAATTGTCGAGGGCTTTTTTACGAATATGGCGTCTGCGCGATAGCTTTCTCTAAGCCTTGCCGCCGCCTTTTTGCAGAGTGAGTATTCGATAAGCCTGCCCTGAAGCTCCTGCTTAAGCTCCTGAGCTTCGTCGTGCTTCGGCAGCAGCGAAAGTGTCTTTATAAGTATCAGCCTGGCGGCCATTTCCAGAAATTCGCCGGCGTATTCAAAATCCTGCTCCTCAACTCCCTCGATATACTCAAGGTATTGCTCCAAAAGCAGAGATATTTTGATGTCGTTGATGTTCAGCTTGTGCTTCGAAATCAGATACAAAAGAAGATCGAGCGGCCCCTCGAAACTGTCAAGCCTGTATGAATATGAGTTCATCATTCCTCCTCAGATGATAAAATCGACCCAGAAGAAGAGGTAATTGAAGAGGGTGAATATTTTGTCTATGAGCCAGGAGAGCGGCCCGCTGAGTATTCCGAGATATATTAGGGCGATAAGGCCTATCTGGATATAGTTGGAATATTTGTAGATGAACGCGTTGGCCTTTGCCGGAAGAAAATACGCAAGAATATTGCTGCCGTCCAAGGGGTAAATGGGAAGAAGATTAAAGAGGGCAAGTGAAAGGTTAATAATTGCAAAATACTGGAAAGCTATCAGAGCGTAAAACACGGCGTTGGCGGCGGAATTGCTTATCGTCGGGATCATGAGAACATTATAAAGTATTCTGTAGATAAATGTTGCCGCAAAGGCGCAGATGAAATTCGAGAGCGGCCCCGCAAAAGCGGTCAGGGCGACGTCGCGCTTATAGTTTTTGAAGTTTCGGGGATTTATCGGCACCGGCTTTGCCCAGCCGAATCCAAAGAGAATAAGCATGACCGCGCCGACGGGGTGTACATGCGCAAGAGGGTTAAGGGTGAGGCGCCCTGCGATGAGCGCGGTATTGTCGCCAAGCTTGCGGGCGGCGTAGCCGTGGGCATATTCATGAATGGGCAGAATTGCAAAAACTATAAACAGGCGTATGCAGAGCATGATGACAAGGCTTGCGCCCGAATTGCTGAACAGAAATGACAATTAAAACACTCCTTCCAAAAATATTACACTCTATTGTACTATAAAATTCGGAAAATAGCAAGCAGTTGGAGAAAGATTTGAAAATATCTGAAACTTTTTTCTGAAAACACTTGCATTTTGTGAAAATATTTGCTAAGATATAGCTTGTGATTCCATGACAAACAAAAGGAGGTGCAGCCTCATGGCTAAATGCGAAGTTTGCGGAAAGGGAGTTACTTTCGGAATTAAGGTTTCCCACTCTCACAGAAGAACCAACAGAACATGGAAACCCAACGTCAAGAGGGTCAAGGTCATAAAGAACGGAACCCCCTGCCACGTTTATGTATGTTCCCGCTGCCTTAGATCGGGCAAAGTAACAAGAGCATAATTAAGCAATAAGAAAAGCCCGACAAGGGCTTTTTTTATTTTTCCGAACCGATTGCTCAGAATTTTTTTGCGTCCTCAAAAATCACGGCGCCGGTGCAAGGATCAACTCTTAAGCCCTCAATGTCCGAATCAAAGGCGCATACGGTCGGAAGCTGCCAGAGCGGTATAAAGCAGTGGCTGCCGAGAACAGCCTTTTCGGCTTCCGAGCAGGCGTAATTCAGCGCGGTGACGGACTGATAACGCCCGGCGCCGCTTTCGGCCTCTTTGGCCTCGTCGAAGACATAGCCGAAGCGGTTTTCACTGCCGAACGGCGAGATAAAGTCAAGCGGCGAAGATGTATCCGATTCAAGGGCGACGAGCGCGATATCGTAATCGCCGGTCTTCAGCCGCTGCTCGTAGTCCCTTGAATTTACCGTCTCAATGCCGAAATGTATGCCGAATGCGGAATACCAGCTGTCGGTGATGCTTTCAATAAGATATCCGTAGGAAAAATCCTCGCAGACCATTACGGTCATGCCGATAAATTCCGACTTTTCCCGCTCGGTCAGCAAAAAGCTCCATTTATATTCCGCCATCGAAAGATTGTCCGAAACCGTCTCCTCAGGCACCGCAGAGATATATCCCCTCACGGCGGCGGCTCCGCTTTCGGGAACGAGCGAACCGCTTTTAAGAAGTATCTCGGGGGCGTTTTCGGAAATATTATCCCGCCCGGCCGCCATTGAAAACAGCTCTCTCACCTCGGGGTCGTCAAATGAGGCGGATTTTTTATTCAGAATCAGCCCCGCCGTGGCGGAATATGACGCGATATATCCCTTTTCGGTGTCGGCGGCGCTGCCGCAGGGGTAGACTATAACGTCGGTCGAGCCCTCCCGGTAGTCGGTCTCCCTTTCCTCTCTGTCCTTGGTGATGAGATAATTTATTCCCGCCGGGGCGACAAAATCGACGTCGCTGTAGCCGGGATTTCGCCTAAGCCTTACATAATTGTTCTTCCCGTAGGGATCGTAGAGCCAGTATCTCAAGTAAAAGGGGCCGTTCGAGCAGGTGTTCGAAGCCTCAAGGCCGTATTTTCCCTGCGAGGCGATAAAGAATTCCTCGCAGCATGGCATCGCCGGAAGCTCGGCAAGAAGCGGCAGAAATTCGGCGTTTGGGTAACTCAGGGTAAATTCTACGGTATAGTCGTCTATTGCCCTGACGCCGATGTCGTCGAGCGAGCCGGTGCCCTTTCTTGCTGCCTCGGCGCCCGCTATGCAAAAGTACTTTTCGGAATGCACCGAGGCGTTTAATGGATCCATAAGCCTTTTGAAACCGAAGACAAAATCCGCCGCCTTTACGGGATATTCCTTATCGCCGGCTGCATACCAATTATACCCCTCTTTTAAGTAAAACGTATATTTCAGGCCGTCGTCCGAAATTGAGTAGTCCTTTGCCATTCGGCAGACAAGCTTTCCCGAGGCGTCGTATTCCATAAGCCCGGCAAAGAGATTTTTTGCCACTGCAATCGAATTCTTATCCGTGGCAAGCTGAGGATCGAGGCACTCGGGATCGGAATCAAGGGCGATTTTAAAGATATGCCCCGTGCCGTCGTCCGAAAAGAAGGAAACTATTGCGTCGACCGGCCGGCAGGCTACAAAAAGAAAGCTCTGGCATATTATAAGAAGAAAAAGAAGCGTTTTTTTAAGGATTTTCATGTTCACGCCTTAAACGCCTCGTCCGCCGCCTCTAACGCCGCGGAAATATCGGGAAGGACGATTAAAAGTACATACCTTCCGTAGACGAGCACCCTGCCGTTTTCAAGCTTTTCGGCCTCTATAGGCGCATAGCCCTTGAAGTCCTCATAGCGCTGCTTTCGGTAGTCTTCAAGCGCGTCCGCGACGCTTTGAACGCCGTCCTCGTCTTTAAGCACGAATATAGCTATCATATCGGCAAAGCCGCCCTTGCCGCTGTAGCAGACGGTATAGCCGTCCATGTCCTCGAGGTTTAATCCGAAGACCGCCGAAACCTCAGCGTCGGTGGCATAAGCGGGTTCCACTACGTTCTGCCCGTCAAGGAGCTTTTCGCAGAGGGCGCCCACCTCCGGCTCGGCGTACTGCGAGCAGGCGGTGAAAATTATCATGACGGCGCAAAATGCCGCAAAAAACCTTTTCATTTTAGCCCGCCTCCTTTACGGTGTGGCTGAGAACGTAGGAGACAAAATCGGTATAGGCAGAATATTTAAGATGCATGCCGTCGTTTTCGGCGTAGTCGGCCTTTAAGCAGCCGGTTTCGTCCTTGAAAGCGGAATTTATATCTATATAGCAGACGCCGTTAGTGTCGGCGTAGTCGAGGAGTTTTGAATTCAGCGCGTCGATATCGGCGTTTTTCACCGGCGATTCAACCGAGGCTTCCTTGCCGGAGGTGACGGGTGTGGTGGATATTATATATACCCTTGCGTCGGGGCAGGCTATTCTTATTTTGTTGAGAAACGCCGAATAGCTCTGATACATCTCGTCGGAGGACATATATGCAGCGCTGTTCGAGCCCATAAGCGTGTAGATGTTCTTGGGATTCAACTCAGCAAGGGCTTCAAGAACGGTGACCGAACCGAAAGAGGTGTCGATTTTTTCCGTATCGGCTTTTGAAAGATTCATCGAAACGCTCGCGAGCACCCTCGACGACGGCACAACTCCGTATGAGCCGAGGCCGTAGGCGACGGAATCCCCGATAAAAACGCAGTCGTCAAAATATTCCTCTCCGACAGGCTCGCTTTCGGGGATAGGGTTTACTATCTCCCCCGCTTCGACGGGCTGCGGCTGCTCGTGGTTTTGCTCCGAAGCGTCGCCGCCGTCGGGGACGTCGTCAGCGCTGACGGAGGATTTAGGCAAAAAGAAATTTACCTTTCTGTCCTGCGAGAGAACGTCCTCAAGGGTGACGGTCTTCATATATCTGTAAAACATCAGTCCGAAAATCAGCACAACTCCGAAAAATACAACGCTAAGACGGTATCTTATTTTGCGGATCTTCTTTTTTTCCATAGTATCACCAATCCCTGCGAAAATCTTACTCTATATTATATAGTAAAACCGCAAATATTTCAAGAAAATATTTGAATTTTAATAAATTGTAACCGCATTGTAACCATATTTGCCGCAATCGCTTGAATTTCGGGACAAAATATGGTAGAATCATAGAAAAGGGTAATAATTTTTCAAATTTTTACATATAAGGAGAGATTGCCATGTGCGGAATCGTAGGCTTTACAAATAAAATCGACAGCGCCGAAAAGGTCATCGATGAAATGATGGACGCCATTAAGCACCGTGGGCCCGATTCGGACGGAAAATATATCGACGGAAAAATTGCCATGGGCTTCAGGCGGCTTTCTATAATCGACCTCTCGACCGGCTCGCAGCCCATATTCAACGAGACAGGCTCGCTTGTTCTTACCTTTAACGGTGAGATATACAACTACCGCGAGCTTAGAAAGGAGCTCATCGAAGCCGGGCATGTTTTTTCCACCAACACCGATTCGGAGGTTTTGCTCCACGGCTATGAACAGTGGGGAAAGGATATGCTGCCGAAGCTTCGCGGAATGTTCGCGTTCGTCATCTGGAACACCGAGACCGAAGAGCTTTTCGGCGCGCGCGACTTTTTCGGAATAAAACCGCTGTATTACACCGAAATGAACGGCACGTTTATGTACGGCTCGGAGATAAAGAGCTTTTTGAAGCACCCGCATTTCAAAAAAGAGCTGAACACCACCGCCCTCGAAAACTACCTCACCTTCCAGTATTCCCCCTGCGAGGAGACCTTCTTCAAAGGCGTATACAGGCTTCTTCCGGCGCATTGGTTTACCTACAGAAACGGTGAAATGCACACCGGGCGGTATTGGGACATAAACTTCAACGCCGACGAAGGGCCCTCGCTCGACGAATGGGTGGAAAAAATCTCTGAAACATTCAAGGATTCGGTCGAGGCCCACAAGATAGCCGACGTCGAGGTGGGAAGCTTCCTTTCAAGCGGCGTCGATTCAAGCTACGTCGCGGCTGTCGCAAACGTAGACAAGACCTTTACCGTCGGCTTCGGTGAGGACGAAAAATATAACGAAATAGGCTACGCCAAGGAATTTTCAAAGTTTATCGGCAAGGAAAATATTTCAAAGGTGATCACCCCGGAAGAATATTGGGAGACCTTCCCGAAAATTCAGTATCATATGGACGAACCGCTTGCCGATCCCTCGGCCGTCGCGCTTTACTTTGTGTGCCGGCTCGCCTCGCAGAATGTAAAGGTAGTTCTGTCGGGAGAGGGTGCCGACGAGATCTTCGGCGGCTACAACATTTATAAAGAGCCGGACGACGTGGCGGTCTACAACAAGATCCCCCGCCCGATAAGGCGCTGCATCGGAAAATGCGCTTCGCTTCTGCCGGCGCACCGCGGTCTCAATTTCCTTATCCGCCGCGGAAAAGACCTTGAGGAGCGCTTTATCGGCAACGCCTATATCTTCTCGGAAAAGGAGCGCAGACAGCTTCTCAAAATAAAGACCGGCGCCCCGGCGGCTATGGAGATTACAAAGCCGTTTTATGACAAAACCGTCGGCAAGGACGCCGTCACAAGAATGCAGTATCTCGACCTTAACATGTGGATGACCGGCGATATTCTTCTTAAAGCCGACAAGATGTCTATGGCAAACTCGCTTGAGCTGAGGGTGCCCTTCCTCGACAAATATATCATGGCGCTTGCCGAGCGCATACCGAAGCGCTATAGGGTGACAAAGGAGAACACCAAATTCGCGATGAGAAAAGCCGCGCTTGCGGCCTGCCCTCCCCTGACGGCTAACAAAAAGAAGCTCGGCTTCCCGGTGCCTATACGCGTCTGGCTCAAAGAGGACAAATATTACAACACCGTCAGAACCGCGTTTGAAAGCGACCGCGCAAAGCAGTTCTTTAACACCGATAAGCTCGTCGAGCTTTTGGATCAGCACCGCGCCGGAAAATACGACAACTCTCGCAAGATATGGACGGTGTACACCTTCCTTGTCTGGCACGAGGTATATTTCGGATAACAAACAAAAAGCCGTCTTTGCGACGGCTTTGAGCTTGATTATTCCACAATGAAGCGGGATATCTTTTCAAGGAATCCCCCGCACTCGTCGGTGTGGATAACCATATCGACAGGCTGCGAAAGATCGAGGCTGAAAATACCCATGATGGATTTTGCGTCAATGGCGTATCTGCCGGAAACAAGATCGACCTCAAAGTCGCACAGAGTTACGGCGTTGACAAAATCCTTTACGTCATTTATGGTATTGAGTCTGATTTTTTTCGATGTCATCGTACACTCCCCCTTAATGGATTTCTTATATCAGTATAGCAGTCCGAAAAAAGACTGTCAAGACGGTTTCGGAATATTTTTTCAGGAGATTTTAAATGCAGGTTTATTTTCACACCTTCGGCTGCAAGGTAAATCAGTATGAGACCGAGCTTTTAAGGCAGAGTTTTGAGGCTAATGGCTTCAAGACCGCCGAAAAGGCCTCTTCGGCGCAGATATACGTTATAAATTCTTGCACGGTCACGGCGGAATCAGACAAGAAGGTGAGGCAGCTTCTTCACCGCCTCAGACGTGAAAACCCGGCTTCGATAATAGCTCTATGCGGCTGCCTGCCGAAGGCCCCCGGCTTTTTGCCGCAAAGCGTACCCGAGGCGGACGTTATTTTGGGGATCGAAAATAAACAGTCGCTTCCTCGGCTTGTTGAAAGATATATTGAAACCGGGTTGAAAATTGTTGAAATATCCTCGCAGGATAAAATTTATCCAGTCGAAAGCTTGTTCGGCTCTCCTAAAAAGACGAGGGCGATAATAAAGATTCAGGACGGCTGCGACCGCTTTTGCTCCTATTGCGTGATACCCTATGCGCGCGGGCGCTCGCGCTCGAAGCCGATAGAAGATATTGCCTGTGAAGCTAAAAAGCTTGTCAGCTCGGGGCACAAGGAGCTTGTCGTTGTCGGGATAAACCTTTCGGACTACGGCAAGGACACAGAATATAACCTCGCCGACGCGGCGGAAGCCGTCTGCAATAGCGGGGCACCGAGGGTTAGGCTCGGGTCTCTCGAGCCGGAGGAGCTGAGCGAAGATATAATAAAGCGGCTCGGAGGACTTGAAAACCTCTGCCCGCATTTTCACCTTGCGCTTCAAAGCGGCTGCGACAAAACCCTTCGTGAAATGCGAAGAAAATATGACCAGAAAATGTATTCCGAACTTGTTGAAACGCTTAGGAGCATCTTCCCGGGCTGCTCGATAACCACCGATATCATGGTGGGCTTTCCCGGCGAGACCGAGGAGGATTTTTCGGGGTCTCTTGAGTTTGTAAAGCAAATTAGCTTTACAGATGCGCATGTCTTCCCCTATTCGCCGCGTGAGGGCACCGCGGCCGCAAAGCGGGAAGATCAGATTTCCCCTCAAATCAAAGAAAAACGCGCCGAAATGATGTCAAATACCGTTAAAATAAGCGCTGACAGGTTCAGAAAAGAAATGGTCGGCTCTGTGCAGGAGGTTTTGTTCGAGCGCGAAAAGGCCCCCGATTTTCATCAGGGGCACACGGCAAATTATCAGGTTGTAAAGGTTAGATACTTTACGGACACTTTGTTCAGGCAAATGCTCCCTGTCATAATAACCGGCGTGGACGGCAGCTGCCTAATCGGAGAAATTGTGAAAAATCAGAGGTAGTACATATAAAGCTGGCATTTAAGCATGCCGTTATAGAGTTTTCTCTTTTTATCGGCCTTTTTGCCGAAAAGCTTTTCAAATTCCTCATGCGGGGAGATTATGTAGCAGGGGTTTGTCTTTGACGGGCGAAGCGCCTCGCCCATCTTTTTATAAAGCTCCTCGGCCTGTTTAAGTTCGAGCATTCTCTCGCCATAGGGGGGATTGCATATAGTTATCGCGCCGTCGATCGGCCTGAATTCCGAGATATCCCGCTGCGCGCAGGTGATATACTCCCCCACCCCGGCCGCATTGCTGTTCGCACGGCTGAGCTTTACCGCGTTTTCGTCGATATCGAATCCTATACCCTTAAAACCGCTCTGTCTTATGTCTGCACGGGCGGCTTTTCTTTCCTCCTCCCAGACGCTTTTGGGAATGCTCGCCCAGCTCTCCGCCGAAAAACGCCGCCTCAGCCCCGGGGCTATCCCGAGGGATTTATATGCGGATTCAATCAAAAATGTACCCGAGCCGCACATGGGGTCACAGACGATGCTGCCGCCCTTTACATGCGCAAGATCGACGATTCCGGCGGCAAGGGTCTCCTTTATCGGCGCATCGTTGGAATTTTTTCTGTAGCCACGCTTGTGAAGCCCCTCGCCCGAGGTGTCAAGATAGAGGGTGACAACGTCCTTTAAAATGTTGAACTGTAGCTGATGGCGCGGCCCGGTTTCGGGAAGCGTGTTTACCTTATGGGCTGCCTTAAGTCTTTCGACGGCGGCCTTTTTTATTATCGACTGGCAGTCGGGAATGCTTTTGAGCTGCGATTTTAAGCTGTGCCCCTTTACAGGAAACGCGTCCTCGGGGCCTATAAATTCCTCAAGCGCAAGACCTCTGACGCCGTCGAAAAGATCGGAAAAACTCTGTGCGGTAAAGCTTCCGAGTTCGATCAGCACGCGTTCCGCAGTCGAAAGGCGGATATTTGCCCGGGCAGCGAGGGAAAGATCCCCCTCAAAGGAGATTCTGCCATCAGAGACGGATAAATTCTGTCCGCCGATTTTTTTGATTTCAAACGAGTGGGAGCTTTCAAGCCCGAAATGGCAGGGAGCGCAGTATTTTATCATGAATTACCTCTTGAAATAAATTTTGAAGATTTATCAGTAGCTGCCGTCGCTCAGGATATCGAATTTATAGGTGTAATGGTTGCCGGTGAGCTCTTCGTAGTGGTTAGTGTCTACGCCGTCGCAGACTATAACGACCTTTCCGTCCAAGTCGGCGTTGATATGGTCGCCCGAGCAGACGGCGGGGATATTCGTCCGCTTATAGAAGCCGGTCGAGGTAGAGGTGCAGTTGGGGCCGGCGACAAGGCCGGTCTCGGTGCAGTATTCGCGCTGAACGACGGAGGAGGATTCCTTGAAGGTTTTTATCTCCTCAGCCTCGGCGATGTCGCCGAAGACATTTTTCCATATCTTTGAGGAGCTCAGCGAGGTTCCGATGTCCTCGGGAATGTCGTAGCCCACCCAGAGGCCGGTGACATACTGCGGGGTGCAGCCCATGAACCAGATGTCGCACCAGTCGTTGGTGGTACCCGTCTTGGCAATGAGTTCTACGCCTTCGAGCCTGGCGGCGCGGCCGGTGCCTCGCGAGCTTGAAACGACGGTCTCCATCATTCTGTTCATGACGTATGCTGAGCTTTCGCTTATAGCCGGCTCGCCGACAAAGCTGTGGGAGTAAACGATCTCGCCCGAGTTGTCGAGGATCCTTGAGACAAAGGTGGATTCGTAGTACATTCCGCCGTTGCCGAAGATCTGATACGCCGTTGCCATGTCCTTGAGGGAGACGCCGTTTGTCAGCGCGCCGACAGACATAGGCGAGCGCGCGACGTCGGTGCGGCCGTCCTGATAGAGTGCGAGCGAGCTGAGGTGAAGCTTATAGTAGAGCTGATCGAAGCAGGCCGAGGGCGTGAGCATCTCTACGATCTGCGCGGCAGTAGTGTTTAACGAGCGCTGCAGGCACTGGAACGTGAAGTTATTTTCATATGTCCAGCCGGTTTTGGTGTTCGAGGTGGAGTAGTTTACCGGCCATACGAGATAGCCGTTTTCGGCGGAGGCATCTTCAAAGAGAAGCGGGCAGTCTAAAAACTGCGACGACCAGGTAATGATGTCCTTATCTATCGCGAGGGAATAGGAGGCGAGCGGCTTTATGGACGAACCGGGCTGGCGTGTCGACTGGGTGGCGCGGTTGAGGCACAAAGGAGACTCCTTTTCGCCCACGCCGCCGATAACGCCGAGTATTCTTCCGTAATAGTCCATGCATATAAATGCGCTCTGCAGCTCCTCGTCCCCGTCGCCGTCGAACAGCGTTTCGTAGTCGAGATATTTTTCCTCAAGCTGCTTCTGTATGTCGAGGTCGACGCAGGTGTAAACCTTGTAGCCGCCCGAACGAAGCTTCTGATATGCCTCGTTCCAGGTGATGCCGTATTTATTCATGAATATATCGCAGCACTGATTTATAACGGCGTCGTTGTAGTAGGAGGAGACGTCGTCGAAATTTTCGTAAACCGAAACCGCTGAGGAATCATACCCCTCGGTCTCAGATTTCGTGTAGGTCATGCTGCCGATAAGATGCATTTCCTCGGCGAGCGCTGCGTCGTGCTCCTGCGAGGATATAGCGCCGTTTTCAAGCATTTTATCGAGAATATATACGCGGCGCTCATAGTTCTTTTCGGGGTGGTCAATAGGGTCGTTGGCGACGGGGCTTCTTGTGATGGCCGCAATGCAGGCGGCCTCGCCTATCGTCAGCTCGCCGACGTCCTTGTTGAAGTAATAGTTCGCCGCCGCCTGAACGCCGTAGATGTTGTTGTTAAGCGAGACAAGGTTGAGATAGGTTTCCAAAACGTCGTCCTTGGTGTAATGCTTTTCAAGCTGGACGGCGCGGTAAACCTCTCTGAGCTTTCTCGCGACGCCCTCATATCCGTCGACGTCGTCGTCGCCGGTTATATTCTTTATCGTCTGCTGGGTGATAGTCGAGGCGCCGCGCTTGTTGCCCTTTAAAATGTCCTTGACGGCGGCAAGAATTCCCTGGAAGTCTACGCCGTCGTGGCTGTAAAAGCGCTCGTCCTCGGAATAGACGAAAGCGTCCTGAACATACTGGGGGATCTTCTCAAGATTGCACCAGATCCTCTTTTCACCCTCGTTTGAAAGGATATCGTAGGTGATCCACTCGCCGTTCTTATCCTGCGCGTAGATATAGGTGGTGTAATTTGAGGAGAGGTTGTCAAGGGTAATTTCAGATGTGCCCTCCATAAGATTTACAATGTAAACCGTAAACGCCGAGCCGATTATCGTCACCGACAGAACGGCCACCAAAAAGATGCATAGCAGCGCCGTGCCGAGGGTGCCGAGCGTCTTTTTTACCGGCCTCATTACCTTTCGCGATATCCGCTTGAATTTGTAAACAAAAGTCTTGAACTTTTCCAAAACTATCGCTCCTTTCGGGATAAAACCACGTCTTGCATGAATATTCTACCACATCTTTGTCCGAATGTTAATAGCAAATTGAAAACTGTAACCCAATTTTAATAATTTCAGGCTATGAATAAGTAAACGCGGCAGGAGAGGCTGTCCCCTGCCGCGGTGTGCTGCAATTATTCGGCCGCTTCACCGGCGGGCGCTTCCTCAGTTTCGGCGGAAGCCTCCTCGGCTGCCTCGGCTTCGGCTTCTGCCGCAGCGGGCTCTTCGGTCTGCTCGGCAGGGGTAAGAAGCGCTCTGATGGAAAGGCTTACGCGCTTTTTCTCAAAGTCGCACTCGGTGATCTTAGCCTGAACCGTCTCGCCGACCGACAGGAAATCGGCTACGTTGTTGACGCGCTGATCGGCTATCTGGGAGATGTGGATAAGGCCATCGATTCCGGGGATAATCTGCGCGAAGGCGCCGAAATTGGTGATAGAGACGATCTTAGCCTCGACAACCTGCCCGAGCTCGTAATTAGCCTTGAAGATATCCCAGGGATTGTCCGACTGCTTCTTGTAAACCAGAGAAACCTTGCCGGATTCGTGGTCGATGTCCTTGATGGTGACCTCGATGTGATCGCCTACGGAGACGACCTCGGAGGGGTGTCTGATCCTCGCCCAGGTGAGATCGGCCTTTCTGACAAGGCCGTCTACGCCGCCTACGTCGACAAATACGCCGTAATCGGTGATCGATTTGACCTCGCCAACAACGGTAGAGCCTATCACTGCGTTTTCAAAGAAAGCTGCGCGCTTTGCGGCTCTCTCCTCGGCGGCTACTCTGCGAATGGAACCCACCGCGCGCTTGCGCTGCTCGTTGAGTTCGATAATTTTAAGATTTACAGTCTGTTTTAAAAGCGTCTCTAAGTTGGCATCAGCTCGCACGCCGGTCTGAGATGCGGGAACGAAGACTCTCATTCCCGAGACGACAACAATTATGCCGCCCTTGATGACGTTGGTGACGACGCCCGAAACGGTGGAGCCGTCCTCAACAGCTTTCTTAAGGTCGTCAAAGCCCTTCTGGGCGTCGACCTGCTTTTTGGAAAGATAAACTATTCCCTCTACGTCGTTAATCTTGGTGACAATTACGTCAATCTCATCGCCG
Organism: uncultured Clostridia bacterium; assembly: GCA_947625615.1. GTDB lineage: Bacteria > Bacillota > Clostridia > Oscillospirales > Ruminococcaceae > Faeciplasma. Next base: position 14,376 of record CANQPB010000002.1, on the reverse strand, counting down.
ACAGCAACAACGTCGGAAGGCTTTACGTTAGGATCGGAAGAAAGCTCAGCCTGTGGAATATATCCGGTCTGTTTTGTTCCGATATCGACGATTACTTCAGTTGGGTTTACCGCAGTGACGATGCCGCTTACTCTCTTTCCGGTATATATTTTTTTGAAGGTCTGCTCAATAGCTTCTTCGAAGTTGAACTCCTCTTCCTTTGTCAGAATTTCAGTCATGGTTTTTTGTACCTCCTTAATAATATACGCCGGAGTTGACGCGCCGGCCGAGATCGCAGCGGATCCCGCATGGGAAAAATCTATGTCCGAAAGTCCCTCGGCATTTTCAACGAGATAGCACCGCGTGTTTTCGCTGCATATATCATACAGCTTTTTGGTGTTTGAGCTGTTACACCCGCCCACGATAACCATCACGTCGTTTTGCAAGGAAAGCGCCCTTGCTTCGGACTGCCGCCTGCTTGTCGCCGCGCAGACCGTGTTGTAAACGGTCACGCCCGGGACATTGGCTGCGAGGGATTTACAATCTTCCCACTTAGAGACATTATACGTCGTTTGTGAAAGAATTGCAACACTTTTTTTAAATTTTTCACAATTTTTTCTTAAAAGTATCATCATTTCTTCCGCGTCGGCGAAAACATGGCACTCATTTTCGGCATATCCGACGATCCCCTTGACCTCGGGGTGCTCGGGATCGCCCGCGATGAGTATAAGATTCCCCGCTTTCGAGCGTTCGGCGACTATCTGATGAATCTTTTTTACATATGGGCAGGTGGCGTCCACAACCCTTGCGCCCGATTCCATAAGCCTGCGATAGACGTCGGGCCCCACCCCGTGTGAGCGGATTATCACGGTGTCCCTTTCAGTGACGCCGTCAAGGTCTTCGATCACCCTTACTCCCCTGCTCTCGAGGTCTTTGACAACATCGGGATTGTGGATTATCGGCCCGAGGGTGTAGACGTTATCGTATCTTTCCGCCGCCTCATAGGAAAGCTTTACAGCCCTATCCACCCCGAAGCAAAAGCCGGCGGTCTTTGCAACGGTAACCTCAGCCATTTGATTCTACCAACTCGGCTATTCGGCTCATAACCCTTTCGCCTGCCGCGCGGAGCTCTGTCTTTGTAAGGTTGTTTATCTTGAGCTCCTCGGGGCTTATCGGCTCGCCGAAGGTTACGGTTATCTTGCGGCGGAAGCAAAGGTGTCCCTTATAAGAAATTCCCACCGGGTAGACCGGGACGCCGCACTTTGAGGCTATATACGCCACGCCGCTGCGCGCCCTGCCTATCTTGCCGTCCCTCGAGCGTGTGCCCTCGGGGAACATCGTGAGGTTATATCCCTTGCGGATAAATTCCTCGGCTCGGCTCAAAGAGGAAACGTCGGCGCTGTTCCGCCTTGTCGGGAAGCCGTGGACGAGCTTTATAATGCTGCGTAAAACTGGAACGTCGAAAAGCTCGGCCTTTGCCATGTAGGACGAGATGTATTTTACACGGATAGCGATGAGAACGGGGTCGAACCATGTCCTGTGGTTGCCGGCCAAAATCACCGAGCCGCTCTTCGGGAGATTTTCCTTGCCCTTATATCTTATGTCGAAGATCAGGAAGAAAACTGCGCCGGCTATCACTCGAAGAATGGAATAAAGCCGGATCCTCCACGCGGGGATCACCTTAAAATCCCGCCTTTTGGCGGCGTCTATCAGCTCCTCTATCGAATCGACAACCTCGTCGACGGACATTTTAGTCGTGTCGATTTCAACGGCGTCGTCGGCCTTTTTAAGGGGGGCGGTCTTGCGGTTGGAATCGTTGTAGTCGCGCTGATTTATGTCCTTGAGAATGTCCTCGTAGGTTACCTCCTGCCCCTTGGCGACAAGCTCGTCATACCTGCGGCGGGCGCGCTCCTCGGGGGTGGCGGTGAGAAATACTTTTACCTCGGCATTAGGCAGAATCACCGTTCCGATGTCCCGGCCGTCCATGATGATGTCGTTCTTTTCGGCGATGTCCCGCTGGAGCCCGAGCAGAAACTCCCTGACCGCGGGAATTGCCGAGACGTTTGAGGCCGCCATGGATATCTCGGGGGTTCTTATCATGTCTGAGACGTCCTCGCCGTTTAGAAAGACCCTCTGGACGTCGTCGACATATTTAAGCTCTACCGAAATGTCCTTCAACAGCGGAAGGATCTCCTCCTCGGAATCGGTTTTGGCGCCGTTTCTCACGGCATAAAGCCCGATTGAGCGGTAGAGCGCCCCGGTGTCGACATATACAAAGCCGAGCTTTTGCGCGATCTTCTTTGCGATCGTCGATTTTCCGGCCCCGCTCGGCCCGTCAAGTGCACATTTTAATCCCATATCATTCATCTTTCCTTTTGATTATATTTTCAGCGGCTGAATGAGCCGTCGTAAAGGCAATAGTCAGATTATATCCGCCGGTAAAGCCGTCGCAGTCTATGATCTCGCCTGTAAAGTATAAATCCTTGACAAACTTTGATTCCATGCTCTGCGGGTTAATCTCCGAGATCTTCACCCCGCCGCGGGTGATTATTGCCTCGTCGAACGACCGAAGAGACGCCGGCGTGAGCTCAAACCTCTTTGAAAACGACAGCAGCGCGGCGCGGTCTTCTTTGGTAAAACCGCTTAACTGCGCGGTTTTGTCGAATTCGAGCATTTTTGCCGAATATTCCGCGAGTTCTTTAGGCATCAGCCCCCGAAGAAGGCCCATAACATCGCCCTTCGGATTATCCAAGATGTCCCTTAAAAGCCGCGTGTCAAGCAGTTCGTATGAGAGCGCGGGTTTTAAGTCTATGACAAGCTTATAAGCTTTACAGACAATTTTATCGGCGTCCATAAGGCAGGAGGCCGTCAGTCCTAACGGGCCGGATATCCCGGTGTCGGTAAACGTCAGCTCGCCGAGTTCGGAATAAACCGGCTTTTTTCTGTCCGCCTCACTGAGGCTCAGAAGGACGTTTTTAAGGGTAAGTCCCGACAGCGCGGCTACGTCTTCAACCGTGTCGATGGGAACGAGCGAGGGCCGAACGTCGGTGACGGTGTGCCCTAACGATCTGCAAAGGGAATATCCCCCGCCGTCCGAGCCGGTGCGCGGGTAGGAGCAGCCTCCCGCCGCCAAAACTACGCTGCCGGCAAAATATTCGCCGGTGTGAGTTCTCACGCCGACAGCGCGGCCGCCGTAGGTCAAAATCTCCTCCGCTTTCTCGCGGATAACCTTAACGCCGTTTTGCCGGCATACGTTCGCCATGGCCTCGGCGACGTCGTGAGCCGAGCCGCTCTGCGGAAATACCCTCCTGCCGCGCTCGGTGACAAGGGGCACGCCGTGACCCTCAAACCACGCCATGATATCCGCCGGGGCGAACCTTGAGAGAGCGCTGTATAAAAACTTCGGGTTGCGGGGAATGTTTTTCATGACCTCCGCGGCGGTGCAGTTGTTAGTCAGGTTGCATCTTCCCTTGCCGGTTATTCTCAGCTTTCTGCCGAGATCGCGGTTGGGCTCGAAAATGACGACCTTTAAGCCTGCCTCCGAAAGAAGCGCGCCGCTGAACAGCCCCGAGGCTCCCCCGCCTATGATTGCAGCGTCGTATTTCACATTCCGCCGCCGTTCTTTTCGTAGACGTCGTATTCCTCCCAGATGCGGTCGAGCCTTTCAAAATTGCGGGCGACAAGCTCCTTTTTGCGTATCGACACAGCCATTATAAGGGCGTTTATCAGGCTGAGAGGCGCGACGAGGGAATCCGCAAAGGAGACCATGTCGCTTTTTGCGAGGAGCGCCTTGTCCGCCTTTTCGGCTATCGGCGAATCGGCCGAATCGGTTATTGCGACCGATTTTGCACCCACGTCGTTGGCGTAGCTTATGGCGTATACGGTCTGGCGGGAATACCGCGGGAAGGATATTCCGATGATGACGTCGTCGGAACACATATGCATAAGCTGCTCGTAAAGCTCGCTGCGGCTGCCCGTTTCGATGACTGTCACGTTGGGTAACATCAGCTTGAAGTAATATCCCAAAAACGAGGCGAGGGACGCCGAGCTGCGGATACCCATTATATAGATCCTCTTCGCCTTGACGATGAGGTCTATCGCCGCGCTGAAATCGGCGGGATTTGTCTCCTCAAGGGTGCGGCGAATGCGGTCGATATCGTGCAGGAGCACGCTTTTGAAGACCTCGTCCTGGCCGAAGCGGTCGAAGCTGACCTCGATGCGCTGAACGGCGGTGAGCCTTGTGCGCATCTCCTCCTGCAGAACGCGCTGCAGCTCGGGGTAGCCGTCGAAGCCGAGCTCCGAGGCAAAGCGGACTACGGTGGATTCGCTGACGCCCACGCTGTCCCCCAATTTCGAGGCGGTCATAAAGGCGGCTTTGTCGTAGTGGGAGAGAATGTAGTCCGCGATCCGCCTGTGGCCCTTTGAAAATTCAGGAATGCGCGCGGTTATCTCGGCAAAAAGATTACCCTGCATTTTTATCACTCCTTAAATAGACGTCCGGTAAGCTCGGACAGTTTTCTGCGGCGCTCGGCCGTCTTAGATTCCGAAACCGAAAAGCCGTCGCCGTCGGGCACCAAAACGCTGCCTTCCCGCGCGCCATCGGGAAGCCTTGAGGCCGGTATTTCAAAGCGGCGGTTGCCGTCCTCTATAACGGCAATGCCGTCTTCTATCCTGTCAATTATAAGCATAATTCCTCCGCAGGCTATTTTTCCGTCTCATAGCTTAAGCTTTCGCCGTCGGTTATAAAGACGATATTTCCGTTGATATCTGTCCTCAGGATCTTATCGGTGTATAGGCTTAACAACTCGATTGTTTCCTCATGCGGGTGGCCGTAAGAGTTGCCGGCTCCGCATTCTATAATGCAGTAATCTGGGTCTATGGCGGCGACCCAATCGAAGCAAGACGAGGTGGAGCTTCCGTGGTGGCCCGCCTTATATACGTCGGCGCCGACGTCATATCCCGCGGAAAGAATCTGCTTTTCGATCTTCTGCTCGGCGTCTCCCGAAAAGAGAAAGCTGTTTTTGCCGAACGTAAACCGCGTGATTGCGGAATAGTTGTTCATGTTGTCGCCGGAATATTCCGGGGCGATAAGCTCGATTTTGCCGGAGCCGAGGGAAAAATCCTCGGTTTTAAGGGCTCTTACCGCGCAGCCCTTGTCCTCGAGCGCCTCGAGCATTTTTTCGTAGACCGTCGACGTGGGGATATATTCGTCCGGCACTCGCGGCATGATAAATGTGCCGATATCGATATCCGAGGATATTATATCCGCCATGCCTCCCATGTGATCGGAATGAGGGTGGCTGACAAGAACATAATCGAGCCTTCTGACGCCTAAGCTGTCGAGATATCCGAGAACCCTGCCTGAGTATTCCCGCTCGCCGCAGTCTATAAGCATGGCCGAGCCGTCGTCAGAGATTATCAGCGAACAGTCGCCCTGGCCGACGTCGATATAATGCACCTGCGCCGAACCCTCGGGAACGACTATTTCGGTGCCTTTGCGAAATACGGAATTAAAAGGCAGCTCGGGCAGATTTATTATGCCCTTGGAATTTAAATACAGCAGCAGGGCGCAGGCCGCAAAGGCGAATATCAGCAGCTTTTTAAGCCGCTTCAGCCTCCGCGATGATCTGCCGCCTCCCGGGGACTTCATTCGTTATCACCCATAGGAAACTCTGGCGCGCCGCCGCCCATCGAGGCTCGGCGTTCGAGCCACTGCTCCTTGCTCATTCTTATCTCGCGGGGCTTAGCGCCGTCGGCCGGGCCGACGACACCCATTTCCTCAAGCTCGTCCATAATTCTTGAAGCCCTGGCATAGCCCAGCTTTAGGCGCTTTTGCAGGAACGTAGTAGAGGCGACGTTTTCGCGGACGATGCATTCGATTGCGCGCTCTACCATATCGCCCTGGCCGTTGTCGGAGGGCATGCTGTCGGCGGGAGAAGCGGATTTTTCGCCCTTGGGAACGGGTATATGCTTTTCAATCTCGTCGGCGACGTCCTCGTCATACTGCGACGAGGTCTGAGCCTTCAGAAAGTCCACAACGCGCCTGATCTCCTCGGTGGCGACAAAGCTGCCCTGGATTCTCACAGGCTTGCCGACGCCGACCGGCTTATAGAGTAGATCGCCGTTGCCCAAAAGCTTTTCGGCGCCGCCCTCGTCCAAAATAACGCGAGAATCCACCTGATTCGAAACCTTTAGCGCAACACGGCTCGGGATATTTGCCTTGATGAGGCCGGTGACGATATCGACGCGGGGGCTTTGCGTGGCGATTATAAGATGCATGCCGGCGGCTCTTGCGAGCTGGGCTATGCGGCAGATAGATTCCTCAACCTCTTTCGGAGCGGCCATCATAAGGTCGGCAAGCTCGTCCACCACTATGACTATCTTCGGCAAGGGCTGGCAGTCCTCTTTGTCCTTGATGTAGTTGTTGTAGTCGCCGAGATCCCTTACGCCGTTGTCCGAAAACAGTTTATAGCGCTTCATCATTTCGGTGACCGCCCAGCCGAGCGCGCCGGCAGCCTTTCTCGCCTCGGTGACAACCGGGATAAGAAGATGGGGTATTCCGTTGTAAACGGGGAACTCGACCTGTTTGGGGTCTATAAGAATGAGCTTTACCTCGTCGGGCGAGGCGTTGTAAAGAATGCTCATTATAATTGAATTCGTGAAGACCGATTTACCGGAGCCGGTGGTGCCGGCGATCAGAAGGTGGGGCATTTTAGCGATGTCGCCGGTGATTATCCGCCCCTCGATGTTCTTTCCGACCGGGAAGCCGAGCTTTGATTTCTGGCTTCTGAATTCGTCGGAATCTATAAGCTCGCGGATATTTACGGTGTCCCTCACCTTATTTGCAAGCTCAATTCCGACGGCAGCTTTTCCGGGTATCGGGGCCTCTATCCTGACGCCCTCGGCGGCAAGATTCAGCGCGATGTCGTCGGCAAGGCTGGTTATCTTTGAGACCTTTACGCCGGCGGCGGGCTGGAGCTCGTATCTTGTGACGGAGGGGCCGCGGTGGGTGTCGATTAGGCGGGTGGTTACGCCGAAGCTGCGAAGCGTTTCTACAAGGGTGTCGGAATTCTGCTGGATCTCCATTCTCGTGTCCTCGTCAGAAAACGCGGTCTTGGGAGGATTCAGAAGATCTATCGGCGGCTTTATATAGGAAGACTTGACGCTGCCATCGTTTTCGATCAAAGATGTCTGGCCGTCCTCGTCGACATATATCGGATTGACGGTGCCGCCGTTGTCGGCCTCGGAGGTTTTCGAAGAATTTGAGCCCTTTCTGAGCTCAATAGGCGAGGCAAGGCCGCCGTCATCGGGAGAGGGAACCTCGTCGGGGCCGGAGGCCTCCGGCTCTTTTGCAGGCTCGTCTTCCTTTTTGTCAAACGTATCGAAGAAGGATTTTTTCTTTTTCTTTTCCTTTGAGGGCTTGTCCGGCTGAGCCTCTACAGCGGAAGCCGCCGCAGCGGCGGCCGCGGCCTTTGCGGAAACCTTTTCCTCCGGCTTTTTTTCGGCGTCGTCGGGTATGAATTTTGCGACGTCAATACGCTTCTGATCGCGGCGGCGCTTTTCCTCCTCGGCAAGGCGTGCCTCCTCTTCGGCGGCCTTTTGAGCCGAAGCCATATCTCTTTCGGCGCCGTCCTCGCGAATGGCTTCGCGGGCGTTAGAGAAGATACCTGCAAAGAATCGCCAGGCGTCAACAAGGGTGATGTTCGTCAGCAGCATCGCGAATAACAGCACCAGTAAAATTATTATAATAAGCGCGCCGGCGGTGCCGCAGAGCTTGGTCAGAGATCCGCCGACAATAAGGCTTACGGCTCCGCCGCCCTTCATCTGCTTGCCGTTTTCGTAAAGAACGTCAATGATGCCGCCCTTGCCGAAAAGCTTTTCTCCCTCGTAAACAGGAAGCTTGTTTGAAAGATCGTATATAATCTCGATTGCGGGGCTTATCAAAAGCATGAGCACCGTGCCCTGAATTATCTTTGTTATGACCGCGCTCTTTGAACGGTCAAGCGCGAGCATGACGGCGACGTAGAGCATTATCGGCGCAAATAAAACCGCAGAAACGCCCATAAGGCCCCAGAGCGCGTTGTGCACCCAGAGCCATACGAACTGTCCCTTTATATATGTAAGAAAGAGAACGAGTATTCCGATGATGAATATCACCGAGCTCCACATTCTGTTGCGGCGAAGTCTTGCGACCTCGCTGAGCTCCGGTTTTTTCCCGTCCTTTTTGGTCTTTGTCTTCTTTGTGTTCTTAGACGGCATTTTTAAATCCTCCGAAAAATCACTGACCGCCGAAGATTATCGGCTTGCCCATTATGGCCTCGACGATCGAGACGATGATGACTATGACGCCGAGAACAGCGGTGTAAATATAGAATATTTTGAATTTATCGGTGCGCATAAGCCACTGAACAAGCTTTATAGCGATAAATCCGACTATAGCCGCGACGATAACGCCTATTATGCAGGGAAGCACTCCTACGTCGGCGTGCTGCTTGATTCCGCCGACAAGCTCGGTAATGCCGCCGCCCAAAATTGCGGGGATACCGAGAATAAAGCTGTAGCTGACGGCTTCATCGCGGCGAAGTCCGCTGAAAAGTCCGGCGGAGATCGTCGAGCCTGAGCGGCTTACGCCGGGAAGCAGCGCGACCGCCTGGAAGAAGCCTATCCTTACGGCGTCGGGAGTTCGAAGATCAGTCATGCGCCTGTTGCCGCGAGGCGACATATCGGCCATGAACAGGATAGCCGCCGTATAGAGGAAGCATACGCCCTCGGCAAGAATGCTCGCGTCCTCGGCAAAGCTTTCAAAGAAACCCTTGAATATGTAAAACGGAATGAGCACGGCGGTGGAGATAATGAACATGAAAATAAGCCTGCGCTCGGGGCGGACGTTTTTAAATGTAAATTTGCCGGTGAAAATGTCCTTTACCATGCTGAAAAATTCAAGCACCAGCGCGACTATCTGCCGCCAGAAGACGGCGATAACCGCCGCAAGGGTGCCGAGATGCAAAAGCGCCGAGAACATAAGCGCACCCTCGCCGCTGTTGCCGGTGAAATGCTGGTAAAGCGAGAGATGCCCCGACGAGGAGACCGGCAGAAATTCGGTCAGCCCCTGAATGATTGCCTGTAGAATTGCGTCCAAAATTTTCATGTTTTGTCCTCCCGTTAGCTTTGTCTTAAAAATTTGCCGGGTTGATATTTCCTGTCCAGATACAACGCGGGGTTCGTTGAAAACAAGCCCACTATCTTTTTATTCCTCCCGACGGCGATATATTCTACCTTGCCGCCTTTGACGTCGGCATAAAGCCTTTTTGCGCACCGGGGGAAAAATACGTCATATTCGCTGATAACCGTGTAAAGCATATCAATTGCCCTCTATCATTCGGTAAAGGCACTCTATCGCTTCGGAGAGCCCGCCCACGCTGTCGATAAGCCCCTCGGCAACGGCGTCCTCGCCCGTTAAAACGCTCCCAACGTCCATTACAAGCTCGCCGGTCTTGAGCATGAGCTCTTTGAAGCGCTGCGGCGAGATTCTTGAATTGTCGGCGACGAAGCGTACTATGCGCTCCTGCATCTTTTCAAAATAGGAAAGAGTCTGGGGCACCCCGAGGACGAGCCCCGTAAGCCTTACCGGGTGAACGGTCATCGTGGCCGAGCGGACTATAAACGAATGCCTCGCGCTGACCGCAAGGGGCACGCCTATGGAATGTCCGCCGCCGACGACTATCGAGACCGTCGGGGTTTTCATCGAGGAGATGAGTTCTGCAAGCGCAAGGCCGGCTTCGACGTCTCCGCCGACGGTGTTGATGATTATTATCAGACCCTCGATGGATTCGTCCTGCTCAATGGCGACAAGCGCAGGCATGATATGCTCGTATTTGGTTGTCTTGTTCTGAGGAGGCAGAATGTAATGCCCCTCAATCTGCCCTATGACGGAAAGGCAGTGAATTAAATGGCGCGCACCCGATATCGCGACGTCCCGGTATTTTTCCGATTCCTCGCTCTGCTCGGGCGTGACTTCATTTTGCTCGCAGTATTCGTTATCCGGCATGGCCTTGACCTCCGATAAAGATTCGGAATTAGTCTAACCCCGGGCCGCCGGAATATTCAGACGAAACCTTGTGCATTTACATTATACTCCAAACGAAGGCTACAGTCAAGGTTGAAATGTGAATATTTGCAGGAAAAAATTCAAAAAGTTTCATTTTCCCGTCAAAACGCGGAATTATTCTTTCTTTATCGGCTAAACACTTGACAACGCCTCAAGGATATAATACTATATATTGTATCCCGAAAATTAAGTTTCATCTAAGATATGGAGGTTATTCAAATGGGACTGACGCTTGCAGAAAAAATTCTAAAAGAACATCTTGTCGCAGGAGAATTCAAAAAAGGAAAACAGATTGCAATCCGCATTGACCAGACTCTCACCCAGGACGCCACCGGCACAATGGCGTATATCGAATACGAGGCCATGGGCGTGCCGAGGGTAAAGACCGAGAAAAGCGTGGCTTACATAGACCACAACACGCTTCAGTCGGGCTTTGAAAACGCCGACGACCACCGCTTTATCGGCTCGGTCGCAAAAAAGCACGGCATAAGCTTTTCCCGCCCCGGCAACGGCATCTGCCACCAGGTGCATCTTGAACGCTTCGGGATACCCGGAAAAACGCTCATCGGCTCGGACAGCCACACCCCCACAGGCGGCGGCCTCGGAATGATAGCAATTGGCGCCGGCGGCCTCGATGTAGCCGTAGCTATGGGCGGAGGAGCATATTATATCACCTATCCGAACATAATCAAGGTTGAGCTTCGCGGAAAGCTCTCCGCGTGGGTCTCGGCTAAAGACGTAATACTTGAGGTATTAAGAAGGCTCAGCGTCAAGGGCGGCGTAGGCTCAATCGTTGAATATACCGGCGAGGGCGTTAAAACCCTTTCGGTTCCCGAGCGCGCGACGATCACCAACATGGGCGCCGAGCTCGGCGCGACCACCTCTATCTTCCCGAGCGACGGGCGCACCCTTGAATTTTTGAAGGCTCAGGGCCGCGAGGACGCCTATACTCCTCTTTCTGCGGATCCCGACGCGGTTTACGACAAGGAGCTTGTGATCGAGCTTTCCGAGCTTGAACCGCTTGCGGCGTGCCCCCATTCGCCCGACAATGTAAAGCCGGTGCGCGAGCTTGCCGGAATGAAGATAGACCAGTGCTGCATAGGCTCCTGCACAAACTCGTCGCTTCTCGACATGATGAAGGTGAGCTACATTCTCGACGGCAAGACCGTAAACCCCGGGGTGTCGCTCGCCATAGCCCCCGGCTCGAAGCAGGTGCTTTCGATGATATCCCAAAACGGCGCTCTCACAAAAATGATAGACGCCGGCGCAAGGATCCTCGAATCGGCATGCGGCCCCTGCATAGGAATGGGGCAGTCTCCGAACTCAAAGGGAATTTCGCTCAGAACCTTCAACCGCAACTTCGAGGGCAGAAGCGGCACCCGCGACGCGGGGGTATATCTCGTCTCGCCCGAGACGGCGGCGGTTTCGGCGCTCACCGGCGTTATGACCGACCCGAGAACTTTGGGAGAAATGCCGCAGTTTGAGCTCCCCGAAAAATTCCTTATCAACGACAACATGATAGAGCTTCCGGCGGAGGAAAAGGATATGGATTCCGTCGAGATCCTAAGAGGCCCGAACATTGCGGGATATCCCGAGACCTCTCCCCTTGCGGATTCCCTCACACTGCCCTGCTCGCTTAAGGTCGGAGACAACATCACGACGGATCACATCATGCCGGCGGGCGCTAAGATACTTCCGCTTCGCTCTAATATCCCGGCGATATCGCAGCACTGCTTTACCGTCTGCGACGAAAGCTTCCCGAAGCGCGCCAAGGAGCTTGGCGTAAGCGCCGTCGTCGGCGGGGAGAACTACGGCCAGGGCTCCAGCCGCGAGCACGCCGCCCTCGCGCCGTTATATCTCGGCGTAAAGGCCGTTATCGTCAAGTCCTTTGCAAGAATACATAAGGCAAACCTTATCAACGCAGGAATCCTGCCGCTTACGTTCAAAAACCCCGGCGACTATGATATGATTGCTCAGGGAGACACCGTTGAACTCTCGGGTTTGAGAGAGACCGTTAAAAACGGCGGGGATATTGTTGCAAAGGTGAAAGGCAAAGAGATTGCGCTCGACCTTGATATTTCCGAAAGAGACCGCGAGATTTTACTTGCCGGCGGGCTTTTGGACTATACAAGAGAAAACCTGAAATGAAGCTGAACAGGAATCAACTTAAATATTTTGCGATCATCTGTATGACGCTCGACCACGTTGCGTGGCTCTTTGTGGACGGGGTAAGCCCGACGATTGGCGGAATCATGCATCTCTTCGGGCGGCTGACGGCGCCGATAATGGCGTTCTTTGTCGCCGAGGGCTATGAGCACACCCGCGACGTTAAAAAATATACCGAGCGTCTTGCGATTTTCGCGCTGATATCATGGCCCGCCTATTCGCTGGCTCAGCACGGGACGCTGCCGATTATTTGGTTCTCGGACGGCGGGCTTGTATTCCGATACAATCAGAGCATGATCTTCACGCTGCTTATGGCGCTTATTGCATTGAGGGTTTATGACTGCGGGCTCAAAAAGTGGGCGAAGGTGCTGATAATCGCCGCTTTGTGCGTTATATCCTGCATCGGCGACTGGTTTGTATTCCCAATCGGGGCGTGCCTTTTGCTTCACGCATTCAAGGACAGCAAGAAAAAACGCTTTATCGCCTTTGAGATATGGAGCTTTCTTGTCGCGCTGTCGTCGGTATTTTCGCAGTGGTTCCAAATCGGCGTTGTGTTCGCCCCGATAATCATATACTTTCTGTATAACGGCGAATCGGGCTCGAAAAAACCGTTTCACAAATGGTTTTTCTACATATATTACCCCGCGCATCTGCTTATTCTCGGTATTATTAACCTAATCGTTTGAAAGGATGATAAAAATGTCTAAAATCATTATGAAAACCCCGCTCGTCGAAATGGACGGCGACGAGATGACGAGAGTCATCTGGAAGATGATCAAAGAGCAGCTCATTGAGCCTTACGTAGAGCTTAAGACGGAATATTACGATCTCGGGCTCGTCAAAAGAAACGAGACGAACGACCGGGTAACTATCGATTCCGCCGAGGCGACAAAAAAATACGGCGTGGCCGTAAAGTGCGCGACGATAACACCCAACGCCGCCAGAGTGGACGAATATAAGCTCAAGGAGATGTGGAAATCCCCGAACGGCACTATCAGGGCTATCCTCGACGGCACCGTCTTCCGCAAGCCGATTATAGTCAAGGGCATCACCCCCTTTATCCCGACATGGACAAAGCCGATAACTATAGCCCGTCACGCCTACGGAGACATCTATAAAAACACCGAGCTTAAGGTGCCGGAGGGTTCAAAGGCCGAAATAGTCGTCACCGACAAAAACGGCAACGAGACGAGAGCGCTTATCCACGACTTTTCCTCCTCGGCGGGAATCGTTCAGGGCGTGCACAACCTCGACAAATCGATAGCGAGTTTTGCGCGCTCTTGCTTTGAGTTTGCGCTTTCCGAGCACGAGAGCATCTGGTTCGCCTCTAAAGACACCATTTCGAAGACTTATGACCACCGCTTCAAGGACATTTTTGCGGAAGTCTTCGAGAGCGAATACAAGGAAAAATTCGAGGCCGCCGGCATTGAATATTTCTACACGCTCATCGACGACGCCGTTGCGAGGGTTATCCGCTCGGAGGGCGGAATGATATGGGCCTGCAAGAACTACGACGGCGACGTCATGTCGGACATGGTGGCAACTGCCTACGGAAGCCTCGGGCTCATGACCTCGGTGCTCGTGTCGCCCTCCGGCGTTTACGAATACGAGGCAGCGCACGGCACCGTTCAGCGCCACTATTACAAGTGGCTCAATGGCGAGAAGACCTCTACCAACCCCGTCGCGACAATATTTGCCTGGAGCGGCGCGCTAAGAAAGCGCGGCGAGCTCGACGGAATACCCGAGCTTATGGATTACGCCGACAAGCTTGAAAAGGCCACAGTTTTCACCATTGAAGACGGCATAATGACCGGCGACATGGCGGCTCTCTCGAAGCTTGAAAACAAGCGCTCGGTTTACACCGAAGAGTTCCTTGGGGCAATCGCCGAAAGGCTTAAAAAACTTATGGGGTGATTTAGCGTAGCATTTGACTACAAAAAGGAATACAAAGAGTTCTATATGCCGAAAACGGGTATAAACCGGATTTGAACAAAACGCGGTTGCACCACGAAATCTATCTGAGCGACCCGCGCAGATGTTCGCCCGAAAAGCTTAAAACCGTTATCAGGCACCCGATAAAATAAAATGTCAAAAGTCTTTTACACTGATAAATTCAGTTTTGT
>CANQPB010000001.1 GCA_947625615.1 uncultured Clostridia bacterium | reverse complement strand
GGGCCGACTGCGCCGTCTGCGCCTGCGGGGCCGGTAGCTCCCGTTGCGCCCGTCGGGCCGACTGCGCCGTCTGCGCCGGCAGGGCCGGTAGCTCCCGTCGCGCCCGTTGGGCCTACTGCACCGTCTGCACCTGCGGGGCCGGTAGCTCCTGTAGCTCCCGTTGGGCCGATTGGCCCAGTGGCCCCCGTTGCACCCGTTGCCCCGGCTGCGCCGGTCATGCCGGTGGGGCCGATGACCATTCCTGCGGGATATCCGCAGCCGCAGCCGGTGGCGCCGCAGCCGAAGCTGTAGACGTTGGTGCCGTTCGGGAAGCGGTTGTCGCAGCAGTTATTATTTGCCATGAAATTTCCTCCTATAATTTTATTTGATTTTTGGGCGGCTCCCGCCCTTTTATTTCCGATTTTTAAGCGAGCGAAAATATTCCTCGTTCGCTTTTACGGCCGGGCTGTCCGGCCGAATCCTCCCGGCGAGAGAGTTATATTTCTCCGCGAGATCCGGGTTGCCGAGGCGGTCGTATATGACCGCAAGCTGAAGGTAGGGGATATATCCCCCGTAGTCGGCGTGAACGAATCCTCCGCCCTGCCCGAAGCGTTCCGGCGCGAGCTGATACCAGAATTTCGCCGAATCAGGATCTCCCCGCCGCAGAAAGCTTTCGCCGGCGGCGCAGCAGATATCCGCCCTCGGCGCGCCGAGCTTAAGCGTCTCAAAGAGAGCGCGCTCGGCCTCCTCCGGCCGGTTTTGCCCCATGAGGATCTCATAGCTCTCATACAGCGCCGAAATTCTTATCTCCGTCCAGGCGGTTTCGTCCCGAAAGCATTCGGCGTAGTATTTCAGCGCCCCGTCGGCGCGGCCGGCTTCTCTGAGCTCACGGGCGAAGTAGTATTTCATTCGCGGATCAAGGGGCTCGCCCTCGGAGAGCATCTTTTCAAAAATTTTCAGATTTCTCCCCGGGGGATTCGCCCTGAGCTTTCGGTGGGATATCGCCCCGTCGCCGCAGATTATCTTCCCGCGCGGCGGAATGGCCTCGTGAACCCGCCCGCAGAAGCGAAACCCCGCGTTTGCGCGGACTATCCTCTCCCGCCGGTAGGAAAGAAGCACCCGGCCGCTTTCGTCAAAGGCGACGTCGTAGCGAAGCATCACCATGTCGGGGCGGCTTTTTTCAAGCCCCGAAAGCGTCTTTTTAAGAAGAGGGCGGTTATCCCCCTCGACAACGTCGTCGGCGTCGAGCCACATCAAATAGTCGCCATCGGCCTTTGAAAACGCGTAATTCCGCGCCGCCGAAAAATCGTCCTCCCACTTGAAGTCGAAAACCTTTTCGGTGAAGCTTTTCGCGATGTCCCGGGTGGCATCGACCGATCCCGTGTCGGCTATGACGATTTCGTCAAAAAGGCCGGCGACGCTTTCAAGACACCGCCCCAAAACAGCTTCCTCGTCGCGTACTATCATGCACAGACTTGTCTTCATGGCCCTCTCCTTTCGCCGGGTGTTCTGCTGATATTTTATGCTCAGAGCCCCTTTGGGGTGACAAAAAGGCCTCCCCTGCTGTCCTAATAGACAAATTAAGCGGAAAAATCCTGTTGAATGTGCACATTGTAAAAAACTGCAACCTGTGGTATAATTAAATATCATATCACCCGACTTCCCCCTGAACGGGGGATTTTCACCTGTTAGATATGTCAAATTCTTCCCCTTAAGAAAGGCAGGAAACAAATGAAAAACTTGAAAAGAATCTTGGCTCTCGCCCTTTGTCTGCTGATGGTCGTCACAATGGTCGGCTGCGGCAAGAAAAAGCGTCAGCCCATCAAGCTCACCCTCTCCACCGAAGACGCCGAGGCTATCCTTAACGCCGCCGGTATCCGTCTTCCCCCTGTTGAAGAGGCCGCGGGCGCAAACTCTACCGTCACCTGGTTCGCCTGGTACGATCCCTTCCAGAACTACGATGAGGGCGAAATGGTCAACACCGGCTACTTCACCTTTACCGAAAAATACGGCGGAAACATCGTGTTCGACGAGACTACCTATCAGGAGCGCAACAACGACCTCGCAAACCGCATAATGGCCGACACCTCACCCGACCTCTACCCCGCCGGCGCCTCCAACACCGCTAATTTCCCGCTCAACGCGCTCAACCACATGTATCAGCCCGTTGACGATTGGGTCGATCTGACCGATCCCCTTTGGGAAGGCGTTGCCGACGCTGCCGATTACTACCTCCTCAAGGGCAAGCATTACGCCATCATCACCTACATGAAGTTTAAGGACGTTGTCCCTTACAACCGCAGAGTTATCGAGGAATACGGCTACGACGATCCCGCCGAGCTTTACGCCAACGACGACTGGACTTGGTCTAAGTTCTATGAAATGGCCCTCGATTTCACCGATCCTGACGCTAACCGCTTCGGCGTCGACGGCTTCTATGTAGCAAACGGCATCGTCGAGCAGTCGACCGGCCACTACATAATCGGGCGCGACGAAGAGGGCAACTACGTTTCCAACATCGACGATCCTATCATTGAAGAGGGCGAAGCCCTTATATACGAGCTTTCAAGAAACGACTGCTTCTTCCGTGAGGGAACAAACTACTGGGCTCTGAACAACTACGAGCACGGTCACGGCGTTAAGGACGGCAACGTCCTGTTCTGGCCGGCTGAATACGATCTCTGGGGCAACACCGTTGAGGAATATGCCCAGACCTACGGCGATCTTACTCAGCAGGAAATAATGTTCGTTCCTTATCCGAGACGCGACGACGGCGACGGCATCTACTATCTCTCTACCCGTCCCGACGGCTTCTCGCTCGTACAGGGCGCGCCTAACCCCGAGGGAGCCGTTCTGCTCGCCTCCTGCATTCGCTTCAAGATGATCGACCCCACCGTCGTCAACATCGACCGCAAGCAGCTCAAGGAAAAGCTCCTCTGGACTGACGAAATGCTTGAAATGTTCGACGAGTGCACCCGCGTTGCCGCCGAGAACGTGAGAATGTTCTACACCGGCAACCTGCCCGATCAGCTCCAGTCCACCTACAACTCCCTCGACTGGGATATCGTCAGAACCGGCGGCGCCAACACCTGGGCCCAGCTTAAGGAGCGCCACGGCGAAAGACTTCAGTATTATTTAGACGATCTCAACGCGAGAATCGCAGAGTATACCGAATAGCGAATAAGCTGAATACAAAAATTTTCCCTCCGGGACAATCCCGGAGGGATTTTTGCGTATATGATAACCCGACATTATAATAAATCAATTTTTAACGGCAAAAACTCGGCGTATATGTAAGGTTGCCAAAAACTGATATGAAAATATGTTGAAGTTATCCCTTGCCAAAAACAACCTGATGTTGTATAATGTCTGTGCTGATTTATAAACGAGGGGGCATGCCCTGCCCCGCAAACCTTTAAGGAGGCTTTTATGAAAAAATTTCTCGCCATTCTCCTCGCGCTGATAATGGTTGCCGCGCTTGTCGGCTGCGGCAAGAAAAAGCGCCAGCCCATCACGCTGACCCTTTCGACCGAGGATTCCGAGGCAATTCTGAACGCCGCCGGTATCCGTCTTCCCCCTGTTGAGGAGGCACCCGGCGCCAATTCCACCGTCCAGTGGTTCGCCTGGTACGATCCCTTCCAGAACTACGACGAGGCCCAGATAGTCAACACCGGCTTCTTCACCTTCCGTGAAAAATACGGCGGATCCATCGAATGGGTCGAGACCGACTACTTCGAGCGCAATAACGATTTAGCCCGCCTCATCTCAGGCGGCACCCCGCCCGATTTCTCCCCCTGCGGCACCGGCGCCACCGCGGTCTATCCCATGGACTGCATCAAGGGCATGTATGTCTCCGTTGACCAGTACATAGACTACGACGATCCCCTTTGGCTCGGCATGAAGCCCATGGGCGAGCAGTATATGCTCGGCACCCGCCACTACGCCATCATCACCGACGTCAAGACCTCGAACGTCGTTGTTTACAACCGCAGAGTCATCGAAGAATACGGCTACGACGATCCCGCCGAGCTTTACGCCAACGACAGCTGGACTTGGGACGTCTTCTACGACTACTGCCTCGATTTCTCCGATCCCGACGCCAACCGCTTCGCCCTCGACGGCTACGCCTATAACGGCATGTTCATCGAAGCCGTCGGTATGCAGCTTTTGCAGCGCGACGAAAACGGCTTCTATTCCAACATCGACGCCCCCGAATTCGAGCGCGGCATGCAGTATCTCTACGATCTCGTAAAGAACGACTGCACCTATCACGAAGGAACCAGCCGCTGGGCTCTTCGCGGCGACTTCGGCGCGGGCATGAAGGAGGGCGACTGCCTTTACTATGTGATCGGCCCGTCGTTCTTCACCGGCACCGTTGAGGAAATCGAAAACGTCTGGGGCGATCTTCACGAGCACGAGGTTATGTTCGCTCCCCTCCCGAGAGACGAACAGGGCGACGGCGTTTACTATCTCGGCTCCTCGCCCGAGGGCTATATGCTCGTCTCCGACGGCGCAAACCACGAGGGAGCCGTGCTTCTGGCTATGTGCGAGCGCTTCAAGATAATCGACCCGACGGTCATCAGGGTAGACGTCAAGCAGATGATGGAGACATACCTCTGGTCGCAGGAGATGATGGACATGTACGACGAGTGCTACAACATCTCGGCGAGAAAGCCGGTCATAGACTACACCGGAAACCTCCAGACGCAGCTCAACAGCGCTCTTCAGGACATGAAGGACGCCATCAACCGCTCTAACGAACCCGCAACCTGGGGCCAGCTCAAGGAAAAGAACGGCGAGCTTATCGACTACTATATCGCCGATCTTAATAACAGTATTGTCGATGCCGCCTAAAAAGATTGACTTATTCTTATATCGCCCCCTGATAAAAACAGGGGGCGATTTTACTTATACGAATATTTTTGTGGAGGAAAAATCAAAAATAAAATGCGAAAAGTCCTGAAAATAGCGATATATACAAATAGCCAATATCAAAAATGTTAATAATTACTCTTGCGAAGCAACCCTCGGTTGTGGTATTATTATATTATCCAAAAATAACGGAGGTAATCTTATGAAAAGATTCATAGCAATATCTCTCTGTCTTCTGATGATAGTCGCACTTGTCGGCTGCGGCTCTAAAAAGCGCCAGCCCATCGAGCTGACCCTTTCCACCGAAGACGCAGAGGCGATCCTTAACGCTGCCGGCGTACGTCTTCCCGACGCTGCCGAAGCCGCGGGAGCAAACACCACCGTCCAGTGGTTCGGCTGGGGCGATCCCTTCCAGAACTACGACGAGGGCGAAATCGTAAACACCGGATTCTGGACTTTCAAGGAAAAGTACAACTGCACGCTCGAATACATAGAGACCACCTACGAGCAGCACACCGACGCCCTGGCCGCGCTTATCACCGCCGCCACCCCGCCGGATTGCATGACCGGCGGCTCGAACGCCACCGCTATCTTCCCGATGAACTGCATCAAGGGCATGTTCCAGCCGGTAGACCCCTGGATCAACTTTGACGATCCCCTTTGGGCGCCCACCAAGGACATGGCCGATTACTTCACCCTCGGCGGCAAGCACTACCAGATAGTCATGGATACCGCCCCCGCGAACGTCGTCGTTTATAACCGCAGAGTTATCGACGAGTACGGCTACGACGATCCCGCCGAGCTTTACCTCAACGACGACTGGACTTGGGATAAATTCTACAACATGTGCCTCGACTTCTCCGACGCCGACGCCAACCGCTTCGCTCTGGACGGCTGGGCCTACACCGGCATGTTCATGGAAGCCGCCGGCCAGCAGATGCTCTACCTCGACATCGAGACCAACAGATATTATTCCAACGTCGATTCCCCCGAGATTGAAAGAGGCATGAACTACCTCACAGATCTTCAGAAGAACGACTGCACCTACCACGAGGGCACCAACCGCTGGGCTCTTCGCAACAACGGCACCTTCGGCGCCGGCATCAAGGAGGGCGACTGCCTCTTCTATGTCATAGGCGAATCTTTCTTCCAGGCCCCTGTTGACGAGATCTCCGCCGTTTGGGGCGACATCGCCAACGGCGAGATAATGTTTGCTCCTCTCCCGAGAGACGAGCAGGGCGACGGCAACTACTACATCTCCACCAGCTTCGACGACATCAAGGGCGCCATCGGCATAATCAGCGGCGCCGAGAATCCCGAGGGCGCGGCTCTGCTTGCCGCCTGCGTAAGATTCAAGGTCATCGACCCGACCGTTATCGCCATAGACCGCAGACAGCTTCAGGAGAAGTATCTGTGGAGCGACGACATGATCGAAATGTCCGAGATCTGCGCCGAGATAGCTAAGAAGAACGTCGTCATCGACGTCACCGGCAACCTTCCCGATCAGCTTCAGAATATCGTCCGCACCGGCCTCGGAGCCGACGGCCTTGTACGCGTCAACGAGGCAACCTCATGGGCGCAGCTTAAGGAGAAGAATTTAGAGTCGTTCCAGTATTATCTCGACGACCTGAACGCCGAAATGGCGCGCTTCGACTGATTTACTTGACAAATGATACTGACTTCGCCGCCTCTTGTGACTTCGCAGGGGCGGCGAAGCCGTACAAAAATAAAATATAGGAGGTAATTTATGAGGTTTATAAGCTATACCCGCGCCGCCGTAAGCGAGGCGGAATATGCTCCCCGCCTCGGGCTGAGCATGCATCTCGGCTATGAAAAGGAGGGCGGATTTGCGCCCCTCAACCACAACTACGGGGTGCTGTTCGTCAAGGCCACGCAGGATCCCGTCAGCGGGCAGATCTTCCCGAAGAGCCTGAAAAAGCCCTTTGTGATGTATCACGACGGCAGCTTTAAGGTGATCGCCATTCGCACCGAGGCCAACGGCGAAGACGACGAAAGCTCCCGCGGGTGCGCCGTTGTGTTTGAATCAAAAGATCTCGTTCACTACACCGAGCTGGGGCTTATTAAGCTTTGCGACGGCTATATCGACGACGTGATGTTAAAGGTATGCCCCAACTGCGGGACGCTTGTGGCGAAATTTTCGTCGGGCGGAAAAATATATCGCAGAAAGCTCAGGTCTCTCACCGAGCCCACCGACGACGTCAAGGAGATCGGCTCGGGCTGCGGCTGCGGCTGCGCGCCGCAAAAGCATTTTGTCTACACCGAGTGCGGCATCGAGGGCGCTTTTGACGCCCGCGAGTTCGAAGTGCCCGAGGAGAAGGCCGACTACGCCCTGAAAAAGCTGCTCACGCCCGTGGCGGTCTCGCTTGAATATGAAAAAGAGGTCGACGCCGCGAATCTTGAAGATTTCAGGGTGACCGTAAAGTATTCCGACGGCTCCACCCACCTTAAGAGGGTGGACTGGGAAGCTCCCGAAAACGGCGAGGCAAAGGGAAAGATCCATATAGACCACTACGATTTCCCGATTGCGATAAACCGCGCCGATCCCTGCGTTTACCGCTATAAGGGCGACTACTACTTCGTCGCGACGAACGACGCCGACGGCAACCACACCATCTACGTCCGCCGCGCAAAGACTATCCCCGGGCTTGTGAACGCCCCCGAAAAGCTTATCCTCGATTCCGTCACCTACCCGCATGTCGGCGGGCTTCTCTGGGCGCCGGAATTCCACAACGTCGCCGGAAAGGAATATATCTTCCACGCCTGCACGCCAAAGGAATTCGGCGACGAGCAGTCGCACGTCATGGCTTTAAAGGAGGGCGGCGAGCTCGACGACCGCGACAGCTGGGAAGCTCCCCGCAGGGTGCTGAAAAAGGACGGCACGCCGCTTTACACCAAGGGCATCACCCTTGACATGACCACCTTTGAGGACGGCGGAAAGCAGTACGTCGCCTGGAGCCAGAGGCAGTTCAATCCCATAGATCTCGGCGCATGGGTGTATATCGCGACGGTCGACCCGCAGGAGCCCTGGAAGCTCACGAGCGACCCCGTTTTGCTCACCCTGCCTGAATACGGCTGGCAGAACAACCACACCCTTGTCGACGAGGGCCCGTTTGCGCTTATCCGCGGCGGAAAGATATACCTGACGTTCAGCTCGGCGCTTGTTGACAGCACCTACTGCGTCGGACTTCTCACCGCTGACTGCGGCGAAGATCTTTTGGATCCCGGCGTATGGGTTAAGGGCAACTATCCGCTTCTGCATTCGCTTGTCGCGCCCGGCGAATACGGGCCCGGCCACAACGCCTACGTCACCGACGAATACGGCGACACCTGGAACACCTACCACGCCCGCCCGGGCATCAACGCGCCCCGCTCCTCGGGGATCCGGCGGGTGCACTTCGGCTTCGACGGCGAGCCCGTTTTAGACATGACCGAAGAAAAAGACCTGCCCGAGAACATGCGCGAGATAACCGTTAAGGTAAAATGACAAAAAAGGCCGCTCTGCTTAACGCAGGGCGGTTTTGTTTGGGGGGAGGGTGCTCCGGGCGGCGGCCTTTCGCGACGGCGCTCCGGCTTTCTCAACCACCGGTTTAGTCAACTTGCTGAATGGTTTGTTGACTTTTCATAAAAATTGCTCTAAAATGACAGCAGAAGATCTTCAAAAACATCGAAAAGGAGAATTTTTATGGAAAAAACCATTTCACAAAAAATCATTGAGCTTCGCAAGGCGGCGGGGCTTACGCAGGAACAGCTCGGCGAGAAGCTGGGGATTTCGGGACAGGCCGTATCAAAATGGGAGCGTGACGAGTCGATGCCGGACATTTTGATTTTGCCCGACCTGTGCGACGCGCTCGGCACGACGCCAAACTTGCTTTTGGGCGGAAAGCGTGTCGAAGATCCGCGTATTATCGACGATTTCTGCGAGTTCGCGATAAAAAACGGCCGCGCCGAAACGGTTCGGCAGGCGATTTCGCGCATGATGAATAAGGAATTCGTTGTGCCGGGGAATGACACGCTCAGTATCTGCCTCGAAAAAGACCAAAACGTCCTTTTTTCCGATCCTCTCGGCATGGGTTTTGTGATGTCGGGAACCGAATTTGCGGACAATTGCCTGAAAATGGACAGCTCGCGAATCGATAATCTGCTCAAGCTCTTTACGGACGAAAACATGCTCGCCGTCGTCAAAATCATTGCGAAAAACACCGCGACGCTCGACGAGATCTGCGCCGAAACAGGATTTGAAAAAGTTAAAATTGATCAAATCCTTTTAGAGCTTTCAAACTATGCGGTGATAGCATACGGCCGCGATAAAAACGGCAAGGCGGGTTACAGCCCTGCCTCAGGCATGGTCGCCGTGTGGTTGGTGCTCGCGGGGTGCAGCCTGTTTGACCTTGGGGGTATCCGAGGCAGCGCATGGATAACGGTGTGACGCGAGAAGACGCGGTAAAAATAAGGCAATTTAATAAGCAAATCGCCGGTGTGTTATGACATTGGCGATTTTTGTGGGAGGCCTTGTCTCGTGTGACGTCTCGATAGGCGTTATTTCTTGCCGCTCGCACTTCGCGGTCATAAATGACCGACCGCTCGTGCTTGCGGAGAAATAATCGCTTATCTTGAGCCATGGCGGTTTCTCGGAGAGATTTCCGAGAGGCGGTAAAGATAGGGCGAAACCGCGCGTTACCGCGCAGTAAAATACCCATCGACAGCCCAGAGCGATATGTTATGAGGCGGTATTTGGTCTCGTGTGACGACGCTCAAAATCCCCTGCGGGGATTTTGAGCCAAGCGGTTTCTCTATACTATCGTAGAGTTAAATTGTTTCGCAGGTCAGCCAGCGTTGAATAGACTTGCTACGAAACCGCGCGTTACCGCGTTGTAAAACAATCCCCGGTAGTCCAAAGGACTACCGGGGATTGTTTGGTCGAGGTGACGGGATTCGAACCCACGGCCTCCACGTCCCGAACGTGGCGCTCTACCAAACTGAGCCACACCTCGAAAATCAGGCGAAATATCGCCGCCCGAATATAATACCACAAAATCGTAAAAATGTCAACGCTTTTTCAAGATTTTTTCGGGAGCCGAATGCCTCAGCCTTGAAATTATCTTGAACGCGACCGCGCCGCATAAGGCACCCGCCGCGCCGCCCGAAATCAGAAGAATCGGGGCGTAATAGACTACCGCGCCGGTGCCGGTCATCAGCCGGGCGACTAAAAGCTGCCCCATGTTGTGAACCGCTCCCCCCGCCGCGCTCACCCCTATAGGGGTGCACTTCCCCGCGCGCTTGTTGAGCGCCATCGCTGCAAGGCTTAGGGCTCCCCCGGCGAGACTGTATAAAAATCCCGAAAAGCTGCCGAAAATAAGCCAGCTGAGAACCATTCTCGCAAAATTTATCCCCGCCGCCATCGGCAGGCCGAAAAGATATAGCGCCGCGGTCACGCAGACGTTCGCAAGGCCAAGTTTAATACCCGGCACGCCGGGCGAAAGCGGTATCACGAATTCGAGATAGGAAAGCCCGAAGCAGAGGGCCGTCATAAGCCCTGCCGCCGCAATTTTTCGGGATCTTGTCATACGCTCCCCTCGCCTTCCCCGTCAGATCACCGCGTCGGGGCCGCCGGTAACCCTGACGGTCACCTGCTGCGGCAGGCAGATTATAACCTCGCCGGGGCGGCTTATCGCCCTATGCCGCACGCATATCTGATTTTTGCATTTTGCGCTGATCACCCTTGCCTCGCCCCCGCTGATCTCGACAACGCATAGCCCGTCTACGTCGATAGTTTTGTCGGAGGACAGCTCGGCCGTCGCAAAAATTTCATCGCCTACGCGTATTTCAACGCTGCTGCCCGGCTCGCCGCCCGGCCGCGAGAATATAAGGGTTATCGCCGCGGCGAGGGCTATAACCGCGAACACCGCGATGTCCCAGGCGTTCGGCACTGTTCTGTCAGTTTTCATCGGGGAATCCCTCCGAGCGGGTGATCTCGCCGTCTTTCGAAACCCACAGCGCCTCGGCGCCGGTTTTCTCTAAAAGCGCCTTTCCGTCCTCGTAGGAGAGGCAGAACAGCGTCGTCGAAAGGGCGTCCGCTTCGGCGGAGCTTTTGTCCGCCACCGTGACCGAGCGCCACAGCCCCGCCGGCCAAAGCGTTTTCGGGTCGATGATGTGGTGGTAGACAACGCCGTCCACCTCGTAGCAGCGCTGGTAGTCCCCGCTCGTCACTACGGCTCCGTCCTTGACGTTAAACGAGGTCAGAATCCCGCCGTCGGGGCTTTCAACGCCTACAGTCCACTCGCCGGAGGGCTTTTCTCCCCTCGCGACGACGTTTCCCCCGACCGACAGCATAAAGCTTTCGGCGCCGGCCTCGCATAAAGCCTCCGCGGTCTTTTCAACCGCCCAGCCCTTGGCCAGCGCCCCGTAGTCGAGGGACATTTCGGGATCGGCAAGCGTCACCGCCGACCCGTTGATTTCTATTTTCGAGATGTCGCAGTGCTGCGAGCGCTTTGTAAGCTCCTCTCCGTCGGGGAGAACGCCCGCCTCGCGGCAGTCATGCCACAGCTCCAAAACGCTCCCGAGCGCAATGTTAAGCTGTCCGCCGCTCAGCTTATGCCACTCTATCCCGAGGTTTATCACCTCGCAGAGCTCCGGCGGGCAGTCGCCCGATTTTTGGAGATTCAGGCTTCGCGCGTTGAAAAAGCCGTACTCGTTATAGATGTCGAAAATTTCGTGGAGGCGTTTGAGCTCGGAATGTGCAACATCGCAGAGACAGTCGAATTCCTCCTCGCTTCGGCAGTAGGCCGTAAATTCGGCGGCGGTGTCGAAGACGTCGAACCAACTCTTAGAATATCTTTTCGGTATTCCCTCGCAGCCCGAGAGGGAGAGCAAAATCAGGAAAGCTGTAAATACTGAAAGTATTTTTTTCACGCCTTATGACCAATCGTAATTACCTTGCAGGGGCATTTTTCGGCGCATTTGCCGCAGCCTACACATTTTGTCTGATCTATCCTGGCAAGGTTGTTCTCGACGGTTATGGCGCCGTTTTCGCAGACGCGCGCGCACATTCCGCAGCCTATGCAGCCCGCCGAGCAGGCGGCCTTGACGTCCTTGCCCTTCGAGCGGGAGGAGCAGGCCACTATGTAGTCGGCCGATTCGGGTATAAGCTCGATAAGCTTGTTCGGGCAGACGGAGACGCACATTCCGCAGGCGTGGCACTTTGTGCGGTCTACCTTTGCGAGCCCGTTGACGATGCGTATGGCGTCGTAGGGGCAGTTGGCGGCGCAGGTGCCGAGGCCGCAGCAGCCGTAGACGCACTTTTTGGCGCCGTGCCCGGGGGCGAGGTAGGCTATGCGGCAGTCGCGGCCGTCGCTGTAGTTGTAGTTTTCAACGGTGTTGCCGCAGTTGCCGGAGCATTTTACAAAGGCCACCATTTTCGGGCCGTCCTCAAGGTCGAGACCCATGACTTTGCCTATTTTCGAGCGGTTGTTAGAGGGCGCGCAGAGCCCGGGATCTGCGCCCTCGAAGACGACGGCGTGGGCATAGGCGTCGCAGCCGGCATAGCCGCAGCCGCCGCAGTTTGAGCCGGCCAAAAGCTCGCGGACTTCATGTTCGCGGGGATCGGCCTCAACCTTGAATTTTTCGGACAAAAAGCAGAGCAGCACGCCTATTATTACGCTGGCAACGCCGATGACGGCGGCGGAAAGAAGAATTGTATTCAACAATTTTATCACCTCGGTTAAAAATGGGCGGGGCGGCCGGTCAGCCGATAGTCCCCTTGAAGCCGAAGAACGCAATAGCCATAAGCCCGGCGGTGACAAGAACTATCGGCATGCCCTTAAAGCTTTCGGGAATGTCGTTGTGCTCGATACGCTCGCGCACGCCCGCCATCAAAACTATGGCTATCAGAAATCCCACCGCCGTGCCGACGGAATAGATCATCGTCTCGGAGAAGGTGTAGTTTTTCTGGGCGGAATCTATTGCCACGCCGAGAACGGCGCAGTTTGTGGTTATCAGCGGAAGATAAACGCCGAGCGCCTTGTAAAGCGAGGGCAGCTTCTTTTTCAGGATTATCTCAACCGTCTGCACAAGCGCCGCGATTATCAGTATGAAGACGATGGTGCGCATATATCTCAGGTTTTCGCGCAGAATGAAGTGATCGATAAGATAGGTGATCGCCGACGAAAGGGTGATTACCGCGATTACCGCGGTGCCCATGCCGACGGCGGTAGAGGTCTTTTTCGAGACGCCGAGAAAAGGGCAGAGCCCTAAAAAGCGGCTTAGAACGACGTTGTTTACAAGCGCCGCGGAGATTATCCCCAGAAACAGAGTGGTTAAAAAGTCCATTATTTCTCGCTCCTTTCACCTATGCCGCAGCTTTTGTCCATGCAGCCGGCACAGTTGCCGGAGCAGAACCTGTCGCCGTGATTTGTCGCCGAGGGGGCGTGGAAGCGATTCTGCAGGGCGGTGAGCACCGCCAGCACCAAAAACGCGCCCGGCGCCATTACCATTATAGATACCGGCTCGAAGCTTTCGGGCATAACCCGCAGGCCGAAGATCTCCCCCGCGCCTAAAAGCTCGCGGACGGCGCCGATTATCGTCAGCGCCAGCGTGAAGCCGAGGCCCATTCCGAGGCCGTCGAAGAAGGAGGCGAGCGGCGGGTTTTTAGAGGCGTAGCTTTCCGCGCGGCCTAAAATTATGCAGTTTACAACGATGAGCGGAATGTAAAGCCCAAGGGCGGTGTATATCGGGCGGACGTATGCCTGCATGAGCATTTCGACAAGGGTGACGAAAGACGCCACCACGACGATGTAGGCGGGCATTCTCACCCTATCGGGTATGAATTTGCGCAGAAGCGAAATGATGAGGTTCGACATCATAAGCACCGCGCAGGTGGAGAGCCCCATGCCCACGCCGTTTATAGCGCTTGTTGTGACCGCAAGGGTGGGGCACATTCCGAGCATTAAAACAAAGGTCGGATTTTCCTTTAAAATGCCGTTATAAAGTCTTTCCGAAGGAGTATTTTCCTTCATCTCATTCACCTCCCAAAAGACTGCGGGCGCAATCGAGCGCGCCGTTTACCGCTTCGGTTACCGCGCGGCTTGTGAATGTTGCGCCCGAGATCATGTCGATCTCGCCGGGCTCGTCGGCGCCGTCGCTCACATAGGTGATCTCGCCGCCGAGGCCCTTAAACTGCTCCTCGAATTCCTCGTCCTGGCAGTGGGAGCCGTAGCCGGGGCTTTCCGACATCGAGGTCACCCTCATGCCGGTTATCGTGTTCGAAAGGTCAACGCCGACCGAAAGGGTGACGTCTCCGCCGTAGCCGTTTGCCGAGGTGGAGGATATCACGCAGCCGATGATTTCGCCGTTTCCGTCGACCGCCAAAAGCGCCTCTTCAATCGTGACGCCGGCTATATCCGTTTCGCCAAAAACATCTGTATCGTTCGCTATGAAGTCGGCGGCGTCGGGGAAGACCTCGCGGTAGGAGGCGGTGCGCTCGTCGGCCTCGGCCTGGGCAATTTTGTCCTCGGTAAGGCCGTGGACGAACGCGAGGCATATCGCCGCGACCACGGTGATAACGGCGAGCGAAGCGGTGTCGCGAATGATGGATTTAATCATTTTTTGCCGCCTCCTTTTTAGGCTTTTTCGGCCGCTCAATTCCGAAGGGGCGGGGCATGGTTGCCTTTTCGATGAGAGGCGTTAAAATGTTAGAAATTATAATGGCGTAGGAGACGCCCTCGGTGCCGCCGCCGACGCATCTTATCAGCGCGGTGATAAAGCCGACGCAGCAGCCGAAGATCACCTGTCCCAAGGGGGTGACCGGCGTGGTGGCGTAGTCGGAAGCCATGAAGACCGCGCCCAAAAGCATTCCGCCGCCGAGCATATGAACGGCAAGGTAGTTAAGCGTAACGGGGATCCCCTGGATAACGCTGAACAGCGTAACGAAGACGCCGGTGGAGAGTATCACCGAGAGGGGCTCGCGCGGCTTGATCACCCCGCGAATGCAGAGGTAGATAAAGCCGATTATAATCGCAATTGCCGAGGTCTCGCCGATGGTGCCCGAATGGGTGCCTATAAGAAGATCCCTCACGGGAACCACTGTCCCCTGCTTTGCAAGCACCAGCGGGGTGGGCCCCGAAACGCCGTCGATCTGCGGGTAGTCGGTCATTATCCTCGAAAAGCTGAGGAGCAAAAAGCATCTTGCGGCGAGGGCAGGATTCATGAAATTCTGGCCGATTCCGCCGAAGAGCATTTTAACGACGATTATCGCAAACGCGCCGCCGAGGACGGGGATCCACCAGGGGGCGGTGGAATAAAGGTTTACCGCAAGGATAAGCCCGGTGACGACCGCGCTGAGATCTGTCACGGTGACGGGGAGCTTTAAAAGCTTTTCATATATGTATTCGCTCGCGACGCAGGAGGTGACCGAGAGCATGGTTATCGCAAAGGCCCTTGCGCCGAACACCGCCACGCCGACTATCACCGAGGGCAGCAGCGCGATGATGACGTCGAGCATGATTGTCGCCGTAGTCTCGCGGGAGCGGATATGCGGCGAGATTGATACGTTGAACTTGCTCATTTTGCCGCTCCTTTCTTTTTCTCGGCGAGAACATATCTCTTCGCCATGGTTATCGTCTGTGAAAGCCGCCTCTTTGCCGGGCAGACGTATGTGCAGCAGCCGCAGCCTATGCATTCAAGCCCGTGTGCGGCTTCGAACGCCTTGTAGTCGCGGCGGTCGGCGGAATTTTTAAGCTCTATCGGCATTAAATGCTCGGGGCAGGCGTAAAGGCATTTTCCGCAGCGAATGCAGGCGGTGGGCTCAAGCCCCTTTGCCCCGTCGTTTATCATCGCAAGAATGCAGGAGGAGGTCTTCGTTATCGGCAGATCCTCGGTGTAAACCGCGGCGCCCATCATAGGCCCGCCGAAGATGAGTTTTTCCGGCTCCTTGGTGAATCCCCCCGCCGCCTCGATAAGCTCGGCGGCGTCGATCCCTATAGGAACGTCGAAGTTTGAGGGCTCCTTAACGGCGTCGCCGGTGACGGTGACCACCCGCCTGATAAGCGGGATACGCCTTGTAACGGCGTCGCAAATGGCGATAAGGGTGGAATAGTTGACGACAACGCAGCCGGCGTCGGCGGGAAGCATGGTTGAGTTTATCTTTCTGCCGGTGATGGCCGAGATTATCATTCTCTCGCCGCCCTGCGGATATTTTTTCTTAAGCGGCTGAACGCTTATTTTTTCAGACCCCGCCGCGGCTTCGCTTACGGCGGCTATGCCCGCGGGCTTGTTGTCCTCGATCCCGAACACGCCGACGGCGTTTTCAAACAGCTTTAAAAGAATTTTCATGCCCGTGACGGCGTCGCGGGGGCGCTCAAGCATAAGGCGGTAGTCGCAGGTGATGTAAGGTTCGCATTCGGCGCCGTTGCAGATTATGTAATCTATCTTCGAGTCGTCCTTGACGGTCGCCTTCACGGCTGTCGGGAAGCCCGCGCCGCCCATTCCGACGATTCCCGCGTCGCGGATCGCCGCGCGTATCTCCTCTTTCGACATGGCGGCGTAGTCGCGGGGCTCGCCCAGCCCCTCCACGGCCTCGTATTCGCTGTCGTTTTCAACGGTTATCGCCATGGCTTCGTCGCCCGACTGGGTCATCTTCATCGAGACCGACTTCACGGTGCCGGAAACCGAGCTGTGAACCGGCGCGGAGACGAATCCGCCGGCCTCGGCTATAAGCTGCCCCAGCAAAACGCGGTCGCCCGGCTTAACGACGGGTTTTGCCGGCGCGCCGATATGCTGGTTGGTTAAAAAGGTGAGCTCGCCCTTTGCTTCAAGGCGGACTGTCGCGGCGTTTTCCGAAAGCTGCTTGTTGTCCTTTGGGTGAACGCCGCCCCGAAATGTTTTGGTGGACATGGTGAGGCCTCCTTAATAAAAATATCAAGAGGATTTTTGCCCGTATCTGCCCGGAGAAGGTGCAAAATGTACCTTTACGGCCGCGCCGGATACCTGACATTTAATTATAACAAATTCCACCGAAAAAATCAACTTTAAAAGCGGTTTTCCGAGCAATTTTTTTGGCGGCGGGTTATTGACAACAACGAAAATTAAGACTATAATTAAATGGTAAAGAAGCTTTGGAAAATTTTCTGCCGCTATCCGCGAAAGGAGAGGAAAACTTATGAAGGATTACACTGTTTTTGTCGATTCGGCGTGCGATATCTCCCCCAAAAAGCTTGCCGAGTGGGGAGCTAAATGCATCAGTCTCAGCTTTTCGTTCGACGGTGAGAACGTCACCTATAACGACGACGGCATGAGCGTAAAGGAATTTTATCAGAAAATGAGGGACGGCACCGTCGCGCACACCTCGGCTATCAACGTCGACACCTTTTTGACGGTCTTCGAGCCCGAGCTCGCCGCCGGCAACGACGTTATCTACCTTGCGTTTTCCTCCGGCCTCAGCTCAACCTATTCCTCTGCGGTCACCGCCGCGGCCGAGCTGCGGGAAAAATATCCCGACCGCATACTTAGGGTGGTGGATTCTTTGGCGGCCTCGGCGGGCTACGGCCTGCTTTTAAGGCTTGCCCTTAACGAAAAGGAAAAGGGCGCGGGGATCGACGAGGTGGCGAATTTCTGCGAGAACATGCGCGACAGCATCTGCCATTGGTTCACCGTAGACGACCTCAAATATCTTCGCCGCGGCGGCCGAATAAGCGCCACCGCCGCCGTTGCGGGCGCAGTCCTCGGAATAAAGCCGGTTCTGCATGTCGACGACGAGGGCCACCTTATAAACATGATGAAGATTCGGGGCAGAAAGGCCTCGGTAAAGGCGCTTGCCGACAAATTCGGCGAGCTTAAAGACCGCGCCGCCGACGGCACTGTGTTCATCTCGAACGGCGACTGTTTGGGCGACGCCGAATCGCTGGCGGAGATCCTTAAAAACGAATACGGCGTTAAGGTCTCGCTGATAACCGATATCGGCCCGGTGATAGGCGCCCATTCCGGCCCCGGCACCCTTGCGCTTTTCTTCGTGGGAACGCATAAATAAACAGATTCCCGCACAAACCCGTGCGGGAATTTCGGAATATTCGCATCGGCTTACATCGGCCCCTTTGGAAGGAGGACACCACATATGCCGGACAATGTAAACGAGACCGCGGCTTCGCGGCCCAAAAAGCAAGCCCCCTCGAAGGAGCAGACCCAGAAGCAGCAGCGCATTCTTTTGGTGCTGATAATTCTTGTGATAATCGGCGGGGTGATAATTCTTTACCGCAACGGCGTTATCGGCGGAAACGCGAGCCGTCAGCCGGTTGAGGATTACTTAAACGCCATCGCCGCCAAGGATTTTGAGGGATACGTCGCCACGATGCCGGACGACATCGCCCAGGGATATCGCAGTGAGATGAACGAGCTCGGCCTGAGCGGCGAGGACTACATGCGCAGGCTTTACGACGACTACTTCACCGAATTCGGCGAAGATCTATCGGTCAGCGTCGAGATAACCGGGCGCTCCCGCCCCGAATCGCAGTATGTCGACAACTTCAAGCAGTCATACCTTGACATTTACGGCCGGGAGATAAAAATTTCCTCTGTCTTCGAGGTCGACGCCACCGCGCATTTTTCGGGGGAGAAATCGCAGGACGACATAGAGCTTGAATGCTTCGTCATAAAGACGGAGGGCAGGTGGGCCATGGCCGGCTGCGACTATAAGACCGAAGACGCCGACAGCGCGGAGGAATAACGAATAACCGTGCGGCAATATATATGTTTAAAAGATGCTCCGATAACGGGGGCGTCTCTTTTGTTTGCCTCGCTTGCGCTCGGCAAATCGGGGACAATCCCCTGCGGGGTTTTCCCCGCGCCCTTTTCCGGGCGCTCAGTGACTGCCGTCACTGAGCAAAGGGGACGCCCTCTCTTACAGGGCGTCCCCTCTTGCCAAAACAGTCCACCGGACTGTTTTGGCAATTCACCCCTTGCGGAGCGCGCGAAGCATAAGGATTCCGCGACTGCGGTCGCGGCCAGAGGCTGCTCGCCTCTGGACTCTCGCGGCCTTTTGAAAAAGGCCGGCGAAAACTTTTATCTCGACCCGTTCAGCACCGCCACGCCGCAGTTGAGGTAAAGCGCGTAGAGAAGCCAGACAAGATAGGGCGCCATCAGCCTGCCGGCGGTTTTGTTTATCTTTAAAAACTGATAGACCGTCCCGGCGGTGAGCAGAATAAGCGCTAAAAGCACCACCGCCGCCGCGGTGTAAAACCCGAATCTGAAAAAGACTATCGACCAGGAGAAGTTGACGAAAAGCTGATAGAAAAAGCATTTCATCGCGTCGTTAAGAAGATAGTCGCAGTCGCGGTAGACAAGGTAGGAAGCAAAGCCCATCATAAGGTATAAAACCGTCCACGCGGCGGGGAACACCCATGCCGGAGGCGAAAACGGCGGCTGAATATAGTCCGTTTTCGACATGTCCCCCGCGATCGCCGCGGAGAGCGCCCCAACCGCCAGCGGCAGCAGGGTGAACACCGCCGCCTTTATTTTGTTGTCGTATTTTATTTTTGCCGCAATATCCATAGCAACCTCACAAAAATGTTTTCTTGTCCGTATTCTATGCAAAATTCGCTTTAAAAATACATGAGGGCCGCATAAACAAAAAAAGCAGACGTTCGCCGTCTGCTTTTGCGTATAAAAGCGCGCATATTAAAAATCGTCTGACAGAAAAGCGGGCAATTAGCTGCGCAGAAAGAAACGCTCACTCAAAGAAACGCTCACTCTAAGTTCAGCTTATAATAATGGGCGTCAAAATAGGTTTCTTCTCCCCATTTTTTGTAGCGCGTTTTTCTGTCCTCTGAAAACCCGAATTTTTTAAGAAGCGCAATCGACGCAAGATTGATGTCCGCCACTTCTCCTGTGATAGACTTGCCGCCTTCCGCTTTGACCCAGCGAATGATAGCGTCAATCGTTTCGGTTCCGAGCCCTTCTCTCCAATGTTTTTTTGAGATGCAATACCCGATATCGTAATTTCCGTTTTCGGGGAATATGCAGCAGGTGCCGACAGGCGATCTGTCCTCTTTCCATTCGGCAATCAGATAATATCCCTCGGGGTTGTCTTCCATCTCATCGACATATTTGAGATACGTTTCGTCCATGTTTTCACGGATAGGGTCGCTCATATACTTTCCGTTTTCTTTGTCTCCCCATAGAGACAGCGTAAAGTCTTTATCTGATTTCTGCCAAGAACGAATCGTCAATCTTGGTGTCTCTAAGTTCTTGATAAGAAGCATTGTGGTTTTTCTCCTTAAGCTCCCGCCTTACCGCATAAACCTCTCAAACAGCTCTTTCGCCCTGTCGATGTCAAAGCCGATTATTTCGTCGAAGCCGTAATCCGACAGAATGTAACGCACAAAGCGGCAGCTGAGGTAATAGCCCACGTCGCCGCGGCCGTTATAGCTCACCCAGTCGCCGAAATAGCACTGATC
The DNA here is from genome assembly GCA_947625615.1 of uncultured Clostridia bacterium. Taxonomy (GTDB): domain Bacteria; phylum Bacillota; class Clostridia; order Oscillospirales; family Ruminococcaceae; genus Faeciplasma. The sequence goes on along the minus strand of CANQPB010000001.1, from coordinate 125,356 downwards.
GGCGGGGGTCATCGTTTTAAGGTCGCTCGCAAAGTCCGACTTTATCTGCTCAAAATGCCCGTCGCACCATTCTTTCCAGCCGTTTTTGTCCTGATGGTAAAATTCGGGATCGCCGGCCGCGGTCTGCTCAAAGCACATCGCCACGCCCTCGGTAAAGAGCTGCCAAAGAAGTGAATCTTCGCTTTTGTCAAAGCTGCGGTTTAATATGCCGTACTGCTTTTGGTAGACGTGGCCGAGCTCGTGGCATATAAGCCCGTACATGTCCCCTACGCCGCACCAGTTTAGCTCCGCAATTTTCTCCATGCCGAGAAGAATCGCCGTCTTTCCGCGGTATTCCGTCACCCACCCGGCGCCGTTGCACAGGCCGAGATAAAAGATCACGTCGGCGTCGGGGCTTTTTCCGAAGCGCTCGGTTATTATCCCGTCAAGGCCGTTTGTCACCCTCGCAAAAGAATCGTGCGCGGCTTCAAGGCAATCCCGGTTTTGCCCGGCCATGTTCAGCGCGGCCAAATAATCCTCCTCGGAAAATTCGCCGGTGCGCAAAACGTCCTTGACGTCCTCGGCGAGTATGGGAAACAGCCCCGGCAGCGCCGAATCGATATAATTTTTCCAGCGCTCAAAGGAAAAACCCGAATCGCCATAGGAGGTCAGTGCCAAAGAGTAAGTGTCAATAATTTTCATTGTCGTTATGTTTTGATCCGCGGCCGGCGCGCCGGGAGTTATTTTTCGGGCTTTTGGTTATTCGTCTTTTTGTGCATATATCTTTCCTCTTCCGAGAAGACGCAGCCGCAGTATTTTTGCATATACAGCCCGAGCTCGCGGGCCCTCGCCTGCCCCTCGCGAAAACGGGGGCGAAAATCGCGGTACAAAAGCTTTATCCCGTATTCCTCGGCGATGCGCTCGCCGGTTTCGTGCAGAAGCTCGTGATTCTGATAGGGGCTGACAAAAAGGGTTGTGCAAAAGGAATCGAAGCCGTTTTCGGCGGCAAACTGCGCGGCGCGCCTCAGGCGCATGTCGTAGCATACGCCGCAGCGGTTTTCAAGCTTGGGGTATATCGCCCTGACGAACTGCCTAAGCCCGTAGTCGTCGATTACATTCAGCTCAAGGCCGATCGTTTTCGAGTATTCTATAAGGGTGTCCCGCCGGGCGCGGTATTCCGTCACCGGGTGGATATTCGGGTTATACCACAGCCCCACCGGCTCTATATCCTCTTGGCGCAGGGTGTCAATGCAGGTTATCGAGCAGGGCGCGCAGCATATATGCAAAAGGGTCTTCATTTTATCCTACCTTTTCGGGAACCTTTTCGCCGCGCTTTGCGGCCTCTTCCTCTTCAAGAACGCGGTAGGCCACCTTGCCGACAAGGGTGGTGGGCAGGCTCTCGCGGAATTCTATCTCATAGGGCAGCGCATATTTTGCGATGTTCTTTTTGCAGTAGGACATTATCATCTCGCGGGTGGAGTCGTCGGGGGCGTAGCCGGTCTTCGGCACCACAAACGCCTTTATCTTCTGCATCTTGTATGGGTCGGGCACGCCGATCACGCAGGCGAGCTGAACCGCCTCGCAGCCCTCGAGCACGTTTTCAAGCTGAGAGGGATATACGTTATAGCCGGAGGTGATTATCATTCTCTTTATTCTCTGGCGGAAGTAGATAAAGCCGTCCTCGTCCATAACGCCGAGATCGCCGGTGTGAAGCCAGGTTCTGCCGTCGCCGTGAATTCTTAAGGTGTTCGCGGTCTCCTCGGGGTTGTCAAGATAGCCTATCATAACGGTCGGGCCGGATATGCATATCTCGCCCTCCTGCCCGTAGGGCACCTCGATGTTCGTGCCCACCTCGACTATCTTGTAGTAGGTGTCGGCAAAGGGCTGGCCTATGGAGCCCTCTTTATAAAGATGAAGCGGCGTCAAGCAGGAGGCGGTGACGCACTCGGTGGTGCCGTAGCCCTCCCGAACGGTTATCGACGCGCCGTGATCCTTCAAAAATTTGTCGAAGCGCTTTTTAAGCTCGGCGGTAAGGGTATCTCCCCCCGAGAAAACGCCCTTTAAGCAACTCAGATCGGCGTCCTTCATTTCGGGCTGCCTTAAAAGGGCCTCAAACAGCGTGGGCACGCCGGCGATGAAGTTGCAGCGGTTTTTCAAAATGTCGTGCGCGTAGGTCTTCGGGGTGAAGCGGGGCACCAAAACGCAGCGGCCGCAGTTTGAAAGGAAGGTATGTATAGACACCCCGAGGCCGAAGCCGTGGAACACCGGCATGACCGAGAGGATCTTGTCGTCCCTTTGATATATCGGGTTGGCCGAGATGACCTGCTGCGAGAGAGCGTTGAAGTTTAAATTCGAGAGCAGAATGCCCTTTGTTGTGCCGGTGGTTCCGCCGCTGTAAAGAATTACCGCCGCTTCGTTGCGGTCTTTGTGGCAGATATAGCGCTGGCTGTAATTTTTGCCGTTGGCGATAAAATTGCGCCAGGTGATATAGTCGCCCCCCTTGGGAAGCTTGGGCAGCTTTTTGCCCTCGGTGAGGCTGTAGCCTATCTTTAAAAGAGGTTTCAGCTCGTCCTTGATTGCCGCTATGACGAGAGTTTTAAGGGTGGGCACGTTTTTGCGGATAGCCTCGAATTTGGGATAGAACTGATCAAGGGTGAGGGCGAGAACGCTCTTTGAAAGATTTAGGTAAAACTGTATCTCGTTTTCGCTTGAAAGCGGGTGAACCATATTCGAGATTCCGCCCATGAGATTTATCGCGTAGAACATCACAACCGCCTGGGGGCAGTTGGGCATGCAGACGGTCACCCTGTCTCCCGGCTTTACGCCGGCGGCGCAGAGAGCCTTTGCGCATGCATGGACGTTCTCCTTGAATTTTGTGTAGGTGGTGGATTTCCCCATGAAGTCGTAGGCGATGTGATCGGGGCGGGAATTTGCAGCGTCTTCAACCATTTCCCACATTGTTCCGGGGTAGTATTCAAGCGTTTTGGGTACGTCGCCGTAGTTGTTAAGCCACGGCGCTTTGGTTTCTGTCGGCATTTCGGATTACTCCTTACATAAAAAATTATTACTCCGGCGCTTTGGCCGTAAACACTTCAACAGTATAGCGCTTTTATGAGAAAATGTCAAGATGCAGCCGGTTAGAAGATGTGGCCTGACGGCCGCATCAAGAAGATAGAAGTTAGATATTAGAAGTTAGAGTTTCGAGGTGTCGCCTTTCGGCGACATTTTTAATCATAAGATAATGCGTGCGGAATGGACAACCCCGAATTGGCACAAAAATCCCCCTCCCGGGGGAGGGGGCGAAAACTTTTATCCCACCATCTCCGTAAGCAGCGCCATATTTTCGGCGCTGTGCTCAAGCTCCCGCGAGACGGTCATGACGTTTTTTTCGTAGTCAAAGGGCAGCTCCCCTGCGAGGCAGTACAAAAACACCGCCGCGGCGCACTGCGCATAGACGTTTCCCGAATTTATCGCCTTCAAAAAATAGCGGTAATTTAAGTATTGCAGGTAATTCCTGCGCTGAACGGCGCTCCCCTGTCTTTTTGGCGGAGCTAAAAGCGCGGGCTTCCATTCGGGCGAGAGGGCTTCGGTGTTCTCGGCGAGATATTTCCTCGCCGCCGCCATCTCCTCGGCGGGAATGAGCTCCATCGGCAAAAATTCGAGTTCCCCGGCCTTATCCGTCATTTTAAGATCTATAAGCTCCTGCAGATCTGCGCCGAAGCCTATGAGCTTTTTTGCGGCCTCGTCGGGGTCGCGCTCCGAAAAAATCATTTTTGAAGCGCGGCGGCGGGAATCCGCCAAAAGCTGCAAGAGCGGGTCGGGCGAGGATCTTTCAAGGCCGGTATAGCAGTCGGCGGTTTTTTGAAGTATCAGCGCGGCCGCCGTCGGGCAGGAGACGGAAAGCCCCGCTTCGGTAAAGCCCTCATATTCCTCAAAGAAGCGGGGATATTTTTCGCATATCTCGCAGAGCCGGCCGCCGGTCTTTATGTAGATGTCGCAGAGGCCGTCGCTGCGAAAATATCTGCATTCGCCGCCCGGGCGGGTTTTAAAAATCCTCTCGCCATCTGAAACCTCGGTGTTGTCTTCGATGTCCGCAATCGCCGAGAGGTAGAATTTATATGTCTTTTCGTCAATGGGGATCTGCCAGCCGGCGCGGCAGCAGGGATCGGGGCAGGCCGAGGCGCGGCAGTGAAATTCCCGGTAATAGTCGGGGGTGAATATCATGGCTTTTTCGGCGTCGGCTCCTTTTCGCGTTTTTTAAAGATTATTTTTTTCTGCACAACATAATTCACCGCGAACATCACGCATTCGCAAAGAGGCTTTGCAAGCGCTTTCGGCAGCTTTATCACCCTCACGAAAAGCTCCAGCAGCAAAAAAGTCTTTACGCAAAAGGACACCCCCGCGAGAGAGTAGTATCCGCCGAGCTCGGGGAGAGGCGGCTTGTCCGAGCCGAAAACCCACCTGCGGTTTATCCAGAAATTTATCTGCGAGCTTATCGCAAAGGAGATCACCGCCGAAAGCTCCATCGAAAGCACCGAGGCGCCCGCAAGCAGCCTGTCGAGCGCCAAAAACACGGCGTAATCGGCCAGAAAGGCCGCGCATGAGGATATGAGATATCTTACCGCCTTAACCGACAGCAGCTTTTTCAGATGTCCCATGCGCAGCCCTCCTTTTTATTTGCGCCCGATTTAAATTTCCTGCCTGAATATTACCTCGTGGGCGTTTTTGCATATCTCAATGCCGAATCCGCCGTCTTCGATCTCCCAGCTGTGGGTGTCGGCGTTTCTGTAGGCAAACGCGCGCTCGCTTAAGCTGAAGCTGACGGTCTTGGTCTCGCCCGGCTCGAGGCTGATTTTTTCAAAGCCCTTAAGCTCGCGGACGGGGCGAATGGCTTTCACCTTTTTCGGCGCCACATAAAGCTGGACGGCCTCTTTTCCGCCGACGGCGCCGGTGTTTTTGACGTCGACGTGCACGTTATAGGCGTGCTCGCCGGTTTTTTCAACCTTGAGGTTTGAATATTCAAATTCGGTGTAGCTCAGCCCGTAGCCGAACGGGAAGAGCACCTCCTGCTTCTTGGTCTCATAGTAGCGGTAGCCGATGAAAACGCCCTCGTTATAGGTGACCTTGTCGCCTTCGCCGATGTAGTATAGGTAGGAGGGGTTGTCCTCAAGCTTTTTCGGGAAGCTTTCCGCCAGCCTGCCGGAGGGATTGACGTCGCCGAAGAGTATCTTCACCTGTGCGATGCCGACCGCCTGCCCGCCGAGATAGGATTCCAAAACCGCCCTCGGGGCCTCTATCCAGGGCATTTCTACGGGGCTTCCGTTGTGGAGCACCACGACGGTGTTCGGATTTTCGCGGCATACCGCCTCAACGATGCGGTCGTGCGCCTCGGGGAGCTTCATATGCGGCCTGTCGCCGCCCTCCGATTCCATGCTGTCGGGAAGGCCGATGAACAGAACCGCCTTTTCCGCCGATCTTGCGGCCTCAACCGCCTCGGCAAAGAGTTCAGCTGTAGTCTCGCCGGTGTTGCGGTCGTAGGCCTTGGCGTAGGTTACGCTTATGCCCTCTTTTTCGGCGGCCTCAAGCGCGCCGGTGATCTCGGTCTCGACGATGTGCGACGAGCCGCCGCCCTGAACTCTCGGCTCCTTAGCGAACGCGCCTATAAAGGCGACCTTGTCCGTCTTTTTCAGAGGCAGAATGCCGTCGTTCTTTAAAAGCACCAGCGAATTTGCGGCGAAATCGGCGGCCATAAGGTGGGCGGCCTTTTTGTCGCATTCGGCGCCCTGTTTTCTGCCCTTTACTGCCTTTTCGACGAGCTTTAAGAGCCTTTCGCAGCAGGCGTCGAGGGCCTCTTCGGGCAGGCTGCCGTTTTTCACGGCCTCGACGATTTTACCGTCGGTGTCCTCGGCGGGCATCGTAAGATCGGTGCCGGCGGCGATGGCCCCGGGGCGGTCGTGGGTGGCGCACCAGTCGCTCACGACAACTCCCTCAAAGCCCCATTCGCGGCGGAGGACTTCGTCGATATAGAATTTATTGGCGGTTGAATAGGTGCCGTTTATCTTGTTGTAGGAGGCCATTATTGTCCAGGGCTGCGCCTTTTTGACGACGGTCTCGAACGCGGCGAGATATATCTCCCGCGCGGTGCGTTCGTCGAGTTCAGAAGACGAGGTGAAGCGGCGGGTCTCCTGCGAATTTGCGAAGTAATGCTTAAGGCTGGTGCCCACTCCCTGCGACTGCACGCCGTTGACGAACGCCGCGCCCAATTCTCCCGCGAGGCAGGGATCCTCGGAGAAATATTCAAAGTTGCGTCCGCACAAAGGCGAGCGCTTCATGTTTACGCCGGGGCCCAAAAGCACGTCTACGCCGTAGGCCCGGCATTCGCGGCCGAGCTCCTCGCCGAGACCGTAGAGCATCTTCTTGTCGAAGCTTGCGGCGGTCGCCGAAGCGGTCGGGAAGCATACCGCGGGCATCGTCGCGTGGTCGGGGCGGGAGTAGTCGTCTGCGCGAAGGCCGTGAGGCCCGTCCGACACGCGCACCGAGACGATCCCCAGCCGCTCGACCGCCTTCGTCAGCCAGGCGTCCTTGCCCGACGTGAGGCCGGCCTTTTCTTCAAGGGTGAGCTGTGAAACGAGTTCTTTGATTCTGTCCATATTTTACCTCCTGATTTTTGCCCGCGGGCTTTTTGTTAAGTATGGCATATTGCGCGGAAAATTTCAAGGGGTTTCGGGAAAAAATATGGCCGCTCGAGCGTTTGATAAGGGGCCGCCCTCTCTTGCAGGGCGGCCCCTCTTGTCAAAACAGTCCACCGGACTGTTTTGACAATTCACCCCTTGCGGAGCGCGCGAAGCATAGGATTTCGCGCTCTGCGGAGCGCGACGAGGGCGCCGCCCCAATGCACGCGGGGTTTTGTCTGCAAGACAACCGAGGCAATCATTGTCGCCGAGGGCAGTCGAGCAGAAACAAAACCAGCTTGCAGTAGACCCCCGCGGCCTTTTAAAAAAGGCCGGCGAAAACTTTTATATTATAAAGAGGACAGATCTTACGTCTGTCCTCTTGATGTTTTTATTCCTCCGCCGGGGGCTCCTGCAGGGCGGGAGGAACGTCGCCCTGAGGCGCATTGTCAGAAGCGTCGGCAGCGGGCGGGGCCGGCGGGATCGGCGGCGCGCCGTTCAGCATGACAGTCTGACCCGAGGCGTAGGGATCCGGCACGTCGGCGACGGTTTCGGAAACGGTCTGGGGCGTGGGCGCGGTGTAAACGGTCTGAGGCTCGGGCTGCACCGGCGCGGTCTGGGTCGGTGGAATAGGCTCGCCGCCCTGCGTCGGGGGAACCTGAGTGCCGCCCTGGGTGGGCGGGATCGGCCCGGGCTGGCCGGGCTGCTGCCACTGTTGCTGATAGCCCTGGTAATACTGCCCCTGCTGGGGATTCTGATAATACTGCTGATAGCGGCTGCTGTAATACTGCGCCCTTGCCTGCGCCTGGGCCTGAGCTTCGGCCTGAGCGGCGGCGGGATTTACGGCGTTCTCATAGAAGAACGCGGCGACAAGTCCGCTGAACACCGGCAGAACCGCGGCGGTGACGATTATAAGCGCCAATATAAGAAGCAGGAATAGGCTGCCTATTATCGGGATAAGGGCGAAGACTATGCTGATAATGAATATCGCCGAAAGGATAATGCCGATGATGAATTCCGCAAGGAACATTCTGCCCTTTAAGCCGAAGGTGAGCTTTTTCGATTCTTTAAGGGCTTCGGTGGCGCTAATTTCGGGGCGGGTCATCAGAATAAACGGCGTGAAGGCATATTCATAGCTCTTTATCACCGCTATGACGGGGCCGGCTATGGGAATCAGCCCCCAGATGAACACCCAGAGCATTCTCCAGAGCATGCCGCCGATGACGTGAGTGGCGGTGTTCCAGCTTGAGAACGCCGAGAAAAGATCCGCAGTTTCAAAAGGCAATCTCCGCGCCGATTTCAGATAGATCGCCGAGAGCGCGGCCGAGAGCGCAACGACTATCGGCGCCGCGATTATTGGAACGGCGACGCAGGCGCCCCCGACAAGCATGCTGATAAGCTCGGCAAGGAGCGATATGCCTATCAGCGGCCAGAACGCGGCCCGAAGGACTTTCCAGGCAGAACGGTAGTTCTGTGATACGGTATTGTACATAATTAACCCTCCTTATAGGTTTGGAGCAATCTCCGAGATTATTTTATCACTATATGGCGAAAAAGTCAATAATTGGCGACATTATTAAAGAAAAATTAAGGTTTGGTTAAGAAACTTGCCTGCTTCACCCTCCCTGCCCTTTTTGTGTGCGAGGCGCACAAGGCGCTTCGCTTCGCATTACCCGGAGTACGCCTGCTCGGCGTCCTCCGGGGAGATTTCGCGCTCTGCGGAGCGCGACGAGGGGCTGCGCGCCCCTCGACCCGCGCCACCCTTTTGAAAAAGGTTTGACCGAAAACTTTTATTTTTTGTTCCGTTATCGCCTGCCTCTTGACAAATCCGCAAAAATGCGCGAAAATATAAAAAGATAAAAGGAGGCCATTGCCATGAATTACAGAATATCCGACAAATTTGTAAGCTTAAAGCCGTCGGCGATCCGCGAGATCTTCAAGAGCCTCGGCACCCCCGGCTCGATATCCTTTGCTGCCGGAAACCCGAATCCCGATTCTTTCCCGGTTGCGGACATGCGCCGCTTTGCCGACGAGATCTTTTCGAGCGATCCCGTCACCGCCCTGCAATACGGCATCACCGAGGGCTATACCCCGCTGAGAAAGCTTGTCGCCGACCGCTTAAAAAGGGTCTACAACATCGGCGCGCCGGACGACGACCTTATAATTGTCACCGGCGGGCAGCAGGGAATTGAGCTGACCTGCAAGGTTATGTGCAACGAGGGAGATACCGTCGTCTGCGAAAACCCGAGCTTTATAGGCGCGCTCAACGCGTTCCGCTCGCTCGGGGCAAATCTCAGGGGCGTCCCGCTGACCGACAGGGGCATAGATCCCGAAAAGCTTGAAGAAGTGCTCAAATCCGACCCCAAGGTGAAATTTTTATACACCATACCCACGTTTCAGAATCCCGCCGGCATAACCGCCGACTTTGAAACGAGAAAGGCCGTTTTGGCCCTCGCCGAAAAGTATGACATACTTATTTTGGAGGACAATCCCTACGGCGACCTGCGCTTTTCGGGCGAGGACGTCCCGACATATAAGAGCATGGATCGCGACGGCAGGGTGATCTACTGCGGGAGCTTTTCGAAGGTGCTCTCCTCCGGCATGAGAATAGGATTCCTCTGCGCGAACAGAGATATTCTCTCAAAGATAGTCGTCGCGAAGCAGGTCGAGGACGTTCATACAAACGTGTTCTTCCAGATGGTCTGCGCGAAGTACCTCAGCGAATGCGACCTTGAGGCTCACATAGCGGGGATCCGAAACATGTATCGCCACAAGGCGGGGCTGATGATATCGGCCCTCGAGGAGAACATGCCCGCAAGCGTAAGCTTCACCCGCCCCGAGGGAGGCATCTTCCTCTGGTGCAGCCTGCCCGAGGGCAAGAGCCTCGACGAATTCGTGAAGCGCGCCGGCGAAAAGAATGTATTCGTCGTCCCCGGCACCGCCTTCACCGCCGACCCCGCCGAGCCGAGCCGCTCCTTCAGGCTGAACTACTCCATGCCGACCGACGAGGAGATCGTCAGGGGGATAAAGATCCTCGCCGACATCGCGAGAGACATGGGGTGCGAGTGAGAGGAAAAGGGCAGATTGCTTTGAGAATTTAAGCGCCGCTGTACCGCCATTTACCAAAAAAAGAACACCCATGAGGGTGTTCTTTTTTTGGTGGGAGAGGATGGATTTGTAACCATTCGCTCCAAGTGCTTCGCGCCAAGGCGCTCGCACTTGAGCCCAAAGCGCGGCAGGGCAATAAATCTCCGCCGTTTTGAAGGCTTTTTACAAATCGCGCATTTGTGCGTTTTTACAACAGCGCTTTGGTAATAGTTCGCAGACACCCTTGTCCCACCAACAAAAAAGCACCCTTGCAGGTGCTTTTTACTGGTGGGAGAGGATGGATTTGTAACCATTCGCTCCAAGTGCTTCGCGCCAAGGCGCTCGCACTTGAGCCCAAAGCGCGGCAGGGCAATAAATCTCCGCCGTTTTGAAGGCTTTTTACAAATCGCGCATTTGTGCGTTTTTACAACAGCGCTTTGGTAATAGTTCGCAGACACCCTTGTCCCACCAACAAAAAAGCACCCTTGCAGGTGCTTTTTACTGGTGGGAGAGGATGGATTTGAACCATCGAAGCATAGCGCAACAGATTTACAGTCTGCCCCCTTTGGCCACTCGGGAACTCTCCCATATTTAATTTTTTGGTGGAGCCGGTGGACGGACTCGAACCCCCGACCTGCTGATTACAAATCAGCTGCTCTACCAACTGAGCTACACCGGCATCGGTGTTTTTTCGCAACGGTGCTATATTACCACAATCGGGCGGGAATGTCAAGCCTTTTTTTAAAATTTCCGGAGATTTTTTTGAGCCGATCCGAGGCCTTTCGACAGATCCCCGAAAAAAGCGGCGCGAATTTTCCGCGCCGCCTGTTCTGTCAGAAGTTTTGCTCCGGGTTTTATCTGTGGGCGCTGTGGGAGCCCTCGATGATATCCGCCGAGCTTATAACCGCCAGCGAATTTCCCACGACCGCCGCGCTCACGCGTCCCTCGGACATTATATAGAGCACGCCGCCGTTGAGGATAGCCTCGCCGTATTCAAAGGTTTTGTCCGTCTCGTGGACTTCGGTCTCGCCGATAAGGGCAAAGCCCTCGGGGGTCTCGCGGTATATGGCGTATCTGTAGCAGTAGTCGAGGCCGTCGAAGAATCCGTAGGGGACGCCGACGGTGTCGCCGCTCACGAAGAGAATGCCGTTGTTTTCAAGGGCCTTTGAATCGGCGCCGTTTTCCGCGCAGACAAGCGTTTTGCTTATAAGGACAAGTCCGCCGATGCCGTCGTCGGCAAGCTTTGAAAGCTCAATCTGGCCGGAGGCGTTCTTTGTCAGGGTGACGTATCCGCCGTTGAAGCTTAAAAGCCCTTCCGCGGGATTTTTAGCCGGCTCCCCTTCGGTGACCGAAGGAACGCTGAGGTTGGAAAGATCCGCCACGCATTTTCCGCCGATGCCGCTGAGGATTATCTTGCTGCCCACTCTTTTAGCCGAGGTGAGCGCCGCCGGGTAGTCGAATCCCGAGATGAAATTCATGGTGCCGTCGTAGACGCCGAGCGAGGTGATATATGCGCCCTCCGACTTTCTTATCGCCGTCACGACGACCGCGTCGCCGAAGGAAGCTATGCCGTCGCCGCCGAGCGCCACGCCCTCGATGTCGGTGTAGCCGGCATAGATGACGTTTCCGCCCGCAAGGCTGAATACTCTTACCGAGGTGAGGTCTGTCCCTGCGGAGTTGTCGTAGGAGAAGAGGTAGACCGCGCCGTTTTTCATGACCACCCTGCCCTCATATCCGAGGACTGCCTTTACCGAAACCGTGCCGTCGGCGGTGATGCCGGAAATGACGGTGTAATCGGTGTTCGAGATGTAGTCGGGTATCATTATATCCGAGGCTGAGACGTAGAATTTGTTTCCGTTCACGGTGTAGGTGGGAACGTAGTTTTCAAGATCGTCCACGCCCGCTATGGGCTCGGTGCGGTAGTCGTCATACGCGGTGACGAGATAGAGCGCGCCGTTCACATAGTTCATGTTTATAAGGCTGCCGCCCTGGACGGTGTCGCTGCCGAGATAGGCAAGGCCGTCCGCGATGTCGTAGATGCACACCTCAACGGCGCTGCGCGGCTTTTCAACCGGGACTTCCTCGGGGCCGTAAAGGCTGTCAAGAAGTCCGCCCACCACGCCGTCGCGGGGCTGAGATTCGACCGCCGGGGTCTCGCCGGTGACTACGGAATAAACCGCTATCGCCTTGCTGCCGTCGGCATAGAATCCCGCAAGGGTCTTTGAGGAGAATCCCTCATACGACGGGAAGATATTGTCGGTATAGACGGTTATGCCGTTTACCGTGGTGATGATTCTCAGAATGTTGCCGTCCTGTCTGAGCATAAAGCCGTTGCCGAAAACGGTGTCCGAAGTGTCGACTACCGCGTCGTTAGGCGGTATCGGAAGTCCGTCCTCAACGGTGACGGGGCCGTCGTCCTCCTGTGCGGGAGGTGTGGCGGGGGTGTCGGCGGGTTCGGTCTCCTCGGGGGGAGGGGTCTGGGTCTGAACGTCGGTCGAAGAGGTGTCGGGGGCGGTCGTCTCGGCGGGAGAGGCGGCCTCGGTTTCGGCAGGGGTATCCTGCGAGGGCTCGTTCACCTGCGAGGGATCCATCTCGTTGCCGTTATAGGAATGTTCGATGTCTTCTATAGCGGAATCGAGGGTGCGCTTGTCTTCGTCGTCGACGTAATATTTCGCAAATGTCTTGTGGACGTCGTTATAGTCGCTTGCATAGGCTCCGCCGGGATTGGGGTTTTCCTCCGGCAGAGGAGCCCTGCCCGAATTGAGGTATCCCACGACGCCGAGAGCCAGCGCCGCGCAGGCCGCTATTGAGGCGACCGAGCGGTAAACGGGAGAAGTTCTTCTTCCGGCGCCGATGTCGGCGGAATTGCCGGTTTTGCGCGATCCGGCGCTTATATCAATCGGAGCAGCCCTTTTGGCAGTTGCCTTGTCGGCGCGCTTTGAAGCGTTTTCCGAAGACGCCGCGTATTCGCTTAACATGGCGGCGATATTTTCCGGCTCAAGTCTTTCGGGAATGGGAAGCTGGCCGAAAAGCTCGTTATAGATGCCGGGCGTGCGGTTTGCCATCGGGGTGTCCTCCTTTCAGGGATATTTTTAAAGCAGTGTTTAAAGCTAAGATTCTTCCAAAAGACGCCGCAGCTTAGTTTTTCCTCTTGCAAGGTGGGTTCTCACTGTTGCGGCGTTTATGCCGGTGATACCCGCTATTTCGTCGCTGGTGTAGCCGTAGATGGCGTTCAGCGAGAAGCATATCTTTTCGTTTTCACTGAGGCTTTCAATATGTTCGAGCAGCTCTATCCCGCCGTATTTCGATTCGCGGTCGGGGATCTCTCTTAAGCGGTCGTCGTCATTGTCGTCGCTTGCGGAATCGAGATAGCTGAGGTTTTCGCGGTCTGAGATGTATTCCGCCTGCTTTCGCTTTATCTTGGCGGTGAGAATTCTTATGATCCAGCCCTTGAAGGCGTCCTCGTTCTTAAGGTTCTTTATTCCGACGAATGCATCTAAAACGGCGTCCGAAACGGCGTCGGCGGCGTCGTCGGGGGAATTAAGGTTGCAGAGGGCGTAGTAGTAAAGCTCTTTGTAGACGGCCGAGTAAAGCTCGGCAAAAGCTGCGCTGTCCCCATGTGAGGCCTTTTTTACCAGATCGGAAAAGGCGGATTTCAAATTTTCTCACCTCGCTTGCGGCTATACAGAGCCGTTCGCTTGGCCTCTGTATAGATAGTGTCAAAAAACTGCGTTTTTGTTGCAGTCTCAAAAAATTATTTTTCGTAAAATACCCGGAAAATATTACAAGCCGGAATATTCGGGCGCATAAAGCGCTATGATAACTTATTATACACTATTTTTCCGGAGATTACAAGACGTTGCGGCAAAAAATCTTAATGCGGCCGCATTAAGAAGATAAAAGTTAGAAATTAGAGGTTAGAGTTTCAAGGTGTCGCCTACGGCGACGCATCTGAATATTTCAAATAATGCATGCGGAGCGGAAACTCTCGCAAAAAATTAACGAATCTCCCCTAAAGTCCAAGGGGAGGACAAAAGTCCTCCCCCGAACCGTCAAGGTATATAAAATGAGGTATCGTGATGCCTTAGGTCACTTTGCGCCGTGGCATTTGCCGCGCAGGGCGCAGTTTTCGCAGCCGCAGCCGCAGGAGCTTTTGCCTGCCTTTTTGTCCTTTACGAGCGATATGACTATCCACGCCACCACCGCCGCAAGAATTATCAGCGCGACTATAGTTCCCAGATTTTCACTCAGCCATTCCATAAATTCACCTTATTTCGATTTTGAGGATATCTTTACCTTTTTCTCAAGCGTAGTGGCCTCTTTGTACGGCCTGAACAGCATGTAGAGCATCGCGGCAATTATCAGCACCGCAAAAATCAGACCGACTATATTCGCAGAGCCCGCAAACAACAGCCCGAATTGGTTGACTATCAGCGCTATCGCGTAGGCGAATATGCACTGGTAGGCGATCGCGAACCAAGTCCACTTTGCGCTGTTCATCTCTCTCTTGATAGCGCCTATAGCCGCGAAGCAGGGCGCGCAAAGAAGATTGAATATCAAGAACGAGAGGCCGCTTGAGCGGGTGAACGCCGCGGAGATTGCCGCATAGGCCGAGCCCTCCGCGCCGAAGAGGATACCCATTGTGCCGACGATGTTTTCCTTTGCGACAAGCCCGGTTATCGAGGCGACGGCGGCCTGCCAGTTGCCCCAGCCGAGGGGTTTGAATATCCAGGCGATAGCGCCGCCTACCGTCGCCAGCAGCGAATGGTCAACCTGATCTTCGGTGAGCATTCCGAAGCGGCCGTCGATGAAGCCGAAGTAGGTGGTGAACCATACGACTATCGTCGAGAGCAGGATTATCGTGCCCGCTTTCTTGATGAAGCTCCAGCCGCGCTCCCACATCGAGCGCATGACGTTTGAAAACGTCGGCCAGTGGTAGGCCGGAAGCTCCATTACAAAGGGCGCGGGGTCGCCGGCAAACATCTTTGTCTTTTTGAGTATGATTCCCGAGACGATTATCGAGCATACGCCCAAAAGGTAGGCAAAGGGAGCTATCCACCAGGCGCCGCCGAATATTGCCCCCGCGATCATCGCTATAAAGGGCAGCTTTGCGCCGCAGGGAATAAATGTCGTGGTCATTATGGTCATGCGGCGGTCGCGCTCGTTTTCAATCGTGCGGGAGGCCATGATTCCCGGAACGCCGCAGCCCGAGCCGATGAGCATGGGTATGAACGATTTTCCCGAAAGGCCGAATTTGCGGAAGATCCTGTCCATGACAAAAGCGATTCTCGCCATATAGCCGCAGCTCTCCAAAAACGCGAGGAAGATAAAGAGAATCAGCATCTGCGGGACAAACCCGAGCACCGCGCCCACGCCGGCCACAATGCCGTCAAGAATCAGGCCCTTAAGCCAGTCGGCGCAGTGAATGGCGTCGAGGGCGGATTCCAAAAGCGGAGGAATGCCGGGGATCCAGAGGCCGTAGTCGGCGGGATCGGGCTCCGCGAAGGAATATTTTTCAAGGGTGGTGCCCGCAAGCGCGAGGTCTTCGCCGGAATACACCGCCTCGTCCTCGGCGAGGGTCTCCTCGTCTACGATTTTCAGAACGGCGGTGTCGCCCGCGGCAAACTGCGCCGCGAATTCGTCGACCGCGGCCTTGTCGGCGGTTTCAAGATCGGGCGCTTCAACGCCGTACTGCCCCGCAAAGGCGTCGATTGCGTTTACCGCCTCGCCGTATTCCTCGGCGGCCTCCTCATATGCGCCGGTGCCTATCCCCAAGAAATGCCAGCCGTCGCCGAAGACTCCGTCGTTGGCCCAGTCGGTGGCTATGCTGCCGACGGTCGTGACCGAAACGTAGTAGACTATTATCATTACCACCGCGAAGATGGGCAGGGCGAGCCAGCGGTTTGTGACTATTCTGTCAATTTTGTCCGAGACGGTGAGGCTGCCGGTGCTGCGCTTTTTGCAGCAGCCCTTTATAAGCTCGGCTATGTACACATATCTCTCGTTGGTTATAATCGATTCCGCGTCGTCGTCCATTTCGGCCTCGGCCGATTTTATGTCCTCCTCGATGTGCTTAAGCACGTTTTCGGGGATATTCAGGGCCTCCATGGCTTTGGAATCCCGCTCGAAGATCTTGATTGCGTACCATCTCTGCTGCTCGGCGGGAAGATCGTGCACGGCTGCCTCCTCGATATGCGCGAGGGCGTGCTCGACAACGCCGGAAAACGTGTGCAGCGGAATCGGCTTTTTCTCCTCCGCCGCCTCTATCGCGGCCTCGGCCGCCTCCATGATGCCGTCGCCCTTAAGGGCCGAAATTTCGACGATTTTGCAGCCGAGGCGCTTTGCAAGCTCCTTGGTGTCGATTTTGTCGCCGTTCTTTCTCACAACGTCCATCATGTTGACGGCCGCCACGACAGGGATACCAAGCTCGATCAGCTGTGTTGTCAGATAAAGGTTTCTTTCAAGGTTGGTGCCGTCGATGATGTTTAAGATCGCGTCGGGGCGCTCGTTTATAAGATAGTTTCTCGCGACCACCTCTTCAAGGGTGTAGGGCGAGAGGGAATAGATTCCCGGGAGGTCGGTGACGGTAACGCCGTCGTGCTTTTTAAGCTTGCCCTCCTTTTTCTCCACAGTTACGCCCGGCCAGTTTCCCACGAACTGGTTCGAGCCGGTGAGAGCGTTGAAAAGCGTCGTCTTGCCGCTGTTAGGATTGCCCGCAAGGGCTATTGTTACTGCCATGCTGTCTACCTCTTTCATTCAACTTCGATCATTTCGGCGTCGGCCTTTCTTAGGCTGAGCTCGTAGCCCCGCACGTTCACCTCAAAGGGATCGCCCAGCGGCGCCACCTTTCTGACGTAAACCTCAACGCCTTTGGTTATTCCCATGTCCATTATCCTGCGCTTGACGGCGCCCTCGCCGTGAAGCCGGACGACCTTCACCGTTTCGCCTACCTTCACTTCGCTCAGTGTTTTCATTCGCTGCCTCCTGATGTCTTAAATTTTTATCTTTGGCGGCCGCCCGGGCCGCGCGAAAGCCTTTTTGCCGCGGCTTAGGTTAGCTTTAGCTAACCCGCTGCCCGCGAAAAGGAAGCCGAGGCTTCCTTAAACCATTATTCTCTGCGCCATTTCGCGGCTGAGCGCTATCCTCGAATCCTTCACCTTTATAATAAGGTTGCCGCCGATCTCGGATACCGGCGTTACCGCCCCGCCGACGTTAAAGCCGAGGTCTTCAAGATGTTTTTTTACATCGGGGGATCCGCCGACCTTTTTTATGATCTGCTCGCACCCCACGTCCGCATAAGTCAAAGGTATCATATCTGCCTCCGGTTAGTTGGAATGATTTGGTTAGCCTCGGCTAACCTCAGTTATATTTTATTCAGATTTATGCTTTTGTCAATAGGTTTTATGCCTGTTTTTTCAATTTTGGAGGGGTGAACAAAAAGAGTTAGCTTTGGCTAACCTCGCTTGGGCAGAATGCGAAGGGAAAATTCCCCCGCCGTCGCCAATCTGTCAGAAAATTCCGCCGGCGGAAAAATTTCCGGCAAAAGCTCAAAACGAAAGTCACTGGAATTGACAATTGCTTCCTTATATAGTATAATCCGATTGATAAAATATTTTTTTGCCGGCGCAATATTTTGCGTTTTCAAAGCGTATTATATGTGCACACGCAAAAAATCTTTAAAAAAGGAGAATCATCATGAAAAAAATCATTTCAGTCATTTTAGCGGCGGTAATGCTGTTTGCGCTCGCCGGCTGCGGCGCCGAGGGCCTGCCCGAGGTGGACAAGACCGCTCTTGAAGTCCTCACCGAAATATGGGACGGCATGCCGGAGGATCAGCACTTCATGAGCTTCGGCGGAGACTACGACGCCGCCGTTGAAAACGCCCCCGGGCCGCACGCCATCGGCGACGGCTCAGACCTTGAAAACGGCATAGGTTATCCCGCCGCGAACATCTCAATGATAGACGAGGCGGCCTCGATGCGCCACATGCTCAACGCGAACACCTTTACCTGCGGCGCCTACCATCTCACCGAGGACGCCGACATAGACGAGGTCTGCAAGGGCATACGCGACAGCCTTATGAACCGTGCCTATATGTGCGGCTGGCCCGAGACCCTTTACGTCATAAAGATAGGCAGCCGCCTTGTGGTAAACGTCTTCGGCGCCAACGACCTTGTCACCGCCTTTAAGGATAAGGCTGTAGAGATTTACGGCGACGCAGCCGTTGTAGCTATCGAAGAGGATATGTCCACCGCCGGCGGAGACAACACGGCTTCCTTCGCGGTGCCCGAGCTCGGATAATTATGGTATTTTCAAGCATACCCTTTCTCTATTGGTTTCTGCCCACGGTAATTGCGGTATATTTCATAGTTCCGCGGGCGCTTAAAAACGCGGTGCTTTTGGTGTTCAGCCTCGGGTTTTACGCCTGGGGCGAGCCTCGCTTTGCCGTTTTTATGATAGCCGCCATAGTCCAGGGCTATGTCTTCGGGCTGCTTATAGAGAAATACCGCGAAAAAAAGCGCCTCAAAGCGCTTTTCACAGGGCTCTCCTGCGCGGTCAGCATAGGACTTTTGGTATACTGCAAATACGCCGATTTCTTTATAAAGAATTTCAACGCCGTCACCGGGCTTTCGCTGCCGCTTTTAGGGATAGTTTTGCCGATAGGAATAAGCTTTTACACCTTCCAGATTTTAAGCTACACGATAGACGTCTCCCGCGGGAACGCGGCGGCGCAGAAAAATCCCATAACCTTAGGCGCCTATGTCGCGATGTTCCCGCAGCTTATAGCCGGGCCGATAGTCCGCTATACCGACATCGCCGCGCAGCTTGACCGGAGGAGTCATTCGGTTGAAAAAATCGCCCTCGGCACGCGCAGGTTTGTCATCGGCCTTGCAAAAAAGGTGCTGATAGCAAACCAGCTCGCCGAGCTTATAAACGCGTTCAAAGCCTCGGGCGACAAATCGGTGCTTTTTGTGTGGGTATACGCGATAGCCTATTCGGTGCACATCTACTTCGATTTCTCCGGCTATTCCGACATGGCGATAGGCCTCGGAAAGATATTCGGCTTCGATTTCCCCGAAAACTTCAACTATCCGTTCATCTCAAAGAGCGGCACCGAATTCTGGCGGCGCTGGCATATGACGCTCGGGAGCTGGTTCCGCGACTATGTGTACATTCCCATGGGCGGAAACCGCGTTTCAAAGCCGCGCTGGCTGCTGAACATTCTGACGGTGTGGTTTTTGACCGGCTTCTGGCATGGCGCCGACTGGACATTTATCCTCTGGGGACTTTTCTTTGCCGCCCTTTTGGTGGCCGAAAAGCTGTGGTATTTAAAGTATCTCGAAAAATCGAAGTTTTTGGCGCATATCTATAAGATACTTTTCGTGACGGTGAGCTTCACGCTGTTCGACGCGCCGTCGGTGGGTGAGGCGTTTAAAAGCATAGGCTCGCTGTTCGGCCTCGGCGGCCTGCCCCTCGTTTCCGGCGAGGCGGTATATTTCCTGCGGAGCTACGCCGTGCTGCTTATAATCGGCATTATAGGCTCGACCCCGCTGCCCAAGAGGATAGTTGAAAAAATTTCGCAGGGCGGCGCCGGCAAAAAGATCATGATGATAGCCGAGCCGGCAGCGCTTCTTTTGATGCTGGCGGTTTCGACGGGATATCTCGCCGACGGCTCGTTCAATCCGTTTTTGTATTTCAGATTTTAGGGAGGACGGCAATGACGCAAAAAACAAAGAATATCGCCGTTATCCTTACGGCGGCGCTGTGGATATTCGGGCTGTCGCTATGGGGGATCTTCGCCCCCGACGCCGAGACCTCGCTGAGCGAGCGCAGACGGCTTGCGCAGGCCCCTAAGCTCACGGCGGAAAACCTTGTCAGCGGAAAATTCATGTCCGATTTCGAAAAATATTCCGCCGACCAGTTCCCCCTGCGGGACGGCTTCCGCAGGATAAAGGCCTATGCCGAATATTACGGCTTTTGGCAGCTCGATTCGAACGGGATATATTTTAAGGACGGCTACGCCTCGAAGCTGGAATACCCCTTAAACGAGGCCGCGCTGACAAACGTCTCTAATAAAATAAACTATATCTACGACGAATATATCAAAGACGGCGGCGGTAAGGTCTTTCTGTCGGTGATCCCCGACAAAAACTGCTTTTTGGCTCCCGATGCGGGATATCCCTGCCTTGACAGCGAAAAAATGGTGAACACGCTTCGCGAGAGCGTCCCCTTTGCCGAGTATATTGACATCTTCCCGACGCTTGACATCTCGGATTATTATACCACCGATACCCACTGGCGGCAGGAGAAAATAATCGACACTGCGCGCACCCTCGCCGAGGCCATGGGCGCCGAGATAGGCGGCGAATACACCGAAAAAGCGCTCGACGCGCCCTTTTACGGAGTTTACAGCGGGCAGTCGGCGCTGCCGCTTAAGGGGGAGAGCCTGATATATCTTGAAAGCCCCGCTATAAACGGCATGACCGCCTATAATTTCGAGACGGACGCCTACGGCGGAGTTTACGATTTTGACGCCGCCTCCGGCACCGACCCCTATGAGATCTTTCTCAGCGGGCCCCGCTCGCTTATGACGGTGGAAAACCCCGCGGCGAAAGATAAGGGCGAGCTGATAATTTTCCGCGACAGCTTCGGCTCGTCGATAGCCCCGCTTCTTGCCGAGGGATATTCGAAGGTCACGCTGGTGGATATACGGTATCTTGCGAGCGCGCGCCTCGGGCAGTTTGTCGATTTCGACGGCGCCGACGTGCTTTTCCTGTACAGCACGCTCGTGCTGAATAACGGTGAGGTAATGCAGTAAGCCCGGCACGCCGTGAAAAAGTTTTCGGTCAAGACTTTTTCAAAAGGCTTGCGAGAGTCCAGAGGCGAGCAGCCTCTGGCCGCGACCGCAGTCGCGGAATCCTATACATCAGGCGCTCCGCAAGGGGTGAATTGCCAAAACTGTCCGGTGGACAGTTTTGGCAAGAGGTGGACGCTCCACGACTGTGTCCTGCAAGAGAGGGCGTCCCCTTTTAGAGTATGGCTGCAAACATAGCGCCTAATTAGATGCTCCGGTTTCTTATAAATAAGTCCCGCCATTCAGGCAGGACTTATTTATATCTCTCAAAATTTATACCCTTTCGGCGAGCTTTCTCAGCCGGTCGCCGAGCAGGGCCGCGCAGGCTATCTTTGCGGCGTCGCCGGGAAGGAAGGGAAACACGCAGGCCGAAAGCGCCGGCAGAAGCGATGTGCCGCTCATAAGGCAGAACCATGCGGTGCCTAAGGCGTAGAGAACTACGGTACCGAGGGCCATTCCTGCGGCGGAGGCCCAAAGCCTTTTGAATTTGCGAGAGAAGAAGCCCGTTATCATGGCGCAGGGTATGTAGCCGACAAGGTATCCGCCCGTGGGGCCGATAAGGCGCTGAACGCCTCCCATAAATCCCGAAAAGACGGGCAGCCCTATAAACCCGAGCATGAGATATACCGCGACGGCGGCGCCGCCCTTTTTGCAGCCGAGCACCGCTCCCGAAAGATATACCCCGAATGTCGCAAGGGTTATCGAGACGGGGCCTATGGGTATCGCAAAGGGTGAAATTACGCATAGCAACGCCGAAAAGACCGCGACCTCCGCCATCTTTCGGACTGCCGAATATTGTTCCGCGTTTTGCATGGGTTGACCTCCCTATCAGCTCTCGGAATAGTTTCCGAGGAATTTAAAGCTCTCGCAGGATTGCTCGAGGCTTTCAAGCATGGCCGCCACGCGGGGATCGCGGACGGAGCCCTGCATCTCGAAGAAGAACATGAATTCGAAGTCGTGGCCGACTATGGGGCAGCTTTCAAGCTTTATGAGGTTTATGTCGAGGGCGGTGAGCCGGGCGAGTATCTCGTAAAGCGCGCCGGGGCGGTGCTTTAGGGCGAGAATAAGGCTTATTCTGTCCGAGCCGGGGTAGATCTCGCACTCGCGGGAGATGCATATGAAGCGGGTGTAGTTGTTGTCGCTGTTCTGAATGCTTTCGGCTATCGGGACGAGCCCGTAGAGCTCGCACGCGGGGTGCGAGGCTATTGCGGCAATTTCTCCCGTCGGCGATTTTGAGGCGAGCTCGGCCGCCATGGCGGTGTTTGCGCAGGGGGTGATCTTCACCCTGTCGCCGAGCGACTTCAAAAATTCCGAGCACTGCCCGAGGGCCTGCTCGTGAGAGCGGATCTCGCGAATGCTTTCGAGGGTGGCGCCGGGGCGGGCGAGAAGCTCGTGGCGTATGCAGAGGCGGGTCGAGCGGACTATCCTGACGTTCTTGCGGTTCAAAAGCTCGTAGTTTGCGCGCACCGAGCCGTTCGAGCTGTTTTCAATAGGCAGAACGCCGAAGCGGCAGAGCCCGCTTTCAACGGCATCGAAGACGGCCTCGAAGCTCTTTACGAATATAAGGTTCCCCCTCGGGAAGAGGCTGTCGGCGGCCATCTGCGAGTTTGCGCCTTCCACCCCTTGGACGGCTATCATGCCGGTCTCGGGGAACTCGCCGGTTTCTTTAGAAAGCGCCTCGGCGATGTCCCGGCGGATCTTTCCGCCGAGCGGCGAATTTGTCTCGCGGTAGGCTCGGCCCAGCTCGAAGAGGGCGGTGTAAAACCTGTTTACATAAAGCTCCATGTCGCCGCCCTGCTCGCTCGCCCATCTTAAAATTTCACGCTCGCGCGATTTTATCTCCGCCGGGGTGAGCACCCCGGTGTTCGCGGCGTCGGCGCAAAACTGCAATCTTTTCAGCAAAATGGGCAGCAGGCTTTTGTCAAGCTCGTCTATGCGGCTTCTTATCTCGTTGATCTCCATTTTAGGCTCCTTTTTTACGAGGTCACCGGCCTTTTATTGTCTTTATCTTTTCGCAGATCCCCCTAAATCTGTCCGGCTTGACCGAAAGGGGGCCGTCGCACATGGCGTGGGCGGGGTCTGCGTGAACGGTGACGATTATGCCGTCGGCGCCCGCCGCCACCGCCGCAAGCGCAAGCGGCTCGACGAGATCGTATTTCCCCGAGGCGTTCGAGGGATCGAACATCACCGGCAGGTGGCTTAAGGTCTTAAGCACAGGTGCCGCCGAGATGTCCATGGTGAATGCGGTGTGAGGTTCGAAGGTGCGTATGCCGCGCTCGCAGAGAACGACGTTCGGGTTCCCCGACGACATTATGTATTCGGCGCTCATTAAAAGCTCCTCGTATGTCGCAGAGACGGCGCGCTTTAAAAGCACCGGCTTTGAGGATTTCCCGAGGGCGCGTAAAAGCTCGTAGTTGCGCATGTTCCGCCCGCCGACGATGAGCATGTCGACGCCGTCGAAAAGATCGATCTGCGAGGATTCGGCGATCTCGGCGGCGAGGGGAAGACCCGACGCGGTCTTTGCTTCTTTAAGAAAGCCGAGGCCCTCGGCGCGAAGCCCCTGGAAGGAATAGGGCGAAGTGCGCGACTTGAACGCCCCGCCCCATAAGATGTCGGCGCCGGCGCCCTTTAAGGTGAGCGCGAGGCTGCATATCTGCTCCGAAGATTCGACCGCCCCCGGGCCGGCTATTTTAACGACGTTTCCGCCGCCTATTTTGACCCCGCCGACGTCGATGACGCTGTCCTGCGGGTGGAACTTGCGGTTTGCGCTTTTATAGGGCTCCTGCACCCTGCGCACCGACTCGACGATATCGAGCGCCGAGATGAGGTCTATATCGAGCTGCGAGGTGTCGCCGACAAGCCCGAGAATGGTTTGCTGCGCGCCCACTGTCGTGTGAACGCTTATGCCCTTCGACTCGAGCCAGGTCATCAGACCGCGCAGCTGCGTCTTGTCGGGATTCTGTCTGAGTATTACTATCATGTTGTCCTCTTTCCAAAAAGCGGTTGGCGCCCGCCCCTCGGGCGAAGCCCTCCGGCACGCTTCGCGTGCCGGGCCCCGGGCCCCCTGCGGGGGCCCGGGGCGCCGCGGCCGCAGGCCGCGGCGGGGCTTCGCCCTAAGGCTGCAATTATCTGAAAATTATCCCCCGCGCTCAGGCTTTAGGCCAAAGCCCTTAGCGAGGCGCCGGGCCGCGATCATTCGTAGTCGACCACGTTGACCCAGTTGAGAAGGAACTCCCGCTCCTTCTCGTTGCCTTTTACCGACTGCGACGCCGCGACTATCGGCATCCACTTCTGGACGTACTGCTTTGCGGTGTCTGATTTGCGGCAGAACAGGTCGAGATATTTCTTTGCGGTCTCATATTCGCCGTTCAGGCAGAACAGCAGGTAGGTTCTTGCGGCGTCGGCCGAGGCGTTGCCCTGCGTGGCGTGCGCCCAGTCGATGATATAAGGCGTGCCGTCCGAGGTGATTATCACGTTCGAGGGGTTGAAGTCGCCGTGGCAGACCTTGTTGTGCTTCGGCATGCCGTCCAGCCTGACGTGCAGCTCGTAACGCGTGGTGGCGTCAAGCTTTGTCTGGGAAATCTTCGAATTCATCTTGTCCTTGAGCTTGTTAAGCATGGGGCAGGTCTTGCTCTGTATCATCACCTGAATGTCGACAAGCTGCTCAAGATATTCGTCCTTCTTTTCGGGGTGCTCCTCCATAAGCTCGGCAAGGGTCTTTCCCTCGATATATTCCGAGACTATCGCCCATCTTCCGTCGATGGTGGTAACCTCAAGCAGACGGGGAATGTTTATCCCCGTCTCCTCTATTCTCGCCTGGTTGAGGGCTTCGTTGAGAATGTTTGCCTTTGAATACCCCTCGACGAACAGCTTTATGCATCTGTCGCCGTCGCGGTAGACCGTTTTTGTCGCCCTTTCGGCTATAATGTTGTCAAGATTCATATTCAGGCCTCCTCACCCTGTTTTTTGCCGTAATATGCGTTTAGATACATCTGTTTTATCTCGCTCATCAAAGGATATCTCGGGTTTGCGCCGGTGCACTGATCGTCAAAGGCGTTTTCGGTCATGTCGTCAAGCCTTTCAAGGAAATCCTTTTCGTTCGGTGCATAGTCGCGTATAGTCGGCTTAATGCCTATTCTCTCCTTAAGGGCGTCGATGGCTTTAATGAGGTTTTCCACCTTTTCGGCGTCGTCTGCTCCGCCCAGCCCGAGGGCGTCGGCAAGCTCGGCATATCTTGCCCTCGCGTGGGGATATTCATACTGCGGGAAGGTTCCCATCTTCCGGGGCGCCTCCGCCGAATTGAAGCGAATGACCTCGTCTATCAGAAGCGCGTTTGCAATCCCGTGGGCTATGTGGTGATACGCCCCTAACTTGTGCGCCATCGAGTGGCATACGCCCAAAAACGCGTTAGCAAACGCCATGCCCGCCATGGTGGCGGCGTTGGCGGTCTTTTCTCTCGCCTTAATGTCCGAGCCGTTGTCGTAAGCCCTCGGCAGATATTCAAACAGCATCTTCAGCGCCTGAACGGCGAGGCCGTCGGTGTAGTCGGTGGCCATCACCGAGGCGTAGGCCTCAAGCGCGTGGGTCACGGCGTCGATGCCGGAGGCAGCGGTCAGACCTTTAGGCGCCGACATGTAAAGGTCGGTGTCAATAACCGCCATGTCGGGCATAAGCTCATAGTCTGCAAGCGGATATTTCACGCCGGTAGATTCGTCGGTGATGACCGCGAACGGCGTGACCTCGGAACCCGTTCCGGCAGAGGTGGGCACCGCGACGAAATAGGCCTTTTCGCCCATCTTCGGGAATTTGTATATCCTCTTTCTTATATCGGAAAATCTCATTGCCATGTCGGCGAAGTCCGCCTCGGGGTGTTCGTAGAGCACCCACATTATCTTTGCGGCGTCCATCGCCGAGCCACCGCCCACGGCGATTATAACGTCGGGCTCAAAGCTGTGCATGGCCTTTGCACCCGCCTTTGCCGAGGCGAGGGTGGGATCCGGCTCGACGTCGAAGAAGGAGGTGTAGGCTATCTTAAGCTCCGAGAGCTTCTGCTCGATAGGCTTTGTGAAGCCGTTTTTATAAAGAAAGCTGTCGGTGACGATAAAGGCGCGCTTTTTGTTCGCCTCGCCGAGCTCCGAAAGCGCGGTCGGCAGGCAGCCTTTTTTAACATATACCTTTTCGGGCGCGCGGAACCAAAGCATATTCTCTCTCCTTTCGGCGACCGTTTTGATGTTAAGCAGATGCTTTACGCCGACGTTTTCTGAAACAGAGTTGCCGCCCCATGAGCCGCAGCCGAGGGTGAGCGATGGCGCAAGCCTGAAATTGTAAAGATCCCCGATTCCGCCCTGAGAAGAAGGCGTGTTCACCAAAATGCGGCAGGTCTTCATTCTCTCGGAAAATTCCGCAAGCTTTTCGCCGCCGGTCTGAACGTCAAGATATATCGACGAGGTGTGACCGAAGCCGCCGTCGGCTATAAGCCGCTCCGCCTTTGAAAACGCGTCCTCAAGATCTTTTGCGCGGTACATCGCGAGCACCGGCGAGAGCTTTTCGTGGGCAAATTCCTCCGAAAGCTCAACGCTCTCAACTTCGCCTATAAGCACCTTCGTCTCCTCCGGCACCGTCACGCCGCAGAGCTTTGCGATGTCCGCCGCGCGCTGTCCGACGATCTTCGCGTTCAGAGCGCCGTTTATGATCATCGTGTGCCGCACCCTGTCGGTCTCCTCGGGATTCAAAAAGTAGCAGCCGCGGCGGGAAAACTCCGCCTTAACCGCATCGTAAACCCCGTCGAGCACTATCACCGACTGCTCGGAGGCGCAGATCATGCCGTTGTCGAAGGTCTTCGAGTGGATTATCGAGTTCACGGCAAGGAGCACGTCCGCGGTGTCGTCGATTATCGCGGGGGTGTTGCCCGCGCCGACGCCCAAAGCGGGCTTGCCGCTTGAATAGGCCGATCTCACCATTCCCGCGCCGCCGGTGGCGAGGATAATATCCGCCTCGCGCATCAGAAGATTTGTCATCTCAAGGGTGGGAACGTCTATCCACGCGATGATGTCCTCGGGCGCTCCCGCCGCGACGGCCGCTTCAAGGACGGTTTTTGCGGCCTCTATCGTCGATTTTTTCGCCCTCGGGTGGGGACTTATGATTATTCCGTTGCGGGTCTTTAAAGAAATGAGCGTCTTGAATATCGCCGTAGAGGTGGGGTTGGTGGTGGGTATAACCGCCGCAATTACGCCTATAGGCTCGGCGATTTTGGTGATGCCTCCGGCCTCGTCACGCTCAATGACCCCGCAGGTCTTCGTGTCGCGGTACTGATTGTAGATATACTCGGAGGCGTAGTGATTTTTTATCACCTTGTCCTCGACGACGCCCATGCCGGTCTCCTCGACCGCCATTTTTGCAAGGGGGATCCTTGCGCGGTTTGCGGCGGTCGCCGCGGCGAGGAATATACTGTCGACCTCGGCCTGCGAGTAACCCGAAAATTTTTCCTGAGCCCTGCGCACGCGCGCTATGGCCTCTTCAAGCTTTGGCACGCTGTCGACGGTCTCATACTTTCTTTTTTCCATATATATCCTCCTAATAAAGAATTATAAAGGCTTTTCGATATCGCGGGAATCATACCGCCCGCCGTCAAGGGAGAACCAGTCAAGGGTGCTGCCCTCCCAGAGAATGAAGCCGCGAGGGGTGTTCTCCTTCGGGATAGACGCCGAGCCCGGGTTTGCGAACAGAACGCCGTTTTTAACGGCATTAGTCGGAACGTGGGTGTGCCCCGAAAAGACTATGTCTATCCCGCCGAGGGGGAGTTTATCCATGTCCTTGTGCCCGTGCACGGCGAGGGCCGCCGCGCCGCCGTTATAAGCCAGCGCGATCTCGCTTGTTATCGGGAAATCAAGAACCATCTGGTCTACCTCGCTGTCGCAGTTTCCCTTTATGCAGATTATTCTGTCGGCGTAACTGTTGAGCATATCCGCGGCGGCTTTTGGGTCGTATCCCTCGCAGAGGCCGTTGCGTGGCCCGTGATAGAGAATATCTCCCAAAAGAAGAAATTTATCCGCCTTTGAGCGGTCGAACGCGTCAAGAAGCCTGCGGCAGAATTCGGCCGAGCCGTGAATGTCCGAGGCGATCATTATTTTCAAGGGCGTCCCTCCTTTAGCTTTACTTTAATATAGCAGAAGCGGCAGGCAAAGTCAACAAAACCGCGCTGTTTCGGCATTTGATACAAAAAAATCCGACCTTGCAATCGCGTAGTCGGTAATTTTTATCACTCGCTTCAGCCGCCGAGGGCGCCCTCTTTTATCTCCTGCAGGATTTTCGCGGCCTCGGCGCTGTTCGAGTTTTCTTTCAGAAGCTTAAGCGCCGAGAGAATGTCATCGGCATAGGGGATCAGCGCCTCGCGGTTTATCAGCATTGCCTCAGACACCGTATAGCACACCCCCGCGACGGTGGGGTCGGCGTCGGAATGGAGCTTTGGGTTCACGTCCGCACGAAGCTCCGATTCCGTCATGAGCACCGAAAACGCGTGAAACTGTTCGGCCGCGGCGTTCCAGTCCCTGACGTCGCCGCCCGAAACGTAGTCCTCCATGGAATCGACGGCGTGGTAAAGGTGGGATTCATAATAGAGCCGGCTCCATTTGATATATTTTCCTATGTCGATTTTTGACGACAGCCAGAGAATGCAGAAAAATATCGCTGTCAAAAAAAGCGCCATAACCATTAACTTGCCCTTGGTCGGCCGGGAGATTTTCATAAAAAGCCGTCCTTTCCGCAAAACGCTTGACAAAGCCGAAATGTGTGGTATAATATATGTAAGCGAGGAGACCCGACGGGTCGCCGAACGGCAAGAAACAAAAGTCAGATCAAACTGACAAGAGCCGCTTGTGGATCGGACAAACGGCTCACTTTTTATCTTCGCGCTTCGATATGTAGATCAGCAGGTCGAGAACAAATCTGACGATGCTGCAAATGTTGGCGGCAATTTCAAGAAAAGCTGTCATGCACATACCTCCCTCGGCTGCTTACTCCCTCGGGCGATGTACAAGCAATGGGCGTTATCCCCGAAGGGCATTTCAGCGCCACGCCGTTTTCCGCTTTGTTCGCATTAAAGCGGGGTCTCCTCACGCTCATTCTATCACAATGCGGATATTTTGTCAAATAAAAGCCCCCGAGCTGTCGGGGGCTTTATGTTGTTTAATAGGCTTTTCCCCAGATGACCATGCATTTCGCGGGCTTGCCGCAGCAAACGCATTTGTCGTCTATCTGCTCCTGCTCAAAGGGTATGCAGCGGCTTCCGGCGCCGGTCTGCTCCTTTACCTTTTTCTCGCATTCCTCGTCGCCGCACCACATCGCCTTGACAAAGCCGTCGCCCTTTTCGGCAAGGGCCTTATTTATCTCGTCTACCGAGCGGCAGGCGTAGGTTCTGCGCTTCTGGTTCTCAAGGGCCTTTTCGTACATTCCGTCGTGGACGGCCTTGAGCCTTTCGTTCACCTTTTCGACAAGCTCGCCGAGCGGGATAAAGGTCTTGTTGCGGTTGTGCCGCTCTACCGCCACGCAGTGGCCCTCCTCAATGTCGCGGGGGCCTATCTCTATTCTCAGCGGAACGCCCTTCATCTCGTATTCGGAATATTTCCAGCCGGGGGACTGCTCGGAATCGTCGAGCTTTACCCTTATTCCGGCGGCCTTCAAGGTCTCGTAAAGCTCGTTCGCCTTTTCAAGGACGCCTTCCTTATGCTGCGCGACGGGGACAATAACCACCTGAATGGGCGCGACCGCCGGCGGAAGCACAAGGCCGTTGTCGTCGCCGTGGGTCATGATTATTGCGCCGATGAGGCGTGTGGTGACGCCCCAGGAGGTCTGGTGAGGCACGCAGACGGTGTTGTTTTTGTCGGTATAGGTTATGCCGAACGCCTTGGCAAAGCCGTCGCCGAAATAGTGAGACGTGCCCGCCTGAAGCGCCTTGCCGTCGTGCATCAAAGCCTCGATTGCATACGTCGAGACCGCGCCGGCAAATTTGTCGCTCTCGGTCTTCTTGCCCTTTACTACGGGCATCGCGAGGGCCTGTTCGCAGAAATCGGCGTAGACGTTCAGCATGCGCTCGGTCTCCTCAACGGCCTCCTCGGCGGTGGCGTGAATGGTGTGCCCCTCCTGCCAAAGGAACTCGCGTGACCGCAAAAACGGCCTCGTCGTCTTCTCCCATCTCACGACCGAAACCCACTGGTTATAAAGCTTCGGCAGATCGCGGTAGCTGTGGACGATGTTGGCGTAGTGCTCGCAGAAAAGCGTCTCGGAGGTGGGGCGGACGCAGAGGCGCTCCTCAAGCTTTTCGTTTCCGCCGTGGGTGACCCACGCCACCTCGGGCGCAAAGCCCTCGACGTGATCCTTTTCCTTGTTTAAAAGGCTCTCGGGGATAAACATAGGCATGCAGACGTTTTCATGGCCGAGCTCCTTGAAGCGGGCGTCAAGAATTTTCTGCATGTTCTCCCAGATGGCGTAGCCGTAGGGGCGGATAACCATGCAGCCCTTGACGGAGGTGTATTCGATAAGCTCCGCCTTTTTTACAATGTCGGTGTACCACTGCGCAAAATCCTCGTCCATTGAGGTGATGGATTCGACCAATTTTTCATTTTTAGCCATAATAATTCTACTCCTGTTTATTTTCAGATTGATTTATACTTTCGGTAATATTATTTTCGCTTTCTTCGGCGGGATTTTCGCCGCTTTCGGCGTCCGCCGGGAGGTTTTCGGTATCGTTTTCACTCTGCACCCTTTCGGGTCGCGGCTCGTCGGGGCGGTCGCCCGTTTTGCGGCGGCTGTCGATGAACGCGGCGAGCTTTGGGGTGAGTATGATAATAACGTAAACGCCCGCAAAGAGCACTATGAGCTTTAAAAAGAACATTCCCCAGCTTCCGAGATCCATGCTTTTGTGTCACTCCTAAATTTGATATGTCCGCGTCCGCCGCGCGGCTTCTGACTACTATACCACACTTTTGCGGAATTTTCAATAGGTGCGATGTGGCCTGATGGCCACATCAAGAAGATAGAAGTTAGAAATTAGAAGATAGAATTTCAAGGTGTCGCCGGCGGGGAGGATTATTCCTCCGCCTCTTTGCTTTGCTTTTTCATGTCGTTTAAAACCTGCAGGCCTATCGGCAGGGCTATCATAAGCGCGAAAAGATCGGCGACGGCCTGCGCAAGCTCGAGGCCCAAAACCGGCTCGGCGCCGAAGAGCTGCACGATAAACGGCAGCGCCAGAACGCAGGGTATGAACGTCAGCCCCTGCCTTGTCATTGCAACTATCGTGGCGCGGGCGGTCATGCCGATGTTCTGGAGCATCATGTTCGAGAGGGTCACCCAGCTCATCAGCGGGAAGACGATAAGCTGCGCGCGAAGCGTAAACGCCGCTATCGACTGCGCAAGCTCGCTCGAACCCGCAAGGGCGGCGGTTATCGGCTTGGCGAAGATTATCCCCACCGCCGAAAGCACTATCAGCACCCCGAGGGAGAGCTTGAAGCAGAAGTAATAAGACCTGCGGACGCGGTCGAATTTTTTTGCGCCGTAGTTGAAGCCGCAGACCGGCTGGAACCCCTGCCCGAAGCCTATAAGCGCCGAGGCCGCGAAGTTCATGAGCTTTGAAACGCCGGTCATCGCCGCCTGAACGGCGTCTATCATCTCGTCGCCGCTGAGATAAAGTCCCACGGCGTGGTTGAGGGTGGTGGTGGCTATGCTCGCAAGGCCCTGTCTTACAAGCGAGGGCAGCCCGCCCTGAACGATCCCCTTGAAATAGTAGGGCTTTAGCGAAATGTTTTTAAGCCGTATTTTTATGTTGTCGCTTCGGTAGATTCCTATGAGAAGCACCGCAAAGCTGACGAGCTGGCTTAGGCCGGTGGCGAGAGCCGCCCCGCCCACGCCCATGCCGATTCCGAACGGCATTGTTATTACGCCGCCGAACAGGGGGTCGCCTTTTTTGAAGATGAAAAGCGGGTCGAGGATAAGATTGAGTATCGAGCCGGAAGTGAGGCCGAGCATCGCAAAGAAGGCGTTGCCTTGCATTCTCAGCTGATTGTTCATGACTATCGCGCCGGTCATAAAGGGCGCGGCGAAAAGTATCCACTGCATGTAGTCCGCCGAGGCCGAAGCCGTCGCCGCCGTCTTTGCGCCGAGAAGCGAGACCAAAGGCCCCCTGAAAATTGTTCCGAAGACGCATATCGCGAGACCGAATGCAACGGCGTAGCCGAAGCCTGTTGCCGCCATCACCTCGGCGTCGGCGTAGTCGCGCCGGCCGAACGCCCGGGATATGTAGTTGCCGGAGCCGTGCCCGCAGAAGAACCCGAAGGACTGTATTATCGCCATCAGCGGGAAGACTATTCCCACGGCGGCTATCATCGAGTCGCTCTCAAGCTGCCTGACGAAAAAGGTGTCGGCAAGGTTGTAGAACGAGGTGACGAGCATGCTTATTATCGTCGGCACGGCGAGCTTTGCCACAAGCTTTTCAACCGGCTCGGTCGTCATCTTTATATATTTTGCCTCTGCCGCGTCTGTCTGCGCGGCGGTCTTACGGTCGTCCATTGTAAAACAAAAACTCCTTAACCTTAAGCTTCGGGGCGCTCAGCTCAGCGAGCTTATAAGCCCCTTGAAGCCGTATTTTCTGAATATATCCTTATAATACTCCGCTTCGTCGAATATCATGGCGTCTATAGCCCTCATTCCCAAAAGCTCGACCGGCGCACGGTCGTCAGTCATGATCTTTTCTCCGGGCTGATATTTTTCCAACCCGCCGCATACGCTTTCCATAAAGGAGGCGAGGCTGCCGTTTTCCTCGCTTTCAAGGTTTTCGGCCATTCTTGCGGGGATATCCACGCCGTTTGCGGCGAACAGCTCGACGTTCGAGGACATGTTCACCCCGACGGTGTAAACGCTGTCAAAAACCGTCGAAACGGTGTCGGAAAGGTAGGAATTTATCCCCCCGCCGCCGGTCTTCATGTTCATGTTCATCACCATGATACCGTCTTCGGCGAGGTGCTCCTTAACAAGGGTGAAAAATTCCACCGAGGACATCTGAAAGGGTATGGTGATGTCCTGATAGGCGTCCACCATGATGATGTCGTAGATTCCCTTGTCGGCCTCCAAAAACGCCCTGCCGTCGTAAAGGGTTACCTCCACCGATTCGGGCAGCTCGAAGAATTCCCGGGAGAGGGCGATTATTTTTTCGTCGATCTCCACCCCGCGAAAGCTGAGGTTGTCGAAATACCGCGAGCACTGCGTGGCGTAGGTGCCGGTGCCCATGCCGAGTATTAAAACGTCGAGGCTTTCTTTTTCGTACACCCCGGCCATATAGGGCGCCGCCATGGCGTAGTCGTAGTACATTCCCGTGAGCCCGCCGGTTTTTTTCAGCATAGACTGCACGCCGAACAGCACGTTTGTCGAAAGGACTACCTCGCTGTCGTCCTCGGTCACCTGGAGGTAGTTATAGACCGATTCCCCCTCGTAGGCCATGCCGTCCTGCCAGAACGCAAAGCTCGACCTTGCGCCGAAAATGCAGCATATAACGGTTATGACCGCGGCGACGGCTATCTGCGCAAGCTTTCTTTTTTCCGAGATGAAATAAACCGCCGAAAGGGCGAGAAGTATCCCCGCGAAGATCAGAAACGTCGCCGAGGTGCCGACTGAGGGAATCGTCACGAAGGTGGGAACAAAGGTGCCGATAATGCTGCCTATTGTGTTGGAGGCGTTTAAAAGGCCGACGGTTCTGCCGCTGCTGTCAAGGCTGTCGACGGTGTATTTCACCAGCGAGGGCGTGACGGTGCCGAGAAGAAAGAGGGGGCAGACGAAGATGAGCATGCAGGCCGCGAACGCCGCCCATATCAAGAGGTTTGAATTGACGGCGAAGATCATTATGCCGGAGATGCCGACGATGACGTATTTTCCGAGCACGGGTATGGCCGCCAGCCAGACCGCCGCAAAGGCGATGCGAAGATAGAGCCGGTCGGGGTCGGGATTTTTGTCGGCCGAGCGCCCGCCGAAGATGTTTCCGAGGGCCATGGCTATCATTATCGTGCCGATGATTATTGTCCAGACTATCTGCGACGAGCTGAAATAGGGCGCCAAAAGCCGCGACGCGCCGAGCTCGGCCGCCATGACCGACATTCCCGCAAAGAATTCCGTCATATAGAGGTAGATTTTGTTTTTCAGGATTTTTCTTTCCATGGGTGATCCTTTCTGTCGAGATGAAACGTATGGAGCAATTATACAACATTGCGAAAAATAAATCAAGAGCGAAAACAACAAAGAATTCGGTTTGCAATGTCGCTTATTTATTTGCCTCGCCTTGCTCGGCAAATTGGGGGAAACCACGCTGCGCTCGGACTTTGGCAATTGTCGTACTGGCTACGCGCAGCTGCTGCCGAGCCCATAGGGCTCGGCCAAACTAAAGGTTGTTTCTATAACAGGGTTTTCCCCGAGCCCCTTTCCGTATGCAAGGCGCCGTGGGCGCCTTGCCGGGGGAACCCCCGGCGAGGGTTCCCCCGCGAAAAAACTGTCCACCGGACAGTTTTTTCTCCCCCTCCTGCGCTTCGCTCCGCATTACCCGGAGCGAGCCTGCTCGGCCCGCTCCGGGAAAATTCCGCGACTGCGGTCGCGGCCAGAGGCTACTCGCCTCTGGACTCCTGCAAGCCTTTTGAAAAAGGCTTGACCGAAAACTTTTTTCGTTTTGCGCCGGGAAAATCCCTTGCATTGGCGGCGGCGATGTGATATCATATTGTCAAAGCGGCGGGCAACTAAGGCCGCTGCGGTTTTCCCGCAAGAGCGGGTCAAAAAATTCCGAAAGGAGAACTGACATGGAACTTCTTGCAATATCCGCCCCCGGCTCGGCGCGCGCCGCAATGGTCTACCACGAAAACCCCGAGGCGCTTCACGTCGGCACGCTGCCGCCCCGCGCCTATTTCGTTCCCTTTGCCCCCGGCGAAGACCCCTTCGCCCCGAGGGCAGAATCCTCGCGGCTTGAGCTTTTGAACGGCGAGTGGGGATTCACCTACCGCGACAGCGTTATAGACCTCGCCGACAACTTCCCCGCCCTGCCCCCCGAGGGAACCGCGAAAGTCCCCTCAAACTGGCAGCTCTGCGGCTTCGACAGGCCGCAGTACACAAACGTCGCCTATCCCATTCCGTTCGATCCGCCCTATGTCCCCGACGACATTCCCGTCGGCGTGTATTACAAAACCTATAATTATTCCCCCGACGGCCTCAAGCGAATTTTGGTGTTCGAGGGCGCTGACAGCTGCCTTTATCTTTATGTGAACGGCGTGCTCGCAGGATACACCCAGGTGTCCCACGCCACCGCGGAATTCGACGTCACCCGTCTTTTAAAGGAGGGGGAGAACAGAATCTGCTGCGCGGTCTTGAAGTGGTGCGACGGCACCTATCTTGAAGATCAGGACAAGATCCGCCTTTCGGGAATCTTCCGGGACGTATACATGCTCTCCCGCCCCGAAAGCCGGGCTTCGGATTACCGTGTGACGGCTTCTTTAAATCCCGAGACCGGCGCCGCGGGTATCAGGCTTGAAATAACCGGCGCGCCCGCCAAGGCAAAACTTTACGATCCTTTGGGCGAGGAGATAGGCGAGGCGGAGGTATCCGAAACTTCGCCGGCGGAATTTTCGGTGCCTGAGCCGAAGCTCTGGTCGGCCGAGACGCCGTCGCTCTACCGCCTGACGCTTGAGAGCGAGGGCGAGATCATCGGCGAGCGTGTGGGAATCCGCACGGTGTCAATTGAAGATTCCGTCGTGAAAATAAACGGCAGGAAGATAAAATTCCGCGGCGTAAACCGCCACGACAGCTATCCCGACACCGGCTACGCCGCCTCATACGAGCAGATGAAGCGGGATCTTCTTATAATGAAGCGCCACAACATCAACGCCGTCAGGACTTCGCACTATCCCAACGCGCCGGAATTCTACCGGCTCTGCGACGAGCTCGGTTTTTACGTCATCGACGAGGCCGACCTTGAATGCCACGGCTCGGTGGACGTCTACCAGAATTTCAGATGGAACCGCGAGGGCGGCTACGGCGGAATTGCACTTATAGTCCGCGACCCCCGCTTCAAAAAGGCGATACGCGACCGCCACACCCTTTTGTTCGAGAGGGATAAAAACCGCCCCTCGGTGGTGATGTGGTCGCTCGGCAACGAGGCGGGATATTCCGACGCCATGCGCGAGGACGTTTTATGGCTCAAGGAGCTTGATCCCACAAGGATAGTCCACTATGAGAGCACCCACCGCCTTGACAAAAAGGATTTCTCCGAGCTCGACATAGTTTCTAAGATGTATCCCGCCGTAGACTATGTCCGCCGCTGGCCCGAAAGCGACGGCGAGGCTGCGGGGCGGCCGCTCGTTCTCTGCGAATATTGCCACGCCATGGGCAACGGCCCCGGCGATCTTGAAGATTACTGGGAGGCAATATATTCTAACGATCACGTCTCGGGCGGATTTGTCTGGGAGTGGTGCGACCACAGCGTCCCCCTCGGGAAGACCCCCGACGGCAGGGTGAAATACGGCTACGGCGGAGACTGGGGCGAGCGCCACAACGACGGCAATTTCTGCTGCGACGGCCTTGTCTGGCCGGACAGAACCCCGCATTCCGGCCTTAAGGAGCTCAAACAGGTCTACCGCCCGGTGAGGGTGGAATATTTGGGCGAGGGCAGCTTCGTCCTAAAGAGCATGCTCGCGTTTTCGGCGGCGGAGGACATTCTGAACTGCCGCTACGAGATATCCGAGCTCGGCGAAAAGGTTGCCGAGGGCGAGGTTAAGCTTTCGCTGCCCGCAGGCGGCGAGCAGAACGTAAAGATCCCCCTCTCGCGGGACAGATACGTTTCAAGGTGCATACGCTTCATATTCACCCAGAAGGAGAACGCCCCCTGGGCGGACGCCGGCTTTGAGACGGCGTTTGACCAGATAATCCTCGGCGAGGAGGAGCTTAAGACCCTTCCGGCAAAATCCTCGGGGGCGGTGGTGTTCGAGGAATCGCCGCTTGAATACACCGTCAGCGCGGGTGGAGCAAGATATGTCTTCGACCGCAGAAAGGCGACGGTCGCTTCGGCCTCCAAAAACGGCTGCGAGCTTTTGGATCGCCCGATGACGCTTAATTTCTTCCGCGCTCCCACCGACAACGATTCCCAGCGCGGCGACTGGTACAGGCTCCACCTGAACGACTACGATACAAAGGTCTATTCCACCGGCATCTCCGCCGGGGAGGACGGCGTTACCGTCTCGGCCGAGGTGTCCTACGGTTGGAACATCTTAAGACCCTTTGCAAAGGGCAGCCTTAAATACACCGTCTCGCCGGACGGCTCGTTAAGAATAAGGGCCTCCCTTAAGGCCGACGAAAAGCTGAGAATGCTCCCGCGGTTCGGGGTGAGGCTGTTTGTGCCCAAGAGCTTCGGCAGCGTGGAATATTACGGCTACGGCCCCGGCGAAAGCTATGCCGACAAGCACCGCGCAAGCTATCTCGGAAAATTCACGGCGGACATCTCGGACATGTTCGAGGACTACATCAGGCCGCAGGAGAATTCCTCTCACTTCGGGTGCAGATATATGATCCTCAGGGGCGACGGCCTTAACGTAAGGTTTGAGGCGGCGGAGAATTTCAGCTTCAGCGCCACGGAATACACCCAGGAGGAGCTCAGCTCAAAGCGGCACAGCTTCGAGCTTGAAAAGTGCGGACCGAATGTTATCTGCGTCGACGCCGGAATGGCGGGCGTCGGCTCGAATTCCTGCGGGCCGGAGCTTTTGGAGAAATACCGCCTTTCATTGCCCGATATCGAGGCGGACATTCGCATGGGCTTCGAGGGCTGAATTTAAGTTTATATGTCCGGGGGAGGGGGCTTGAACCCTCCCCTCGGCAAATTATCACAGCGGCGGGACGTTTTGTGAAAAAACTTTCACTTGACATCTTGCCGTCAGGTGATATAATGTAGTAAATCCAACAGTGACGAGCTCAGGGCGCAACGGAGTGCCGGCCCGAGGTTCGTTTTTTGTATAGGAGGCGATAACTTGCCAAAAAAAACACGGGCAATAAGCATAGCGGTCTTCGCCGTACTGATAATCCTTTTGCTTGTCGGAATAATCCTCGTCCCAGGACATGAAAAGGAGCCTATCAGGGAGGCTATGAGCGACGGAGTGCTTCACGAGCGCTCGAAGATAAGTCTTTTCGGCCTTTTAGATGTAAACCCGGGGCTGATATCCGCGTTCACGGTCAGCGGGATAATCATAGTCCTTGCGGTGATAATCCGGATATTCGTTATACCGCGGTTCACCGAGATCCCCGGGAAGCTGCAACTGCTTTTAGAGCAGGCCGTAAAGCTGTTTTCGGGGCTTGCAAGCTCGAACAGCCCCCACCGAAACGGCTTTCTGGGAGCCTATATCTTCACCGCCGGCGTCTACGTGTTCATAAGCACGCTCTTTGAGTTGTTCGGCCTTCAGGCCGTTACGACCTCCGGCACGAGCGTGTCGCTTCCGGCGCCCCTTGCCGATATAAACGGCGCCATCGCGATGGGGTTTATGTCCTACGGCATGATACTTGTCAGCGGCATCATCTACGGCAAGGCCAAGGGCGCGGTGAACGCCTTAAAGGACTTCTCTTTGCCGGTTTCGATGAGCTTCCGTCTGTTCGGCGCGCTTTTAAGCGGCGCTCTGGTAACGGATCTCGTCTACCACTACCTGCCTCTCAGCTTCGTTTTGCCGTCGCTGGTGGCGGTGCTCTTCACGTTGCTTCACGCGGTGATACAGACCTACGTTTTAACGATGCTTGTCTCGGTGTTCTACGGGGAAAGCACCGAGCCCCACCCACCTAAGCCCAAAAAATCAAAAATCAAAAAACCGGCAGCAATACCGGGAAAGGAAGACAGCATATGAAAACAATCAGGAGAATTTTAGCGGTGATACTTGCCATGGCGATAGCCTTTGCGCTCGCGCTTCCCGTATTTGCCGAGGGCAGCGCAGCTCCCGAGGCCGAGGCGGCCAAGGGCGGCGAAAACACCGTCCGCGATTTCAAGGCCATGTCGGCTGCGGTTATTATAGCCATAGTCGCCGCAGGCGGAGCCATAGGCATGGCGCTCACCATCATGAAAACGATAGACGGAATAGCGCGGCAGCCCGAGGCGGCTTCGCAGATACGCAGCGTAATGATGCTGGGCCTTGTTTTCATTGAAACCGCCATCATCTACGCCCTTATCGTCGCCATTCTTGTCGTATTCGTCCTGTAACCGCGGGAGGAAGACTTATGCCTCTGAATATTGATTTCCAGCAGATACTTCTGCATATGCTCAACTTCGTGATTCTGTTCGCGGCGCTTTATTTTCTTCTTTACAGCCCTGTAAAGAAGTATATCGCCGCGCGCGAGGAGGAGTATAAAAAGGCTTCGGAAGAGGCAAAAAGAAAGCTTTCCGAGGCCGACGCAGCCATGTCCTCTTTAAACGACGATCTCAGCAAAAAGGAAGAGGAGGCCAAGGCCGAGCGGCTCGAGCTTGCCCACAAGGCGCAGGAGGCCTATAACAGGCGCATCTCCGAGGCCGAGACCGAGGCGAGAGCCATAGTTGAGCACGCGCGCGCCGAGGCGGAGGAGATCCGCCGCAAGGCGATAACCGACAGCCGCGACGACATCTCGGAGCTCACCGTAAAATCGGTGGAAAACGCCGCCATGGCGGGCGGCGAGGACGTCTTTGAGACGTTTCTGGCCGCGGTCGGAAAGGGCGGCGGCGAATGAGCAAAAACGCATTTCTTTATTCCGCCGAAAGGCCGAGCGACAGCCAGCTTAAGCGCTTCGAGGAATTTGCAAAAAGCCGCCTCGGCGAAGACAGCACCCTTGAATGGGTGAACGAGCCCGAGCTTGAAGACGGCTTTCGGCTTGAGCTCGGCAGCGACGTTTACGACTGGAGCCGCGAGGGCAGGCTTAAACAGATAACCGGCGCCATCGAGGCGGCAGCCATGCATGCGGCCGAGGCCTCGGACGTAATACCGCTGTTAAAATCTGCGGTGGAGAGCTTCGAGCTGAAAGCCGTCTCGGAGGAGCGCGGCAAGGTGATAACCGTCGGCGACGGCGTGGCCACGGTAAAAGGGCTTAAAAACGCCGCCTACGGCGAGATCCTCCTCTTTGAGGGCGGCGTCCGCGGAATGGTGCAAAACATTACAAAAACCGAGATCGGCTGCATTCTCTTTGACGACGACGGCTCGGTAACGTCGGGCAGCGCGGTTCACCGCACGGGCCGCTCGGCGGGCGTTCCGGTCGGCGAGGGCTTTATAGGCCGCGTAACCGACGCCCTCGGCGTGCCCATAGACGGCAAGGGCGACATTGAAAGCTCGGGCTACCGCCCGGTGGAGAGCCCTGCGCCGGCAATTGCCGCGCGCGAGCCGGTCAACAAGCCTCTTAAAACGGGGCTTCTTTCCGTCGACGCCATGTTCCCGATAGGCCGGGGCCAGCGCGAGCTTATCATCGGCGACCGCCAGACCGGCAAGACCGCCATAGCCGTAGACACTATAATCAACCAAAAGGGCAAGGACGT
Organism: uncultured Clostridia bacterium; assembly: GCA_947625615.1. Classification (GTDB taxonomy): domain Bacteria; phylum Bacillota; class Clostridia; order Oscillospirales; family Ruminococcaceae; genus Faeciplasma. The sequence continues at coordinate 85,221 of CANQPB010000001.1, read as the reverse complement.
CATATGCATATATGTCGCCATAGGCCAGAAGTCGAGCTCGGTTCGCAGGATAGTCAATATACTTGAGGAGGCCGGCGCCATGGAATACACGGCGGTGCTTCTTGCTTCGGCGAGCGATCCCGCGCCGCTTCAGTATATAGCCCCCTACGCCGGCTGCGCGCTGGCGGAATATTTCATGGAAAAGGGCCGCGACGTCTTAATAATCTACGACGATCTTTCAAAGCACGCTGTTGCTTACCGCTCGCTCAGCCTTGTTTTGGGGCGCTCGCCCGGCCGCGAGGCCTACCCCGGCGACGTCTTTTACCTTCATTCAAGGCTTTTGGAGCGCTCGGCGCATCTTTCAAAGGAATACGGCGGCGGCTCGATGACCGCTCTGCCTATCGTCGAGACCCTTGCGGGCAACGTCTCGGCGTATATCCCCACGAACATCATCTCCATCACCGACGGGCAGATCTTTTTGGACACCTCGCTGTTCCGCTCCGGCCAGAGGCCGGCGGTGAACGTCGGGCTTTCGGTGTCGCGCGTCGGCGGCGACGCCATGACCCCCTGCCTTAAAAACGCCGCGGGCTCGCTTCGCCTCGAGCTTGCGCAATACAGGGAGATGAAGGTGTTCACCCAGTTTTCGAACTATCTTGACGACGAAATGCAGCGCTCGCTGCGCTTCGGCGAGATCTTAATGAACATTCTTCGGCAGGAGCAGTATAACCCCTGGGAGGAATGGGAGCAGGCGTTTATTCTCACCGCCGCCACCGCCCATTCTTTCGACAATCTTTCCGACGACGGCTTCGAGCAGACGTTGAGAAAAATGACCGCCGCCTTTAAGGCCGCCCGCCCCGACATTGTTTCAAGGCTTTCGGGCGGAGAGAAGATATCCGAGCAGGACAGAAGCGACATCGCGGAATTTGCGCGTTCCGACAGGGAGGAAGCATAACATGCTGAGCGAATTTGAACTCCGCGACCGCATAGCCTCCGTCGGAGAGACCCAGAAGATCACCGGCGCGATGTATCTTATAGCCTCGAACGAGCTGCGGCGCGCCAAGGAGGCCTACGACCGCACCGTCCCCTATTTCACGGCGCTTAGGGCCGAGATGAAGCGAATCTTTCGCTGCTCGAGCGATATAGACAGCAAATATTTATATCCCGCCGACGGCAGCCGCCTTCCCGACGGGCGCTACGGAATTTTACTGATCACCGCCGACAAGGGCCTCGCCGGGGCGTATAACATGAACGCCATAAAAGAGGCCGAGGCGGTCATGAAGGATCACCCAAATCCGGCGCTTTACGTTGTGGGCAACTACGGCAGAAAGTATTTTTCCGCAAGAAAGATCCCCTTCGAGGAGGATTTCGAATATTCCGCGCAGAGCCCCACCCTGCACCGCGCAAGAAAGATGGCGGCGCTGCTTCTTTCGCATTTCAGAGACGGAAAATTCGACAAGCTCTTTGTTATATACACCGACTACCTCAACGACGCCGTCCAGAGCGTCGTCAACGAGAGGATACTTCCCTTTCACCGCGAGATGTTCTTCGAGCAGGGCGAGCAGATGAGGCGCACCGAAAAGCGCTCGCAGTTTGCGTTCTTCCCCTCGGAGAAGGTGGTGCTTGAGGCGACGGTGCCGAGCTATGTCTGCGGATATATCTATTCGGCGCTTACCGGCAGCTTTTTAAGCGAGCAGCGCTCGAGAATGGCCGCCATGGAGGCCGCCGACCGCAGCGCCCGCGACATGCTCGACGAGCTCGACTTTGAATACAACCGCCTGCGGCAGAGCGAGATAACAAGCGAGATAACCGAGATATCCGCCGCGGCAAGGTTCCAGCGGGAACACAAATCCATTCGGGGAGGCGAAAATCCGTGAGTGCAAGCACAGGCAAAATTTCCGCAATATCCGGCTCGGTCGTCGACGTGGAATTCGGCACGCATGAGTTGCCAAAGCTTCGCGACGAGCTTATAGTCTTTTCGGGCAACACGCCCCTTGTCATGGAGGTCGCCCAGCACATCGGCCACGGAACGGTAAGGTGCATAATGCTCGCCTCGAGCGACGGGCTCCACCTCGGCGACGAGGTGCACGCCACCGGCAGCGGCATACGCGTGCCTGTCGGCAAAAACGTCTTGGGGCGCGTATTCAACGTCTTAGGCCAGACGATAGACGGCGGCGAGCCTCTTCCCAAAAACACCCCCCGCCAGGCCATACACCGCAAGGCGCCCGATTTTTCCAGCCTTGCCACCGGCGTAGAGCTTTTGGAGACCGGAATAAAGGTAATAGACCTTCTTGCTCCCTATCCCCGCGGGGGAAAGATTGGCCTCTTCGGCGGCGCCGGCGTGGGAAAGACGGTTCTGATACAGGAGCTTATCCACAACGTGGCAATGGCGCAGGGCGGATATTCCGTCTTCGCGGGCGTCGGCGAGCGCTCGCGCGAGGGCTCCGACCTTTGGAAGGAGATGCGCGAGAGCGGCGTTCTTTCAAAGACCGCGCTTGTCTACGGTCAGATGAACGAGGCCCCCGGCGTCAGAATGCGTGTGGCGCTTTCCGGCCTGACTATGGCGGAGCATTTTCGCGACGCCGAACACCGCGACGTCCTCTTTTTCATAGACAACATCTACCGCTTCGTTCAGGCGGGCTCCGAGGTTTCGGCGCTTTTGGGCAGAATGCCCTCGGCGGTGGGCTATCAGCCTATGCTCGCCGAGGAGATGGGCGCTTTGCAGGAGCGCATAGCCTCGACCACGAGCGGATCTATCACCTCGGTTCAGGCGGACTACGTTCCCGCCGACGACCTTACCGACCCCGCCCCCGCCACGACGTTCACCCATCTTGACGCCACCACCGTTCTGTCAAGAAAGGTTGCCGAGCAGGGAATATACCCCGCTGTAGACCCGCTTGAGAGCAGCTCGAGAATACTCGAGGTCACCTCCGTCGGCCGTGAGCACTACCGAATCGCCCGCGCGGTGCAGTCGGTTCTGCAAAAATACCGCGAGCTGCAGGATATCATCGCCATTTTGGGCATAGACGAGCTTTCGGACGAAAACCGCTCGGCGGTGCTTCGGGCGAGAAAAGTGCAGCGCTTCCTCTCGCAGCCCATGCATGTCGCCGAAAAGTTCACCGGCATACCCGGCAGATACGTCCCCCTTGCCGAGACCCTGCGCGGCTTCGACGCAATTATTTCCGGCGAGGTCGACGATCTTCCAGAGGCGGCGTTCTATAACGTCGGGACGATAGACGAGGCGAGAGAAAAGGCGAAGACCCTTTGATGAATTAAGGAGCAGGTGCCGATGACCTCTTTTTCACTTGAAATTTTTGCCGCAGACAAGATATTTTACCGCGGCGAGAGCACGTCGCTTGCGGTGCCCACCGTCGACGGCCTCTACGGAATCATGGCAAACCACGAGGACACGATCATCGCGGTGTCCATCGGTATTGCCCATTTTACCGATTCTGAGGGCAAAAAGCGGGACGCCGTCCTTTCAAACGGCGTCTGTAAGATAGAAAAGAACAGCGTTCTCATTCTTGTCGAGACTGCCGAGGCCCCCGAGGATATTGACCGCGAGCACGCCGAGCGCGACGCCGCCGACGCCCTTTCGGCCCTAAGCCACCGCCGCAACATCTCGGATACAAGAAGGGCCCAGGCAAAGATGGCCCGGGCGGTGTCGCGGCTTAAGGCCCGCGACCGAACCGAAATAGACTAAAAAGCTGGGATTTAGGCAGCCCCGCATAAAACGGCAAAAGCAGACGGAAAACCGCCTGCTTTTTTTGCGTATAGAAGCGCACATATTAAATTCATCTTACAGATAAATCGGAATTTACGGTTTTCTTGCAAGCTGCAGATCGACGGTATCATAAACTGTAACCGTACCGCCGTAATTGCTTATCGCGTCTTCAATTTTTGAGAAAAACTTCTTCCTTACGGTTTCCTCAATTGCAATATGGTCAGAATATGTTCCGAGCAGCGCACAGTACTCGCTTGCAGAAAAAATTCGTGTTCTGTAAAACAGGGCGTATTTAATGTCCGTGAAACCGTATTTTTCGGCGATTTTTGCAATCTGCTCGGCTTGAGTTTCGGAATATTCCGCCCTCGATTTTCCCCTTTTATCGGAATAATATTCGGCATAAATCTCCTGAATCTTGTCAAAAAGCGGGGGATTATCCTTGCAGGGATATGGGTGATTTGCAAAACGCGCAAAAACTCCGCCGCGCTTCAGCATAGAAAAGACCTTCGGATAACCGACGTTCTCGGGAATCCAATGGAACGCCGTTGCGGAATAAACCAAATCATATGAATCATTATCAAAATCAACATCTTCAAATTTATTTGTTATGACGGAAAAATTCGGGTACTCTTTAAACTTTTCCTTACATAATTTAGAAAATTCCTTGCCGTATTCAACCGCGGTTACATTACACCCTGTCTTTAAAATCGGAAGTGTTGCCTGGCCGCTGCCAATTCCCACCTCTACGGCACGGCAGGTTTCATTGAGAAATATATAATTAAATATCATTTTATAGAGTTCATCAGGATACGCAGGACGAAATTTTTCATAAGAAGATGCCATTGTATCAAACGTCCATTCCAAACCTTTTATTTCCGGCATAGCCATTCCTCCTGTAAATCCCGGTTTATCATGCAGGCTGTCATATCTCCAAAAGCCCGGCGACGGTTTTTGCCGCGTCTTCAAGGCCGGCGCGGTCTTCGTCGGAAAAATACGCCGTCTCGGTGCTGTCCATGTCCAAAACGCCGAAGAAGCCGCCGTCGCTTTTGAAAATAGGAATCACTATCTCCGAGCGGCTGCTGCAATCGCAGGCGATATGCCCCTCGAAGCAGCCGACGTCCTCGACCACCACCGATTCGCCCCGCTGCCACGCCGTCCCGCAGACCCCCTTTCCCTTGGGTATCCGCGAAACCGCCGGCCTCCCCTGAAACGGGCCGAGCTTTAGTGCCTCCCCGTCGGCGAGATAAAAGCCCGCCCAGTTGGCCCCCGAAAAGGCCGCCTTTATTACGGCCGAGGCGTTTGCCAAAACGGCGGTTTTGTCCGGCTCGCCGCCGCAGTATTCAAGCAGCTGCTTATTTAAAAGATCATAGAACGCCGGCTTTTCGGCTGGGTATTCAATTTCGATATAGCTCACGGCTGTCCTCCTTTAGGTCAGAAGCATCTTTCGCGGCGGTTTTTGCAGTGCTCCACCTGGCCGCAGCGGTAGCAGAGCTCGTTCTCGCAAAAGCCGTTCTGTGAAAGGGCGATTATGTTGTCGGCGGTCGTTTCGGCGATGTTTTCAAGCGCCTCGTTTGTCAAAAATGCCTGGTGAGAGGTGACGATGACGTTCGGCATGGATATCAGCCGGGCGAGGGTGTCGTCCGACATTATGTGCCCCGAGAAGTCCTGGAAGAAGATGTCGCTCTCCTCCTCGTAGACGTCGAGGCAGGCCGCGCCAACCTTTCTTTGTTTTATGCCCTCCAAAAGCGCCTCGGCGTCGATGAGCGCCCCGCGCGAGGTGTTTATGATGACGGCGCCGGTCTTCAGGCTGTCTATGGTGTCCCGGCCGATCATGTGGTATGTCTCGGCGGTAAGCGGGCAGTGGAGCGAGATGATGTCGCTTTCGGCGAACAGCCTTTCAAGCGGGACGTATTCAATCCCCGAGCCCTCGGCGGGGAATTTGTCGTAGGCTATAACCCTCATTCCGAAGCCGCGGCAGATGTCTGTGAAAACCCGGCCTATCTTGCCGGTGCCGATGACGCCGGCGGTTTTTCCGTGAAGATCGAAGCCGGTGAGGCCGTTTAAGGAAAAGTTGAAGTCCTTTGTGCGGATATACGCGCGGTGAATACGGCGGATAGAGGTTAAAAGCATGGCCATGGCGTGCTCGGCGACGGCGTAGGGCGAATATGCCGGCACATGCGCCGCGTGGATCTTTCCGTAGCAGCTTTTTAGGTCGACGTTGTTGTAGCCCGCGCACCGAAGTGCGAGAATCTTAACGCCGAGTGAATGAAGCCGGTTTATGACCTCGGCGTCGGCGCAGTCGTTCACGAAGATGCATACGCCCTCGCAGCCCTCGGCCAGCGAGGCGGTGTCGGCCGTCAGCCGGGTGTCGAAAAATCGGAAGTCGATGTTTTTAAGCTCGCCCTGCCGCTTAAACGCCGGCAGATCGTAGGGCTTCGCGTCAAAGAATGCAATTTTCAAGGCAATCCCTCCTTTTTTGATATTATAACCTGTTTTTCAAAGAAAAACAAGAGCGAAGATCGGATATCTGAGGCCGAAGATCGGAATTTTTGCGTCAAACAGCCGGCATATTTCAAAAAATATTGAAATTTCCCCGAAAACGTGGTATAATCAGTCAGATACTTTCCCGGAGGTGCCATATGTCAAACATTTTCAAAAGAATAATTTCCCTTGTCCTCGCGGTTTTAATGCTGCTGCCGCTTGCCTGCTGCGGCAAGACCGACGAGGAAAAGATGCTTGAAATGAGAAAAAACGAGGAGCTTTACACGCCCGATCTTTCCTCGGCGGATATGGCCCTCACCGCGGATATTGATTTAAATGAGATCCACCAGGAGATAAAGGGCTTCGGCGGGATAAACTATCCCGGTTGGATTGACGACCTTACAAAGGAACAGCGCGAGACCGCCTTTTTGAACGGCGAGGATCAGCTCGGCTTCACAATCTTAAGAATACACGTCGATCCCGACAGGGAAAACTGGCAGCGCGAGGTTGAGACAGCAAAATATGCCTACGATCAGGGCGCGCTTATTTTTGCCTCCCCCTGGAACCCGCCCGCCGAGATGTGCGAAAAGTTCAATCACAACGGCAACGCCGACGCCCAGCGCCTCAAGCACGACTGTTACGAGCAGTACGCCGCACATCTCAACGATTTCGTCACCTTCATGCGGGATAACGGCGTCGAGCTTTACGCGATCTCTATTCAGAACGAGCCGGACTACGCCGACGAGTGGACGTGGTGGTCGACCGACGAGATAATGGACTTTATCAAAAACTACGCCGGCGCTATAGATTGCAGGGTGATGTCCCCCGAGGCGTTTCAGTACCGCAAGGATTTCTATAACGCGATTTTGAACGACGAGGACGCTCTCGCCGAGATAGACGTATTCGGCACCCATTTTTACGGCACCCAGAAGGCCGACATGGCCTACCCGCTGTTCGAGCAGAACGGCGAGGGCAAGGAGCTTTGGATGACCGAGGTATACGTCCCCGACAGCTCGACCGACGCCGACGTTTGGCCGCAGGCGATAGAGGTGGCGGTGAACATGCACGACGGCCTCGTCACCGGTAACATGCAGGCATATGTCTGGTGGTATATCCGCCGGTTCTACGGCCCCATGAAGGAGGACGGCACCATTTCGAAGCGGGGCTATATGATGGCTCACTTTTCAAAATTCGTCCGGCCCGGATATGTTCGCGTCGGCGCGACGGAGCACCCGAATCCCAACGTCAGCGTCTCCGCCTATAAGGCCGACGACGGCAAGATAGTCATCGTTGCGATAAACCATTCGCTCAACAAGCTCTCGCAGGAATTCAGCATAAGCGGCGGCGAGCCGATAACCTACGCGGAATCCTACATGACGAACGCTTCGGTGAATCTGCAAAGAACGGGCAACATCGCCCACACCGACAGCTCGGTCAGCATTTTAATGACCCCCGAGAGCGTCACCACCCTCGTTCTTGAAACGGGCAGCCCCGCCGAGCCGTAGGAATAAGGAGGAAGCGTCCGCCCCGCGCATTATTTAGATATGTCGCCGCAGGCGACACCTTGAAATTCTGATATCTGATTTCTGACGTCTGTTTTCTTGATGCGGCCTTCGGGCCGCATCATAAGGACACGAGATTGACCGGCGGGAAATTTCCCGTGGTATAATATCATCAGAGGAAAACCCTCGCGGCGTTTGCCGCAATTAAAAATAAAAAACGGAGGAACCAAAATGAACGCTTTAAGAAAAATCGCCGCGCTTATATGCGCGCTCGCGCTTGCCGCCTCGCTCTGCGGCTGCGCTTTTACCGATGAGGAGGCCGAGGACATCGGCCCGAACGAGATCACCGAGCCCGCCGAAACCGAGCCGGAGCCGGAGGAACCCAAGGTTGAGCCGCCGATAGAGGTGTCTCGGTTCTGCGAGCCGGACGACATGCCGGAGGCGGATTTTGCGGAGCTTGACGACGAAACCTACGCCATAGAAGCCGACGGCGAGACCTACACCCTAAGGTGGCTTTACGACCACAACATATACGACTGGCGCACCGCCGGAATAACCTTCGATCAGGTGAACGAGCGCACAAAAACTCTCCTCGGGCTGGACTATTCCGACGAGGCTTTCGAGGCCATAAAGAAAAAGGTTTCCGATTTTACCGAACTTATGATGCTTAAGCCCTTGGCCGAGGGCGAAGCCGCCGCAGGCGTTATAACCGTCACTACCGGGGACGAGACCGTCGATTACGACATCGAATGGCTTTCCTCCCACAACGCCACCGATTATACCGCGGCGGGAATCGACGCCGACACCGTTTCCGCCTATCTTGACGCCATTTACGAAAACTATTGGTACACCGGCGAATACCGCTGGATAGAGGTTGTTCACGACCGCCTTGTAAACGGCTTCTGACCGAAAAATTTTAAACTGTCCGGGAGAGAATATCTCCCGGATATTTTTGTAAATCAAAGGTCAAAATACCCCGAAATAATGGGATTTAATTACAGTTTAAGATAAAAAAACGGCCGTCGGGCGGATTTTTTTGGTTTTTCTATTGACTTTTTTTGCGGACAAGACTATAATGTATAAGAATGCGCTGACCGAAAGCCGAAAGACTGACGCTTCGGCTTTGGTGTGCTTTTTATTTACGGATCCCGAACCCGCCCGCGCGGGATTTGGCGTCCGCAATCTATCAGAAGGAGGATATAAAGTGCGACGCATTAAAAAACCCGTATTCTTTATCGTGGTTGCTCTGATAGCCGTCTTTGCGTTTTTGACCTTTAACGGCATCAGCACCTATTACGGCGATATCAAGACGAGCCATATAAAGGGCGTCGACGATATACGCTGGGGTATAGATATCAGCGGCGGCGTTGACGTGACCTTTGCACCGCCCGAGGGCGTTACCGCCACCGAGGCGCAGATGGACGCCGCAAAAGCCGCTATCGAGGTACGTCTTGTAAACCTCGGCATAACCGACTACGAGCTTTACGTTGACTACTCAAACTTTGACATCATCGTCAGATTCCCGTGGCAGGCAGGAGAGGAGAATTTCGATCCTGAAGCCGCAGTCCGCGAGCTGGGCGAGACCGCCGAGCTCACCTTCCGCGAGGGCCACGAGGTCGACGAGTACGGCCTTCCCACAGGCGTTACCGCCGAGAACGTCATCGTTGCCGGCGAACACGTTGTAAGCGCCCAGGCCGTCTGGAGAGAGGAGGACGGCGCCTACGTGTTCTCTGTCGCTCTCGAATTCGACGAGGAGGGCACCCAGAGCTTCGCCGAAGCAACTTCCCGCCTTGCGGAATCGAACGGAACCATCTCTATCTGGATGGACGACACCTGCATAAGCTATCCGACCGTTCAGACCGCCATCACCGACGGCAAGGCCGAGATTTCGTCCGAAGCGTTCGACTACGATTCGGCAAAGGCCCTTGCGGACAAGATCTCCGCCGGCGCCCTGCCCTATAAGATGATCACCTCAAACTTCTCCACCATTTCGCCGACCCTCGGCGCGGGTGCGAGAAACGCAATGGTGCTTGCCGGCGTCATCGCCTTCGTGGTCATCTGCATCTATATGATCATAATCTATAAGCTTCCCGGCATAGTTGCCTCTATCGCCCTCTTCGGGCAGGTAGTCGGCACCATAGCCTGCATCACCGGCTTCTTCGGGAATATCCCCAGCTTCACCCTTACCCTCCCCGGTATCGCGGGTATCATACTTGCGGTCGGCATGGGCGTCGACGCCAACGTCGTCACTTTCGAGCGCGTCAAGGAAGAGCTGAGAAACGGCAAGGGCCTTTACAGCGCCCTCGAGCAGGGCTATTCCCGCGCATGGGCCGCCATCTTCGACGGAAACATCACCATAGTTTTCGTCGCGGTAATCCTTATGGGTGCGTTCGGCCCGCCGGATTCGATGTTTGCCGTCATCATGAAGTGGCTCTACTTCCTCTTCCCGACCACCATTGAAGGCACCATTTATTCCTTCGGCTACACCCTTTTAGTCGGCGTTATCCTGAACTTCGTCTTCGGCGTCGGCGCGACAAGGCTTATGCTTGCCTCGCTTGCCAAGTTCAAGGCGCTTCGCAATCCCAAGCTGTACGGAGGTGTCGCAAATGAAGAATAAGACCTTTGACGTTGTGGGAAAGAGAAAGATATTCTATATCGTCTCGCTGACGGTTATAATTCTTTCGTTCGTGTTCACCGCCATTTTCGGCATGAACGTCGCCATTGAATTCAAGGGCGGCACCATAATTTCTTACTCCTATGACGGCAGCATAGACGAAAATGCCGTCGCCTCCGCCGCGCAGACCGTCACCGGCCAGCAGTGCAACGCCACCTTGGGCGAAAGCCTTGCCGACGGCGAGACCACCGTGGCCCTCAGCTTCCCCTCCTCCGAGGGACTTACCGCTGACGTTCAGTCGGATCTGACCGAGGCTTTACAGGAGCAGTTCCCCGGCTCGAACCTTGAGCTTTACAGCTCGCAGGACGTCGACCCGTCCACCGGCTCCGGCTTCTTCGGAAAGTGCATCGTCGCCGTCATCTTCTCGGCGATAGTCATGATAATCTACATCGGCTTCCGCTTCCGCAGAATAGGCGGCTGGGTTGCCGGCTGCTGCGCGGTTGTGGCGCTTGTCCACGACATGTGCTTCGTATACGCCTGCTGCCTCATCTGCCGCTTCGACGTCGATTCCAACTTCATGGCGGTTCTGCTCACTATCCTCGGCTACTCAATCAACGCCACCATCATCATCTACGACAGAATCCGTGAAAACCGCCGCCTTTACGGCGAGGAGAAGACCCTTGCGGAGCTCGTCAACATGAGCGTCACCCAGTCCTTCGGCCGCTCGGTGCACACCACCGCGACCACCGTCATCGCCATGGCGACGATATGCATAGTTTCGCTGATCGCCGGCGTCGAGTCGATCTTAAGCTTTGCGTTCCCGCTGGTTATCGGCCTTCTGGCCGGCGTTTACAGCTCGAACTGCATCGCCCCGACCCTCTGGACGGTATGGCAGGGAGCCATAGACAAAAGGCACGCCGCAAAGGCTGCAAAGTAAAATTAAATGAAATTTCCCCGCAGATCTTCTGCGGGGATTTTTTTGCATAAGAAAAACCCAGCCTCGGGGGCCGGGTCTTTCTCTATGGAAATGAGAGTGAAGAAGGCGAATTATTTCTGCCCAAGCTCGCGGATTATGGCGATGAAGCTGTCCAGATCGTTGAAGTCCTTATAGACCGATGCGAAGCGGACATATGCCACAAGGTCGATGTCCTTGAGGGCGGCGAGAACGTCGTCGCCAAGCTCGGCGGTGGTGACCTCGGTGCGCATTTCGTTGGCAAGCTTGTTTTCAATTCCGTCGACAATGCCGCTGACGGTGTCGGGGCTGATGACGCGCTTTTTGGTGGCGCTCATTATCCCGGCGATAAGCTTTGAACGGTCGAACGGTTCAAACGAGCCGTTCTTTTTTATTACCATGAGTATAGGTTTTTCGACTACCTCATAGGTGGTGAAGCGGTTGCCGCACTGGGGGCATTCGCGCCGACGGCGCTTTTTACCCTCGCTCGGGCGGGAATCTATCACGTTGGTCTTTACATATCCGCAAAAAGGACAGTTCACTTTGAAACCACCTCCCGGTGATTTGTCGACTGCGCGGGGGCATATACTTAAACTCAACAATATTATACCATATGTCGACAGAAAAATCAAGAGGTTTTAGAAAAAATTTTTCCTGAAAATCGCTTAAAATCCGCGTTTCGGAGTCTTACACCTGGGTGGAGTAGTTGGGGGCCTCCTTGGTTATGTAAATGTCGTGGGGGTGGCTTTCCTTAAGGCCGGCGCCGGTTATGCGGACGAAGCGGGTCTTTTCGTGAAGATCGGGAATTGTGCGGCAGCCGCAGTAGCCCATGCCGCTGCGGATTCCTCCGCAGAGCTGGAAGACGGTTTCGGAGAGCTGTCCCTTATAGGGAACGCGGCCCTCTACGCCCTCCGGCACAAGCTTTTTCGAGCCGGTCTGGAAGTATCTGTCCTTCGAGCCCGCGGCCATGGCGCCGAGGCTTCCCATGCCTCTGTAAACCTTGAAGGAGCGGCCCTGATAGATTTCGATTTCGCCGGGGGCTTCGTCGCAGCCGGCAAGAAGCGAGCCGAGCATAACGCAGGAGGCGCCCGCGGCAAGAGCCTTTACGATGTCTCCCGAATATTTGATTCCGCCGTCGGCTATTACGGGTATGCCGTATTTTGAGGCCATGCAGGCGGCGTCGTAAACGGCGGTTATCTGGGGAACGCCAACGCCGGCGATAACGCGGGTGGTGCAGATCGAACCGGGGCCTATGCCCACCTTAACGCAGTCGGCGCCCGCCTTGATAAGGGCCTCGGTGCCCTCGGCGGTGGCGACGTTTCCGGCGATCACAGTGACGTCGGGGAAGCGGTTCTTAACCTTTTCAAGGCAGTTGATTATGTTCTTTGAATGCCCGTGGGCGGAATCGAGCACGAGGCAGTCGACCTGCGCGTCGACAAGCGCGCCTGCGCGGTCTAAAACGTCGTCGGTCACGCCGATGGCAGCGCCGCAGACAAGTCTTCCCTGGGCGTCGCGGGCGCGGTTAGGATATTTTACCGCCTTTTCGATGTCCTTGATGGTGATAAGGCCCTTCAGCCTGCCGTCCGAATCGATAAGGGGCAGCTTTTCTATTTTATATTTGCGGAGGATATCCTGGGCGTCGGAGAGGGTGGTGCCCTCGGGCGCGGTGACGAGGTTGTCCTTTGTCATAACCTCGCTGATTTTCATTGAGAAATCGGAGACGAATCTCATGTCGCGGTTTGTGATGATGCCGCAGAGCCTGCCGTCCGCGCCGACTATCGGAACGCCGGAGATTTTGTACTTTGCCATAAGCTCGTCTGCGTCGGCGACAAGATTTTCCGCCGAGAGATAGAACGGGTTGCCTATAACGCCGTTCTGCGAGCGCTTGACCTTGTCCACCTCGTCGGCCTGGCGGTCGATGGGCATGTTTTTGTGAATGATGCCGATCCCTCCCTCGCGGGCTATGGCTATCGCCATTTTGGATTCGGTCACGGTGTCCATTGCCGAGGTCATCAGCGGAACGCTCAGCTCGAGCGTTTTGGAAAGGCGCGTGCCAAGCTCGACCATATTTGGCGTGACGTCCGATTCCGCGGGAATCAGAAGCACGTCGTCGAAGGTGAGACCCTCCTTGCCGAACTTGACTGTTGGATTTGTTTGCAGCATAAAATTATCCTCCCTTTAGCATGGCGTATTGTTTGGGTAAATTTTATCTATTTTATCACTTGTAATCCCGCTTGTCAAGGGGTTCGGGAGGAAAAGATGCGCGTTAAGAAAACAGATGTCAGAAGTCAGATATCGGAATTTCAAGGCGACACCTCGAAATTCTGACCCCTGACATCTAATTTCTGTTTTCTGATGTGGCCGTCAGGCCACATCAGGGCGGATTCCGGCCTTGACAACTTCCTGCGGCGGTATTAAAATATAGAAAAAAGGGGGCGAGGTTATGAGAGCGCTTATTGCGATGAGCGGCGGGGTGGACAGCTCTGTTGCGGCAAAGCTGACTATAGACGCCGGCTATGAGTGTATAGGCTGCATGATGAAGCTGTACGATTCGCCCGACGGCGAGAGCGGCTGCTGCTCCTTAAGCGACGCCGAGGACGCCCGCAGCGTGGCGTTCAGCCTCGGCATGCCGTTTTATGTATTCAATTTCTGCGATGGCTTCCGCGAAAACGTGATAGACCGCTTTGCCGCCGAATATCTCCGCGGCAGAACGCCCAACCCCTGCATAGACTGCAACAGCTATATGAAATTCGATTCGCTTCTGCGGCGCGCCGTCGAGCTTGACTGCCAAAAAATCGTCACCGGCCATTACGCCCGCATAGAAAAGCGGGGAGACAGATATATCCTCAGAAAAGCGGCGGACGCCGCCAAGGATCAGAGCTACGTTCTCTACCGCCTCACGCAGAAGCAGCTTTCAATGGTCATGTTCCCCCTCGGCGGAATGACAAAGGCCGAGACGAGGGCGGTTGCCGAAAGCTGCGGCTTTGTAAATTCCCGCAAGAGGGATTCGCAGGACATCTGCTTTGCCCCCGACGGCGACTACGCCTCGGCGCTCGAGAGGCTTTGCGGCGTCACCTGCCCCGAGGGAGATTTTATAGACGAAAGCGGCCGCAAAATCGGCCGGCACAGGGGGATAGTCAGGTACACCGTCGGGCAGCACAAGGGCCTCGGCGGGAATTTCCCCGAGAGAATGTACGTTTTAAGGGTGGATCCCGCCGCCAACACCGTCACCCTCGGCACCGAGCAAATGCTCTATTCCCGCGAATTTACCGCCGGCTCATTCAACTGGATATCCGGCGAGCCGCCGAAAGACACCGTTCGCTGCCTTGCAAAGGTGCGCTACCGCCAGCCCGAGCAGCCCGCCTCCGCCGAGGTTTTGCCGGACGGCAGGGTAAAAGTAATCTTCGACGAGCCGCAGCGGGCGGTCACCCCGGGGCAGTCGGCGGTGCTCTATTCGGGCGACGAGGTATTGGGCGGCGGAATTATAGAATAGCGCTTCGGAGGGCTTATGGACAACTCAACGCTTTGCTATATAGAGAAGGACGGGCAGTATCTTATGCTGCACCGCGTAAAAAAGAAACTCGACATAAACGAGGGCAAGTGGATAGGCGTCGGCGGACACCTTGAGGAGGGCGAATCTCCGCTCGACTGCGTTATCCGCGAGACCTTCGAGGAGACCGGCCTTAAGCTGATAAACCCGCGCTACCGCGGGCTCGTCACCTTTGTCAGCCGCAGCGGCGGCAAGCTTTACACCGAGCAGATGCATCTTTTTACCTGCGCGGAATTTTCCGGCGAGCTTATGAGCGACTGCGACGAGGGCGTCCTGAAATGGGTGAAAAAGGAGGACGTCCCCGCCCTGCCCCTCTGGGAGGGAGACAGGATATTTTTAAGGCTTCTCGGCGAAGAAAAGAGATTCTTTCTTCTGAAGCTTGAATATTCGGACGACACGCTTGTGAATGCCGAGACGGCGGTTGCTGAGGGTTAAAGTATCCTCTCCAGCCCGGGCAGCTCGCTGAGATAGATCTTTCTTGCGGCCTCCTTGAGCGCCGCGCATTCGGCAGTGAATTCGTCGCAGCCCGATTCGCTCATCGGCCTAAGCTTCGAAATAATCGCCGACATCTCCCCGAGATATCTGTCGCTGACGACCGAGCAGAGCCGCCGCGCATATTCCCCCTCAAAAAATCTTTCAAGCTCGCCGATTCGCTCGCTCACCCCGCTCCCCGCCTCATATGCCTCAATAACCGCTTCTATTTTACCGTAGAGGCGGTCATTTTTATTACTTACAGTCATAATTGCAAAAATTCCTACAACAAGTATAATCGCGATGATTGACAGACTTACTATCAGCCTTTTCATTTTTTATCTCCTTTTTTCGCTATGATTTTCAGTTTCCCCGAGCTGTCGGCGGTGCAGAGAAACACGCCGCCCGCCTCAAGATGCCGGCGCTTAAGCTCTTTTAAGATATCCTCCTCGGCGATGCCTAACTGTTCGGCGGCGGTTTTGATGAAATCGCCGTCGCTGATAACCGTCTGCGGCGGGTCGGAGGGCGTGTCCGGCGAGGCGGCGGTTTTCGGAGTAAGGGGGAGGCAGTCGGCCTTTAAAAGCGCGCTCACGGCGCCTGTCGTCTCGACGACGGCATACTGCACCTCGGTGACGTCGAAAATCCCCTGCGTGCGCAGGGCGGACATCAGGTCGTCGACGGTGTACCTGAGCGCCCTGAGCTGCTTTTGGTCGATCACCCCGCCCGAGATTATCACCTTCGGCTTGCCGGAAAGTATATGCCTTATCCTGCGCGACTTAAGCGAGGCATACGAGGCGAAGACATCGAGGCAGACGAGCGTGAGAATAGGTATGATCCCCGTGAACAGCGGCACCGAGACGTCCTCCATGGCGAGGGTGGCTATGTTGGATATCAAAATGGTTATGACGAGTTCCGAGGGGGCGAGCTCGCCGAGCTGCCGCTTTCCCATCAGCCTTACGGCGAAGATCACGAGAAAATAGAGAAAGATCCCTCTTATAAAGACGGTGAGCATTTTTTCACTTCCTTTTTGCCGGGATATTCTGTAGTCTGCCCGGAAAATCCGGGAATAAACGGCAGAATCAGGGGGAATATAAAAACAAAAAGGATCGGAGAAATTATGGAAAGAAAATCCCTGCTCCCCCGGCTCGAGGGGAACATTTCGGGCATAAAGGCGCTGTTCGGCGGTTCGGCCGACTTAAACGTCATGCGGGTGGAAATTTCGGGAATAAGGTGCGCCGTTCTCACGCTGGAGGGAATGGTGAGCTCGTCGGCGCTCGCCCAGATGCTCTTCGGGCCGCTCATGCGCTTTGAAAAGAGAAACGCCTCCCCCGCCGACGTCTTCGCATATGTCAGCCAAAGGGCGATCTTTTCCGTCGAGGGCTATGCGACGGCGGATTTTTCCGACGCCGCCGAAAGGCTGTGCTCCGGCTTTGCGCTGATACTGATACACGGCTGCGACAGGGGCTGGGCGGTGAGCGCGCAGGGCTACGAAAAGCGCGCTGTTTCCGAGCCGGACAGCGAGCCGAACATCAAGGGCACCCGCGAGGCGCTTTCGGACAACCTGCGGACGTCTTTGGCGCTTTTGCGCCGCAGGGTGAAAAGCCCGAAGCTGCGGTTCGAATTTTTAAAGGCGGGCAGGCTTTCAAACACAGATCTCTGCCTTGTCTACATCGAGGGCAGAACGCCTAAAAAGCTTATAGAACGCACAAAAAAGCGGCTTGAGAGCTTCGGCGGAGATCTTTGCCTTACAAGCGGCGGGATAGTCTCCTGCCTGAGTGAAAAAAGGAGCTTATTTTCAGGGGTATCCACCACCGAGCGGCCCGACGTCCTCTGCGCCAAGATAAACGAGGGCAGAATAGCGGTTCTTATTGACGGCGTGCCCTTTGCGGCGGTCTGCCCGGCGCTGTTCATAGAAAATTTCCAGGCCGTCGACGACTACGCCGACGAGGCCTTTTTCGCGACATACCAGCGCTTTATAAGGTTTTCGGCGTTCTTTATCTCAACGCTGCTGCCCGGGCTTTACGTCGCGGCGGCGGTGCACCACCCCGAGGTGCTTTCAAGGTCGGTTCTTCTGAATCTTATAGCCTCCGAGGAGCGCACGCCCTATCCCCTTGTCGCCGAAATGCTGATAGTCATAATAATGTTCGAGATATTAAGAGAGGCGGGCATAAGGCTTCCCCGGGCGATAGGCGGGGCGGTGTCGATAGTCGGCGGGCTTGTGATAGGCGACGCCGCGGTGACGAGCGGGCTCATCTCGGCGCCCCTTCTGATAATTATAGGCATAACCGCGACGAGCGCGTTCGTCGTCCCGGGGCTCAACCCGCAGATGACCGTTCTGAGGATAGTAAACGTGCTTTTGGGCGGAGCGCTCGGCTTTTTCGGAGTGGCGGTTTTAAGCGCGGTGGCGCTTGTCTCGGCCTGCCGCACCGACTGCTTCGCGGTGCCCTATACCGCGCCGCTCACCCCATTTACCTTTAAGGCCATGCGCGACGTCATCACCCGCGCTGGGGGTCTTCAGAAAAAAAGAGAAATGCTCATTGAAAACATGAACGGGGCTTCCGAAGGGGGCGGCAAGGCTTGAATAACCGAAGCAGGATAAGCGCCGGACAGCTTATGCTTATATTTTTGCTGGCGAGGATAATGCACACCATGCTCTACCGGCTGGACGGCTTTCAGACCGGCACGCCCCTTATGCTCGGCCAGCTTTTGGCCACCGCCGCCGAGGCGGTCATGGCCCTGCCTGCGGTCATATGGTTTTCAAAGCGCCGCGAAAACCCCGCCGCGGCGCTCGGGGCGGGGGCTTCCCGAGCGGTTTCGACGGCTTATGCCCTATACTTTACCGTTATCGCCGGCGTGACGGTGGCGCTTTTCGCCGAATTTTTGCAGACGAAATTTTCCGACACCGTTATGCCCGGCGTCGCCGCGGCGATTTTATGCGCTTCGGCGGCATATTGCGCCTGGGGCGGCATCGAGGGGCTCGGCCGTGCGGCCACGGTGGTGTTCTGGCTGTTTGTCGGAATGTTCGTTTTGATGGCGGCGGTCAGCGAGGGCAGCTTCGAGCCCTTGAACCTTCTGCCCTTTTCCGAGGGCGACGGCGGCCGCACGGCCGGATATTTAACCGAAAGCCTGTCCTCCGCCTGGTGGATACCTATGCTTTGCGCGCTCGGACATCACCTTAAATCCGGCGCCGCAAAGGCCGCCTACGGCTATTTAATAATGAAGTTTGCGATAGTCGAGACGCTGCTTTTGCTGATAACCCTCGTTTTGTGGCGATATGTCGGCGTTCTCGGATATCCCATACTCGCGCTCGGCGCCTACGCAAAGAGCGATTTTATCCAGCGCTTCGACGCCATAAACATGCTCGTCTGGGCGATAAACTGCGTGCTCGTCTTAGGGGTATACGTCATGATAGGCTCCGGCGCGTTTAAAAAGCCCAAGCCGGGGGCGGTTTTCGCGGCGGCGGCCGCGGCGGCGTTCGGCTGGTGGCAGTATAAGCGCGGGGTGAAATTCGACGAGCCCTGGTATATCTGCTTCAAGCTTTGCGGGATAATTCTTTTGGGGATAATCCTTCCCCTGACGGCGCTTGCGCTTTTGGGGCGGAAAAAGGAGAATGCGTTATGAAAAAGGCTTTTGCGGCGCTTTTTGCCGCGCTGATTCTTTTGACCGGCTGCGAGGCGGGCGAGGTTCAGCGCAGGATAGTCGTTCACGCCCTGGGCATAGACCCCGCCGGGGAAGGCTATACGGTCTCCTACCAGATATTCACCGGCGGGGGCGGCGCCGACAGCGGCCCCGTCGACGCCAACGAGCAGACCGTCATCACCCTTGAGGCCGACGGCGCCACCCTTTACGACGCCGAAAAAAATCTCGGCCTTGAGACCGGCCGGGAGGTATTTTTGGGGGACGTCGAGCTTATAGTCGTCTCCCGCGAGCTTGCCGGCACGAAGCTTTTCGATCTTCTGCAATATGTCGGCCGCACCGACATCTATCCCGGGGTGAACGTCATATACTGCAACGGCAGGGCCAAAGACGTCATCGGCGAAAAGCTTGAGAGGGGCGCGGCCACCGCGCTTTTGCTTAGGGGGATAGTCCAGAGCGCCGTAAGCTCCTGCACGGCATGCTCTTCAAGGATAATCGAGCTTTCAAACACGGTTCTCAGCGACGGCGGCGCGAGAGCGGTGCCGGTTCTGACCCTTGAAAAGGAGGGCGACCCCGGCGAGGATTCGAGCGTGTCGCCGGTGAAAATAGGCATCTACGAAAGTCTCGTCATCTCCCGCGAGGGGGTGGCGGGCAGCCTTTCGGACGGCGGCGTAACCGGGCTTCGGCTTTTAAGCTGCGACGCCTCGGATATCGACGCCGAGCTTGACACCCCCTTCGGCCCCGCTTCGGTAAACATAACCGGGATAAAGGCGAAACGCCGGATATCAATAGAGGACGGGCGGCCGGCGCTCAGGGTTTACATCGCCGGAAAATATAAGGTAAAAAGCGCGCCGGCAAAAATTTCGGAGGAGGAGCTGAAAATCCTTTGCGAAAAGGAGCTTTTAAGGCTTTGCGGTGCGGCATGCCGGGAATCGGCCGAAAGCGGCGCCGATTTTATCGGCCTCGGAAAGCTTCTCAGAAAGTATGAGCCGGGGTACTATTCCCTCAATTCGGGGGATTTGGGCGGCGCGGTGAAAACGGCGGTGTTTTATGTCAGGGCGTGTCTGAGAAAATATTGAGCAAAATTCCTGAAACCTCTTGAAATTTCAACAAAACTGTGATATTATCTTATAGACGCGGTTACGGACAGGTGACTGCAATATTATATCGGGGGCTTTTGTGTGATCAGGATAGACAACCATCTCGGGACAATAGAACTCAGCTCGGGATATCTTTCCGCGCTGATAGGACATACCGCGACAAGCTGCTTCGGCGTGGTAAGAATGAATCCCGCGGGGGCTACGCAGGGTGTAAAGACCGCGGTGCTTCGCTTTGATTCGATAGACAACGGCGTAAAGGTATACGCTCCTAAGGAGAGCGGCAGCATAATTATCGATCTTCACATTACGGTGATGTACGGTGTAAACATATCCGCTATAACCGACAGCATAAGAAACAAGGTAAGATATGTCGTTGAAAGCGAGACCGGCCTTTCGGTTAAAAAGGTAAACGTCTTTGTCGACGCGATGGAAAACGGATAAGCCGGAGGGTGAAATTATGACTGTAAGCGGAAAAATTTTAAGAGATGCATTTATAAGCGCCGCCAACTGCATTGCGGCGAACAAAAAGGATATAGACGCCCTTAACGTCTTCCCGGTGCCGGACGGCGACACCGGCACGAACATGTCGATGACTCTCGGCAGCGCCAAGACCGAGCTTGAACGCCTTGACGACGGAATCGGCGTAAACGAGGCCGCAAAGGTGATGAGCGGCGCGCTTTTGCGCGGAGCCAGGGGAAATTCCGGCGTTATCACCTCGCTTCTCTTCAAGGGCTACGACAAGGCCTTTAAAGATCTCAAAGAGGCCGATTGCCGCGACATCGCCCGCGCGCTCGAGCTGGGCGTGGAACGCGCCTACAAGGCCGTCATGAAGCCCACCGAGGGTACGATTTTAACGGTCGCGAGGCTTGCAAGCGTCAAGGCCAAGGAGCTCTGCGAGAGCGCCGACGACATAGCCGTCTTCTGGGACGAGATATGCGCCGAGGCGGAGAGGGTGCTTGAAACCACGCCCGATCTTCTGCCCACGCTGAAAAAAGCCGGCGTCGTCGACGCCGGAGGCAAGGGCCTCTGCCTTTTGATGAGGGCCATGGGCGAGGTCTTCCACGGCAGGGGAATAGTCGAATACGACGATCCCGCCTCAAAGCCCGCCGAGCCCGTCACCGTCGAGACCTTCGCCTCGGTGGTGGGGTCTTTCGACGGAGAGATCACCTATACATACTGCACCGAATACATCGTCCGCAAGGATCCCGGCTGCGAAAGCTCGCTGAAGCTTCGGGCCTATCTTGAATCCATAGGCGACTGCGTAGTCGTAGTTGAGGATGACGAGATAATCAAGGTGCACGTTCACACCAACAACCCCGGCAAGGCGATAGAAAAGGCCCTCGAATTCGGCTCGATAAATCTGCCCAAGATAGAGAACATGCGCTATCAGCACGAGGCCGCCAAGAAGCCCGAAAAGGTTACGGTGTCAAGCTCGAACAAGGCGTATGTCGCCGTGCCGCCCGAGAAGACCTACGGCTTTGTGGCGGTGGCCGCCGGCGACGGCGTTGAAAACATGTTCCGCGACGCCGGCGCCGATTGCATCGTAAAGGGCGGGCAGACGATGAATCCCTCAACCCAGGATATTCTCGCCGCAATCCAGGCCACCCCCGCCGAGACCGTCTTCGTTCTGCCCAACAACAAGAACATAATAATGGCGGCCGAGCAGGCGGCAAAGCTTGCCGACAGAAAGGTCTGCGTGCTCCAGACCCTCACCGTGCCGCAGGGGCTTTCGGCACTTTTGGCGTTCGATCCCGAGGCGGACTTCAATTCCATGAGAAGCGACATGACCAAGGCTTTTGAGCGCGTTAAGACGGGGCAGATCACCTTTGCCGCCCGCGACAGCGAATTCGACGGCCAGAAGATCAAAAACGGCGAGATCTTAGCGCTTGAAAACGGCAGACTCTCCTTTGTCGACACCGAGGCCAACCGCGCGGCCTATAAGCTTATAAAGAAGCTTGTCGACGGCGACAGCGAATTCATCACCATAATTGTCGGCGAGGACATTGACGACGCCACCGCCGAGGCCCTTCGCGCAAGGGTGGCGGAAAAATTCGGCGCCAGAATGGACGTCAACTGCATTCGCGGCGACCAGCCCGTTTACTACTACATCTTAAGCGTTGAATAAATTATATAACCCAAAAAACGCGTCGCCACGCAGCGACGCTTTCTTTTAACGGGTTTTCGGAAGGAGCATGCAAGTGACCCCGCTGCTGAAATATTTTCGCGGATACCGCGCCGAGGCCTTTTCGGCGCCCTTTTTCAAGATCTTAGAGGCCGCATTCGAGCTTATGGTGCCCTTTGTCGTCGCGGCGATAATCGACAACGGCATATCAACGGGTGACCGGGGATATATCCTAAAAATGTGCGGAGTTATGATACTTTTGGGGGCGGTCGGCCTTGTCTCGACCCTTGCGGCGCAGTATTTTGCCGCAAAGGGGGCCGTCGGGTTTTCCTGCAACCTAAGGCAGGCGCTCTACGACCATATCCACGATCTAAGCTTCACCGAGCAGGACGGTATAGGCTCCTCCTCGATGATCACCCGACTTACAAGCGACATAAACACCGTGCAGTCGGGGCTTAACATGACGCTTAGGCTTATGATGCGCTCGCCGATAATCGTCTTCGGCGCGATGATAATGGCCTTTACGATAGATTTTCGCTCGGCGCTCGTCTTCGCGGTCACGATACCCGTTTTAACCGTTGTCGTCGTCGGGATCACCCTTAAGTGCATACCCCTTTACACAAGGGTGCAGAAAAAGCTTGAAAAGGTGCTTCTGTCGACAAAGGAAAACCTTTCGGGCGCAAGGGTGATAAGGGCGTTTTGCAAGGAGCCGCAGGAGATCGAGCGCTTTACCGAGCGCAACGACGACCTGTGCCGCGAGCAGAAACGCGTCGGGCGGATCTCCGCCGCGATGAACCCCCTGACCTTTGTAATAATAAACCTTGCGATCATCGCGCTGATAAGGCAGGGCGCCATACAGGTGGACGGCGGCCGCCTTACGCAGGGGCTGGTTATCGCGCTGTATAATTACATGTCCCAGATACTCGTCGAGCTTATTAAGCTTGCGAATCTCATAATTAGCATTCCCAAAAGCCTCGCCTGCGCAAAAAGGGTGGCCGACGTGCTTGAAATCCCCTCCTCAATGGCGGACGGCACAGCAACGGAAGGTAATAATTCCGCAGAATATGCCTTAGAGTATAATAATGTTTCGCTGAGATATTCCGGCGCTTCGGCGGATTCCCTTGAGGACATCAGCCTGAAGCTCCGCCCGGGGGAGACCTTGGGCGTTATAGGGCCGACCGGTTCGGGAAAGACGAGCCTTGTAATGCTGGCGCCCCGGTTTTACGACGCCACCTCGGGAGAGGTCAGAGTGTTCGGCCGAGACGTGCGGGAATACAGCCTTGAGGCGCTGCGGGGAATGTTCGGCTTTGTGATGCAAAAAAACAGGCTGTTTCGCGGCAGCGTCAGGGATAACATGCGCTTCGGCGCCGAGAACGCCTCCGACGGGGAGATCGAGGAGGCTTTAAAGCTCGCGCAGGCGTGGGATTTTGTCAGCGAAAAGGGAGGCCTTGACGCCGAGATCGAGCAGGGCGGGGCAAATCTTTCGGGAGGACAGGCCCAGAGGCTTTGCATAGCCCGCGCGCTTGTGCGGCGGCCGAAGATACTCGTCTTCGACGACAGCTCGTCGGCTCTCGACTACGCCACCGACGCAAGGCTTCGCGCGGCGATAGGCTCGCTCGACTATTCGCCTGCGGTGGTGACGGTTTCGCAGAGGGTGTCCACGGTGATGCACTGCGACAGGATAATCGTCCTTGAGGACGGCCGCTGTGCAGGAATCGGCACCCATGACGAGCTTATGGAGCGCTCGGAGGAATACCGCGAGATCTACCAGTCTCAGATAAAAACCGGGGAGGGCAAATGAGATGAAAAACACCTTAAAACGCCTTGCCTCGGTTCTCGGAAAAAGCGGCGCGCTGATGATCTGCTCGGCGGCGCTTGCGGCCGCAAGCGTGCTTCTGTCGCTCTATGTGCCGATCCTCTTCGGCGGGGCGATAGACCAAATCACCGACGGCGGGGTATTCTTCGCGCCGATGGCGGAATTTCTTGTCAAGGCCGCGGTAATAGCCGCGGCGACGGCGGTGCTCCAATGGGTAATGGGGATAATAAACAACCGCATCACCTTTGACACCGTCAGAACGGTCAGGGCGATGGCGTTTGAAAAAATCGAGCGCCTGCCGCTGAAATATATCGATCAGAGCGCAAGCGGCGATCTTTTGAGCCGTGTGATCGCCGACGTCGACCAGTTTGCCGACGGCCTCCTGATGGGCTTTTCGCAGTTTTTCACGGGTATAGTCACCATCTTCGCGACGCTTGGGTTCATGCTTTCGATAAGCCCGCGCGTGGCGCTTGTTGCGGCGCTTTTAACGCCGCTGTCGCTGTTCGTGGCAAGATTTGTCGCCAAAAACACCCACAGCCTCTTTGAAAAGCAGTCGAAGATACGCGGCGAGCAGACCGCCCTCATCGACGAAATGATAGGCGGAGCAAAGGTGGTTTCGGCATACGGCTATTCCGGCAGGAGCAAGGATCGCTTCGGGGCCGTAAACCGCGAGCTTGAGACCACCTCGCGCAGGGCGATATTCTTCTCGTCGCTCGTCAACCCAACAACAAGGTTTGTAAACTCGATAGTCTACACCGCCGTCTGCCTTATCGGCGCGATGACGGCGATCGCCGGCGGGCTGACTGTCGGCGGGCTTTCGGCAATTTTAACCTACGCCACGCAGTTCACAAAGCCCTTTAACGAGATAAGCGGCGTTGTCACCGAGCTGCAAAACGCCGTCGTCTGCGCCCAGAGGATATTCGAGCTTATAGACGAGCCGCCCGAGCCCTCCGATTCGGGGCTGCCCGCGCTGCCCGAGATAAAGGGGAACGTCAGCGTTGAAAACGTGAGCTTTTGCTATTCCGAGGACAGGCCGCTTATACGCAATTTCAACTTAAAGGTCAGCCCGGGGCAGCGAATCGCCATAGTCGGGCCGACGGGCTGCGGAAAGACCACGCTGATAAATCTTCTGATGCGGTTTTACAACGTTCAGTCGGGCAGGATAACCGTTGAGGGGCAGGACATTTCGCAGGTTACGCGCTCTTCGCTCAGGCAGGGCTACGGAATGGTGCTTCAGGACACCTGGCTGCGCACCGGCACCGTCAGGGACAACATAGTTATAGGCAAGCCCGACGCCACCGACGAAGAGGTCATCGAGGCGGCCAAGGCCACCCACGCCCACAGCTTTATAAAGCGTTTGCCGCAGGGCTACGACACCCCCGTCGGGGAGGACGGCGGAAGCCTTTCGGCCGGCCAGAAGCAGCTTTTGTGCATAACAAGGGTGATGCTCTCAGCGCCGCCCATGCTAATTTTGGACGAGGCGACCTCCAATATCGACACCAAGACCGAGCTGAGGGTTCAGCGCGCCTTCGAAAAGCTCATGAAGGGCAAGACGAGCTTTATCGTGGCCCACAGGCTTTCAACCGTCATGTCGGCCGACATGATCTTAGTCATGCGGGACGGCAATATAGTCGAGCAGGGCACCCACGACAGCCTGATGGAAAAGGGCGGCTTTTACGCCGAGCTTTACAATTCTCAGTTTGCTCACGGATAACATGTACTAACCGCCGCGGGACGCGCATATACTTGACCAAAACCACAAAAAAGGGGCAAGTGTCATGTATATCAAAACGGTAAAGATAAAATCGGTGCTTCGCGCGGCGCTGACGGTTTTAATAATTGCGGCGGCGGTCTTTGCGGCAATTTACGCCCTCAACAGGCTTTTAAGCCCCAGGGGGATCACCCTTGAGACGGAGGAGCAGCGGCTTGAATTTCTGCACGGCCTCGGCTGGGAGACCTCCGATTCGGCGATAAACTGCCGCGAGGTCGTCATACCCGAGGAGTGGAGCGACGTCTACGAGAGGTATAACCGCCTCCAGCTCGCGCAGGGCTTCGATCTTACAAAGCACCGCGGCAAGAGCGCGGTCATCTATTCTTATACCGTGCTCAACTATGAGGGCGGCCGGGAGAACATGGTGGCGAATCTTGTCGTCTCGGACGGAAAACTTATCGCGGCGGACATAAGCTGCACCGAACTCGGCGGCTTCATGACCGGCATTGCCGGCGCCGCCTGACCAAAGAAAGGACGGTTAAAATGCAGGAGCGCCTTGACAGATTCATCTCGGGACAGGTTGCGGGGATATCGCGCGCCGAGGCGCAAAAGCTAATACGCCGGGGCGCGGTCTCGGTCGGCAAAGAGGTCTGCCGCCGGCCCGAGAGAAAGATATCGCCGGATACCGATGAGATCACCCTCAACGGCGAGAGGATAGGCTATAAAAAATATCTTTATATCATGCTGAATAAGCCGGCCGGGGTGGTATGCTCCACCCGCGACGGCCTTTCGGAGACGGTTCTTGCACTCCTGCCGCCCGATCTGCGGCGGCGGGGGCTTTTTCCGGCGGGAAGGCTTGACAAGGACACAGTGGGGTTTGTTCTCATTACCGACGACGGAGCCCTCGCCCACAGGCTTCTGTCGCCGAAGCGTCACGTTGATAAAAAATACTGTGTCAGGCTTCGCGACCCGATAGACCCCGGCGCCGCGGAGAAATTCTCGGCCGGAATGGAGCTTGACGGCGAAAAGCTTCTGCCCGCGGGGCTTGAGATAACCGGCGAGCGGGAGTGCTATATAACGCTTCGCGAGGGCAGATATCACCAGATAAAGCGCATGTTCGGCGCTTTGGGCAACGAGGTGACATATCTTAAGCGGACGGAATTCGCAGGGATCCCCCTCGACCCGTCGCTTTCGGAGGGACAGGCCCGCGAGCTTTCGCCGAGGGAGGAACAGGCGCTTAAAAAGGAAGATAATTCATCGCTTTCCTACTTTTTTCCGTCAAATTAAATAAAGTGCGTCAAACAAGTTTGTTAAAAAAAACACTTGTGCAAATCGCGATTCATCGCTATAATATAAGAGTAGCTAATTTTGTATTAGTGCAATATTTTCAGCGAAAAGGGAGGCCTATATAATGGCTAGCTTATCACTTAAGCACATCTACAAGAAGTACCCGGGCGGCGTTGTGGCCGTTTCCGACTTCTGCCTTGAGATCAAAGACAAGGAATTCATAATCTTTGTCGGCCCCTCAGGCTGCGGCAAATCCACCACACTGCGTATGATCGCGGGTCTGGAGGAGATCACCGACGGCGAGCTTTACATCGGCAACCGCCTTGTAAACGACATCGCCCCGAAGGACAGGGATATCGCGATGGTTTTCCAGAACTACGCCCTCTATCCTCATATGACCGTTTTCGAGAACATGGCTTTCGGACTTAAACTCAGAAAGACCCCGAAGGATCAGATAGCCCGCAAGGTCGAGGAAGCTGCCCGTATTCTTGATATATCCCACCTGCTCGACAGAAAGCCGAAGGCTCTTTCGGGCGGACAGAGACAGCGTGTCGCCCTCGGACGTGCGCTTGTCCGCGAGCCGCAGGTCTTCCTTCTTGACGAGCCTCTTTCCAACCTCGACGCCAAGCTGCGCGCCCAGATGAGAACCGAGATCTCGCTTCTCCACAAGAAACTCGGCACCACCTTCATCTACGTTACCCACGACCAGACCGAGGCCATGACCATGGCCGACAGAATCGTCGTCATGAAGGACGGCTTCATTCAGCAGGTCGACACCCCGCAGACCCTTTACAGCTATCCTTGCAATCTGTTCGTCGCCGGATTCATCGGATCCCCGCAGATGAACTTCATCGATTCCAAGCTTGTAAAGATCGACGGCAAATACAACATTGAATTCGGCTCTGAGGACACCAAGGAGCGCCGCGGCCGCAAGTTCTACATCGAGATCCCCGAGTCCAAGGTCAACGAAGAAGTCCTCGCCCCCTATCTCAACAAGGAGATCATCACCGGCGTTCGCCCCGAGTGCATTCACGACGAAGAGGTATTCATCTCCTCGGCCAAGACCGGCATCATCGAAGCCACCGTCAACATCGCCGAAATGATGGGCGCCGAGACCTATCTCTATCTCACCTGCGAGGGCATCAACCTTACCGCCCGCGTTTCCAACCGCTCGACCGCAAGGCCGCAGGACGTTATCCAGTGCGCTTTAGACGCCAACAGGATTCACATCTTCGACAAGGAAACCGAAAAGGTAATCATCAACTGATAACAAACCCTACATACCCTCAGCGAGCGCGCAGTTTTGCGCGCTCGTTATGGGTTAAGGGAAAATTTTTAGAAAAATTTTTAAAGGCTGCAATATTTCGGCCCTCCCGTGCGTATTACATATGTAAAATAAATTTCAGGAGGACTTTGAAATGAAAAAGCTTTTAACCGTTATTTTAGCAATCGCTCTTGCCGCTGCGTCGGCCATGAGCGTCGCCGCTTCTGCGGCACCGGTGCCGAATGAAAACGGCGTAGTCGAAAAAGCCTACGAGGAAACCGTTACGAACGCGTGGACGATAATCTACGGCGCGGTCTTCGGCCAAAACGGCGAAATTATCCGGGACGACTACGCGGGCGCGTGGGTCGAACCGGGAAAAGAGGACTATTTTTACATCGCCCTCACCCCCGACGCCGACAGGGTCTACTATGAAAATCTTCTTGCCGGAAGAACCGATTACGAATTCGTCACCCTTAATTATTCTCTGAAAACGCTTAGGCATATGCGGGACGAGGTAATGGAGCGCTGCTCCGATCTTTTCGGCGGCGCGGGAGTTTACGAGCAGAAAAACGTCATCGGCTTCGATCTTAAGGTTTCCGAAGAGGAGGAAAACGGCCGTATTGCCGCCGCCATGAAAGCGGTAAAGGAGGAGGAAAACCTCCCCGACGGAATCGAGAACGCGTTTGAAATCAAATACGGAGTGATAATTGAGGACGCGCAAGCCGTGGAAGTGCCGACGGCCCCGGGTGAAAATCCCGCCGATATTTACTGAGCGCGCAGCCCAAACCGGGCGGGCGCGCAGTCAAGGAGGAACATTATATATGTCAAAACTTAAGCGCGCAATGGTATTTGCGCTCACCGCCGCCCTTTCAATGGGCCTTTTGACCGCCTGCTCGGGCGGAACCCCCAAGGAGGGCCTCGAATGGATAGACAGTCCCGGCTCTTTTGAGGAATACATGAACAACGCAAAATTAAAATCGCTCACATCGCTCGGAAACACCTACCGCCTAAAGAACGCCATAGAAAAGGCGCGCAAAGGCGAAGACGTCAACATAGTTTACATCGGCGGCTCCATCACCGAGGGCGACGGCCTTGAGACCTGCTACGCCAACCGCTCCTATCTTTACTTTAAAGATACCTTCGGCAAGGGCAAGGGGGACAACGTCCACTACTTCAATTCGGGAATTTCCGGCACGCCTTCGAATCTCGGCGCGCTGAGATTTGAAAACGACGTTTTAAAGCACGACCCGGACATCGTATTCATAGAATTCGCCGTAAACGACAGCGACGACGAGGACACCAAGGCCGCCTATGAGGCGATGATCCGCGACGCGATTGACTACGAAACAAAGCCGGCGGTGATACTTCTCTTTGCAAGAATGCAGGAGGGCTGGACTTCGCAGGGCTGGAAAAAGGAGATAGGCGCCCACTACGACGTCTCGATGATAAGCTACGCCGACGGCATAACCTACCTCTTTGACGAGGGCGCCATGCAGTGGAGCGACTTCTCGAACGACTACACCCACCCTCATGCCGAGGGCAACGCGGTCGTCGCCGAATTCATCTCCTACTTCTACGACGAGGTCGACCGCTCGGAGGGCAGCGCCGAGGACTACTCCGTTCCCGACGACTGGCTCTATCCGAAATATTTCTACAACGCCTCAATGATGCAGCGCTCCGACACCACCCCGACGGAGCAGGGCTCCTGGAGAAAGGCGAGCACGGGCTTCCACTATTCCGACGGCTGGACGAAGGAATATTCCGAGAACAACGAACCGCTTGTCTTTGAGTTTGAGGGCAGGTGCGCCTTCGTCGTCTATCCCGCCATGGGCTCCGACACCTACGGCACCTTAGTCGCGAACATCTACTTCAACGGCGAGCTCGTCGGCACTAAGGAATTCAACGAATACGAGCAGGGCGGCTGGTCTTGCCCTTATGTCGGCGTTCTGCACCGCGAATACGACAGCGGCAAATACCGCGTAGAGTTCACCGCAAAGGGCGAGCCTAAGACCGACCTCCAGGTTCTGGCGGTAGCCTACAGCAAATAAAAGAAATGAATTTATCCCCTCCGTTTTTCGGAGGGGATTTTAAAATTTTTTCGGATTTTTGAAACCTCAAGGCCCTTTTTGTCGTCTTATATAGTAGAGGAAATTTTTTCGTAGAATTTTGCGAAAACCTCTTGACAAATCGTTCAGGGGGGGGGTACAATGTTACTGTAAATCATCTGCGCCGCTCCCATCAAGAAGTGTTTTATATATAAAAATGTCCGTCTCCGTCAGCTTCGGGGGCGGATATTTTTAAAAAAGCCCCCGGCTTTTTCGGCCGGGGGAGATTTTTGTAAGTTATACGCCGTACTTTGCGGTGTTGCACTTGATGCCCACGCCCATAGTCGAGGAAATGACGATGGAGCGGAGATACTGGCCCTTGGCGGCGGCGGGCTTTGCCTTAACGACGGCCTCAACGAGGGTCTCATAGTTTTCGGCGAGCTTTTCTTTGCCGAAGGAAGCCTTGCCTATCGGGCAGTGAATGATGTTGGTTTTGTCGAGGCGGTATTCGATCTTACCGGCCTTGGCTTCGGTGACAGCCCTTGCGATGTCGGGGGCGACGGTGCCGGCCTTCGGGTTAGGCATCAAGCCGCGGGGGCCGAGGATCTTACCGAGGCGTCCGACGACGCCCATCATGTCGGGCGAGGCGATGACAACGTCGAAGTCCATCCAGTTTTCCTTCATGATTTTGTCGACATACTCAACGCCGCCGACGTAGTCTGCGCCGGCCTCTCTGGCGGCGTCATACTTGTCCTCTTTGCAGAAGACGAGGGTTCTTACGGTCTTGCCGGTGCCGTTAGGCAGAACGACGGCGCCGCGAACCTGCTGATCGGCGTGGCGGGAATCGACGCCGAGGCGGATATGAACCTCAATGGTCTCGTCGAACTTTGCCTTTGCGTTCGAGGCGGCCAGCTCGCAGGCCTCAAGGGAGTCGTATAATCTGTTCTTGTCAACGGCCTTAAGGCTGTCAATATATTTCTTTCCGTGTTTCATAATTAGATGTAATCTCCTTTGTAATTCAGTGTGTGGTTAGGCGGATAAGGAAGATCCTCCCACATTAAAGGTTAAAAACCGGCGCCGTTAATTTTTATTCTTATTCGGCGCGTGCCGGTTTTCAGTCTACGACGGTGACTCCCATAGAACGGGCGGTACCTGCTATCATTGACATGGCCGCTTCAACGGAGCCCGCGTTGAGATCGGGCAGCTTCTGCTCGGCAATAGCTCTGACCTGAGCCTTGGTGAGCGAGGCGACCTTTGTCTTGTTTGGCACTCCCGAGCCGGATTCGATTCCGCAGGCCTTCTTGATGAGGACGGCTGCCGGCGGGGTCTTGGTGATGAAGGTGAATGAACGGTCGGCGTAAACGGTGATTACTACCGGAATGATAAGGCCGATGTCGTTCTTGGTTCTTTCATTGAAATCCTTGGTGAACGCCACGATGTTGACGCCGTGCTGGCCGAGTGCGGGGCCTACCGGCGGCGCGGGGGTGGCTTTGCCCGCGGGGATCTGTAACTTGATAATTCCTGTTACTTTCTGTGCCATAATTTATTCCTCCATATAATGTGGTAAAGGCGGGCCGTCTTGAAAATTTTACGGCTCTCCCACTTTCAGAGAAAACGCATTCCGCAATTGGCGGCGCATTTTTTCCTTTTGGATTTGCGCATATGCGCGGCTTATTCCTCAGCCAATTTAACCTGCGTGACGGGAAGCGTCGCGGGGGTTTTCTGCCCGAACATCGAAACAACGATGTCGACGGTCTGCTCTTCGAGATTGATGGCCTTGACGGTTCCGACCCAGCCGTCGAAGGGGCCTCCCAGGACGGTGACTTCGTCGCCCTCCTTGAAGTTGACGCTCGTCTGAACCTTTCTTATGTCGACCCCGAGGGCGGCGACCTCTTTTTCACTCAGAGGCACCGGCTTCGAGCCCGGCCCGACAAACCCGGTGACGCCGCGCGTGTTGCGCACGATATACCACGATTCGTCGGTCATAACCATCTTTACAAGAACATAGCTGGGAAACAGCTTCGATTCTGCTTCTTTCTTGTTGCCGTTGGAATCCGTCTGCTCGACGATCTCCACCGGAACGCGGACTTGCTGAATGGTGTCCTGAAGCTTGCGGTTTTCTACAACCTTTTCGATATTCTGCGCCACCTTGTTTTCATAGCCCGAATAAGTGTGGACGACGTACCATTTTGCGACCAATTCGTTATCCATAAAGAATTTCCTTTCGCATTTTTAGGTGGGGCAGAAGCCCGTCAGGCCCTGACCAGAAGCCTGATAAGGAACGCGAATACAGAGTCGATTCCGAAAAGAACGACGCCGCATACCACGCACACAGCCAAAACCACGGCCGTGTTGTTCAGAACCTGCTTTTTGCTCGGCCAGACGACTTTTTTAACCTCCGCGAGCAAATCGCGGAAGAATTTGCCTATCGCCCCGAAAACCCGGGCAAAAATGTTTTTCTTTTCCTTTGCCATTTTCTGCTCTCCCCTCTACTTTGTCTCTCTGTGGAGAGTGTGTTTGCGGCAGAACTTGCAGTACTTGTTCATTTCAAGCCTGTCGGGGTCGTTTTTCTTGTTCTTTTTCGAACAGTAGTTTCTTTGCTTGCACTCCGTGCAGGCCAATGTGATTTTTACCCTCATTTTCGGCACCTCCTGATGAAAATTACGCTTATACGGGTAAATAAGCGCGGTTAATTGCCTCCCTCCGCCGGGCTTACAGCCGGCGCCGCCGCAAAAGGGCGGTTTTGCGGATAAAGCTTCGCGCCAAAAAAGCGCACCAAAAAAACACCCCCGCAAAGAGGTAAAGCCATTCTACCACGTATTTGCAGGGTTGTCAAGGGGGTAAAGGAAAAAATTTTTGAATAAATATCCGTTATCCGGCCGTTTTCAGCGTAACCGTAACTATCTCGGGGCGGTTGTTTATCCGAAACGGAATGAGGCTGTTTCCTATGCCGCGGCTGATCACCGTCGCGCGATCGCCGAAGCGGTGCATTCCCTCGCTGTATTCGGGGAAGAACCACTGATCCGGCGCGATAAGCCCGCCCACAAAGGGGATCCTCATCTGGCCGCCGTGGGCGTGGCCGCTCAGCGTTAAATCCGCCCCGGCTCTCGCATATCCCGCGGCAAACTGCGGCCGGTGCGCCAAAAAGAGATCGAACGCGTTTTCGTCAAACATCTCCGAAGCCTTATTCACCGTAAAATGAGGGCTGTCGAAAATGCCGCTGACGTTTATATATTCGCCGTTTTCGCCGCGGTAAATTTTCTCCGTGCGGCTGTCCATAAGATGCACCCCCATGTCGGAGAGTGAAGACATCAGCCCGGTGTAATCTTCAATAGGCAGGCTTTCCTCGTGGTTCCCGGTGACGTAATATACCGGCGCAATGTCGGTGAGAGTCTCGGCAAGGCTCAAGGCCGTTTGAAGGTCGGAACGGCGGGAATCCAAAAGATCCCCGGTGATGACGATTATGTCCGGCGAGAGTTTTGCGACCTTTTTAATCAGCCGGGGATATTTTCTCAGTGCGGATTTCACATGGATATCGGAAAGGTGGCAGATCTTGAAGCCGTCGAAGGCTTCGGGAAGCGCCTGAGAGGAAAATTCATAGGGGGTGACGGTGAGCGCTTCGTTTTCAAATGTCAGATAGCCGGCAAGGGCTGCCGCCAGCGCGGCGACGGAGGTTAAAATAATTCCCCGCTTTTTCATCATCGGTCTCCTTAAGCCCCGGCGGAAAAATACAGGCCGTCAATCGGTTGCATTCCCGGGGAGAATGTGTTATAATGACGTTTGGTAGGTCATTCCTCTTCGCCGAGTGATTTTATCCTCGATTCGCTGTTCTTTATAAGGTTCACCATCGAGGAGTAGTACCTCGGGTAATCCTCGGCGAGGGTCTTTGTGTTGGCGCTAAGGTCGTCGGAGTTTTCCACGGCGTCTTCGCCGGCGAGCGCTTTGCCGGAGGATGCGGCGCTTATTTTCGATTCGCAGACGTTCATGGCGGCGTTGGTGCCGAAAGGCGCTGTCGACTGATCTATCATAAAGAAATTCTGATCGTTTTTGGGATTCGCCGAATAGATATACCGAAGTATTTTATACACCGCGAGCATGATATATCCGCAGCATTCCTTTATCATCGTCGACGAGCGGCACTTTGAAAGAAGCGAGAACACCACGCTCAGAGAATTGTTTATCAGCTTTTTGTTGAAAGCTATCATCACCGAGCCGGGGGTGACCTTGTCGCGGACGTTGGGGTCGTCCTCGGGAATGTCGTCTATCGAGATCGTCTTGCCCTCGGGTTCGGGCGAGCGGCCGAGAAGGTAATCGCAGCTGACGTTATAGTAGTCCGCCGCGCGCACCAAAAAATCGAGCCCGCACTCGCGCTTGCCCTTTTCATAGTGAGAGAGAAGCCCCTGCGATACCCCGAGATCTTCGGCGGCTTTTTTCTGTGAAAGCCCCCGTTCTTTTCTTAAAAGTGTCATTATTCTTGCAAAATCCGTGCTCATTTTCCTTTTTTCGCTCCGATAACTGAAACTGTCATAAGGCCCGCGGGCTGTAAAAATATCTGCCGCCCGGCCAAATGACGCTAAGAATATTATACACCCGATTTTACTCTTTGTAAAACTGTATAATTCATAAAGTTTCGACAAATTTTTTGTTTATAAATACCAATACTTTAAAGGGCAAGAACCCGGGGAGGAATTTTTATGCAGGGCTACAGAATACATTTCATACGCCACGCCATCTGCGAAGCCAACGAGGAGGGCCGCTATGTCGGCATAACCGAGTCGCCGGTTTCGAAGCGGGGCCGCGAGGAGCTTGTAAAAAAGGCGGAGACACATTTTTATCCCGACGTCGACAAGGTTTACGTCAGCCCGCTTAAAAGGTGCATAGCCACCGCTGCGTTTTTATATCCCGAGGGGTATGCGCGGGTGATGCCGGAGCTCAGGGAGATGAATTTCGGCGACTTCGAGGGCAAAAAGCTGACCGAGATAAAGGATCTGCCGGAATATAAGCAGTTTTTAAAGGGCGGGCTTAACAATCCCCCGCCGAACGGCGAAAGCGTCGAGAGCGTTGTGAGGCGCTGCTACGAGGGTCTCGACTTCATCATTAACGACATGATGAAAAACGGCTGGCACAGCGCCGCGGTCATCACCCACGGGGGAATAATCATGAACATGCTCAGCTGCTTCGGCCTGCCGAAATATTCGCCCAACGACGTCGTCTGCGATTTCGGCGAGGGCTTCACCGTCATGGCGACGGCGCAGCTCTGGCAGCTTTCGGGCGTCGTCGAGATAATGGGGCGGATACCCGTTGAGAAGGAGAATAGGGAGGAAGATTAACGCCGCGCCCTCTTACTGCTTGACAAATCCGCAAAAAAGTATATAATAGCTTTACCGGCCGTTTGCCGGGAATTGCCCTAACGGGAAAAGAAAGGAAGACTGTCATGTCAAAGCCCTATCTTATTACTACAGCCATCGCATATGCCTCAAAACTTCCGCATATCGGAAATATGTACGACCATGTCTGCGCAGATATGATCGCGAGGACAAAGCGAATGCAGGGGTATGATGTCTTCTTCCTCACCGGCACCGACGAGCACGGCCAGAAGATCGAACAGGAGGCCGAAAAGCGGAACATCACCCCTAAGCAGCATGTCGACGAGATATCCTCGGCGATACGCGCCGAGATAGACGGCCTTAACGTAAGCTACGACAAATTTATCCGCACCACCGACAGCGAGCACGAAAAGGCCCTGCAGCGCGCCTTCGACCGCCTCTACGAGCAGGGCGACATCTACAAAAGCGAATACGAGGGCTGGTACTGCCTGCCCTGCGAGAGCTTTTTCACCGAGGTTCAACTAAAGGACGGCCGCTGCCCCGACTGCGGCTCCGAGGTAAAAAAGACAAAGGAGGAGGCCTATTTCTTCCGCCTTTCGAAATATCAGAAGCAGCTTGAAGATTTCTTCGCCGCAAACCCCGATTTCATTCAGCCCGAGAGCCGAAAGAACGAGATGATAAACAATTTCATCAAGCCGGGCCTGCAGGATTTCTGCATAACAAGAACGAGCTTCAAGTGGGGCGTCCCCGTAGATTTCGATCCCAAGCATATCGTCTATGTCTGGATAGACGCGCTGAACAACTACATCACCGCCCTCGGCTACGATCCCGAGCACCCCTCGGAAAACTACAGTAAATACTGGGACAACTGCGTCCACGTCATCGGAAAGGACATCTTAAGGTTCCATTCAATCTATTGGATCGCGTGGCTTATGGCGCTCGGCGCAAAGCTGCCGAAGCAGATATTCGCCCACCCGTGGCTGCTTTGGGGCGAGGACAAGATGTCCAAGTCCAAGGGCAACGTCATCTATGCCGGCGAGATGGTCAAGCGCTTCGGCTCCGACGCCGCCCGCTATTACATGCTCTCCGAAATGCCCTTTGCGGCCGACGGCCACATAAGCTACGAGACCTTCATCGACCGCTATAACACCGACCTCGCCAACACCCTCGGCAACCTTGTGAACCGCACCGTCGCCATGGCGAACAAATATTTCGGCGGAAGGGTTTACGGCCCCTCCGACAAAAACGAGACCGACCTCGACCTTGAGGAAAAATGCCTTGAGGCCGTAAAAAAGTTCGACGCCCATGTGAACGCCTATCGCCTTGCCGACGCCGTCGAGGACGTCATATCCCTTGCACGCCGCGCAAACAAATACATCGACGAGACCTCGCCCTGGGCGCTTGCAAAGGACGAGGCGCAGAAGCCGAGGCTTAAAACGGTCATATACGAGCTCATCGAGGCGATACGCTTTATCGCGATACTCTCCTCCCCGATAATCCCCGAGACCTCTCTTAAGATCCTCGACGAGATAAACACCGATATCCGCGATTACGCCACCCTTTCGGCCTTCGGCGGATATGTCGCCGGCACAACGGTAAAGGAAGCCGTGCCGCTGTTCGCAAGAATAGACCCCAAGCTTTTGGACGAGCTTATAGCCGAAATGGAGGCCGTAAAGGCCAAGGCCGCCGCCGAAGCGGAGGCCGCCAAGGAGGCGGAGGGCTTTAAGCCCGACGAAATCGCCCCGGAAATCGATATCGACGAATTTTTCAGAGCCGATCTCAGGGCGGGAAAGGTAATCTCCTGCGAAAAGGTCGAAAAGTCCAAAAAGCTCCTCAGAATAAAGGTGGACGACGGCTTCGGAACAAGGCAGATACTCTCAGGCATCGCTAAGTGGTATTCGCCGGAGGATCTTGTCGGCAAAACCGTGATGTTCGTCGCAAACCTCAAGCCCGCGAAGCTTGCGGGCGAGCTTAGCGAGGGAATGATCTGCGCGGCCGACATGCCGGACGGCTCGGCAAAGGTTGTCTTCCTTGACGGAAGCACCCCCGCCGGCGCGAAGATAAGATAGTGAAGCTTGTCATCATAATAGGCGGCGGGGCCTCCGGAAAGATGACGGTGGGGCAGGAGCTCTGCAAAATCACCGATCTGCGGCTTTTTCACAATCACATGACCATCGATCTTGTGACGCAGGTCTTCGGATATTTCGAGCCCGAAACGATTCTGCGGCTTCGGCGCGATATCTTTGAGGGATTCGCAAAAAGCGGCAATTACGGCCTTGTTTTCACCTATATTTGGGATTTTTCCTCCCCCTCGGACGGAGAATATATACGGGGCGTTGCGAAAATTTTTGAAGACGCCGGCGCCGAGATCTATCTTGTCGAGCTTGTCGCCGATTTCGACGAGCGGCTGAGGCGCAACCGCACCGAAAACCGCCTTGCGAATAAGCCCGGCAAGCGGAATCTTGAATTTTCGGAAGCGCTTATTTACGACGAAAAGACCTGCCGCGTTGAAAGCCTTCCCGGCGAAACCGGCTTTGAAAACTATCTTCGGATAGACAACACCCGACTTTCGGCCGAGGACGCCGCGAAGCTCATAAAAGAGCGTTTCGGGCTGTAGCTCGGCTACAAAAAGTATAAATCTAAGGAAATTTACAAATGGTATATTATTCAGACGACAAAATCACGATACGGGATCTCGCCGAGACCGACCCTGAGGTATTTGCCGAGGGCGAGCGCGCCCAGGGCTGGGATTCGGACGGATCCAACCTTAAAAAGCGCCTTGAGGACGCTGCGGCGGGCAGGGCTGTCTGTCTTGCGGCAGACATTTGCGGCGAGCCCGCGGGATATGTCAGCGTCTACCCGAAATATGAGCACGGCGCATTTGCCGGGCGGCTCCCGATGATCGTCGACTTTGCGGTGCTCGAAAAATTCCGCAGGCGGGGCGTGGGCGAAAAGCTTATGGACGCCGCCGAGAAGGTCGCGGCGGAATTTGCCGACGAAGTGGGCCTCGGCGTGGGGCTTCACTCGGGCTACGGCAGCGCGCAGCGAATGTATGTCAAGCGCGGGTATGTCCCCGACGGCAGCGGCGTGTGGTATCAAAACAAAGTCTGCGGCGAATATGAAAGCTGCTGCAACGACGACGATTTAGTCTTATATCTATCCAAAAAACTCGGCGGCAGGCCCTAAAACCCGCCGCGAGCATAACTGTCCGTAGCTCAGTGGATAGAGCAATGCGCTCCGACCGCATGCGCGCAGGTTCGATTCCTGTCGGACAGACCAAAAATAAGGCCACCGCAAGGTGGCCTTATTTTTGGTATATATGATAGGGCCGAGGACCTGCTTCCAAAGAGCTCACTAAGGCGGTTAAACCGCAGAAAGGTGCGAAAATGGGGAAATTTTGAAATATTACCAAGGTATGAGCGCTTTGGGTCGCACATAAGCGTTTATTTCTCCGCGAACGCGAGCGGGCGGTCATATATGCCCGCGAAGCGGGAGCGGCAAGAAATAACGCTTATGGAAAGGTTACGATTCCTGTCGGACAGACCAAAAATAAGGCCACCGCAAGGTGGCCTTGTTTTTGGTATATATGATAGGGCCGAGAACCTGCTTCCAAAGCGCCTTAAAGGGCTGTAAAAAGGGAGTGCGGTAACGGGGAGATTTTGAAATATTTCCAAGGTATGAGCGCTTTGGGTCGCATGGACGCGACTGCTTCCCCGCAAGACGACCGAACCGATTCTGCATGGCGAGAGAGCGGGGCGAGGTTGGGCGAAGCCGGTAGTCTGCGAAGCAGACCTGAGGCAGGCGATGCGATTAAAACTCTTTGAGCACGAGCAGTCTGTCGTTTTTGACTGCAAAGTGCGAAAAGCAAGTTTTAACGCTTCGCGAAAAGCCGAAGCGGCTTCGCATAGGCATCGCGAACTAAAGGCAACAGTTAGCAGGAAATGTTGGCGATGCCGAGGTTACGATTCCTGTCGGACAGACCCGATGTGGCCGAAACGGCCGCATCAGAAAACAGAAATTAGATGTCAGAGGTCAGAATTTCGAAGTGTCGCCTTTCGGCGACGTTTTTAAGCATATGATAATGCGTGCGGAATGGACACTCCCGACAGACCGTGCCATCGATTATTCGCCTGATGTGTTTAATTCCCCTTGTATAACCGGCAGCTGTGCTTGGCTTCGTACTTCGACCGTTCGCTGCGGTGAGAAATATCAAAAACCGGCCGCCTTTAATCGGGCGGCCGTTATTTTTATTCGTTTGCGCCTGCGGCTTCGTTGGCGCTTTTTTCAAATTCCTCGGCGGCGGACGGAATGTCGGCGCCGTCGGCAATTTTTTGGAGCATCGTCCACCACGCGGTGCGCGCGCCCGCCCAGCCCGGCGTAACCTGGTAGTAGTCGCCGAGATATTCGCGCAAAATGATGTATTCCGACATCAGCGCGTCGTTTTCGTAGATGTTCGGGACGTCCCTGACCGGCCAGAAGGTGGTCGACAGAACTGCCTGGGTGTAGCGGTTGACGTCCTCGGTGTAAAAGCGGATAAATGTCTTTGCGGCCTCGATTCTCTTTTCGTCGCCGTTGTCAAACACGCCGAAGCCCCAGATCCCGCCCTGAAGGCTGCATTCACCGTCGTCGGTCGGGAAGGTGAGCGGGAAGATGTCGAAGTCGCGGTCGGGATTGTTTATCGTCGCGGAGACCTCGGTGCCGACGTTCCAGCAGAAGCACATCGCGTATTCTCCGTCGGTAAAGCGGTTAATGCTGTCCGTGCCGACGGCGTCCTTTGAGAAGACGATGCCGTCAAGGCTTTTTAATAGCTCAAGGGCCTTTATGTTTTCGGGGGAGTTGAAGGTATAGCGTGTGTGGGAGGGATCGGTGAATTCGCCGCTGTAAAGGTTGGTCACAAGTGCCCTTGTGCCCTGATCTCCGCCCTGGCCGCCGCAGAATATCTCGCCCACCTTTTCGACGCCGTAATCTTTGAGCGCCTTTACCGCCGAGACAAACCCGTCGGTAGTCCAAGTGTGATTTTTCTCGTCGACATACTGCCACGCGCCGGAGGCCTCAAAGAGATCGCGGTTTATCGCCATGCAGTGGGTGGTCATGCAGAGAGGATAGATATATCTTTTGCCGTCGGCGCCTACGCAGGCCGAAGCCACCGAGCCGTATATCTCAGAGGCGGCTTCGCTGTCCCAGATGTCGTTAAGATCGGCCATAAGGCCGCGCGCGCCCCAGTTTGCTATAAGCCTCTCCGGCCCCTCGAAGACGAGATCGGGCATATTGTTGTCGGCAATAGCCTGCTCGATGTCGCTGTCGCCGGTGTCGTAGCTTAAAATCTTTACCGAGACGTTGATTTCGGGGTGCTCCTGATTAAAGGAGGATATTATCGACGAGATAGTGCTGCCGGTTCCCCAGCCGCCGACCGGGTATGTCCAAAGGGTCAGCTCGGTCGTCTCCGAGGCGGGCTCTCCGTCGGCGTCGCTGCCCGTGGTTTTAAGCTCCTCCGAAGAATTTCCGCAGGCGGCAAGCATTACGGCGAACGCCGCCGCAAGGCAGAATATGCGTTTGATTTTCATGTTTTCAGCTCCCGGATTTTTATTGATTTTCCCTTTCGGCGAAGCGGCTGCCGAGGGTGGCCGCAACCTCGTCGAGATCGATAGGCTTTGCAAGGTGGCCGTTCATGCCGCTGTCGAGGCAACGCTGAACGTCGTCGGAAAACGCGTCGGCGCTCATCGCGATTATCGGAATGGCGGCGGCGTCGGGCCGTTCGAGCGCCCTTATCGCCCTTGTGGCCTCATAACCGGTCATTATCGGCATGCGGATATCCATAAGAATTGCGTCGTAATAGCCCTCGGGGCTTTCGCCGAATTTATCAAGGCAGACCTTGCCGTTTTCGGCGCGCTCAAGCTCGAGCCCGAGGCCCGAAAGCAGCTCCTCGGCTATCTCCCAGTTCAGGTCGTTGTCCTCGGCCAAAAGCACCCTGTGGCCCTTAAGCTCCACCGCCGCGGTCTTTTCGGGGGTGGGAGCCTCGCTGTCGGGCAGGCAGTATGGCCGCAGCCCGTAGTAGAGCGTCGAGCGGAATAAAGGCTTCGGTATCGTACCGTTTATGCCGGCGGCCTTCGCCTGCTCCTCAACCTCAGTCCAGTCGGCCGAGGTGGTGAGAAGTATCACGGCGTCCTTATCGATGATTTTGCGCAGGCGTGAGGCGGTCTCTATGCCGTCTATGCCGGGCAGGCGCCAGTCGACGAGTATCATCGGGTAGTCGCGGCCGGTTTCTGCGCGGTATTTTTGCGCGCGCTCCAAAGCGCTTTCGCCGCTCAACACCCAGTCGACCCTGCAGCCGACCGATTTAAGCGTTCCGGCGGCGCTTTCGCAGAGCATTTCATCGTCGTCGATGAGCAAAATATCCATCGGCGGAAGCGTCATGTCAGCCTCCTGGACGAGGGCTTTTTCAAGGTCGAGCGTGACGTGGAATTCGGTGCCTGCGCCGAGCTCGCTTTCAACCTCAATGGTGCCGCCGAGGGCGTCGACGATGTATTTCGTTATCGCCATGCCGAGGCCGGCTCCCTCCGTCTTTTGGACGCGGCTGCTGTCCTCGCGGGAGAAGGATTCGAAGATGTGCTTTTTGAATTCCGCCGACATTCCTATGCCGGTGTCCTTTACCCTGAGGTGCACCCTTATGTGCTCGGCGCCGACCGGCGAGGGCTCCTCATAGAGCACCGCGCTTATCGAACCGCCCTCCGGTGTGAATTTTATGGCGTTGCCGAGCAGATTGAGAAGAATCTGGTTTAAGCGTATGCTGTCGCAGAAGACATGCTCGGTGGGAATGTCGTAGACGTAGACGTCGAAGCGCTGGTTCTTGGCGTTCACCTGCGGCTGAACTATGTTCACTATCCCCTGCATGGTTTCCTGCAAAGACATCTGCTCCATGTGAAGCGTCAGCTTTCCGCTCTCTATCTTGGACATATCAAGTATGTCGTTTATCAGGCCGAGAAGATGACGGCT
This sequence comes from uncultured Clostridia bacterium, assembly GCA_947625615.1. GTDB lineage: Bacteria > Bacillota > Clostridia > Oscillospirales > Ruminococcaceae > Faeciplasma. The sequence continues at coordinate 42,650 of CANQPB010000001.1, read as the reverse complement.
TGAAAGGGAGATCTTTTTAAGGCAGTTTCTCACCTGCGACACGTTGTGAAGATTTGCGCTCGCAATCGCCGTCATGCCGACGATGCCGTTCATCGGGGTGCGAATGTCGTGGCTCATGTTGGACAGAAATTCGCTCTTTGCGCGGTTAGCATGCTCGGCGGCGCGCTTTGCCTCGTCAAGCTCGCGCATCTGCCTGCGGGTGAGAAGAATATACCAGATGAACACCGTGAGAAGTCCCAGCAGAATGACAAGGCAGCTTATCAGCGAAGACCACCCCCAGGAGACGCTGAGACTGTTTATCAGCCGGTCGATGTCTCCGTAGGGCATGAACAGCATGAGATACCATTCCGAATAGGGTAGCTCGGTGCTGTAAAGGTGCCGCCGCTCGCCCTCGATCGTGAATTCCCCGGTGTAGTCTCTGCCGTCGGCCATAACCTGCCGCAGCTCTTCGATGTACTGCTCGCCGGTCATTCCCTCAACGTCGTCATATCTGTCAAGAACGCGCCGAAGATAGGATTCGTCGGTGATGTCGGTGTCCCGGACTACAAAGTTCAGGTTTTTGTCTATTATGAAATAGTAGATCATGGCGTTGTCGGAATCCAAAGAGAGGGTGTCGGTGATATAGCTTATAGGCAGCGCCGCGACGAGAGCCACGCTTTCGCTGCCGTCCGACATAGGATATGAGGCCGGAATGCCCATCAAAAGGGCCGTCTCGCCGACGGTGTCCCGGCCGAGGGCCATTTTTTCCTCGCCGTTTTTAAGGGACTGCAGAAAGTTTGCGGAATCCTCCGCCTCAATGCTGCTGCCGTAGATCATCTCAAAAGAGCTGTCCGCACCGTAAAGGGCAAGGTGGTCGAACCCTCTGGCGCGGGCGTTATAGCTAAGGGTAATGGTCATGGTGGTTTTGCTTTTAACGCTGTCCGGCGGGCAGGAATCGACAAGGGCGCCCACCTGAGAGAGCCTGAGCTGAATAGCGGTGCCGAAATGCGCCGCGGCCTGTTCGCTCATGCCGGCCATATATACCGAGCCTATTTCGCCGATGGCCTCGGCCGAGCGGCCGTTCATCTTTACGGAAAGATAGAAAAACACGGCCACGCAGAGCATGGAAATGCATATAAGACTTATTACAAGGTTTCGCGTAGCCCTGTGTTTCAAAGCTCTCATCTCCTTAATCAAAGCGCAGACGTTTTTGACTTTTTGCGCTCATATATGCAACATTATAACACATGCATGAAAGAATGTAAATGTTTTTGCGAAAAAAAGCAGATTGTTTTTTGCGGTTTTTGTCTTTTCTGCAATCTGTCTTCTATCCTCTAACCTCTATCAGGAGTACCCATTCCGCACGCATTATCTTATGCTTAAAAACGTCGCCGGAAGGCGACACCTCGAAATTCTGACTTCTGACATCTAATTTCTGTCTTCTGATGTGGCCGAAACGGCCACATCAACCTCTAACATCTATCTTGACTGCGGGCTTTTTCGGTGGTAAAATGAAAATATACAATTTCGCATTCTTTGGAGCATTATATGTCAAGAAAAATCATCTTTTTGCTAATAATTGCGCTTGTCCTATCGATTCTTAACGGCTGCGGCGAAAAGCCGGCCGACATAGGCGGCTATTCCGTCAGGGTGATGCTTCGCCCCTGCGACGGAGTGGAGATCGAGGGCGACCCGGTAGCCGAGGTAAAGGCCGGGCGCGCGGTGACCTTTAAAATAAGCATCGCCGAGGGGTATACATACATCGGCAACACCGCCGGTGCGGATTTCGACCCCGAGACCGGGCGGCTTAGGCTGACGGACGTGTACGAGCCGAAGACAGTCGACCTTGAGGTGGTGCCGGATGGCGAAGTGATACGCCTAAGCCTCTGCTCAAACAACCCCTCGGGGGTGATAGCCAAGCCGGAGATCCTTCTTTCCCGCCCCGGCGAGGCCGCGGCGTCGGTATTCTGCCCGGAATATCTCACCTTTGACGGCTGGAGCGAGGGCGGATTCATTGAGGACGGCGGCAGGCTGCTCTCAAAAAATCCCGAGGACAGGTTTTACATATCCTCATCAAAGACGCTTTATGCAAATTTCTCCGGCTTCTCGGAATACAGAATAACCTACCTTATGAACGGCGGAACCGCGCCGGACGGCAGCGAAGAATATACCGCCGTCGGCAGCTTCAGCGACATCTACGCCATGCAGCAGACGCTTGAATCTAACGGCAGCTTTGTCCGCCCGGGCTATTCGGCCGTGGGGTATTCTTCAGAGCCCGCGGAATACGGCGAATACGCCTCGGCAAACGAGATACCCGGCTTTTCTAACATGGGCGGTGTGTGCAGGGTCGAGGGGGAATCCGCGCAGCTGTATGTCGTCTGGGCAAAAGAAAACGACGTTTCGGACTTCGACTACGATATCAAAGAAATTCCGGTAATACGCGACGTCACCCCGGGCAGCCTTAGGCGGCGCGAGGAAAACGTCCTCGGCGCCGAGATAACCGGCTATCACGGCAGCGGCGAGCTCGCCGTTATCCCCGAGGAGATAGAGGGCGTGCCGGTGCTTTCCGTCGCGGAGGGCGCGTTTGAGGACGCGTCTCTGAGGCGGGTAGTTATCCCCCGAACGGTCGTGAACGTCTCAGAGGGGGCGTTCTCGGGCAGCGAAAAGCTCCGCGAGGTGGTGTTCTTCGATTCTCTGGCCACGGTGTGGGACGGCAGCTTCCCGAAATCGGTGAAGACGGTGGTTTTAAACTCGCAGCGGCTGCCTGTATATTCCGGCGCAATCGAGGGCAGCTTCTGCGTGAAATACGAGAGGCTCCGCACCGCCCCCGGAAACGTCATCGCGGTGGTATCCGGGTCGTCCTCTTTAAACGGCCTCGACAGCGCCCTTTTCGAGGAGCTGATGCCGGGCTACACGGTGGTCAACTACGGCACCAACGCCGCAAACCCCTCACTGTTTTACCTTGAGATCATTTCGAAATACGTCTCGGAGGGGGACATAGTGATCCACGCCCCGGAATATTCCTCGTCGGGGCCGATGGGATCAAACGAATTTCACGCTAAGATGTTCCGCGGCAACGAGCAGTGCTGGGATATCTTCAGGGACGCGGACATTTCAAACTACACCGGCTTCTGGGACTGCTTCAGAAAATTCCAGGTGGGAGACCCCGCCGACAACTCCCTCGTGCCGGCTTTGCACCAGGAGGGAAAGCCCTACCAACTCCCCGCGGACATAAACAAATACGGCGACATAGGGGTGTCGCGGCCGTCGGTGAGAGGCAGCTTCGGCGGCGCGACCGAGAATTTCAAAAAATTCAGGCTAAACGCCGAAAACCTGAACGGGGTATATGAAAAATACCGCGAGACCGGCGCGCTGCTTTTGATGAGCTTCGGCACGTTCGACCGCGCAAGACTTTCGCCCGAAGCCGCCACCGAGGAGGAATTTGCGGCGTTCACAAAAAAATGCGCCGACGCCCTCGACTACCCCGTCATATCGGATATAGGCACCTATATAATGGAGCATAAGAGCTTTTACGATTCAGAATGGCACCCCAACGAGGAGGGCGCGCGGGAGAGAACCCGCAGCCTTGTTGCCGACCTTAAGGCCTATCTTGCAGATCCCGAAAGCTATTGAGGTGAGAACATGTCCTATCTTTCAGAGCTGATAAATCCGCCGCTTCTTTTGCCGGCGGCCGCAGCGCTTGCGGCGCTTCATATCCTGACGGCGGCGTTTTCGAAAAATAAGCTCGTCTGCGCGCTTTTGGCGCTTTTTAACGCCGCGCTTCACGTCGCTGCGGTGACATATCTTGCGGCGGCGGGGGCCTCGCCGAAAAAGCTGTTCTTGCTGCTTTTGGTAAGCGCGGCTGTCGGGCTTTTCGTAACGGGAAGAAAAAAGCGGGAGGGCAGAAGCGATGGTATTTAACTCCTTTTCCTTTCTGATCTTTTTCCCCGCCGTGCTGCTCCTTTACAGGGTGCTCCCGAAGAGGGCAAGGTGGGTGATGCTTCTTGCCGCGAGCTACTGGTTCTATATGAGCTGGCAGCCCGAGCTCATCTGGCTGATACTCTTCACAACGGCGGTGTCTTATCTCTGCGGCCTCGGGATAGAAAAAGCCCGCGGCAAAAAAATCCGAAAGCTTCTTTTGGCGGTTGCGCTGCTTTCAAGCCTTTCGGTGCTGTTCTTCTTCAAATACTTCAATTTCGTCTGCGGCAGCGCGCTGTCTCTTTTGAGGATCTTCGGCCTTGAACTCCCCGATTTTTCCCTCAATCTCATTTTGCCGGTGGGAATATCCTTTTACACCTTCCAGACGCTCAGCTACGTCATAGACGTCTACCGCGAAAAGATGCCCGCCGAGCGGCATTTCGGATATTACGCGCTTTACGTTGCGTTCTTCCCCCAGCTTGTGGCGGGGCCTATCGAGAGACCCGAAAATCTCATTCCCCAGCTTAAGGAGGATCACCCCTTTTCGGCGGCGGATTCCGCCGAGGGAATTAAGCTTATGGCGGTGGGGTTCTTTAAAAAAGTTGCAGTGGCCGATCAGCTGTCAAAATATGTCGAGGCGGTATATAACGGCGTAAATTCCGCCGGGTCTGAGACCGTCAACGGCTTCACCGTTATTTTGGCGACGCTTTTGTTTGCGGTGCAGATATACTGCGATTTTTCGGGCTATACCGACATTGCGATAGGCTGCGCCCGGGTGATGGGAATAAGGCTCATGCAGAATTTCAACGCGCCCTACAGCGCCCTAAGCATTCGCGATTTCTGGCGCCGCTGGCACATCTCCCTCACCTCATGGTTCACCGACTACATCTACATACCCCTCGGCGGCTCGAGAAAGGGCAGGGTAAGGCAATACGCCAACATCTTTATTGTATTTTTGGTTTCGGGGATCTGGCACGGAGCCGCCTGGACTTATATCATCTGGGGCATAATGCACGGGATCTATCAGATGGCCGGGCACATCACCGAGCCGTGGCGTGAAAGCCTCAGGGTGAGGCTTCGCATAGGCGACAACCCCGCCTATCTCGGACTTCGGCGGTTCGCGACATTCGGGCTCGTCACCTTTGCTTGGGTGGCTTTTCGGGCGAACAGCCCCGCCGACATGCTCGCCCTCTACCGAACGCTCTTTACCGGCTGGCGGGGGATTGATATTTTCGGCTCGCTAAGCTCGCTCGGCCTCGGCGTCACCGAAATAATCACCGCGGCGCTGTCAGTTTTTGTCGCGGTAATGCTCGACCGCCAGATAGCCCTTAAGCCCCGCGAAAGTGCGCAGCTAAAGCTGACGCCGGGAAGGGCGGTCGCCTATATAGCGCTCGTCTGGGCAATATCCTCTGCGTGGATAATTCTTCTGTCCTCCGGCGGGCCGGGCAGCTTCATCTACTTCCAGTTCTGAGGTGTTTTAAATGAGCGAGAGAAAAAAGTTCCGGTCAGTATTTTCAGTAATGCTCGCGGTATTTTTGCTGCCGTTTTTCGTGATATGCGCCTCGGCTTTCGGGCTGCCGGCATATTTTAAATCCACCTTTCTCGGCGAGCTCTCCGAAAAATACGACAGGCTGAGAACGGTCGACGAGCCTAAAATAACCGTCGTCGGCGGGTCGTCGGCGGCGTTCGGCCTCGATTCCGAAATGCTCGAGCGCTGCCTCGGGCGGAAAGCCGTTAATTTCGGGCTTTACGCAAATCTCGGCACGAAGCTTATGATGGATCTTTCCCGCGAGAACGTCCGCGAGGGGGATATAATCGTCCTTGCGCCCGAGCTTAACGCCGAGACGTATTCGCTGAGGTTCAACGCCGAGACCGCCGCCCGGGCGATAGACGGCTCCCCCGAGATGCTTAAAAGAATAGCTCCCGAAGACCGCGCGTCCCTCGTCGGCGCGATATGGGGTCTCGGCGGCAAAAAGCTCGGCTATGCCCTTACCGGCGAGCGGCCGGAGAATTCCGGGGCTTACAGAAAGGAAAATTTCAACGAATTCGGCGACAACGTCTTCGACCGGCCGTATAATGTTATGTCGGGGTACGGCAACGCCGTAACCCTCGATTTTGCCGGCATCCCCGAATTCGAGGAATTCATCGCATATGTAAACGACTACACCGCCTATGTTCGCTCGCGCGGGGCGGAGGTTTATTTCAGCTTCCCGCCGATAAACAGCGCGGCGATAGAGCCGTTCAACTCCCCCGAGGAGATTCGGGACTTTCAGGCGAAGCTTTCATTAAGCCTCGACTGCCGGGTGATAAGCGGCATAAGCGACTATATAATGGACGAGGGGTATTTTTACGACTCGGAATTTCACCTGAACAATTCCGGCGTGACGGTGCGCACCGCAAAGCTTATTGACGACTTAAAGCGCGAAGCGGGGGATCTTTCCGTCACGCTTGAGGATATCCCCGTTCCCGCGGGGCGCCGCCCCGACTGCGACGACTTCGATCTTGTCAGGTTAAATGACGCCCGCGGCTGGGCCGTGGCCTCGGTTTCGGAATCGGCCTCAAAAAAGGGTTGTCTCTCGGTTCCCGACGAGGTGGGCGGAATACCCGTTCTTACGATACTTTCTGGGGCGTTCAAAGGCTGCGCCGCTGAAACGGTGACACTCGGCAGAAATATAACCGCGGTGGAGCCGGGCGCGTTCGACGGCGCCGACGGGCTTAATTCGATGATAATTTCGGACGGCGTTTCGCCCGACATTTCTATCCCCGGGGAGATCTCTTTCGGCCGCGCCGACGGCTTTGCGGTATATTTACCGCCCGAGAGCTTCGGGGAGATGTCCGCTTACGCCGGCCTTTCGGAGATAAAGGAGCTTTTGAGGTCCGACGAAAGCTTTGTCTTTGAGCCCTGTGAGGGCGGGGTAACGGCGGTCTCGCTGACCGAAACCGGCCGCCGCCGGGAAATTCTCAGTCTCCCCGACGAGGCGGGAGGCGAAAATGTCGTCGCGATAGCCGGAGGCGCTCTTTCGGGCGCGCAGGCAAAAAAGCTCGTACTCGGGAAAAATATTTCAAGGCTGGAGCCGGGCTGCTTTGACGGCACCGCCCCCGGGCTTGAAGTCAGGCTCGCCGAGGGGGCCTCGCCCGAGACCTTAGAGCTCCCCGACAGCCCCGAAAGCTTGGGCGGCAGTCCGCAGATCTACGCGTTTTGGGAGGACTACGCCGCCCTTGCCGAAAAATACAGCCGCTACGGCGGCACGCTCATGGCGGACAACATCTATCTGAAGCTTGAAAAAGCGGAATCGGGCTGGACGGTCGTCGGGGTGAACGAAGAGGGCGCAGCGCTCGAAAAGATCACGGTACCCGACGAGGTGGACGGCCTGCCGGTGAGAACGGTGGCGGGCTATGCGTTTGCGGAGTGCGAGGCCGAAAGCCTTGATATAGGCAGGGGCGTCGAGAGGCTGGACGGATACGCGTTTTCCGGCTCGAAGATAACCGAGGTCATAATTCCCGACGGCCGAGGCCCGGGCGATATTTCGGTGCCGAACGCGCTTTCAGAGGCCCTTGCGACGGAGGGCTGCGCACCGGGGCTCAGGATAAGCGTAGACGGCGGGCTTTATCAGAGCTACGTCGGTGACTACTTCTGGGGCGACTACGGCTCCCGGCTTGAAGCAAGGCGGGAATGAGGCGCTTTGCGGTCAAATCGCAGCGCTCGGGTACTTTACAAAATTACCGCGATATGATATAATAGCACTCTAATATCAACGGTTTCGGAGGTGACATCATGAAAGACAAAGCGAACGGCCGGAAAATACAGATCGCCGTGCAGATAGCGGCGACGGTGCTGCTTCTGGCCTTTTTGGCGTATTCCTTCTTCTCCTTCATGATGGACAACAGCCGCCGCATCGTCGGGCAGAACGACAGCTTCGTCGAGGCCGCCGCCCGCGAGACCGCCGACAGGATAGACACCATAATTCAATCCTCCGAGCGAAATGCCGAGCTTATCGCCCGCCTCTACGAGCAGACCATGACCACCCCCGTCGTCGACGCGGATATCCTTAAAGATATGGTGGAGCAGTCGGGCTTTGACTACATTGAATTCATAAATTCCGAGGGAACGGATTTGACCGCCGACGGCCGCACCGCCGATCTTTCTGACAGGGATTATTATATCAGCGGAATGTCGGGTTCAAGCGGCATAAGCATTGTTTATAACAGCCGCATCACCGACGAGACCCTTCTCATCTTCTACACCCCGTTTCGCTTTGACGGCGAGATAATAGGCGTTTTAAGCTGCATTCTGCGCGGGCAGACCGTCTCGGGATTGATCGAGGCGAGCTATTTCGGCGTAACCGGCTCTACATATATCCTTGAAAGAAACGGCGACGTCGTCGTCTCGTCCGGCACTTCGGGCGCGCCGAAAAATCTTTTGGATTCCATGCGCGAAAGCGGCATGATGTCGGACGAGGATTTAAAAAAGCTCGGCGACACCATTGACAGCTCGAACGAGGTAAACTTCAATTCCTTCAACTACCGCGGCAGCGCCGGCGAGGGCTCGGCCTACGTCACCGTACTTGAAAGCTGCGATCTCGTCTTTGTCGAAAGCTTCCCCTCCTCCGTCACCGGCGAGATGACCCGAATGGCCAATTCGGCGGGCGTCCGGCTTGAAATAAAGCTGGTGGCGGCGTTCTTGGCATATCTGATCTACATCATAATCCGCAGCCGGCTCCAGCGCCGCAGGCTCGTCTCGGAAAAGCAGGAGATGACCTCTATCGTCGACGCCGTCTCGATGCTTTTCACAAGGTTTGCGGTCGTGGATTTTTCAAAGAACAGATACTACTACGTCAAGAACAGCAAAGCGGGCGCGCCGGAAGAGGGCAATTACTCCGATCTCGTCCAGTTCCTCGGCAGCCGTTATATCGACGACCCCGACAGCACCGTTAAGATGCGCGACGTGATAACCCCCGGCTTTGCAAAGGAAAACCTCACGAAGGACGTCCCCTATCTGCAATATGAATATCAGATAGACCTGGACGGCAAGCGGTGGGAGCACATTTCTCTCATATGCCTCAGCCGCCGAAAGGGCCACCCCTCGACGGTGCTCTACGCCATTCAGGACGTCACCGAGCTGAATGAAAACGATCAGAGGATCCGCCTTGCGCTTAAAAATTCGATGGAGGCCGCCGAGGCCGCAAATCAGGCCAAGACCGATTTTCTGGCGCGCATGTCCCACGACATTCGCACGCCGATGAACGCCATAATGGGCATGACCGCCGTCGCGGCGATGCACCTTGACGACCGCGAGCGCCTGACCGACTGCCTCGGGAAGATAACCGTCTCGAGCCGCCACCTGCTGGCGCTGATAAACGACATTTTGGACATGTCGAAGATAGAGAGCGGCAAGGTCTCGCTTTCGGAAGAGCCGTTTTTGATGGCAGATCTCGTCGACAGCGTAGCTACGATAATAAAAAATCAGGCCAAGAGCAAGAACCAGGATTTCAGGATCCGCATAAACGACATCGATCACGAAAACGTCATCGGCGACACCTTAAGGCTTCGGCAGGTCTTCCTGAACATTTTGGGCAACGCCGTTAAATTCACCTCCGAGGGCGGCAGAGTTACCTTTACGATACGCGAGCTTGAATCCCACATAAACGGCATGGCCTGTTTCGAGTTTGTCTCGGAGGACAACGGCATAGGCATGGACGAGGAATTCATCGACACGATATTCGATCCGTTCAGCCGTTCGAAGCAGTCGGCCAACATCGAGGGCACCGGCCTCGGCATGCCGATAACGAGAAACATCATAAGAATGATGAGCGGCGAGATAACCGTCGAGAGCAAGGTGGGCGTCGGCTCGAAATTCACGGTGCAGCTTCACCTTAAGCTCCAGGAGCCCAAGGCGGAGGACGTCGGAGAGCTTGCGGATCTTAAGGTGCTCGTTGCCGACGACGACCGCGACGCTTGCGTTTCGGCGAGCGAGATATTAAGCGACATCGGCATGAAGGCGAGCTGGGTGTTAAGCGGCGAGGAGGCCGTGAACGAAACCGTTGCGGCGAAGGAGGCCGGCGAGGACTTCTCGGCGGTCATACTCGACTGGAAGATGCCCGGCATGGACGGCGTCGAGACCGCAAGGGAGCTCAGAAAGCGCGTCGGCGAGGATATTCCGATAATAATTCTTTCGGCCTACGACTGGACGGATATCGAGCAGGAGGCCCGCGAGGCCGGCGTTCAGGCGTTTATAGAAAAGCCGCTGTTCCGCTCAAGGCTGGTATACGCGCTAAAATCGGTGCTTTCAAGCGGGCCTAAGAGCCGCAGCGAGGTTGCCGGTGCACTGGAGGAGGAATCCTTCAAGGGGCGCAGGGTGCTTTTGGTTGAGGACAACGACCTAAACGCCGAGATAGCCGCCGAGCTTCTTTCCTGCACCGACGTAGAGGTCGAGCGGGCGGAAAACGGAAAGATAGCCCTTGATAAGGTAACATCAAACCCGCCGGGATATTACGGTCTGGTGTTCATGGACATAAGAATGCCGGTTATGGACGGCTATGAGGCCGCAAAGGCTATAAGGGCCTCGGGCAGGGAGGATTTAAAGACGCTGCCGATAGTCGCGATGACGGCGAACGCCTTTGCCGACGACATCTTCATGGCGCATGAGGCCGGCATGAACGACCACATTTCAAAGCCGGTGGAGATAGAAAAGCTCGCCGCCGCCATGAAAAAGTGGCTCGGGGAAGCGCCCAAATAAAAATAAGGGCTGACGGTTTAGGCAGCCCCGCATAAAACAGCAAAAGCAGACGGAAACCGTCTGCTTTTTATAGATGCGCATATTAAAACTTATCTTACGGATAAAGCGGGATTTACGAAGACACAATCCGGACTGAGAGAATGAGATCGTCAACAGGACGGATTTCGCTTCGCTCAAGTTTTGTTTAATATCATTTATTCCACAAAATAGCTGTAATCAAGTATCACGTTGCCGTGTTCATCGGGAGTTGTGTAGCGCGGGCAAAGACCGTTCTCGAACGACCATACGCGTCCGCGCGCATCGTGCCATATGCGCATTCCTGCCTGCTCGAGCGCAGGACGGCAGCCGCCGGTCTGGTGCGTGTCGCCGCCTTCCTTGCCGTATATCCAGCAGGTGCCGATCGCGCACGCGGGGATATCGATGTAGTCGAAACCGTCGGGAACCGCAGTGCCTGCGGGCGTGAACATACCGATATAATATTCGAATTCGCTCTCTCCGCGCATCTCAAGCCCAACGTAGCCGCCTCCGCTTTCCCATATTGCGAGGATCGAATCGACGCCGCCCATCGCGCGCTCGATCTCGTCGAACCAGCCGTTGGCGAACCATTCGCCCCAGTTCCCGAAATCGGTGTATTTCTTCCCGATGAAGCGCATCTTGGGCACTTCTTCTCTGTAAGTTTTGATAATTTCCGCCATGTTTTTGTCCTCCAGGTTATTTGTTTTTTATCCGTATTGGTACGAAGATCGTTTCGGAAAACAGCCTGCTTTCTTCAACATAGCGCTCGAATTCGTAATCACTGCGCCGCTCATAGCGGCTTTGCGGCGGCCACACGTCCCGGATATAGTCCCATGTTTTTCCGATAGTGCCGACAAAGTCAATGTGGGTCGCCGGGGGCGTTTTGAACACCCCGTAGAGCCCGCCCGAAAGCGAAAGAGTGACGGTGCCGCTTGTGTCGCCCGCCGCATCGCGTTCATCGACGCCGATCCAGTAATCAAGGCGCATCGTCAGCGAATTCCACCGGCACACGCCGTAGTCGGTAACTGTCCGTCCGCCCGAAAGCCGCGAGGACAGTCCGGTTACATTGTACCTGTTCCAGAACTTCGTCGGGTCGTCCTCATTGCTCGGGAAAGCGACGACGCGGAACGCATCGAGCTCGACGATGTCGCACAACGGACCTTCAAACTTCGGGACAAGCTCGAAGGGACCGTACAGCTTCAGACTGTTTCCGTGCCTGCGGTACTCGGTCGGCAGGATATGATGCTCGGTCTTGAACGCGCGTATGAAGTTTTCCTTCGAGTTGAAGCCATATTCGAATGCGATGTCGCTGATGGGTCGGCTGCTGCCGCTTTGTTCCATGACTCCGACGATCTCGGAGATTCGTCGCTTTCTTATATAGCCGGCGGGTGTGAATCCGACGAAACGCTTGAAAATGCGCAGAAAATGATATTCCGAGTAGCCGATGGCAGCGGCAACCTGTCCGATGCTGATGTCGTTTTTAAGGTTTTCCTCGATATAATCGAGCGCTTTTTGAATCGAAGCAAGGCTTTCCATGCTGTCTCCTGTCTGTGATCACAGATATAATATAGCATAAATTATGCGCATATGATTGATAAAAATTGCGATTTATCACATTCCCCGTCATATCGTCAAACCGCTTCCGCCGGCCTTTTCGTGCCTATTTATTAAAGACCTCGTCCAGCTTTTTTGCCATGGATAGGGCGTCCTTGGTGTAGTAGTCGGCGCCGATGCGGTCGGCGGTCTCCTGGTTCAGCACCGCGCCGCCGACGAATATCTTCGCCTCGCAGCCCGCCTCACGAAGCGCCGAAATGGTTTTCTCCATTCCCGCGACGGTGGTTGTCATAAGAGCCGACAGCCCCACCGCGAGGGGGGAGTATTTTTTCACGGCCTCGACCACCCTTTCGGGTGGCACGTCCTTGCCGAGGTCTATTACCTCCCAGCCGTAGGAGCCGATGACCACCTTGACGATGTTTTTGCCGATGTCGTGGACGTCGCCCGTAACCGTCGCGAGAACCACCCTGCCCTTTGAAGCGGAATCCTTGGGCATGTGGGCGGTTATCACCGAGAACGCCTCCTTTGCGGCCTCGGCCGAGGATATCAGCTGCGGCAGGAACAGCTTTCCCTGCTCGTAGAGCGCGCCCACCTCGTCGAGCGCCTTTATCAGCACCTCGTTCACCACCTCAAGCGGCGGGCGGGTTTTAAGCTCCTCTTCCGTGAGATCTTTAGCGCGGCCCTTAAGCCCCGATTTTACGCATTCATACAGGTTTTTCGCCTGCGCGCCGTCGCCTTTGGTTTTTACCGACGCCGCCGTCGCCGATGGCGTGAAATCCTTATAAATTTCAATGAATCTCCCCGCGCCCTCGTCTATTCCGCGCAAAAGCTCATACGCTCGCACGGCGCCGGTCATCTCGCCGTCAAGGGGGTTGAGTATAGGCATGTTCAGCCCCCGCTCCATGGCCATTGAAAGGAAGGTGCGGTTTATAAGCGGTCGGTTCGGCAGCCCGAAGGACACGTTCGACACCCCGAGCGCGGTTTTTATACCCATTTTCGAGACCTCGGCAAGCGCCTCAAGCGTTACGCCGACAAGCTCCTGCTCGGCCGAGGCGGTGACGACAAGGGTATCTATCATGATTTTTTCTTTCGGAATGCCGTATTTTTCCGCCTCCGAAATTATCCGCTTTGCGATCTTTACCCGGCCGGCCGGGGTGCGCGGAACGCCGCTTCTGTCCATAGCAAGGCCGAGGACGACCGCGCCGTATTTTTTCGCGATCGGAAAGATCTTTTCCATGACCTCGGGCTCGCCGTTCACGCTGTTTATAAGCGGTATGCCGTTATATACCCTCACGGCGGCCTCGACGGCGGCAGAATCCGAGGAATCTATCTGCAGCGGCAGGTCGCAGTATTCCTGAATTTTTTTGACGATTTTAGGCATAAGCGCCTTTTCGTCAATCTGCGGCAGCCCCGCGTTTACGTCCAAAAGGTCTGCCCCGGCGTCCTGCTGCTTAATAGCCTCGTCTACAAGGTAATCGAGATTTTCCGCCACAAGCGCCTCTTTCAGGGCCTTTTTGCCGGTGGGATTGAGCCTTTCGCCGCAGATCTTCACGCCGTCGATGCATAAATACGCGTCGGAGGAGCATACCGCCGTGTGCGGGATATATTCGTGCGGCCTGACCGGCTGACCCGAGAAGCGGCTGATTTTTTTGATGAATTCCGGCGTGGTGCCGCAGCAGCCGCCGATTATGCTGACTCCCATTTCAACCATCTGCCCGACGCTTTCGTCGAATTCCTCGGTCGAAAGCTTATAGACGGTTCTGCCGTTTTCAAGAACGGGTATTCCCCTGTTCGGCTGAACTATCACCGGCCTGTCCGTAGAATCAAGAAGCCTTTTAACCGTCGGGATAAGCTCGCGGGGGCCCAGGGAGCAGTTTACGCCCAATACGTCGGCCCCGAGGCCCGATAGGGTGAGCGCCGCAATTTCGGGCGAGGTGCCGGTAAGGGTGCGGCCCGAGGCGTCGAAGGTCATCGTTGCGAAGACGGGAAGATCGGTGTTTTCCTTGAACGCAAGTATTGCCGCCTTTATCTCGTAAAGATCCGAAAAGGTTTCAAGAATATACCCGTCGGCTATGTCTTTTGAGGAGAGCGCCACCTGCTTATATGCCTCGTAGGCGTCCTCAAAGCTCAGGGAGCCTATCGGCTCCATCATGGCGCCGGTCGGGCCGACGTCGAAAAACACCGGCTTCTCGGCGGCTCTCGCATTTTCTACGGCCGCCAAGGCGAGCTCGCGCAGGGAATATTTCCCCTTATATTTTATCGGGTTGAGGCCGAATGTGTTTGCGGTGATGACGTCGGCGCAGGAATACGAGCGGTGAATGCTTTTTATCGCCTCGGGGGCGGTTATGTTAAGCTCCTCGGGTATTCCGCCGAGGCCGAGGCGCTCGAGTTCGCTGCCGAAGCCGCCGTCGAAGACGGCTATTTTTTCACCTGGTCGAAGCATGTTTTGCCCTCCTTTAAAAATTCGCAGGAACCGGCCATAAAGCAGCCGCGGCAGCTGAGCCTGCCCTCTTTGCCGAGGGCGATTATCCCCGCCATCGACTTTGACGGAAGCATGAAGTCCGATTCGTTCAGGGTTATCCCGATTTTTTCGGTGTGTAATATCTCGAATATGAATTTGAGGTCGCCCACGCTGCTTCCGCCGTATCCCGGGCAGAATCTCGGCCCCTTGGCGCCGAGCTCCCGCTCCTTTTTGTCCGAGAGATATTCAAGATAGGCGCTCGCCGAGGCGTCCATGGCTGCCCCGCGGGAGACGTCGGTGTGAAACAGACGGTTTATTTTTTTGTCCACCTCTATCCCGAGGGTCATGGCGGATATCATCACGCCGGAGGCACCCTCCAAAAATTCCGAATAGGGGGGCTTTTTCAAAAACCCGGGAACCGTTTCCTCAACGGTATAGATATATCTGAACCGCGCGGTCTTTTCAAGCTCGGCCACGCAGTCGGCGACAAGGGCGTCGGTCTCGGGACTTCGGCCCATTTTGTGAAAGCCGAGGTAGTTGTATATCCTCGGCCTTAAAGTTTCAAATTCTGAAGAGTTCATTTATCACGTTTTCCAGTCTTCCGTAAATTTCAAAGGCGGTGTCGGCCCTGTTCATTATGTAAAGGTGGATTCCCGGCGCGCCCTTGGCAATGAGATCGATTATCTGGTACACCGCGTAG
This sequence comes from uncultured Clostridia bacterium, assembly GCA_947625615.1. Classification (GTDB taxonomy): domain Bacteria; phylum Bacillota; class Clostridia; order Oscillospirales; family Ruminococcaceae; genus Faeciplasma. Next base: position 27,287 of record CANQPB010000001.1, on the reverse strand, counting down.
TTTATCCCTATTTCCCGCATGACCGCCGGGCTGCCCGAATAGCTCTCTATCATGTTGCGAAAATCGAGGGGGATAGTCGAGCCGCACATAGATTTTATCCTCGGAATGTTTTTGGGATTTATCAGCGGCATTATCCCCGGGATTATCGGAACAGTCACACCCATTTTGGAGGCCTCGTGGATAAGCCGGTAGTAGTAGGAATTGTCGTAGAATATCTGGGTTATCAGAAATTTTGCGCCGCAGTCCTGCTTCTTTTTCAAATTCACTATGTCGTCCTTAAGGGTGAGGCATTCGGAATGCCCCTCGGGATAGCACGCCCCGCCGAGGCAGAACCTGTTTCCGAGATATTCCATCAAATCCGTCGCGTGCTTAAAATAGCGGCAGTATTCCGCCGCGAAGTCCTGCGGGCGGTCTCCCCGAAGAGCGAGCACGTTTTCTACGCTGAGGTCTTCAAGCGACTTTGACACGCGGTCGATGTCGTCGGGGGTGCTCGGCCCGCCGGTGATATGCGCCAGAGGTTCAACCCCCGCGCGCTTTATGCAGCCCGAGATCTCCGTCGCCGCGCCGGCGTTCGTGCCGCCCGCACCGTAGGTGACGCTTATGAAATCGGGCTTAAGCTCCTTAAGGCGGTCTATGGTGTTTATAAGCGCGGTCTTTTCCTCCCCCTCTTTTTTCGGGGGGAACACCTCAAAGGAAAGCGTCCGCTTTTGTTTAAGAATATCGTCTATTCTCGTTTTAATCACTTCCAATATCCGTAATGTCCAGAGCTAAGGCCGGCGGTCTATGGCCTCAAACGCACTTTTCAGCGGCCAGAACAGCACCGAAACGCTCACCGCCGCGCAGAGCGTTTGGGGGATCATCGCCAAAAACCCGCCGTAAAAATATGCCGCCGCGGCCTCTTGCCCCAGCCCCATGAACAGCGGGGTTATCAGGTCGTCCAAAAGGGTGAACAAAACCGTCATCAGCGTGGCCAATGCGGCGGCGTCCGCCGATATAACCGCCCTTTCGCGGGGCTTGTCCCCTTTTCTGAGATACATAGCGGCGCTGAATGTCCCTAAAAAGATCATCACCCCGGCGAGCACAAAGAGCATAACCCTTATGCCGGTTTTATACGCCGCGCTCACCGGCAGGCCGATTATCCCTCCCGCAAGCGCGGCCGCCGCCATTATGTAAAGCGCCGCGGGGCCTGAGCATGCGGGCGGGCGGTGCTTTTTAAGCAGGCCGAAGAGCAGCGCGAACAGCGGGTAGTATATTAAATAGAGCAGGGCGACGTTCGGGTAGAACCCGAAGATCAGGCAGCGAATGAGCGAAAAGGCAATTGCCGTTAAAATTCCGCAGCCGGCGCCGAACACATAGCTGAATGCCGCGAGCACCGGCGTTACAAGCTCAACCCCGGCGGCGAAGCTTAAAACGTACTGCACCGCCGTTAAAAGCGCCGCCGTCACTGCGCACTGCGCCAGCCGCTTTACGGGCATCAGAACTTGCCGAGCGTGATAACGTATATCTCGCCCTTTGCCATCGGCAGGCCGGAGGCCCCGTAAGAGGCGCTCGCGCAGGTTTTGCCGTCATATTCGTAGGTGCCGTATTCCGCGCTCGAATAGACGACCCCGTCGGCTTCGCCGAGGGTGGTGTATATCGCCCAGTATTCCCCCGCCGTTTCGTCGGCGGTTCTGCCGTTTACGCCGGTGATGTAAAGCCCGTATTCCGACTGCGAGCCCTCATAGCTCAGCTCGCCCGCCTCCGAAAGCGCCGAAAGGGCGTCCTCAAGGGTGCCGCCGTCCTCGGTGCATTCTATCACCACGGACGTTTCGTCCGAAAATACCACCTTGGCGGCGGCGCTTGACTGCCCGCAGGCCGTGAATATGCAAAAGATAATTGCGATTGCCGTGATAAGAATAGGTCTTGTCTTCATGGTCGGTTTGCTCCTTATGTTTGATTATTTATGACTGTCAGGCGTCGCACAGAAACGTCGCGAAGCCCATGTCGTAAGCGGTGATTTTGTTTCCCCACATGTCTTCGGTCTTGCCGGCGGCTTTATTTGAAAGGATATTTTCCGCGGCCTCTTTGAATTTCGGAAGATCCTTCGGGTCGGCGGTCTCTGAGCCGTGAGAGGGGTAGATGACGTCGAAGCTTTCAGAGAGCGATATCAGCCGGTTCACCGAATGGATATACGAGTGAAGGTCGCGCATGGGGCCGAACATGAATATCCTGCCGTCCTGTACGGGATCGCCGGTGAAGATACGCCTTGCGTTCACGTCAAGAATGGCTATCGAGCCGGGGGTGTGCCCCGGGGTGTGGATAATTTTAAGCGGCCGGCCGCCGAGATCAATTACGTCGCCGTCCCAGACGGGATCTATTTTTCCCTGCCTGCCTTGGCGGTAAAAATTCGGGCATTCGGCAGGGTGCATATAAAAGCTCTCAAACTGCTGAATGCTGCCAAGGTGGTCGCCGTCGGCGTGGGTATTTATAAGCGAAATGGGAAGCGAGGTTATCTTCTCGGCGAGGGTGCGCGCGTCGTGGGTCTGCATGCCGCTGTCGATTAAAACGGCGCGCTCCGAACCCTCGAGCAGGAAGAATTTCACGCCGCCCTCGTCAAAAAGCCATGCGCCCTCATAGATTTCTTTTACCGTCATGATGTCCTCCTTATCCGTCCTTAAGGTCGCGGACGGTGGTGCTGTGATCGGCGGGGGCCTCGACGTATTCAAGAAGCTTGTCGGGGTCGTCGCTCAAAAAGTAGAGACTTCCGCAGTTCGACCTTATGAAGTTCTTTTTTATCGCCGATTCCATGGTGGCGTTCAGCTCGTTGTAATAGCCGCGGATATTGTATATCGCTATGGGCTTGCGGTGGCGGCAGAGCTGCTTAAGAGTGAGGATCTCGAAAAATTCCTCAAAGGTGCCTATTCCGCCCGGCACGACGATAAAGGCGTCGGAGCGGTCTTCCATGATCTGCTTGCGCTCACGCATGGTTTCGGTAAAAACGAGTTCGGTGCAGAAGTCGCAGATAGCCTCTACGCCTTCGTCCTCAAAAAAGCGGGGGATAACGCCGACAATGCTGCCGCCTCCCCGGCGGACGCCGCGCGCCGCAGCGCCCATAAGGCCGTTGCCTCCGCCGCCGAAGACGAGCGAGTGGCCCCTTTCGGCCATCTTTTTGCCGAGCTGCTCGACCTTTTCAATGTATTCCGCGTCGATGGTGGGCGACGCCGCTCCGAAAACACAAATTCTCATATTGACCTCCCGTTACAAAATATTTACTATAGCATAGCACATTTTTTGAGATTTTACAAGATGAAAGCCGAAAATTGCGCGGCCTTACATTATCTCCACCTTTTTCACCCTCTCCCTGAGGCTTTCGGGTATGTCGAGGCGGCGTTCGCCGTCCTGCCAGACAAATTCGCCGAGGGTGTATTCGCCGCTTTCGTAGCCGTAGCCGTCGCCGGCGTCGTCGTAGAATTTATATTTTCCGTCGGCCGAGGGATAGACGTAAACATGCAGGTCTTTCGGCTGCTCGTCGGTTGAAAGCGCGGGCGCAGACGTCGGGATAATGCTCCCCGCTTTGACGAATACCGGGATTTTTGTGATATCCGCCTCGGCGTCGATCCACCTGCCTCCGTCCAAGGGCTCATGCCCGCCGAGAGGATACCATTTTCCCTCGGGGAGGTATACCCTTCTCGTCTTCGGCGCGTCCGCGGGGAGCTTTTCGCTGCCCGGAAGGTAATACATCGGCTCGGTAACCGGGCAGACCATCAGTCTGTCGCCGAACATATACTGATCGGAAATATGCCTCGCCGTCGGGTCGTCGGGGTAGTCGAACGCAAGCATTTTTATTATCGAGCCGTCCTCGAGCCATGTAAGCCCGGCGGCGGAATAGATATAGGGCATGAGGCTGTAGCGAAGCCTGTTCGCCGAGAGCATCGCTTCATAGAAGATTTTGCCGTCGCCGTCATCGTCGGCGCCGTAGTGCCAAAGCTCGCGGCGGCAGTCGGTGCCGTGGCCCCTGAACACCGGCAGGAACGCCGCCCACTGATACCACCTCGTCATAAGCTCGCGGTAGCCGTAATCGGCGTCCGCCTCGGGGAAATCCCCCTTCCAGTACCAAATCTTCCCCCGCCTGACAAAGAACGCGCCGATGTCGGTAGTCCAGTAGGGGTGGCCCGAGGCGCAGAAGTTGAGCCCCGCGGCGATTTGCCGTTTAAGGGTCTGCCACTTCGCCTCGATGTCGCCCGACCACAGAATGGTGCCGAAGCGCTGGTGACCGGCGTAGCCGCTTCGGGTGAGATTGACGACGCGCTTTTCGGAGTTCTCAGCCCGCTGACCCTCATATACGCCCATGGCGTGGTAGAGGGCGTATTCGTTTGAGAGCTCGGCGGGAAGCCTCAGCCCCGCCTGAACGCAGTACTGCTCGAAAAGCCGCCCCGGCAGAGGTCTGTTAAGCTGATCCCAATCGGGGGTGAACGGCTCGCAGTTGTCGCACCACCAGGCGTCGATGCCGTATCTGAACAGCCCCTCCGAGGTCTGGCGCCAGTAAAGCTCCCGCCCCTCTTTTTTATAAGGGTCGTAAAATTCGCTTTCGGGAATCATCAGCCCCGCGTCTTCGAAGTCGCGGCGGTTTTCCGCGGCGGCGTTCATCGACGGCCAGACAGATATCATAAAGTGCACGCCGTTTTGGTGGAGCTTGTCGGTCATCTCGCCGGGATCGGGGAAGCGGGAGCGGTCAAAGGTCTTCTGACCCCACTTTCCGTATTCCCAGCTTTGCCAGTCGAGAACAATGCAGTCGAGGCCTATACCGCGGCGGCGGTATTCCTCGGCGGTGTCGAGTATTTCTTTCTGGCTTTCAAAGCGCTCCTGCGACTGAATATAGCCGAACGCCCATTTCGGCAGCATGGCCGCCTTGCCGGTGAGCGCGCGGTAGAGGGACACCGTGCCCTGCATGCCGCCGCCGTTCAAAAAGCAGAAGTCTATCGCGGGCACCGCCTCGAAGTAGACATAGCTTCCGTACTCGTTGTCGTTAAGAATCATCGGCGAGCCGCAGTTCATCAGAAGCCCGTAGCCGAGGCTCGACATCAATAGCGGCATGGCTATTTTGCGGTTTGCCTGGTGGATATACACCGTCTTTCCGCGAAGATCCAAAAAGCCTTCCTCATGCTGTCCGAGGCCGTAAAGGCATTCGCCCTCCTGCCAGTTGAAGTGCACGCGCGCGTGGCAGGAAAGCCCGGCGTCCTCCGAGGCAGCCTCGCGGATAACGGTCTTTTCGCCGTCGGCGGTCTTCACCTTTTCGGTGACCGCCATTCCGCTGACTATCCTGCGGGTCATGAAGCGCTCGAGCGAGCGCCCCTCGTCGGGAGCCTCCTCAAGCAAAAGCTTGCCCTCTGGCGAGAGCCAGCGGCAGGCCGAGGTTTCAAGGTCTATCTCGACGGCGGCGTCCTTGGCGGAAAGAAGGATTTTTTTATCGGTCTCGCTGAAGCTCCAGTCCTCCGAGGCCTCGGGGCATATAAGCGAGATGTTTTCTTTCAGGCGGCTGTCGCCCGAAAGCCAGGTGACGGAGCGTATTCCGCCCTTTTCAAGCGGGGTGAGGCGGTGGCAGAACAGGTCGGAGTAGAGCCAGAGCGAGCCGTCGCGGCGCTCGGCGCGGGTGATTCGGCGTGATTTTTCTTTTTCGGGATAAAGCATGGCGGTGCCTCCTTCATTATAATAAGCTGTCGCTGCTGATTTATAGATTATATCACGCCGCCGCAGCCTTTTCAATAGCATGAAGAAAAAAAGGGAGTGTCCATTCCGCACGCATTATTAGAAATATTTAGATATGTCGCCACAGGCGACACCTTGAAACTCTAACTTCTAATTTCTAACTACTATCTTCTTGATGTGGCCGTTTCGGCCACATCTAAGAAAAAGCAGCAGAAAATCGGAAATTAAGGGTCGGATTTAATAACGGCAGGCCTGCGCGGCAAAAAAGCGGCCGCGGCTCCCCGTAATTTTCAAATATCCGAAAAAAACACTTGACATTCGGCATGCTCTCGGGTTATAATCTATTATCTTAATTTTGAAGGAGTAGTATTATGAAATCATTGCTGAAAAGACTTCTTGCACTGATTCTCTGCGCGCTTATCTGCCTGCCGGCGACAGGCTTTACCTACGGCCCCACCCTGCCCGGCGAATTCACGGTTTCCTCCGCAAGCTGGGATCCCATAACCGGCTATTCCGGCGAAACCTATTCCACAGCGGTATTGCCGCCTATGGCCTCGGACGCTCCCATAGAGGCTTCAAGCTATGATGAGGCTATCAACTATGCCCGCGAGCAGCTTAAAGCTCGCGTGCCGCAGTTTGCCATTCAGCTTCCCCTCACCGATGAGGTTGAAAACGAGAAGAAGCCCAATGTCGTCTTTGATGATTGCTTTGTGCACACGAAAGAACCTAAGGAAGGCGACTATCTGAAATATCAGATGTACATCAGCATGGCTCGCTCGTGGAGCGGCACTGTTATGACCTATTATTTCGGCTACGGTGTCCAAGACGGAATGCTTGTCGACAGCCCGGTGGAATATTATTCCGACGCCGCACAGGAGGCCGCCGTTGACAGCGCCGTTGAGGAGCTCAAGGCTACCCTCGGCCTTGACAAGATGACCAAGGAATACGACAAGATCGTCGCTATCTACAACTGGATGTGCGAAAACATCGAATACGATTATGATAACCTCAATGACGACAGCTACAAGTTGAAGTACACCGCTTACGCCGCGCTTGTCGGCAAAAAATCGGTCTGCCAGGGATATGCAAACCTGTTTTACCGCATGATGCTCGAAATAGGCGTAGACGCGAGAATTGTAAGCGGCTACGGCGTTGACCTTACAGACTTATCCTCCGAAAGACACGCTTGGAATATCGTCGGCCCCGGCAACCGCGACTATTACTATTATATCGACGCCACCTGGGGCGCCGGCCCTGTCGAGCTTTGGCCCAAGTTCTTCATGAGAGGCATAGAGGACGGCTTCTTCGATAACACGCATTATCCCGACGAAGAATATGCCACCGATGAATGGAACGCGAAATATCCGATAGATCCCGAGGCATATGTAGACGACGAAGAAGAGGAGTGCCTCCACAACGGCGAAACCCACTACGAAAACAAATCGGACGCCACCTGCACCGAACCGGGCTACACCGGCGACCTTGTCTGCGATATCTGCGGCGAGATCATAACAAAGGGCACCGAGATTGCGGCCCTCGGCCACGACTGGAACGACGAGGGAAAATGCTCACGCTGCGGCGCCGAAAAGCCGAAAGGCATCAGGGGCGACCTTGACAACAGCGGCAAGATAGACGTTTTGGACGGCGTCGTCATGCAGAGAATTCTTGCCGGAATCGAGACGGATCCCGACCTGTTCGAGGCCGCCAACCTGAACGGCGACAAGACGACCGACGTTTTGGACGGCGTTATCATGCAGAGGATTCTTGCAGGATTAGAGTGAAAATGAGAGGGGAGCTATTGGCGGGGGAAGCCTTAAAGGGGTTTCCCCCGCCGCCTTTTTTGGGGAATTTGCGGGGCAGCCCTGAGTTTGGGGGAACCCCCGGCGAGGGTTCCCCCAGCCCGAAACAGTCCACCGGACTGATTTCGGGCTCCCCCTCCTGCGCTTTTTGAGTATAGGGGTTTCGCGCTCTGCGGAGCGCGACGAGGGACTTTGTCCCTCGACCCTACGGCCTTTTGAAAAAGGCCGGCGAAAACTTTTTTCATTTTCGCGGCGCGTAAGCTTCGTTTTTCTCAGATTTTAGCTTGACAATTTATTCCGAGTGTAGTATCATTAAAGAAGTATCCTAAAAAGGAGGAACATTAAAAATGAGAGTTATTGCAAAAAAGGCTGCTGCGCTTTTGCTCTGCGCGCTTTTGTGCCTGCCGATGACCGGCTTTGCGTTCGGCGACACCGCCGCCGACGGCCACATGTGGGGAGATCTTCCCGCCGAGCCGAATGTTTTTGACTGGCAGAACATTCCCGCCGCCGAAACCGACGTTATGCCCGAAGCTGCCGCGCTTTCGGAACCCGTCAGCGTTGTAAGGGTGGGGCTCAACCGCTTCACCGGCGGGGTTGAGGCCGTCTTTGTCGGAACGATGAGCAACAATTCGTCCGTCGTCGCAAAGGACGTGTTTGAATCCGTCGACGACGCCGCGGTTTTTGTCAGACAGAATCTTGCCGCGAGATCCACCGGCATGCGCTTTGAGATCTTCGATGACAACAGGGTCGACACCCCAGAAGAGGTTGAGGCGTTCGCCAAGCTGCTCGCCGAAAAGGCCTACGAGCACACCGGCAATCCCAAGGAGGGCGACAGCCTTAAATACCAGATGGCCGATGAGCTCACCTTCTTAGTCGCGAAGAAAAACGCAGGGCTCAAGTCCGTTACCGTCTGCGGAGGCACCGAGGACGACCCGATAGTCTATCTCACCACCGCCGCGCAGGAGGCCGAGCTTGACGCCGCCGTCGCAAAGCTTATCGCCGAAATCGAGCCCGACGGCAAGAGAATCTGCGAAAAGGTCGAGGCCGTTTACAGCTGGATAGCCGCCAACGTCACCGCCGGGCAGGGACTTACCGCCCATTCCGCGCTGGTATCAAAGAGCGCGGCTTCCGAGGGCGTTGCGCTTTTAGTCTACAGAGCCATGCTTGAGCTCGGAATCGACGCCCGCGTCGTCACCGGCACGGTTGCGGGCGAGCCCCGCGCGTGGAACGTCGTAAGGGTAGGCTCCTATTATAATGTAGACGCCTATGAAGACCTCGGCGCCAAGGAATTCACCTCGCTTCTTTGCGGAAGCGGATATTCCGACTTCGACGCCAAGCACGCCCGCGCCGACGAATTCAGGGATCCCGAATTCCTTAAAGATTATCCCGTTCCCGCCGAGGGCTACGATCCCGAAAACCCGCTTCGCGGCGACTTAAATGTCGACGGAACCGTCAGCGTTGCGGACGGCGTTGTGATGCAGCGCGTTCTCGCCGAACTTGAAGACGATCCCGACGCTATTTTCGGCGCCAAGCTCACCGACGATGCCGATATTAACATCAGCGACGGCGTTGTCATGCAGAGAATTCTTGCCGGTTTGGAAAAATAATAAAATTTGTCAAGAAAAAGGGCTTGACATACCGGCAAAAAAGTAGTACAATACATTCGATAGACGGCGTGCGCGAGCTCGCGGCGCGGATTTATCAAAGCTGTATCACAACAGCTCAATCTGCCGACGGGCTCGGCAATACACAAACCAAGGAGGAAAACATAAAATGAAAAAGATTTTGGCAATCCTTTTGACGGTTGCTGCTCTTTGTCTCAGCATGATGACAGTTACATCTGCTGCCGGTACTGCCCTCACTTTGAAGGTAACTTCCGGCGATTATGTTGTAGGCAGCAATCAGCCGATTACTCTTGAGGTATCAATCACCGGAAACCCGGGTCTTGCCGGTATCCAGTTGCATATCAACAAGCCTGTGTGGGCCTATGTTATGCCTAAGGACAAGACTACCGGACGTGCAGACAGTGTGGTTGCTGGCCCCATTTGGGACGCTGGCTACGTTCAGTCTCCGTCAAACGAGAATGCTGACCACATTATCGTCAACATTTACGGCGCAGAGGTGTGCTGCACAGGCGACGGTGTTATTTGCACCATTACCGTTTATGTCGATGAAAGCAAGATCAACAAGGACAATGCAAACCAGGGCTTCTCGTTCATCACCGAGCAGACCTACGGCGTAGGCGATCCTGACGAGGGCATGCCCGAAGTACATGCCACCCTGCCGACTGCTCCGACCGAAGTCGAAGTAACCTGCACGAAGCACGATTATAAGTGGGAGCATGACGCCACCCAGCACTGGCAGGTTTGCCAGGTCTGCGGCGACACCACCGCTAAGGAAAACCACGACGAAGACAGCAAGCCTACCTGCCAGAAGGGCGGCGAGTGCAAGACCTGCGGCTATCAGACCAGCGCTCCCGATCCCGACGCTCACGTTTGGGGCGAATGGATAGAAGACACCGCTGCTACCTGCCAGAAGAAGGCCACTCATCACCATAAGTGCACCCTCTGCGGCACCGAGAGCGAGCCTGAGGAATACGGCGACTTCGCCGCTCATACCCCCGGCGACAAGTGGGAATCCGACGGCGAGAATCACTGGAAGATCTGCACCGTCTGCGGCAAGGAAGTTGACAAGGCTGCCCACACCAACGCCGTAAAATCCGACGCTGACAACCACTGGAACGAGTGCACCGTCTGCGCTCACGCCGGCACCAAGTCCGCCCATACTTACGCCACCGTTTGGACTACCGACGCCACCAGCCACAAGCACGTCTGCACCCTTGAGGGCTGCGGCCAGGCCGCCGATGAAGAGCTCCACAAAGACGTAGCTCAGTTCGTCCCCGAAAAGGCTGCCACCTCTAAGGAGCAGGGCAATGTTCCTTACTGGTACTGCGCAACCTGCGGCAAGTACTTTGCCGACAACAACGGCGCTCCTTACGGCCCCGGCTTTGACACCGTCGACAACTTCCTGACTGCTTACAAGAAGGATTGCAGCTCAACCGGCCACAGATTCGTAGCCGTTCCGATTGACGACAACTATCATATGCTCATCTGCCTCAACCAGTGCGGCACCGTAATTCCTGCCGTTCCGCATAACTTCTCCGGCTTCGAGGGCAGATGCGTAGACTGCGGATATGCTCCCGTTGTCGTTGACACTCCCGTTACCGGCGACACCACCGGCGATGTTCTCGGCGCTGACGTAGAAGCTCCTACCGACACCACCACCCAGAACACCGACACCGACGACGAGACCGATGTTGGCGACACCGAGCCCGAAGCTCCCGCTAAGGAAGAGAATCCGAAGACCGGCGTTGCCCTCAGCGTTATCCCCGCTCTGCTGGCTGCCGCGGTCGTTGTAACCCGCAAGCACTGATTCCTGCCATAAGGCAGCAAAATAAAAAAGGACGGCTTCGGCCGTCCTTTTTTGTGCTCAAGCGCCGAGGCTGTCCAAGCGAGTTGTTAATCCTGCAAAAAATGCCGCTTTTTGTCGTGAAGATACTGTCATACCCTCCAAATCTGAATTTTTGGAGATAAATTTATGCAGAATCATTGACAGATGAAATTTATAGTGTTAAAATAAGATATAATTACCCGGCGAAATAAGCTGCGAAAGGACGGTAACATGAAAATCAACATTGAAGAAAACACCAAGAAAGCCCTCAGCAGTACCCTGATGAAGAACAATTATATCGACCCGAAGTATTACAGACGCTACGAGGTAAAGCGCGGCCTTAGAAATGCCGACGGAACCGGCGTCGTCGCGGGGATAACGAACATCTGCAACGTCCACGGCTACATCATGAACGAGGGCGAAAAGCAGAATATCGAGGGCGAGCTCTATTTCCGCGGATACAGCATTGAGGACATAGTTGCGGCCGTCGAGAAAGAGGAGAGATTCGGATTTGAGGAAGTGGTATATCTCCTTCTGATGGGCAAGCTGCCGAACAAGGAGGAGTTCCGCCGCTTTAACCGGCTGATAGCCTATAACCGCGAGCTGCCCGGCGAATTTTTTGAGGACATGATTCTAAAGGCGCCCTCGCGGGATATCATGAACAAGCTCTCCCGCTCGATGCTCGCGCTATATTCCTATGACGATTCCCCCGAGACGAAGACACCGGAAGACGAGCTTCTGACGGCGATTTCGGTGATCGCGAAGATGCCGGTCATCGTCGCGCTGGCATATCAGGTGAAACGGCGCGCCTATGACGGCAAGACGATGTATCTCCACCAGGTCAGGCCGGAGGAATCCACCGCGGAAACGCTGCTCTCGCTTTTAAGGTATGACCGCAAATTCACCTATGAGGAAGCCAAGCTTTTGGATCTCATGCTGATGCTTCACGCCGAGCACGGCGGCGGCAACAACTCGGCGTTTGCCTGCCGGGTGCTCACCTCTTCGGGAACCGACCCCTATTCGGCGTTCGCGGCGGCCATCGGCGCGCTGAAGGGCCCGAGGCACGGCGGCGCGAACCTTAAGGTGCTCGAGCAGCTCGACTACCTCAAGGGAAACGTGAGAAACTGGAACGACGAGGGCGAGATCAGGGATATGCTGAAAAAGATCCTGCTTAAAGAGGCCGGGGACAAATCCGGCAAGATCTACGGCATGGGTCACGCGGTGTATACCCTTTCCGATCCGCGCGCGGTCATTTTAAAGCGCGAGGCGAAAAAGCTCGCCGAGGGAACGCCCTTCGAGGCGGAATTCCGGCTTTTGGAGGCCGTTGAGAGGAACACGCCGGAGATATTCTGCGAGGTCACCGGCAACGAAAAGACGCTCTGCGCGAACGTCGACATGTATTCGGGGATCTGCTACCGAATGATGAGGATACCCGACGAGCTTGCGACCGCGCTTTTCGCCACCGCGAGGATTGCCGGGTGGTCGGCGCACAGGATAGAGGAGACGCTGACCGGCGGAAGGATAATCCGCCCGGCGTATAAGTCGATAAACCGCAAGATGGAATACGTCAGCCTTGACGAAAGAGAATAAGCTTTTGCCCCGACGGTTTTTGTCGGGGCGATTTTTTCGCGGCGTTTGCCGCCAAACGGTTGACTTTTTATAATTTGGTGATATAATCAACTGTTGAACGGGGAGGATTCGGTAAGTCGGCGTTTGTACGGGTGAATGAAAATGGTTGCAAAACATGTTACAGTCCTGCCCTATGATAAGGTCTGGGAGCAGAATTTTATAAAAATAAAAGATGAGATTCAAAATGCTCTCGGCAAATTGGCTCTGGGTATTGAGCATGTCGGCAGCACTTCTGTGCGAGGGCTGTCTGCAAAACCAATCATTGATATTGACGTTATCATAAGAGATTACTCACTGATCAATGACACAGTAGCCGCCTTGAACAGTATTGGTTACCGCCATGAAGGAAATCTCGGCATTATCGGGCGGGAAGCGTTCGATTATGACGGTAAAGATCATTTGCAGAAACACCATCTATATGTTTGTCCGCAAGATTCTAAAGAACTAAAAAGGCACCTTGCTTTTAGGGACTATTTGCGTTCCCACCCCGAAGCCGTATGTGAATACAGCCGCATTAAAGAAGAAGGGGCAGCGCTCTATCCGTATGATATGGAGAAATATATCGAACACAAGTCTCCCTTTATCGAGAGAATATATAGGGAAATAGGGGTACGGTAAATTCCCGCCTATCGCGCTGTCAATGAAAACTGTATGTCTAAACTGACCGCTGACGCGCCGGAACCCCGGTGATAGTCGGCGGCTTTTTGCGTGGCGGACGCCTTCGGCCCGCCCCTCGCCCTTCGGGCTCGGGACGGGCGCTCATGCGCCCGCGGCGAAGCCCCCCACAGGCGGCGGAAGCGCCGCCTGTGGGGTCTGCGGGCCCTGCCCGCAGACCCGCCGGGCCCCTGCCGGGGGCCCGGCGGGGGCTTCGCCCCCGGCCGCGACCGCTTCGCCTTTTTAGAAGCGCAAAAATGCAAAATACCACTTGCAAGACGCGCACATTTGTGCTAAAATAATATAAGGTATATTATGCCCGGAGAAAGGGGAACCGCCGTGCGAAAGGCGATATTGCTGCTAATCTGTATAATGCTGACCGGCTGTCAGGCGATAACCTTTTCGGTGGACGGCCTGCTTAACGCCCCGAACATCGCCGACGAGCAGTCGGCAATATACGCCGCCCTGCTTGAAAGCGCCGGCCGGGGTATCACCCTTGAATATCCCCGCAATGGCGACTACCGCTCGGCGTTCGTGCCCTATGACATCGACGGAGACGGCGCCGACGAGACCCTTGCGTTTTACTCGGTCAGCCCGACTACGGACTCAAACGTGAAAATTTCCGTTCTTGACCGCGGCGAGGACGGCAGCTGGTATTCGCTGTACGAACTTGCAGGCTCGGGCAGCTCGGTCGAAAGGGTTCTCTTTGCCGGCAAAGACGTCATAGTCGGCTATTCCTCGCAGGATTACGAGGAAAATACCATGTGCATCTACCGCTATTCCGATGGCAGCGTCTATTCCGTTCATGAGGACAGCTATTCTTACCTCGACAAGTCCGACTTCGACGGCGACGGTAATGAAGAGATCGCCGTAGTGAAAAGAAGCGGCGTCGGCGTTGAGGTGGAGGTAATAAAATCAGACGACGGCATTTTATATCCCATAGAGCTTGAAACCGGCTCGGCCACCGTCGCGGGCTACGCGATAGGCGATATCGGCGGCCGCAGCGCCATTTATCTCGACATCTCCCCCGAGGCGGGCGGGCTTCTCACCGAAGTCATCGTCCTTGAAAACGGCTCGCTCACAAATCCCATATCGCAGGCGGGTTTGACGGCAGCCACCCAGCGCCCGGCTGGATATTCCTCCCGCGATTACGACGGCGACGGCCGCGTCGAGATCCCCACGCTCGTCCCCTTTGCCGGCCACCCCGATCCCTCCCGCAGCGAAGTGGAATATATGACGCTTTTGTGGGACTTCGATGCCGAAAGCCGAACCCTGAAGCCGGAATCTCAGGCATACTACAACATCTCCGACGGTTATATGCTTACGATACCCGGCAGGTGGCTTAACGTCGTCACCGTTTTAAGAGACCGCGGCACCGGCGAGGTCACCTTCTACCGCTACGATCCCGCCATAGGCATAAACGACAGCATGGCTCCGATAGTCAGCTTTGCCTCGGCCGACAGCTCGGGCGGAGAGGCATATCAGAACGCGGGCTACACAAAGCTCGCCGAAACCGACAGGACAAGCTATTATGTGAAGACTCAGGCGGGCGCCGACGAGCCGCTTGTTCTGACAAAGGACGAAATAAGGGACAACTTCCATATCATAGAATGAAAGAGATGAGTTTATGACAAAAAGGATCATCGTCTGCGAGGACGAGGACTCTATACGCGAATTCATAGTTTTGAATCTCAAGCGCTCAGGCTTTGAGGTGACCGACGTAAGCTGCGGCGAGGACGCCGTAAAGGCGTTCACCGAGAAAAACGGCGAATTCGACGTCGCGCTTTTGGACATCATGATGCCCGGAATCGACGGCTTCGAGGTTTGCAAGCGGCTTCGCGAAATGTCGGATAAGATAGGCATAATAATGCTCTCGGCAAAATCGCAGGAGATGGACAAGGTCAGCTCCCTTATGATGGGCGCCGACGACTACATCACAAAGCCGTTTTCGGTCACCGAGCTTATAGCGCGGGTGGACGCCGTCTGCCGCAGGGTTAATATGACCGTCGACCGCCAGAGCGACGCCGGCTCGACAAAGCTTGTCTCCGGCCCCTTTGAGATCGACCTCAAATCCCGCACGGTGCGCAAAAACGGCGTTATTATCGACCTCACGCAGAATGAATACCAGATAATGGAATTTTTGCTGAAAAATCAGAACACGGCGCTCGACCGCATGAGCATTCTCCGCTCGATATGGGGGGACAGCTTCTACGGCGTCGAGAAGATAGTAGACGTGAACATACGCCGCATAAGAATGAAGATAGAGGAGGACGCCTCGAATCCGAAATACATCACCACCATATGGGGCTACGGCTATAAGTGGTGCGATCCCACCGGCGGGGAGAGCTGAGAGGAACATGCAAAGAAAAGGTCTTAAGCGCAGCATAACGATCCGCTGGGCGGTAAACACCCTCGGCCTTGTGATTATAATTTTAGCGGCGGTCGTCGTTCTGACGCTTTTCATGGCCAAGAACTACTATGTTTCCACCGCCGGGCAGTATCTTGTCTCGAGAATGGAGACGATAAGCTCGGCGCTGTCAAGGTTTACTGCGTCTTCGGCCTACCGCGCCGAGGTGAGAAGCCTTGTCGAGGGGTTTTCCGAAAAGGAAAGATTCGAGCTTATGGCAATTTCCGACACCGGCAGGGTTACTCTCACAAGCTCGGGCTTTCAGCCCTCCGGCTGGCTCGACATGAGCGACTATTACGAGGCGCTCGATTCCGAAGACGGCACCGCCCTTAAGGAGCTCACCCTTGCGAGCGGCGAGCACGTCATCTGCCACACCGAGATAATGTCGGGGCTTTCTAAAGAATACAGCGCCATGAGGATAATGACCTCGCTCGACACGGTGGATATGCAGCTTAGGGAGCTTGCGGTGCTGCTTGTAAGCATCGCCGCGGTGATAGTAATACTGATGCTCACCTCCGGCCTGTTCTTTATAAAGTCGATAGTCCTGCCTGTCAGGCAGATAAGCGAGATAGCGCGAGAATATGCCGACGGCAACTTCGCCGAGAGAATCGAAAAGCGCACCGACGACGAGCTTGGCGAGCTCTGCGATTCGATAAACTACATGGCGGGCGAGCTTGAAAACACAGAAAAGATGAAAAACGAATTCATCTCCTCGGTCTCGCACGAGCTGCGCACCCCTCTTACCGCCATAAAGGGCTGGAGCGAGACGCTTTACACCCTCGGCGCCGACGACCCCGAAACCTTCAAAAAGGGTATGAGGGTCATAGCCGGCGAGACGGAGCGCCTGAGCGGAATGGTAGAGGAGCTTTTGGACTTTTCAAGGATACAGGACGGCAGATTTACGCTGACAAAGGAATCTACCGACATTTTGGCCGAGCTGGGCGACGCGGTGCTTATATACACCGAGAGGGCCAAGGAACTCGGCATAGAGATAGAATATTTCGAGCCGGAGATGCTGCCCTTTGTCTACGGCGACGCTTCAAGGCTGCGCCAAGTGTTCATAAACATAATAGACAACGCCGTGAAATATTCAAATCCCGGCGGAAAAATATCCATCGAGGCCTACGCCGAAAAGGGCGAGATTGTCGTTTTGGTTTCGGATAACGGCGTCGGAATTTCGGCGGAGGATCTGCCGAAGGTGAAGACAAAATTCTATAAGGCAAATCATACGCGCCGCGGCTCCGGCATAGGGCTGGCAGTGGCGAACGAGATAGTTGAAATGCACGGGGGACGTCTCATCATAAACAGTGAGCTCGGCAAGGGCACCACGGTGATGATAAGGCTTCCCGCACAGAACGGAGGTAAATGATTTTGAGCAAGGATAAAAGCAAGGGCGGCTTCAAGACCCAGATAGGCGGCCAGGCTCTCATCGAGGGGGTTATGATGCGCGGCCCGAAGGTTCAGGCGATGGCCGTAAGGCTGCCGAACGGCGAGATCGACCTTGAACAGTGGGATTTAAAGCCGGCAAAGTGGTACAGAAAAACTCCCTTTATAAGGGGCCCCTTTAATTTTGTGGATTCGCTGGTGAGCGGCTATAAATGCCTTTCAAAGTCGGCGGATAAGTCTATGCAGGGCGTCGAGGAGGAGCCCACCTCGAAATTCGAGAAGTGGCTCACCGACAAGCTCGGCGACAAGCTTATGGCGATAGTCATGGTGATAGCTTCGGTGCTGGGCGTGGCGCTCGCTCTCGGGCTGTTCATCTGGGTGCCCGCGCTTATAACAAAGGGGCTTTCGATGCTTGTGCCCCTCAACGACTTCGTAAAGAACATCATCGAGGGCGTGATAAAGATGACGGTGTTCATCTGCTACATCGCGCTGACCGCGCTTTTAAAGGATATCCGCAGAACTTACGAATATCACGGTGCCGAGCACAAGACAATCGCCTGCTACGAGGCCGGCGAGGAGCTGACCGTTGAGAACGTGAAAAAGCACCGCCGCTTCCACCCAAGGTGCGGCACCTCGTTCATGTTCCTTGTTCTGTTCATCTCGATAATAGTCACGTCGGTCTTTCAGGTTCCGTGGGACATTCTCTGGCTGCGCGTTCTTTTAAAGCTCTGCATTCTGCCGGTAATCGTCTCGGTGGCGTATGAAATAATCAAGCTCG
Organism: uncultured Clostridia bacterium; assembly: GCA_947625615.1. Lineage (GTDB taxonomy): Bacteria > Bacillota > Clostridia > Oscillospirales > Ruminococcaceae > Faeciplasma. The sequence goes on along the minus strand of CANQPB010000001.1, from coordinate 9,499 downwards.
CCGGGCGGTATGACAACATCTTAACAAAAATAGTCTCCGCGCCGGGTCTTTGGATCCAGCGGCTGACCACTCGCGAGCCCGACGAGAGCGAGATCGAATGCGCGATCGCCGCGTTCATGCCCTGCATTCCCGAGGAAAAGGGCTCGGACAGGTGGTAGAAATAAATTTGGAGGCTCTGCGCGCCCGCCTTGCGCTTAAACTCGGCGCCGTCACCGAGGACGCCGGCTTTGAGGCCGGGGTGATCCTTGAGGAGGCGTTCGGGCGGGACTGGCGCTTAAAAAGCCTTCGCGGCGGTTTTTTCGCCGACGAAAGCATGTTAGACAAAGCCGAGAAGATGGCCGAGCGGCGGCTTAAAGGCGAGCCGCTGCAATATATAGTCGGCGAGTGGGAATTTTTCGGCATGACCTTTAAGGTGGCCCCCGGGGCGCTGATCCCCCGGCAGGACACCGAATCGCTCGTATTAAAGGCGCTTGAGCTGATAAAAGACGCGCCCTCCCCGAAAGTCGTCGATCTTTGCTCCGGCACCGGCTGCGTCGCGGCGGCGATAAAAAAATCCCGGCCCGACGCCGACGTCGCTGCTCTGGAGCTTTACCCCGCGGCGTATGAGATTCTGTGCGAAAACGCCAGCCGGCATAATTGCGATGCGCCCTTTACGCCCGTCATGGGCGACGCGCTTTCAAATGCTGTTGCCTCGCGCTTTCACGGGATTGATCTTATCACCGCAAATCCGCCATATCTCACCGAAAGCGACATGCGAAGCCTTCAGCGCGAGGTAACGTTCGAGCCCAAAGAGGCTCTCTTCGGCGGGGCGGACGGACTGCGGTTTTACAGAGAGATCCCAAAAGCCTGGCGAAATTGCCTTAAGCCCGGCGGGGCGATAGCCTTTGAAATCGGCCTCGGGCAGGAGGGCGAAGTTCTGAGGATTCTTGAGGAGCAGGGCTTTTCTGGAGAGGTCTCGCCCGATCTGACGGGACGGGCGAGGGTAGTATCCGGAAAGCTAAAAGGTTAATTATTTAAATATTTATAAGATACGGAGGAACTAAGATGGCCACAAAAAAGACCCCGGAGAAAAAGGCCGTGCCGCTGGCGCAGCAGACCAAAGAAGAGAAGAAAAAGGCGCTTGAAACCGCCATAGCTCAGCTTGAAAAAACCTACGGCGCAGGCGCGGTCATGCGGCTCGGGCAGACGAAGACCTTAAACGTCGAGGCGATATCCACCGGCTCGCTCACGCTTGACATGGCGCTCGGCATCGGCGGAGTGCCGCGCGGGCGCATAGTTGAAATATACGGCCCAGAGAGCTCGGGCAAGACGACCGTCGCCCTGCACATCATCGCCGAGGCGCAAAAGCTGGGCGGCGAGGTGGCGTTTATAGACGTCGAGCACGCTTTGGATCCCGTTTACGCCGCCGGCCTCGGAGTTGACATCAATTCCATGCTCGTCTCGCAGCCGGATTCGGGCGAGCAGGCGCTTGAAATCGCCGAGGCGCTCGTTCGCTCCGGCGCCATAGACGTAATAGTCCTCGATTCGGTTGCGGCGATGGTGACAAAGGCCGAGATAGACGGCGAAATGGGGGATACCCATGTCGGCCAGCTTGCAAGGCTCATGTCTCAGGCGATGAGAAAGCTCACGAGCGTAATTTCTAAGTCCAACTGCGTGGCGGTCTTCATAAACCAGGTGCGCGAAAAGATAGGCGTGCTTTACGGCAACCCCGAGACCACCCCGGGCGGCAGGGCGCTTAAGTTTTACGCCTCCGTCAGGATAGAGGTTAGAAAGGGCGAGCTTTTAAAGAACGGCTCCGAGCCGATAGGAAACCGCACCCGCTGCAAGGTCGTCAAAAACAAGGTGGCTCCCCCCTTCAAGGAGGCCGAGTTTGACATGATCTACGGCAAGGGCATATCCCGCGTCGGCGAGGTTGTCGACGTCGCCACCGACCTCGATATAATCCACAAGTCGGGCGCGTGGTTCAGCTACGAGGGCAACAAGATCGGCCAAGGGCGCGAGAACACAAAGGCATATCTGCTCGACAACCCCGATATCCTCAAGGAGATCGAGGACAAGGTGCTTATGAACCGCGACGCCGTCGTTATGGCCTCGAAGGGCTCAAGAAAGGACGCCGAGCTTAGCGCGGCAGCCTCCGCCGCGGCCTCCGATTCACCGAGGGCGGACGTGATAGTCGATCCAGAGGACGATTTTGAAGAGTTTACGCCTGTCTCCTCCGACGAGTGACACAGCGAATGGACTACAGGGTTACAAGCGTGTCGGAATTCAAAGGCGACACACTGAGAATAGATTTTGACTGCCATGAGCCGCTTTTTATAAATAAAGAGGTCGTCGAGCGACTCGGCATACGCGAGGGCGGGGTTCTTTCGGACGCCGACATCGAGGGCGCAGTATATAAAAACGAATACCGCCGCGCGCGAGAGCGAGCGCTCTATCTTTTAGACGAGCGGGAATACGGCTACGCCGAGATGTTCAAAAAGCTCGAGAGAAACTATTCCGAGGATATCTGCTACGCCGTGGTGAACGATCTTTCCCGCCTCGGGCTTATCGACGACAGAAGATATGCCCGCGCGCTGGCGGAATACCTCGTCGTAAAGAAGATGAGGGGAAAATACCGCGCCCGCGAGGAAATGCACAGGCGGGGTATCCCTCGGGAGATAGTCGAGGAAGCCCTCGGCGAATATGAGGACGGCACGGCCGAGAGGCTGACGGAGCTCATAGAAAAGAAATATCTTCGCAGGCTTCATGAGGAAAACGGCGTGAACAAGGTAAAGGCGGCGCTCGTCCGCCAGGGCTATGGCTACGACGAGATAAACGCCGCGCTCAAGGAGCTCGACGGCGAGAAGTCATAAAGGAGAAAAAATGTCAGTTAAAGTTGGAATGGTTTCGCTCGGCTGCCCTAAAAATCAGGTCGACGCCGAGCACATGATCTACAATCTGCGGGAGCTCGGCTACGAGATAATCACCGACGCCGCGCTTGCCGACGTGGTGATAATAAACACCTGCGGCTTTATTGAAAGCGCCAAGCAGGAGGCGATAGACACCATTCTTGAATACTGCACCTTAAAGCAGGAGGGCAGGATCAAGGGGGTAATAGTCACCGGCTGCCTCGCCGAGAGATATTTTAAGGATATCAGAACCGATCTGCCTGAGGTGGACGCGGTTTTGGGCCTCGGCGCCGACGAGCTTTTGGCCGCTGCGGTGGAAAAGGTGGTGTCGGGCGAGCGGTTCGATCTTTTGGGGGACAAATATTCCCTGATAATCGACGCCCGCAGGATAGTTTCGACCGAGACATATGCATACTTAAAAATCGCCGAGGGCTGCGACAACCGCTGCACCTACTGCGCGATCCCCTCGATTCGCGGCAAGCTTCGCAGCAGAAAGATAGAGAGCATCGTTGACGAGGCGAAGTGGCTCGCAAAGGTGGGATTCAAGGAGATTATCCTCGTCGCGCAGGACACCACCGTCTACGGGCTCGATCTTTACGGCGAGCCGAAGATATGCGAGCTTTTAAAGGAGCTCTGCAAAATAGACGGCCTCAAGTGGATACGCACCCTTTACAGCTACCCCGAGAGGATAACCGACGAGCTTATAGACCTCATCGCTGCGGAGGATAAGCTTGTAAAATATCTTGACATACCCATTCAGCACTGCTGCGACAGGATCCTAAAGCGAATGAACCGCCGCAGCAGCAACGCCGAGCTGCGGGCGCTTGTAAAAAAGCTCCGAGAGAAGATTCCCGGCATTGTTTTAAGAACCACCCTCATCGCCGGCTTCCCGGGGGAGACGGAGGAGGAATTTGAAAGCCTCTGCGAATTCGTCAACGAAATGCAGTTCGACCGCCTCGGCTGCTTCGCCTATTCCGCCGAGGAGGGCACCCCGGCGGCAAAACTCCCCGATCAGCTTGACGAGGAGGAAAAGAACCGCCGCGCCGACATAGTCATGCAGACGCAGATGGTGATAAGCGACCGGCTCAACCAAAAGCGCCTCGGCGAGGACATTGAGGTAGTCGTCGAGGGCTGGGATCGCTACGGCGAATGCTATTACGGCCGCAGCTATGCCGAGGTGCCGGAGATTGACGGAAAAATATTCTTCGATTCCGAAGCGCCCCGCGCCGTCGGAGAATATGTAAAGGTTCACGTCACCGAAACGATGGATTACGATCTTTTCGGCGAAGTCGTCGATAGCGATTCGGAGGGATAAAAATGAATCTGCCAAACAGGCTCACGCTTCTGCGCGTTATAATGATACCTTTCTTTGTCTTTTTCCTCCTCACCGATTTCTGGCGGGGAAATATCCTCATATCCCTCGCAATATTCGCCGCCGCCTCGTTTACAGATCTTTTGGACGGTAAAATCGCGAGAAAATACCACCTCATCACCGATTTCGGAAAATTTCTCGATCCCCTTGCCGACAAGGCGCTTGTGATGGCGGCGCTCGTCGGGTTCACCGAGCTCGGCTGGTGCTCCTCCGTCCCGGTGATGATAATACTCTTCCGCGAATTCATGGTTTCGGCGCTTCGGCTTGTGGCAAAGTCGGGCGAGGGCGTGGTGATCCCGGCCGGCTGGTTCGGAAAGATAAAGACCGCCTTCACGATGATTTCCATCGTCGCGATACTGCTGATTCGCGGAATAGAGGCCGCCATGCAGATCGAATTCGCGCCGGCGGGGCTTATCTCCGATATATTGATCTGGATATCCGCGGCGCTGACAGCAGGCTCGGGGATAGTTTACCTAAAAGCCTACTGGCCGATGATAGACAGCAATAAGTAAAGACACTTCCCGTCCTCAGAAATTATTGACAAACTCTCATATTTATACTATAATATTCTAAACCTATGAAGGGGGTATTTACTATGAAAAGGTTTGCTTTTCTGCTGACGGCTTTAGCCGTTATGATATCGCTTTGCGCGTGCGGCGGCAAGTCGGCGGAAATTTCAAAGAACAGTCATAACGATCCCGAGGCGAGCGTTGAGGACATCTCCGTCGAGGAGCTTCCCGAGCTTATGAAAATAGGCTGGAATCTCGGAAACACGCTTGACGCGCCCGAGGGCGAAACCTCATGGGGCCAGCCGACGACGACCAAAGAGATGATCGATAAGATCCACGAGCTCGGCTTCAACACGATACGCGTGCCCGTTTCGTGGGGACTTCACACCTCCGGCTCCCCCGACTATACCATAGATTCCGACTGGCTCGACCGCGTCGAGGAGGTTGTGAACTACGGCCTTGACAACGACATGTTTGTCATCATCAATTCACACCACGACAACGATTTCTACTATCCGACGAAGGATCACGAGGAGGAATCGGTAAACTATATCGAAAAGATATGGACGCAGGTAGCCGACCGCTTCAAGGACTACGACCAGCATCTCATATTCCAGTCGATGAACGAGCCCCGCCTCACCGGCACCAATTTTGAATGGTGGATAGACTACAACGATAAACAGTGCCTTGAGGCAATTGAAGTTATAAACGCCTGCAACCAGAAGTTTGTCGACGTAGTGCGCGCTTCGGGCAGCAGGAACGCGACCCGCTTTTTGCTCTGCTCCTCCTACTGCGGCTCGGCGGAATATTCTTTGCAGGATCCCTTTAAGCTCCCCGAGGACAGCGCCGAAAAGAAGCTTTTGGTTTCGGTTCACGCCTATACTCCCTATAACCTCGCCATGGGCACCGATTCCAATTTCCGCACCTTCGACCAGTCGAGCAAAAACGAGATCGACAGCTTTTTGACGAGGCACTATAACAAGTACGTCTCGCAGGGCGTCGGGGTGATCGTCGACGAAATGGGCATCATCAACAAGAACAACCCCTATGACCGCCAGGATTGGGGCACATACTACATCGCCAAGGCGAAGAGCCTCGGCATAGTGTGCTGCTGGTGGGACAACTCCGGAAACGGCGTCGGCGAGGAGAGCTACGGCCTCTTCGACCGCAACAACCTTGAAATATTTGAAAGCAGCAAGGCGCCCTATGACGGACTTATGGCCGGCCTGGAAACGCCGCTTGAAGACATAAAGAGCTCGAAGCCGGAATAAGACCGCTGAATTGTATATCGTGAGGCCCGACATGACAGACGCCGCATTCACCCCTTATGAACTTGCCGGAAAGCTCCGCTTGGGCTGGAACCTCGGCAACACCTTTGACGCCCCGCGCGGCGAGACCTCGTGGGGAAACCCCGTCACCCGCCCGGAAATTTTCAAAAGACTTCACTCGCTCGGTTTCGAAACGGTGAGGATACCCGTTTCGTGGCATCTTCACACCGACGAAAACCTTACCGTCAGCCCGGAATTTATGGATCGCGTAAACGAGGTAGTCGATTACGCCTATAACGAGGGCATGTACGTTATCCTGAACATTCACCACGACGACAGAATGTTTCAGCCCACCGCCGAGGGCGCCGAGGCCGGCAAAAGCTACCTTGCCGCGATATGGCGGCAGATAGCGCTCAGGTTTTCGGATTACGGCGACCGCCTTATCATGCAGGGAATGAACGAGCCGCGAATGCTCCGCTCCCCCTATGAATGGCATCTTAAATTCCGCGATCCCGTCTGCCTTGAGGCGATGGAGCACATCAACGAATACAATCAGGTGTTTACGGACACCGTGCGCCAAAGCGGCGGAAACAACGCCTCGCGCTGGCTGCTGGTGCCCTCCTACGCCGCCGCGCCGCAGCACACCTGGGTAGATCATTTCAGGCTGCCCGACGACCCCGCGAAAAAGCTTATCGTCTCGGTGCATTCCTACAATCCCGTGCAGCTCTGCCTGATGGCGAATCCCGCGGTCACCCATTTCGACGAGCTCGGCGAGCGCGAGCTCGTCTTCGCGTTCGACAAGCTGAAAAAGCGCTTTGTCGATTCCGGCGTGCCGGTTCTGTTCGACGAAATGGGAATGCTCGACAAGAACAACCCCGACGACCGCTACCGCTGGGCGAAATTCTTTACGGAAAAGGCCCGCGAATACGGCACCGCAGCCGTCTGGTGGGACAACGGCGGACACGATTTCCGTCTCTTTGACCGCCGCGCCCTGAAAATTTACGAAACCTCGGAATGCGTTCTGCGCGGCCTCAACGAAGGCATAGGCGACGGCTTTATGCCCGAGATCTGATAAAACAGCGCCCCGCAGACTGCTGATGCTGCTACTATTTGTCTAACAATCCATAAATATTACAAAAAGTAAAAGCAGGATATGAAAATCCGGCTTTTTTCTGTCACTTTATTCCCCTCATCACCATTATCAGCGCGTTTGCGCAGTCCCAGAGCTTTTCGCCCCTGTCGTAGGCAGCAAGCCTTTCGGCGTATTTTTTCTCCGTCTGCCTAACGAGTTCGGCGGTCTCGCCGCGGGTTACGGTGTCCGGCGCGACATCGTTCAGCATGAGAACCGAATCGACGTCGTTTGCGCGAAAGGATTCTATCATCTCAGCGGCGCTCTCCCGGCTGACCGTGGGATCGTCGGGCGTGAGGCTCAAAAACACATAGCCGACCGAGATATCCCTGAAGCCGAATTTCGCCATCGCCGCTGGATATTCCGCCTCGTCCATGGGATAGCGGCAGACGCCGAATTTTTCGCTGCGTTCCGCCATTCTCTTTGATACGCGCTCCCATACGTCCTTTTCAAGATCCGATTCCCGCAGGGCGTAGTGCGACTTTCTCTCAACGGAATACCTCACCGACATGACGACGCACACGCCGCCGGGCCTGAGAACGCGAAGCTGCTCCCCGAAAAATGCCGAGGGCTCGACATGCTCGGCCACGGTGTTCGAAAGAACGGCGTCGAAGCTTCCGCTTTCAAAGGGCAGGGAGGCTATGTCCCCCTCGGTGAAGCTTACGCCCTTAACATGCGCCCGGGCGTAATCCAAAAAGCCGGCGTCAAGGTCAAGCCCTGTGACTGCGGCATCGGGATACCACCTTTTCAGCGAGCCGCAGAGCGCTCCCGGCCCGCAACCAATCTCAAGGATATTTTTAGGATTCTCAAGCCCGAAGGCCGCAAGCCATTCGGCCGAGCGGGCGTCGGAAAACCGCAGGGCGCGGCTCGTGTAAAGCGTTTGGGGCCGCTGAATGAATGTAGACCAGGTTCTGCTCATGTCTGCCTCCCTTTAAAAATCAGGCCGGGCGGCTTGATGCCGTCCGGCCGGTGTTTTCTTACTTGTCTTCAAGGCGTTTCTTTTCTTCTTCCAAAAGCCTTATCAGCTCGTCGATTCTCGAAGCCGACAGGTCTCCCAGTCCGCTTGGCGCCGAAGATGTTTCGGGCTTGGGCGAGGGCGCGGGAGCAGGCGCGGGCGTGACGGCCGGCCTTTCGGCGACGGTCTCGTTCTGCGAGCGGAACTGAAGCTCGGGGCGGGGTATCTGCGGCTCGGCCTCAACGCTTATCGGGCCGAGGTTGATCTCCTCGCTCTCGGTCGCGACATTCGTCTCCATGATTGCCGAAGAAAGCTTGTCGTTAGCGCGCCTCAGCTGCTTTTCAACATATCTCTCCTCCTTGGCGGTGTCCACGGGAATGTGAATGTCGTCGCGCTCGGGGGGAACGTCTTCGTCGTCGGGGCCTCCGCCGACGCGCTTGACTACCGGCTCAACGCTCTCGGGAATCTTCTTGCGGGAGGTCTTGGAGGATTTGCTCTCGGAGGAGCTGCTCTTTTGCTTCGAGCGGCGGTAGCCTCCGCGCTGGAAGACGAGCATCAGAACCTCGTAGATTATCACGAGCAGGCAGGGGATAATTACTATAACCATCATGCCGGCCTTTGAGGAGGCGAAGCGGATCACCCAGCCGAAGAAGGAATCGTAGGTCTGGGCCACGCCGACGATGTCTCCGCGGGAGATCCCCCATATCATGTCGGGACCGTCGCTGTCGTATTTCACAAGATAGCTCGCCTCGCCGGTCTGGGGATTTGTCTCGGTGCCGACAAAGCGGATTATGCAGAGCTGATCGCCTATATAGCAGAGGACTACGTTATTGGGCTCCGGCTCGGTTCCCTCGGTGACGAATACCGCGGCGCCCTCGGGCACCTTGGGCTCCATGCGGTCGTTGGGGACGACGCTCACGCGGTAGCCGAAAAGCTTGGGGGCTGAATTGGAATCGTTAAACATTCCGTAAAGAACGAAGGTGAGAATAATCAGTATCGCGAGAATAAAAATGACGACTATTCCCGCGATCTGCAGGGGAGAGCGTTTGCCTTTGTTTTCCTGAAACATATAAACAATCCTTTCAAAGTGGTCTTTGAGCGCTTCTCATTTCCTCGGGCCGCCGTGCGGCCAAAAGCGCTTTTGGCCGAAAAATCCCGGCCGAATTACAACGTACAGTATATTATAGCACAATTTTAGAAAAATGCAAATACTTTTGTCGATTTCCATAAAAATTTTAGGTGAAAAATTTTACGGTTATTTGTTGACAAAGACGAATTTTAAGTATATAATATAGGATATCCGCCGGAATAGCTCAGTTGGTAGAGCAGCGCATTCGTAATGCGCAGGTCGCGTGTTCGAGTCACGTTTCCGGCTCCA